>NZ_JBHXRY010000002.1:296437-656122 GCF_042714895.1 Nocardia sp. NPDC058666
ACGGCAAGCCCGCTCCGCCCGACGGCAAGCCCGCTCCACCCGATCGGCCGGCGGCCCAGAGCGCTGATGCCGCGGCCGACCGCAATCCACGCGGCCGGTCGTACTCAACAGGTCGGTCTCCGGTCGCTGGATCAGTGCTCGCGGGTGGTGGGTCCGAGGCCGATGTCGCTGCCTTGTTGATCGCGTTGGCGCAGCCGGAGCGGTTGGCTCGGCGGCGGGGGAGTGGGTCGTCGACCTATCTCATGGCGGGTGGGACGGCGGTGACCTTGCCACCGGGGTCGGGGTTGGCTGCCGCGGAATGGCTCGCGGTGGCGATCGCCGATCGTGAACCCGGACGGGCCGAAGGGCGAATTCGGTTGGCGGCCATCGCCGATGAAGAACTGGCGCGGGAGGCCGCGCCGGGGTTGGTGGTGGTGGCCGACGAGGTGCGATGGGATGGCGGGGACGTAGTCGCGCGTCGCGTGGAGCGGCTGGGCGCGATCCTGCTGTCGGAGCAGACGATCCGCAAGCCAGATCAGCAACTGGTGGAAAAGGCTGTGCGACAAGGACTTCGGTCGGAAGGCCTGGACCTGCTGCGATGGAGCGACGATGCCCGCAGCCTGCGCCAACGCCTGGACTTCCTGCACCGCACCCTCGGTGCCCCCTGGCCCGCCGTCGACGACGAGGCACTGCTGTCCGACCTCGAATCCTGGCTCACCCCTGAACTTTCCACCGCCCGCCGCCGCGCCGACCTGGCCCGCATCGACGCAGGATCCGCCCTGCGCCGCCTACTCCCATGGCCCGCAGCCGCCCGCCTGGACGAACTGGCCCCCGAACGCCTCGAGGTCCCGTCCGGAAGCCGCGTCCGCGTCGACTACTCCGCCGACCAACCCGTCCTCGCGGTCAAAGTCCAGGAAATCTTCGGCTGGACCGACCCGCCCACCCTCGCCGACGGCCGCGCCACCCTCCTGCTGCACCTGCTCTCCCCAGCCCAACGCCCCGTAGCCGTCACCGCCGACCTGCCCTCCTTCTGGAAAACCGGCTGGCCCCAGGTCCGCGCCGACCTCCGCGGCCGCTACCCCAAACACGCCTGGCCCGAAGACCCCACCACCATCCCCGCCCACCGAGGCACCGCCCGCCGAGCCCCCCACCGCCCGACCTGAGCGCGGGTCGCACGCAGCTATCGCCCGCCGCGCCACCGCTCGGACCGGACTGACTGCCCTGGACAGCTGATCACCAGGTGATCACGCAAACATCGCCCGAGAAGGAAAAACCCTGAGAGCCTGTTGATCTTGGTCTTCAGGTGAGCGGCGTGAGACAGGCGGCGAGAAGGGCCTCGGAGGCGACAGTCGTGCACGCGTAGCCGGCGGCGGCGAAGCGTTCGGTGAGTTGGTCGGTGCTCGGGGCGGGGCCCGGTGTGCCGTAGCCGTAGCAGAGCCAGAATCGGCCGGTGGGGGCGAGGCATTCGCGAACGGTGGACCAGGCGGTGGTCGCGGGGCCGGTCCAGAACAGGTTGACGTTGACCGCGAAGATCAGGTCGAAGCGCGCACCGGAGTCGAGTTCGTCGAGCAACCGCGCGGCCCCGATATTGCCGATCTCTCCCTCGACCAGTCGAACCCGGCCATCGGCGATCTCGGTGGCACAGCGTTTGGCTGCCCGCGCGACCGCGGTGGCCGAGCGGTCGACCCCGACGATCCGCCCATCGCCCAGCCTGGCCGCGATCCGTTGCAACGAGGCGCCGGAACCGGGACCCAGTTCGAGCACCCGCTCGCCCGCCCGCACCCCAATGGTGTCGGCGAACCAGTCGAACCGCGCGTCGTCAGCCATCGGCCCGCGGATACCTGCGCATGGATCGATGATGACATCGATCGGATCACACCGGCGTAATCGTACAAACGGGCGTCGAAAAATCAGTTTTCTGACTGAAAACGCGCGAAGTGGGCGATTACGCCGGTGTCGGCCACCCTGCGACGACTCCGCCGGGATCGGTCGGTAGCCGGGCCGCGACCCATTCGTCGACGCGGGTGCCGCGCTGGATCCCGCCCGAGCGGGCCACGCCCTCGAAGTGAAAGCCGTTGCGGCGCACGGCGGTAGCCGAAGGGACGTTGCCGACGATCGCCCGCCACATGATCCGATCCAGCGCGAGACCATCGGGGGCGAAAGCGAAGTCGCAGACCAGGGTGATCGCGCGCGACATGAGGCCTTGTCCGCGGTTTTCGGGGGTGAGCCAGAAGCCGATCTCGCGGGCGCCGACACCGCGCGGGGCCAGGCTGATCATGCCTTCCACCTGGCTGCTCGCCGAGGTGCGGATGGCCCAGACCGGGGCGTTGTCCGCCCAGCCGGGGGCCACGACACGGTCGAGGAAGTCCTCGGTGTCGGACCGCTGGTACGGGACCGGGACGGTGGTCCAGCGCTGCACGTCGGGGTCCTGACAGCAGGCGACGATGCGGTCGATATCGGCTGCGGTCGGGCGGGTGAGCCAGACCGTGCCGTCGGTGAGCGTGTGCTCGTACATCCGGCCATCCTGACAGGTCAGGGCCGAATTCTCGCTGAATGGTGCATCCGGATGCTTCGCGAATGGTCGGGCCAGTGACAGGGCCCGCCCCGGTGGCTCCGTAGGATCTGCACCGATGGTTTCCCCGTTTCTCGCCGACTTGTTCGAATCGCATCGAACGCACCTGCTTTCGGTCGCCTACCGGCTCACCGGAAGCGTCGGCGACGCCGAGGAGGCCGTGCAGGAGAGCTGGCTGCGGATGGCGGGTGTGCACCAGTCCGAGATCGACGATCTGCGCGCCTGGTTGCTGACCGAAGTCGGTCGAATTTGCCTGGACCACTTGCGAAGTGCGGCGGTGCGCCGACAGACGTATGTGGGGCAGTGGCTGCCGGAACCGATCGTCTCGGTGGACAATTCCACGCGAGAGTTGGATGCGGTCGTGCGGGATCGGGACTGCGCGATGGCGGCGATGGTGGCGTTGGACTCGCTGACTGCGCAGCAGCGGGTCGCGCTGGTTCTGCATCGGGGGCAGTACATGTCGTTCGACGAGATCGCCGCGATTCTCGAGATTTCCGCCAGTGCCGCAAAGGAATTGGCGGTGCGGGTGCATCACACGCCGGATGTCGCCGCCGACGATGTACACGATCTGGCGGTGCGTAGGTTCCTTGCGGCGCTGGCCACCGACGACGTCGCCGCGGTGGTCGCGACGCTGCACCCGGAGGCTACGTTCACCGCCGACGCGGGCGGCAAGACCGAAACCGCACTGAATATCGTTGCAGGACAAGAGAAGATCGCACGGTTGGCGCTGTTCCTATGGCGTGCGCACCAGTCCGAACAGGGCCTGGAAATGCGCGATGCCACGGTGAACGGGCAATCGGGGCTGATCATCACCGACCCGAACTCGCCGTTCGGGCGCCCCGTGCGCGTTCTGGGCTTCGCTGTGAAAGACGAAAAGATCTGGGCAGCATACGATTTCGCGAACCCAGCGAAGCTGTCCGGCGCGCGCCTGCCCTAGTCCTCTTCGCTGAACTTCTCAGCGAAGAGGACCTGCCCAGGGGTTAGGGGTAGGTGGAGCCCCAGTTGTGGTCGCCGGTCGACGAGCCGAGATTGTGGTCGCCGGTCGAGGAACCCATGTTGTTGTCCGGTGTGGCCGAGCCCGTGAACAAGTCCACGATCGGGCTGGCGGACAACTGGTCAGCGATGAACCGCAGGGCCGAACCGGCTACCTCCGACGCAGCCGGTTGCACGATGAAGTCGAGCAGAGGTGAGGCCATGACGCGCCCCTTTCGATATACCACTTCGATGTGGTGTGAGGTAGAACACGGCGAGGCTAGCTGAGGTTGGGCCATCGCACAATAGTGCAGGTCAAACCGGGAAAACGTTTGTGAAACATGCGTGTTCGCTATCGTTCGGCAACGTCGACGTGTGGTGGGCTACGCTGCGAAGATGTCGCCTGTGCCGCCCACTGTCGCCCGTTTGCGCCCGTTCGGATCGACCATCTTCGCCGAGATGACCGAGTTGGCCGTGCGGCACGACGCGGTGAATCTCGGGCAGGGTTTCCCCGATACCGACGGGCCCGCGCGCATGCTCGAGGTTGCCCGCGCGGCGATCGCCGACGGCCTGAACCAGTACCCGCCCGGCCGTGGCATGCCGGTGCTGCGCCAGGCGATCGCCGATGATCGCGCCCGCCGCTACGGCACCGACTACGACCCGGCCACCGAGGTACTGGTCACCGTCGGCGCGACCGAGGCGATCAGTGCCGCGGTGCTCGGACTGGTCGAGCCCGGCCAGGAGGTGGTGCTGATCGAGCCGTTCTACGACTCCTATTCCGCCGCAACAGCTCTCGCTGGTGCGCAACGCCGAACTGCTCGTCTGGTGCCCAACGGTGACCGATTCGTGCTCGACCTGGACAGCTTGCGCGCCGCGATCACCCCGAAAACTCGCATGGTGGTGGTGAATTCGCCGCACAACCCGACTGGCGCTGTCCTCGACCGGGCCGACCTCACCGCCATCGCGGAGTTGGCCATCGAGCACGATCTGCTGGTGTTGGCCGACGAGGTCTACGAGCATTTGGTCTACGACGGCACCGAGCACATCAGCATCTCCACGCTGCCCGGTATGCGGGAGCGCACCATCGTGGTGTCCAGTGCGGCAAAGACTTTCAATGTCACCGGCTGGAAGATCGGCTGGGCGTGCGCACCCGCGCCGCTGCTGGATGCGGTGCTCACAGCCAAGCAGTTCCTCACCTTCGTCGGTGGGGGACCGTTCCAGCCTGCTGTGGCGTATGCGATCAATGAGGAACTGGATTGGGTGCGCGCGCAGCGTGACGGGCTCGCGGACAAGCGCACTCGACTTTCGGAAGCGTTGCGCGACACGGGGTTCGAAGTGTCTGCCAGTAATGGCGGCTACTTCGTGTGTGCTGACACCCGGCCGCTGGGCACCGACGACGGGCTGGCGTTCTGCCGTGAACTTCCCGCGCGGCTCGGTGTTGCGGCCGTGCCGGTCAGTGCCTTCGCCGACCACTCCGATGATTGGAAACATCTGGTGCGCTTCACCTTCAGCAAGCGGGACGAGACCATCGATGAAGGGGTGCGCCGACTTCGGGCCGGCATCGCGGTGCGCTGAAGGTCAGTCGCGGGCGTGTCGGGCCAGGGGTGCGTGCCACTGGTAGTGGCGGGCCAGCAGTCGGAATCCCACTGCGCCGGCCGCGGCGAGCAGCCCGGTCCAGGACTCGTACAGGTCGAACGATAGCAACGCAGCGGTCGCGGCCGCGCCGAACAGAGCGGGGACCGCGTACAGGTCTTGGTCGGGTCGCAGCACGCTGGGCACTTCGCCGCTGAGGACGTCGCGGATGACACCGCCGCCGATGGCAGTGGTCATGCCGAGCAAGGCGGCGGTCGGTGCGCCGAGGCCCGCCGAATCGGCGATCACGGTGCCGGTTACGCAGAACAGTCCGAGGCCGATCGCGTCGGCGATTTCCAGGGGGCCCTTGGTGAGGCGGCGTGACGGGGCGATGAAGTACAGCAGCAGGGCGGTGAGCATCGACGCGCACAGGTAGGTCAGGTCCGTGAAGGCGGCTGGGGGAGTTCGGCCGATCAGGAGATCGCGCACGATGCCGCCGCCCAGGGCTGTGGCGCAGGCGAGTACGACCATGCCGAACAGATCCAGGCGTTTGCGGACCGCGACCAGGGCGCCTGATGCGGCGAAGGAGATTACGCCGAGTAGTTCGCCACCGTGATGGACCGCGTTTACTGCCGAATCGAGCTCGCTCACCGATGGGCCGGCTAACGCCGACACCAGTAACCCAACACTCACCGCTGCTCCTTCGGCCCCGACGTCCACAGCAGCGTGCATGGGTAGAGACGGTGACGCAAACTCCCACGCTGTGTTTTTGGAGCGCTGGCGCGCTCGAGCGGGCCCCAGGGGGCCCTGATCTTCCCTCCCTGCGGGTACTCCTTCGTCGCACCCTCCGGTCAGTCCAGATCAGGGCGGGGCCCTTTGGTAGAGACTTCCTGGTGACTTCCCGGACCGAAAAGGCGCTGTGTTTTTGGGTGGGGCCTTGTGGGGGTTACCCGGATCGAAAAGGTGGGGCGCTTTGGGTGGGGACTGCCGGGTGGTTACCCGGACGGAAAGGTGGGGTGGACCGGGACGTACGGGGATCGGTCAGGCTGGGGTGGGGCGGGCTTTGTCGGTGGCCAGGGTGATGGCTATGGCGCCTAGGGCGGTGCCCATGAGGTAGCGCTGGGTGCGTAGCCAGAGGGGGTGGGCGGTGAGGAAGGTGGACAGGGTGGCGGCGGCTAGGACGATCAGGGCGTTGACGGTTAGGGCGACTGTGATCTGGATTGCGCCCAGGGACAGGCTTTGCAACCACAGTGCGCCGCGTGCGGGGTCGACGAATTGGGGGATCAGGGCCATGTACATGATCGCGATCTTCGGGTTCAGGAGGTTGGTGGTCAGGCCCATGGTGAACAGGCGGCGGGCGGGGTCGTGCGGTAGGTCGGTGGGGGTGAACACCGAGACGCCGTCGGGGCGGATCGCCTGCCAGGCCAGCCACAGCAGGTACGCGGCTCCGGCCAGCTTCACGGCCGTGTACAGGCCGGGCACGACGGCGAACACCGCCGTGATCCCGGCCGTGGCCGCAGCCAGGTAGACCGCGAATCCCGCCGCGACCCCGGTGAGCGAGATCATCCCCGCCCGACGGCCCTGCGCGACCGTCCTCGACACCAGGTACATCATGTTCGGGCCGGGCGTCAGCACCATGCCGAGGGCTGCCGCCGCGACCCCGAGAACCGCCGTCGTCTGAAGCATGTATCGAGTTTCGCCCGGTCAGGGGCAGTTGTCGCGGTCCAGTCAGCAAGCGCTGGACCCCGAACGTTCGTCATCACCGGTGCCGTCTGTGCCGGTGCATCCAGGACGTCAGCCGGCCGACCTAGGTCTCCCTGCCTCGCTCGCCCGGCCATTCTTCGCCCAGGTCGTGTCGGTCCCGGTCCGTACAATCGGCAAAGTCGCTGAACCGAAACGAGCAACGGCCGCGCACCGCGGATCCACGACAGCGTCCGCGAGCTTTCCGCCCTGGCCCTGTCGGACCTGGTCCGTACAATCGACAAAGCCCACCGAACGCCGCCCATCGGTTCAACCACCCCACGCAACCCCCACGTTTTCGACCGCCCCGGCTCGAGGGGCGAGACGGACCGCCGAACGCGCAGTATCGCCCCTCGGATTCGGGGGTTACGAGGCCGAAAACCCTGCGGCACCACCGCCGAGAACCCCGCGGCACCAGCCGCCGAGAACCCAGGAGCAACGTGTGACCGATGGTCCGCTGATCGTGCAAAGCGACAAGACTCTGCTGCTCGAGGTCGATCACGAGCTGGCGGGCAACGCGCGGCAGGCCATTGCCCCGTTCGCGGAGTTGGAGCGCGCGCCCGAACACATCCACACCTACCGGATCACCCCGCTCGCGCTGTGGAACGCCCGCGCGGCCGGTCACGACGCCGAGCAGGTCGTGGACGCGCTGGTGAACTTCTCCCGGTACGCCGTGCCGCAGCCGCTGCTGGTCGACATCGTCGACACGATGGGTCGTTACGGCCGACTGCAGCTGGTCAAGCACCCCGCGCACGGGTTGAGCCTGGTGAGCCTGGATCGTGCCGTGCTCGAAGAAGTGTTGCGGCACAAGAAGATCGCGCCGATGCTGGGCGCGCGTGTCGACGACGACACGGTGATCGTGCACCCGTCCGAGCGCGGTCACATCAAGCAGATGCTGTTGAAGATCGGTTGGCCCGCCGAGGATCTGGCGGGTTACGTCGACGGTGAGGCGCACGACATCGGCCTCGATTACAGCGAGGGCAAATGGCACCTGCGCGACTACCAGGAGATGGCCGCCGACTCGTTCTGGGCGGGCGGTTCCGGGGTGGTCGTGCTGCCGTGTGGCGCGGGTAAGACGATGGTCGGCGCGGCCGCGATGGCCAAGGCGAAGGCCACCACGCTGATCTTGGTCACCAACACCGTGGCGGGCAGGCAGTGGCGGCGCGAACTGTTGGCGCGCACCACGCTCACCGAGGACGAGATCGGCGAGTACTCCGGCGAACGCAAGGAGATCCGCCCGGTCACCATCGCCACCTACCAGGTCATCACCCGCAAATCCAAGGGCGAGTACAAGCACCTGGAACTGTTCGACAGCCGCGACTGGGGCCTGGTGATCTACGACGAGGTGCACCTGCTGCCCGCGCCCGTCTTCCGGATGACCGCCGACCTGCAGTCGCGCCGCAGGCTCGGCCTGACCGCCACACTGGTGCGCGAAGACGGCCGCGAGGGTGACGTGTTCTCGCTGATCGGCCCGAAACGCTACGACGCGCCGTGGAAGGACATCGAGGCGCAGGGCTGGATCGCGCCCGCGGACTGTGTCGAGGTGCGGGTCACGCTCACCGACGCCGAACGCATGGCCTACGCCACCGCCGAGCCGGAGGAGCGCTACAAGCTGTGTTCCACCGCGCGCACCAAGATCCCGGTGGTCGAGTCCATCCTGGCCCGGCACGAGGGCGCGCCGACGCTGGTGATCGGCGCGTACCTTGACCAACTCGAAGAACTCGGCGTGGCACTGAATGCCCCCGTGATCACCGGCGCGACCAAGAACAAGGAGCGCGAGATCCTGTTCGACGCGTTCCGTTCCGGTGAGGTCCCGGTGCTGGTGGTGAGCAAGGTCGCCAACTTCTCCATCGACCTGCCCGAAGCTTCTGTGGCCGTGCAGGTTTCGGGTACATTCGGTTCCCGGCAGGAAGAAGCCCAGCGCCTGGGTCGACTGCTGCGGCCGAAACAGGATGGGGGACAGGCGCATTTCTATTCGGTGGTCGCGCGCGACACCCTCGACGCCGAGTACGCCGCGCATCGCCAGCGTTTTCTCGCCGAACAGGGGTATGCCTACCGCATCGTCGACGCCGACGACCTGCTCGGGCCGCCCATCGGGGACGGCGTGTAGCGCGGTTGACCAGGTCGCCGGGGGGTACCGTGCGGAGTGCGAACCCCTCGGCAGATAAGTGGAGGCGATTACTCCGCAACTTGTGCTAGGAAGGAAGGCGTGCGCCGCTTCGAATTCGTGGTCGACCGTGAACACGCTCACGCGGTCAACGAGACCTTCACCGGGTTGCGCAGGTTGCGCCTGATCGCCCTACTGGCCGCCGGGTTGGCCGTCGCGGCCACCGCCGCCCTGTTGTGGACCGGGCAGGCGTGGGGATTCCTGCTCGCGGTGGTGTGCGTGCTCGCCGCGTGCATCGCCCTGTGGGTGGCGCTGTGGACGCCGCACCGCTCCAGCATCGAAAAGCTGTACCACGACGGTGTTTTAGTGCCCGCCGTGGTGTGTGATGCCGAGCCGGGCGGGATCGTGCTGCTCGCGCTGGTCGATATCGCCGAACCTGCTGCGCCGGTACGGAGTTGGGCCCTGATCACCCGCAAGGTGCGCGCGCTTCCCGGTCACGCACCGCAGCCGGGCGAACGCGTGCCCGCCGTCGCGGTGCGCACCGATCGCGCGCCCCGGCAGGTCGGCGAACGCTGGCAGTTGGTCACCGCGATGCCGATCGCCTGGGGCACTCGCGACGACGCGGTGATCGAGCGGGCACGCGATGCCATCGGCGAGGTCGAATGGCGGCTGCTCGCGGATAATCTGCCGTTGGCCGAGCGGGTGAAGCGCACGGCGACCAAGCGTCTACTGCTCGACCCGCGGCACCTGCCCCCCGATTTGGGGTAGAACGGCGCCTGCGACGATGGTCGGGTGCGCGCGATCTGGTCGACGAAAGGTGTCTTCGACATGCGATGGTCGGCTGGCTCTGTTGTGGTGGTAGCTCTGTTGACGCTGGGAGTTGTTCCGGCAGCGGCGGATTCGACGTTGATCGGCGCGCCGGGCCTTGGTGATCCGTACTACCCGCTCGACGGAAACGGTGGCTACGACGTCACCCACTACGACGTGTCGATCGACTACGAACCGGTAGCCCACCACCTGCGCGGCACCGCCCGCATCGACGGCCGCGTGACCCAGCCACTGGCACAGTTCAACCTCGACTACAGCGGGCCGCCGGTGCTGATGGTGACCGTGAACGGTCAGCCCGCGGGTTTCGCGCGCGATGACGCCCACGAGCTGGTGATCACGCCCCTGCTGCCCTTGCCGCCAGGCCTGCCGATGCGGATCATCGTCGACTACGCGGGCACTGCCCCCGACACCGAAGGCAAAGGCTGGACCCACGCCCCCAGCGGTGGCGCGTTCGCCGTCGGCGAGCCGCACGGTGCGTCCACCTGGTATCCGCTCAACGACACCCCCACGGACAAAGCAACTTTCACGCTGCACGCGAACGTGCCCGCCGAGTGGGAAGTCATGTCGACCGGCGACCGCACCGAACACGTGGTGCGCGACGGGCGGCTGCACACCACCTGGGAAACCCGCCAGCCCACCATCGGCTACCTGACCACGGTAGCGGTGGATCACTTCACCTTCCTCGAGCAGCGGCGCGCGAACGGGACCGCGGTGCTGAGCGCGTTCGCACCGGAATCCGGCGAGAACCGCGCGGACGAACAACGCCTGCCCGAAATCCTCGACTTCCTCGAAAACCTGTACGGCCCTTACCCGTTCGACGTAGCGGGCGGCATCTACGTGGACACGAAACTGCCGTTCTCCCTCGAAACCCAGACCCGGCCGACCTACGCGCCATGGGCCGACCTGAACACCGTGGTGCACGAGCTGGCCCACCAGTGGTGGGGCGACACCATGTCGGTGCGCCAGTGGTCCGACATCTGCCTCAACGAATGCTTCGCCAGCTACACCGCCGACTACCTGTGGGCGGAGCGCATCGACCACGCCGACGTGGACACCGAATACCGTGAAACAGTCGCGACATTCCTGTGGGTGCCCACGTTCTGGGACGTCGCACTGGCTGCCCCCGGCGTCGGCGACGAGTTCACCTCCGTCTACTACCGCGGTCCACTGTTCCTGCACGCGTTGCGAAAACTGATCGGCGAGGACGTGTTCTTCACGGCCATAAAAGACTTCGTGAACGCCCACCGAGACGGCCACGCTTCGATGCCGGAGTTCCGCGCGTTCCTGCAGACCCGGACCTCGATGCCACTGGGTGAGTTCCTGGCCGAATGGCTCGACGGGACGAGTCCGCCGCGCGACGCGTTTCTCTACCCCGGCACGTTGCGTCGGTGAATCCGCACGGAGGTCATCCGTCGAGACGAGCGCGGGCGCGTTCGACCCAGCGCTGCATCCGATCGAATTGATTTCGCGCGGCGGTGAATTCGCTACGAGCGCGATGTTCGGCGGTCTGGGCGAAGTGACGCTGGTGTTCGGCGTGTTCGAGTTCGCTGCGCAGGTCGGCGATTCGGGTCTCGATCGCATCGAACTCTGACTTGGCTTGTGCGGCAGCGGCTTCGGCCTCATCGCGATCGGCACGGGCTGCCGCGAGCCCGGACTCCGCGTCGTCGAGTTCCTGCCGGGCCGCGACTTCACGGGAGGTGTCCTTCGAGCGTGGTTTCGCCTTTGCGGGCGTGGCCTTGCCGCCGGTGATCGCGACGAGCCCAGCCGGGCCGAACCCGTCATAGGTAACAGTGGCCGGCAGCACCCCCGCCCGAACCAGATCGGCCACATCAGGATCGGCCAACGCGGCCGTCAATGTCTGCCCGACCTCCCGCAACACCTGCTCACCCGCGGGCCGATCGTGCTCGGCGGCCAACTCCGCAGCCCGCTTGGTCATCGCGTTCACCACCTGCTGCCGCTGCGCCCCCAACGCGCGCAGCTTCTCACCCGACAACTGTCGCTGCGCCGACCGCAGCGCGTCACCGAGATCCAGCAGCGCCGCGACCTCGTCCGGCGCGTGCCGGGCCAGCAGATTCACCGTCCACGCCGCCACCGTCGGCTTGCGCAACCCCGTGATGGCTTTGGCCAGATCCCGGTCACCGTCGGCGCGAGCCTGCGCGGCCCGCTCGGTGCGCGTGGACACGAAGTCGCCGGGGTCGAGGGTGTAGAGCTCGCCGGCGACATCGTCGAGGGTCATGGGTTCGATGGTAGCCAGCGAGGGGGAGCGCGGACGGGGTGTCCTTGGGTATCGTCACCGACGGTCCTTAACCGTTCGGTGAGTGAGGTTTTCAGTGAATTTCTCGGCAAAGCGACTGTCGGCACGGGTTGTCCTCGCACCGATGGCGGCAGTTGCGCTGGTCGGCGCGGTGGTCTCGTGCTCGTCCGACTCCCCGGCGACGGCAACGGCGGCAGTGGCGGCGGGTTCGTGCGTCGAGGTCACCGACAACACCGCCGACGCGATGAAGGCGACCGTGGGCGACTGCTCCTCGGCCACGTCCAGCTACCGCATCGTGAAGGTCGGCGCGGACTGCGCGGCCGACAATGCCGTGTTCACCGGCACCGTCGGCGACGCGAAGAGCGCGCTGTGCCTGGCCCCCAACTTCGCCCAGGGCGCCTGCTACGCGGAGGCGGGCAGGCGTCCCGCCGAGGCCGTGGCGTGTACCGCGCCGGAGGTGTCGTTCAAGGTCATCCAGCGGATCGACGGCGAGACCGACGAAATGCTGTGCGGAACGGACGCGTCGCTGTACCGGACAGTCCCCGACCCGAAGACCACGTTCTGCATGGCCAAGCCCTAATCGAGCAGAGCCACCGACGCGATTCGGTGGAGGGTGAAGTGGCGGGTGGCGCCGGATACCGGGTCGACGGCCTCCAGTTGGCCGTTGCCCACGCGTAGCGGCTCCACCACCCGCTTACTGGCCACCCCCTGCGCGTCGACGTAACCGATGTTCACCGGCCGACCCACTCGCGCGGCCAACTGCAGCAGCGCGAGGGTGGCCGCGGTGCCGGTGCGGGAGCCGTCGGAGCGCACGGACTGGCCGGTGCGCGCGCCCGCGGCTCGTTCGCCCGCGCGCAGTTCGGTGACCAGTTGGGTGAGCTGGTCGTCGTTGGGCGGGGTGGGGCGGTAGGGCTTGCGGGCCAGCGGGCGCACGGAGATCCTGGCGCCGCGCGGTCGCAGGTCCACGATCGTGCCGCCGGAATCCTCGCCCGCGGGGGCGAAGCCTGCCTTGCGCAGCTGGTCGAGCATTTCGGAGAGCGGAGCCAGCGCGATCGCGACGGTGGGGGCGATCGCGCGCAACGCCAGGTCCTCGGCCACGGGGGCGGCCAGGACCTGTGCGAGCAGGGCGGGGTCGTCGCTGCGCAGGAACGACTGGGCCATGCCGACGCGGAGTTGGCCGTGTCTGCGGGCCACGTCGTCGATGAGGTAGGTCAGCGACTGCGGGACGGGGGTGCGGGAGTGGGTGGCGAACAGGGCGTGCAGTTCGGCGGCGGTGTTGCCCGCGTCCAGCGCGCGTCGCACGGTGGCGTCGGTGACCCGGTAAACCGTTGCGGCACCGGCTGATTCGACGTTGGCGACCATGGCGATCTTGCTCTGCAGTTCCGGCACGAGCGGACCGGGTGCGATCACTGTCAGATCCGCTTGTACCAGCACGTGATCGACCGGCTTCGGCAGTGCCGCAGCCATTTCCGATTCCGCGTCGGCGACGGAGCCGTGCAGGAGAGCGCGGGCGGCGGAGTCGAGCGCGCCGCGACCGAGCAGGCCGACGACGGCAGCTTCGGACAAAGTCGCGGTGACGGCGTCGAGTCGAAAGTGCCTGCGGCGACGCGGCATTCGCCACGCCAGAAGTTTGCCGATATCGCCGGGAGTCAGTGCCGTGCCGGTCGGATACTCCGCCAGCAGGCCGAGAATCGCCTGCCGGTCGCGCACCGCGTGCGGCACCCGCAACTCTGCCGACAGGGCCGCGATGGGCTTGTCGGCGGTATCGCGCAGCCCGATCATCCACGGCATCCGGTCCAGTTCCAGCCAGGCCTGCGCCAGCGTCACCCAGCGCGTGGCGGGCGAGGCGTCCAGCCAGGCGTCGGCGGCGGGCGTCGGTGCCCAGAAGTCGTCGGTGGAGTCCAGGTCGGGAGTTGGTTCGGGCAGGCCCTTTTCGACCAGTTTCGCCGCGGCGAGCAGTTCCAGCAGCAGGCCGGTGCGCTGTTCGTCGATGCTGGTCTGCTTGGCGAGCCTGCGCAGTTCACGCACGCCGAGTCCGCCCGCGCGCAGGGCCGGGGCGGGCGCCTTGCCGAGGGCTTCGATCAGGTCGGTGGCGTCGCGCAGCAGTTCGCCCACTTCGCCCGCGCCGACCGCATTCACTTCCGCCGCAGCGTTTTTGGTGAGAACCGGCTTGGGCGGGGCCAAGGCGTGCGGGTCGGTGACGGGTTCGCCGCGCAACATCTGACCGACCGTGACCGGCAGTTCCACGGTCTCGTCGTCGATCCAGTGCAGCAGCCGCGCGGCCAGCAGACGCGGCACCGGGCGCTGCGGGTCGGTGCCCGGCGCGGCATCGCGGGTGCGACCTCGGGGACCGGTGGCGGCGAGTTTGTCCAGCAGCGCGCGTTCGGGCGGGCTCGCCTTGGCCAGCGCGGTGGCCGCCTCCGGTTCGGTGAGCGCGTCGGGCAGCGCTGTCGTCGCGCCCAGCGGCCAGGGAAGGGCCTCTGCGGCACTGGGTGTCAGGTCGAGAGCGTCGCCGACCGGCCAGACCAGCGCGCGGTCGAGCAGGCGGGTCAGCGCGGCGTTGAACGCGGTCTTGGTGACCCGATCCTTGAGCTGCGCGTGCAGGGTGACGCGGGTGAGCTGGTCGACTTCGGTGCCCAACGTGCGAGCGTCCTCATTGGCGGTGAGCGCCTCGATGATCGCGAACTCGAGCGTGTCCAGATCGTCGGCCGCGCGCAACACCGACGCGCGCTGCTGAGCCCGCACCGCGAGCACCGACATCGACGCGGGCAGCGGCACCGCCAGGTCGGGCCGCAACTGCAGCAATTTCACCAGCTGGGCATCGGTGCGCGCACCGAGCCAATCGGCGAGAGAGTCTGTCGCGATCACCGATCGAGCCTACAGTTCTCGGGGCTAGCGGCAGCCACGCACGTATATGCCAGAATGATCGCGTGGTGAACAAATCGAAGAAACCCTACGTCGACAACGGCTGGCCCGCGGTGGCCGACGGCGAACATGCCGTGACCGAATTGTCGTCGACCCGCGCCGGTAATCTCTCGCCGTTCGGTGAGGACACCGAGTTTCCCGTCCCGGCAGCCTCGCTGCCGTATGTGCACCCCCAGACGACCATCAACCGGGTGTAATTCCGACGAGAAAGACAAGAGCCCGCATCCTCGAAAGGATGCGGGCTCTTTTATGTCCGGAAGCGATCAGGAGGGCAGCAGACCCTTGTTCGCCTGGAAGAAGTCGATCACGGCCGGGTCCAGCGGAGCACCCTTGGCCGAGTTGACGAAGTCGAGAGCCTGCTGCGGCACGGCGATGCCCTGCTGCTGCACGACGGTGAGGGCGCGGTCCACGGCCGAGAACACTTCGGCACTCGGATCGGCCTGAACCTGCGGGATGTGGACCTCGGGGACCCAGCTGGGGGTCGAAGGGGCGACGCGATCGGTGGGTCCGCTGCTCAGTCCCAACTTGGACGAGCAAGACGGCCATGCGCCCCAACCCTGGGAAGCGAGAACCTTTTCGGCGACCACGATCTGCTGTTCGCGGCTGGCCTGGTTGGCGGAGGCGGCGTATTCGCCACCGCCGTGCGCGGCCCAGGTGGAGGGCGAGAACTGCAGCCCACCCTGGTAACCGTTGCCGGTGTTGATGCCCCAGTTGCCGCCGGCTTCACACTGTGCGAGGCGATCCCAGTCGGAGTCGGGGGCAGCGCTTGCGTTTCCTGCGAGGGCTGCGGCTGCGGTGCCGAAGATCGCGCCGGTGACGGCGACCTTGGCCGCGGTGCGCCCGGTGGAAGTCGGCTTGCGGTGGCGTCCACTCATATCGGGTTTCTTCCTCTCGTTCGCACCTGCATGTGGCCCGGACTGAGAGGCATCCCGGTCCGCCCTCACCCCTTGTTTCCAATCGGGGTCCGGTACCCGCGGGGTGAGGTTCGGTGCGGCGGGCCGGTGGTTCGGGGGTTACCCCGACTGAGTGAAACGGTACGACTGTCGGCGGCGAATGTCACTATTTGGTAACCGGCGGGTCGCAGCGGGTCTCGGGGTCGTCTCAGGGTGATCCCTGATGTGTCAGCGCAGGTAGTTGCCGTGGCGAATGTGCGCAACGGCTGTGCGCTCACTTCGTGACCGCTCCGTTATGTGACCAGGATCACATGTTTAGCGGGATGACGTTGCGCGCGATATTCGGTTGATGCGTCAACGTGCCCGGCGGCCCGACCACAGCGCGAAAATCAGCGACAGCAGGAACCCGAGCGGCGCCAGCATCGCCAGTCCGTACAGCCACAGTCCCGGCTTGCCGTCGGACACGATCGGCGTCACGAAGATCGCGATCACCGCCACCAGGCCGATCCCGAACAGGGCCAGGGCCACGTGCAGGAGGCGATCGCCGGAGCGGCGTGGTCCGGGTGCGGCCGGTTCCTCAGAGTTCGTCACCGGTGCACCGTAAAACTGGTGTGCTCGGGTAATAGGCACCGGGGTAGACTCTGAGCACATCGCGTCCCGCCTTGTTGGGGGGCGCGTTCTTTCGCGATTGAGCAAAATTGTGTAACCCGGGCCACAAGGGCGCGGGTGCCGAATGATGAACGGGTGAGCGCAGTGCCGACCGGCCGGGTGAAGTGGTACGACGTCGAGAAGGGCTTCGGCTTCCTGTCTCAGGACGAGGGCGAGGACGTCTATGTCCGTTCGTCCGCGCTACCCGAGGGTGTCGAGGGACTCAAGCCCGGACAGCGTGTCGAATTCGGCATGGCCGCGGGTCGCCGTGGTCCGCAGGCGCTGAGCGTGACGGTGCTCGAGGCACCGCCCACCGTGGTTCGCGACCGCGACCGTGGCACCCCGCCCGCCCGCAAGGACGCCGGGCCGCGCAAGACCCCCGACGAGCTGCACGGGCTGGTCGAGGACATGATCACGCTGCTCGAGAGCACGGTCCAGCCGGATCTGCGCCGGGGCAAGTACCCCGATCGCAAGATGTCGCAGCGGATCTCCGAGGTTGTTCGAGCGGTGGCTCGCGAACTCGATCACTGAGCAACTAAAGAAAATCGGCCCCGAACGAATTCGCTTCGTTCGGGGCCGATTTCGTGTCTAGGGAGCCTGGTCGAGTTCCGGCGTCACGATCGACCAGGCCGCATGCGGGATATAGGACTCGCGCCCGGTGGCGATATCGCGAGCCAGGATCGGCAGCTGGACCTCGATGCCGATCAGGCGCAGTTCCGGTTCCGGCTTCGATTCGATGGTCAGCGCCCGGGAATTCGCGGGGTAGTCGGCGAAGCTGAGCACCTTGTCCAACTGTTCGCCGTTGGGACGCTGGTAGATCAACTGGATCAGCCACGGCGATTCGGCGACCTCCGACGGCAGCGACAGTTGCACCGGATAGCCCGAGACGACCTCCAGCGGCACGGTCTCGCCGTACTGGCAGTCCTCCATGCGCACCGAGCAGTACATGAACGGGTCGACCGTGACGGTCTTGCCGTTCGCGTACGCGGTGAGCTGCGGGCTGTGCGCGGGCGCCTTGGCCACCGCGATGGCGACCCACCCCGCGGTCACCACGACAACAGCCAACAACGCGGCCGCCACCAGCGCGACGATTGTTCGGGTGTCGATCTTGCTCACCACGTGGGGTCTCCTGTCCCTCTCGGATGGGTGTTGGGCACTTCCTGCTCCACGTGCTGGGGGCGATTGCCGCCCAGACCCGGCAGCAGCGAGTGCCCGGTATAGCTGACGAACGTTTGCAGCAGCCCGACGAGCAGGATCACGCTGATCAACGCGAAACCCTTCCAGTAGTCGGTGGGCATCAGCACACCGGCCGCCCCGCCCACGACCCAGCTCAGTTGCAGCACGGTCTCCGAACGCCCGAACCCGGATGCGATCGACTCCGGGGGCAGATCGTCCTGGATGGCGGCGTCCAACGACACCTTCGCCAGCGCACTGGCCGCCGAGGCCACCAGCGCCGCCACCACCGCACCGAACAGGTTTCCGGTGAACGCGGCGAACAGTGCGACCGCCGCGCACGCACCGGTGCAGCCCAGCACCACCGGCGACGGTCGGCCCAGTTGCAGTCGGGCGCCGGTGGCGTTGCCGCCGAAATTGCCCAGCGCCGCCGCCGCACCGACCACGCCCAGCATCGCCGCCTGTTCGGTGGGACTGCCGCCGGAACCCTTGGCCACGAAGGCGATATAGAAGGTGAGAAAGCCGGTGAGCACGCGGATGGAACTGTTGCCCCACAGCCCGGTGACCACGGCTCGGCCCAGCGGCTGCCGCCGTTTCCGGGCGGGGATCGACGATTGCATGCCGCGTTCGATGATCTCGGTGTTGGCGTCGGGGCCGTGATAGGTCAGCGTCGCGGGGACCTCGCCCTCGGTCACCTCGACCCAGCGCGGAATGCGCAGACTCAGATACGCGCCCGCGATCGCGATGCCGGTGGCGAAGATCAGCGCACCGGTGGAATCGGCGATCAGGGCCGCCAGCGCCGCCAGCGCACCCGCGCCGATCGTGCCGCCGACCAGACCGAACACGGTCAACCGGGAGTTGGTGCGGACCAGGTCGATGTCGGGTGGCAGCACGCGCGGGGTCACCGCGCTCTTGAGGACGGCGAAGGATTTCGAGCCGACCATCATGCACAACGCCAGCGGATACAGACCCCAGGTGTCGATGTTGAAGATCAACAGGACAGCGAAACCCGCGCGCAGGGCGAAGGTGGTGGCCAGCGCGAGCCTGCGACCGCGTTGCAGTCGGTCCAGCAGCGGACCGATCAGCGGGGCGATCAGCGCGAACGGGGCGATGGTGATCAGCAGATACAGGGCCACCTTGGTTTTGGACTCGGCGGTGGCGCTGGCGAAGAACAGGGTGTTGGCCAGCGACACCGCGATCGCGGCGTCCAGCGCGAAGTTCGCCATGGTGGCGTAGGTGAGCGCGGTCAGGCCGGACTGGTCGGCACCGTCGGCCTTGGCGGCCCGCTGGAAGGTGGCGATGCCGCGCTCGGTGAGTTCGCGGCTTCGCATGGCGGCCACTCGGGTGACGGTGAGTTTGCGGGGCACGCGCTGGTTGACCGGGTCGTCGGCGGCCTCGTCGCGAGGAAACGCGCGGGTGCCGTCGGGGCCGGTGTCGACCGTAGGTTCCTCGCGAGGAGGGCTGCCCGGATGTTCCTCGCGAGGAGGGCCGGCCCGATGTTCCTCGCGAGGAGGTTCGGGCCGTGCTTGCTCCTGCGCACGCGGGAACTGCTGTTGACCCGCGTGCGGGACGGGAGTGGTCGGGGCGTCGACGGGGTCGTGGCGGCGGAACATGCTTTTCGACCGGACCGTCGGCGGCTCGGTGGGCAGCGGCCGTTCGGGCCGGGGGAAGACCTTGCGCGGTGCGCGCGGCGGGTACTGCCCGTAACCGGGGTGCGGGTCGGCGGCGGTACCGTCCCGGCGACCACGGTCGGGACCGGATGGTTCGCGGGGCGTAGTCACAGGTCCAATTCTGTCGCACTCCCGCTGTGGATGTTCACTCGCGGCGCGGCAATGTCGGACACACCGGGTCAATCACCCACGAACCGGACTTCGAACATGCGCGGCCAGTACTTTCCGGTGAGCAGGAACCGGTCGGTGCCCGGCAGGTGCGCGATGCCGTTGAGTACGTCGGTGCCCTTCCGCTCGTCGGGGGTGAGCAGACCGCTCGCGTCGATCACGGCCAGCACCGCGCCGGTCTGTGGATCGATGTGCAGTATTTCGTCGGTCGGGAAATTGTTGGCGTAGATCGTCCCGTCCTCGGCGCAATCCAACTCGTTCGGCTTCGCACCCTTGAAGCCCGACAGTTCCACCGAACCGATCTGCGCGAAGGTGACCCGATCGCGGAAGGTGAGCGTGCCGGTCCCGTCGCTCATCACCAACCGGTGTGGTTGTGCGCACAGTCCCCACCCCTCGCCCGCGTAGTCGGCGCGACCGGTTTCGGCCAGGGTGATCGGGTCGCGCGCGATCGCGAAACCGTCCTGCCAGGTCAGCTGCCACACGATCGAACCCGCCCTGGTCATGCCCTCGCCGAACAGTCGACCCGGCAGCGCGACCCGTGCGGTCTCGGCGCCCGTGCGCTGGTCGAAGGCCCGCGCGGTCGACACGCCCCACATGCCGGTGCTCTCGTAGCGCACCCCGTCGACCACTTCCAGACCCTGGGTGAAGGCCCGCGGATCGTGCGGTGACGAGCCGATCACCTCCACCCGCAAGCGCGGCGGACCGGCGTCTTCGGGGCCGCTACAAGCCCCCGCGCCGAGCACACTGACCAGCACTGCGACGGCCAACGAACTGCGATTGCACTTCATACGGCAAAATGTATGCCGTGAGCGCAGTATCTGTTTCGGAGTCCGGCATGCGTGGAGTTCTGGCCGACGCGGCCGAGGTCGCACGTCGTGCGCTCGTCGCGCTCGAACCCGACGGGGTAGGCGTCCATCTGGGGGTGACCGTCGAGGACGACACCGCGGCCACCCACCGGTTCGAGGCGACCCTGCCCGGCTACCGCGGCTGGCAGTGGGCCGTGGTCGTGGCCGCGCCCCCCGGCGCCGACTACGCCACCGTCAGCGAGTCGGCGCTGCTGCCTGCCATCGGCGCCCTGATCGCCCCCGACTTCATCCCGTGGGACCAGCGCGTGCGCCCCGGCGACCTCGGCCCCGGCGACCTGCTCGCCACCCCCGCCGACGACCCGCGCCTTGTCCCCGGCTACATCGCCACCGGCGACCCCGTCATCGACGACGTAGCCCGCGAGGTCGGCCTCGGCCGCGTCCAGGTACTCAGCGTCGAAGGCCGCGCCGACGCCGCCCAACGCTGGTTCGCCGAATTCGGCCCCGACACCGAAATGGCCAAGGCCGCCCCGTCCACCTGCGGCATGTGCGGTTTCTACCTGCCACTGGCAGGCGCCCTGCGCGAATCGTTCGGCGTGTGCGGCAACGCGATGGGCGCCGACGGGCACGTGGTCAACATCGCCTACGGGTGCGGTGCGCACTCCGATGTGATCGCGCCCAGTGGGAACGGTTCGCCGTTGTACGAGGCGTTCGATGACCATGCGGTGGATTTCGTCGAGATCGTGCGGCCGGCGGTCGAGGACGCGACCGCCGCTGATCCGGCTGAGGCCGTTGATGCGGGCGAGGATGCGATCACCGCCGACGAGGCGATCGCCGCTGATCCTGAGACGGTGGTCGTGGAGGTTGTCGGTGAGACTGCCGACCCTGCTGTCGAGGTCGTGGAGGTTGCGGCCGGAACGACCGCCGCCGACCCCGTCATCGAGACCGCTGATGTCGTGGCTGAGCAACGTGCTGCCGCCGACTCTGTCATCGAGACCGCTGACGCTGCGGCTGAGCAAGGTGCCGCTGACGCGTTGACCGAGGTCGGCGAGGTTGCGGCCGAGCAGGCCGGCGACCGGCAGGAGACCGCAGAGGCCGAAGCCGTCGCCGCGGTGGAGGCTGAGCGGGCCGCGCTTGCGGAGGGCGCGAAGCCGGAGTCGGCCGACGAGGTCGTGACGGCGGAGGTCGCCGCTGATGTGGCCAGCGTGTCGGTCGCCGACGGTCCGGAGGCGAATGTCACCGAGGCGAGTGTCGATGCGCCTTTGAATGGTGAGGGCATCGCGACGGTCACGGCCGAACCTGGCTCGGAAGACGAAGGCGCACAGGCTGATTCGATGGAGCACGGATCGTCGGTGTCGCGCTGAACGGTGCGGGGGATCCGTTCGGCACGGCGGATCTGCGGGCCGGAGTTCTTGCCGCGTGGCGGGATTCGCCCACGCGGCTGCGTGAGGACAGTGCCAGTGAGGCCGATCTGGTGGCCGCGGGCTACCGGGATCGGCTGCTCACCGAGCTCGCGCAGAACGCCGCCGACGCCGCCGCGAAGGCCGGTGTCGCGGGTGAGCTGACCGTGCGGGTGGTCGACGGACGCCTGCATGTCGCCAATACCGGTGCGCCACTGACTGTTTCCGGCGTGCACGCGCTCACCGCCCTGCGCGCGTCCGGAAAAACCGACACCGCCCAGGTCGGCCGCTTCGGCGTCGGCTTCACCGCGGTGCGATCGGTGGGCGACGAGATCGAAGTCCGCTCCACCACCGGATCCCTGCGCTTCTCCCGCGCGGCAACCCTGCAGGCCCTGCACGAAACCGGCATCGTCATCCCCGACGACCTGTCCGAGATCGCACCCCCCGTCCTACGCCTCGCGTGGCCCGTCCCCACCACCCCCGTGGCGGGCACCGACACCGAAATCGTCATCCACCTGCGCGCCGACATCGACGCTGAGGCCCTCCTCGACGCCATGCGCGCCGAAGCCCCAGACCTCCTGCTGGAACTGCCTGCCCTACAGCGCATCCGAATCGGCGACGATGTATTCACCAGCGCGGTAACCATTCTGGCCCCAGCTCCTCCGGCCAAGGCGAACTCCGCCAACCCTGGCGCCGAGACTGGTGCTGGCGCTGACTCCGCCAACCTTTGCACCGACGCTGACTCCGCCAACGTTGGCGCCGACGCTGACTCCGCCAACTTTGACGTCGACGCCGCTGCCGACGCCGCTGCCGCTGCCGACGCCGCTGCCGACGTAGGGGCCCTCAGCCAGCTGGTCATCACCCTCCCGTCCGGCGCACGCCGAACCTGGTGGCAGTACCGGACTTCACGAGCCCGCTGGCTGCTCCCACTGCGACAGGGCCGACCCACCACCGCCGCCCCGGACGTCCTACGCGCCCCCACTCGCTCCGACGAGGAACTGTCCCTGCCCGCGATCCTGATCGCCGACATCCCCATGCAACCCGACCGCCGCCGCCTCCTGCCCGGCGCGCGCGTCAGCGAATTGGCAACGGGCTACGCGGATTTCGCCCGCGCCCTCCCGCCCCGCGACCGCCTGGTCCTGGTCCCCACCCCCGGCTTCGCCCGCAGCGAGGCCGACGCCCTCCTCCGCGAAGCCCTCATCACCGAACTCCGCGCCAACCCTTGGCTCCCGATCTGCGCCACCCGCACCACCGAACCGGCACCCCAGTGGGACCCGATGGAACCTGCACCGCACGACGGTGGGGTTCTCGGCACGACCGGCGCACCGGCGTCGCGCGACGGCGAGGTTTTCGCCTCGACCGACGAGTCGGAAGCACCCGACAGCGCCGCCGCCGCGGATCCCTTCGCCCCCGGTGAATCCCCACAGGCCACCAAGATCCCAGACCTCATGGACTTGTTCGCCGCCGCTGACGAATCCGAATCGGCCGGAAGCGCCGGTTCGCGCTCTACGCTCGAACCGTCCTCGAGCAGCGACCCGTTCGCCTCGGGCAGCGACTCCTTCGCGTCGGAGGGCGGCAGCTTCGCATCCGACGGCGATCCCTTCGCCTCGGATGGCGCACTCTCCTACGACCCATCCGACGCCAACGCGCCGTGCACTACCCCGACTCGCGCCAGCGTATTCCCCGACCTCACACCAGACTTGGCCGAAATCCTGGCCGACATCACCGGCCCCCTGGTGATCCCAGAACTGTCCGGCCGCGCCGCCCAGGACAAACTCTCAGTCCTCGACGTCCACCGCCTCGGCCCGGCCGCTGTAGCCGACCTCTCGAGTGGCCTGAACCGCGAACCCCGCTGGTGGCGAAGGTTTTACACCGCCCTCGAACCCTTCGTCGTCGACAACAGAACAGCCGAGGAGTTCGGCGCACTGGCAGTCCCACTGGCAGACGGCCGCCTGGTCAGCGGCCCACGCACAGTGGTCCTCGACGACCAACTCACCGTCGCAGTCTCCGTTCACTGGGCCCGCCTGGCCCACCCGGACGCCACCCACCCCCTCCTGGCCCGCCTGGGCGCCCGCAGCGCCAGCGCCGACGACCTACTCACCGACCCCGCCCTACGCGACCTGCTCGAGCAAGATCCGGCAGACGCCGACACCGTCGCCGCGGTACTGCAGCTGACCCCCTTCGCCTCCGTCGATTCGCTACCGGATTGGCTGGGCCTGCTCGAATTACCCGACAGCACAGGCGAACTACGCCCAGCCGACGAGCTACTCCTGCCCGGCGCCCCCCTCGCCGCCATCCTGGCCGACGACGCACCCTTCACCACCATCGCCGACACCACCGTCGCCGAGTTCGGCGAACAAGCCCTGCGCGCGATCGGCGTCGGCTGGGGTTTCGCCGTAGTCCACGACCCGGAACCCATCGGCCCCGACCACGACCTCGACGACGAACAGTCCTGGTGGAACACCCTGTCCGAGGACCCCCGCGAACTCACCGCGGTACGCGACCTCGACCTGGTCGACGAAGACCGCTGGCCGGAAGCCCTGCGCCACTTGCTGTCCGAGCCGCGCACCCGAGCCCTGCTCACCGACCGCAACAGCTACACCACCTGGTGGCTGCACCACCACGCCCACATCGACGGCATCCAACTGGGCAGACTCCGCCACCCCGACGACACCGAATTCGCAGGCCTACTCACAGCTTTCGCGGTACCGGGCATCGACGGAAAAGACCTCGACGCCCTGCGCCCCGC
Organism: Nocardia sp. NPDC058666; assembly: GCF_042714895.1. Lineage (NCBI taxonomy): Bacteria > Bacillati > Actinomycetota > Actinomycetes > Mycobacteriales > Nocardiaceae > Nocardia > Nocardia sp. NPDC058666. Next base: position 320,891 of record NZ_JBHXRY010000002.1, read on the forward strand.
CCTGGTCCGCGCAGAGGTGATGTCAGCCGGTCTGGCCGAAGAACTCCTCGACGCACTGGCCGACCCCTCGAAAACCCCTGCGCCAGAAGTCATCGCCCGCACCAACGCCCGCCTGGCCGCCGCCGTGGCGACCGGCGCCTTGGACCCCCGCGAACTGGACCTGCCCGATCAGGTCCGCTCCCTGTCCGGCGCCGTCGTAGACGCGAGCACCGCGATGGTCCTCGACCAACCCTGCTTCGGCCTGGTCGTCCCCCCGGAAAGACTGGTCGTCGGCGACATCGACAACGCCGAAGCACTGGCCACCCTGCTCGACCTCCCACTGGTCTCGGAGCAGGTCAGCGCCGAGGTGCTGGGCACCGGCCGCCGAAGCACTTGGGCCGCAGAACCTTTGGGTGTCGTCCTACGTCAACTGTGGTCACCCCCGGACACCACCGGCGACCTCGTCCTGCACGAAACCCTGGAAGTGCACCTTCGCGGCGCGATCACCGGCACCGTGCGCGTCCCCTGGTGGCGCGAAGGCGACGACACCCACATCCAGGTCCCGCGAACCTAACTCGCGTGCGCGGTGATCATCTCGGCGAGCAGATCGAGCTGCACCTGCACCGATTCGCTGTCGTCATCGACCAACCAGCGCAGCACGATCCCGTCGATCACATTGAGAATGAACCGGCTCAGCGCCGTCACCGGGGTGTTCCACTGGGTCTGCGTCGCCTCGCGGCAATGGTCGATCACGTCGGCGACGGTGTTGTCGTTGAATCCGTACTGTTCGCGCGCGATCGCCAACTTGGCCGGGGTCGATTCCCCTTCGCGCAGTGCGTAGGTGGTGGTCTCGTAGGTGAGCAGCTGACGTTCGGGGGTGGCTTCGATGTTGCGCCACATCAGTTCCAGGCCGCGCCGCACCAATTTCCGCAGCGCTTCTTTTCCTGTTCCCGCGTCGTCCCATACTGTTTCGTCGGCATCGACGGAATCTCGCAATTCCATCGACAGCGCTTTGACCAGCTCGGTCATCAGCGCGTCCTTGTTTTCGAAACAGTAATGCACCACACCTAGCGACACGCCTGCCGCTTGGGCGACGTCGCGCGTGGTCACGCCCGCCACGCCCTTTTTCTCGGCGAGACCGATGGCTGCCTCGATCAGGTGGGCCCGGCGCTCTTCGACACTCAATCGGGTGGACACTGTGCGAGTTAAGCGCTCGCGCCACGAACAGTCAATTCGCCGTTCCGCCGGAAATCTCTGGACATTTGACCAGTTGGCGACGAATTCGATGTGACCTAAACCCTATTCAGTATCCAGACCCACCTGGGCGCCCTTGTCCCCGCGTCGCGCGGACCGTCGCTGCGCGAGGAAAATCGACGACCCGAGCACCCCGACGACCAACCCCATCAGGCACACCGGGCGAGCATCGGCCCAGCTCACGTTCACCCACACGGCAATCGTCGCGATGGCCCACAGGGCGAAACCGCCGAGCACGACCGGACGCGGGTCGACCAGGATTCGCGGTAGTTGCGGTATCTCGGGACTGACGTGTCCGGCATCCATACCCAAACAGTAGCGGCGTGAAACCCGTCAGCACAGCCGGACTTACCGTAGAGTTCTGCACTGTGACAACGCCATCGGACGTCCGCGCCCTGGCCGGTGACCTTTCACTGGCCGTCGTGCGGCTCACGAGACACCTGCGCGGACGCCGTTCCGATGCGCAGATCTCGCTTACTCAGCTGTCGGCTCTGGCGACGCTGGCTCGTGATGGCGCGATGACGCCCGGCGCGCTGGCAGGCAAGGAACGCGTGCAACCACCGTCGATGACCAGGGTCATCGCCTCGCTGTCGGATCTGGATCTGGTGCAACGCCGCCCGCACCCGACCGACGGCCGCCAGATCATCGTCTCGCTGTCGCCTGCCGGTCGCGCGCTGATCGCCGACGAGACCAACGCTCGCGAAGTGTGGATGACCGGACGCCTGGCCGAACTGCGCCCCGAACAGATCGCGGTGCTCGACGAAGCCGTCGGCATCATGAATCAGATCGTCGCCGAGTCCGAGTGAGCTGAGTCGGAGTAATTCAGCGGGCCTGCTCGGCCGGCACCACCTCGTGGCCCAGCGGGAACAGCGACAGCGGCACCAGCTTGAGATTGGCCCACGCGAAGGGTAGTCCGATGATCGTGATCGCCAACGCGATGCTGGTGAACACGTGGCCCAGCGCCAACCACCAGCCCGCGAAAACGAACCAGATCACATTGCCGACCAGCGAGCCCGCGCCCGCGGTCGGCTTGTCGACCACGGTGCGGCCGAACGGCCACAGCACGTAGCCGGCCAGCCGCAGCGACGCGATGCCGAACGGGATCGTGACGATCAGGATGAAACAGATCACCGCCGCGAGCAGGTACCCCAGGGCCATCCAGAACCCGCACAGCACCACCCACAGGATGTTCAAGATCAACTGGACTAGCTTCATGCCTCCAGCATGCCAGGATTAGTCGGTGGCCGACGTTATCGATATCGACGATCCCGCAGACCCGCGCGTCGACGACTTCCGCGACCTGTCCAATGCCGACCGCAGGCCGGACCTGCCGGGGCGTAAAGGTCTGGTGATCGCCGAGGGTGTGGTGGTCGTGCAGCGGATGCTGGATTCGCGATTCACGCCGAACGCGCTGCTCGGGGTCGGAAAGCGGTACGAGACCCTCGAAGACGACCTCGCCGATCACGATCTGCCGTACTACCGCGCCAGCGCCGAGGTGATGGCGGAGGTGGTCGGGTTCCATCTCAATCGCGGGGTACTCGCCGTCGCACCACGTCCAGCGGACTTGACGGTCGACGAGGTGCTCGACGGCGCGCGCACGGTGGCGGTGCTGGAAGGCGTCAACGACCACGAGAACCTGGGATCGATGTTCCGCAATGCGGCGGGGCTCGGCGCGGACGCGGTGCTGTTCGGGGATCGATGCGCCGATCCGCTGTATCGACGGGCCGTGCGGGTGTCGATGGGGCATGTCCTTCGCGTGCCGTTCGCACAACTACCGCAGTGGCCCGAGAGTCTGGATACATTGCGGGACAAAGGGTTTCAGGTCATCGCGTTGACGCCGAACCCGGCCGCACAGAACCTGGCGACGGCGATGACGGGGGAGAAGGTGGCGTTGCTGTTAGGTGCCGAGGGGCCGGGTCTGACCGAAGAAGCCATGCGCGCCACCGATATTCGCGCGCGGATCCCGATGTCGCCCGGCACCGATTCACTCAATGTCGCGACCGCCGCGGCGATGGCGTTCTACGAACGAGTGCGCACCTCATGAGTCAGGAATGCGAGGGGCCGTATCGGGCGCACTCGGACTCGGTGCCGTGGGCCGCGGGCGGGACGGTGGCGGTGCTGGTCGCGTTGCTGGGCGCGACGGCGGTCTACGCGTTCGGCTGCGCGCTGGCCGCGGTGCATCCGCTGCTGGCGGTCGCGGTGAACGTGGTGGCTGTGGTCGGGGTGGTGCCCACGGCCTGGCGGTGGCGGTTCACACCGGTGGTGCGGTGGGTGCTGGCCGGTGCGTCCGCGGCGGTGGTGCTCGGCTGGATCGCCGCCATCATCTACGTCGTCAGCTGACGGTCACAGCACCCGATCGCTGCCGCGCAACCACCCGAACAGCCCCCGCTTGCGTCGCGTGGCCGCACCCGGACGCCCCGCCTGATTGCGTTCGGGCGCCTGCCCTTTCGGATACAGCGTGAACCCGCAGACCGCCAGGTCACCGGGGGAAAGTCGCCCGGAAGTCAGATAGCCGAAGCCCAACCATTCGTGATTGGCGGCATCGGCGAAGTGCGGCGGATCGAACGGCAGCGAGTGCGGTTCCCGACGTTCCTCGCCGTGCCACGGCACCGGATGCTCGCCCGCCCAGAACGTGCGCTCCCACACCATCGGCAGCCCCTCGTCCTCGAGGATGTCCACCCTGGTGGAACTGAACGACCGCCGGAACTCACCCCGCTCCCAATGCGCGAACGCACCCCAGTGCAGGTTCGCGTCATAGGACACCAGATAGGTGTGCTCGGAAGCCAGCGGCCGCACAAGCAGTTCCGGCAGCTTCGTCGGGTGCACCAGCGCGGCCTCGGCGGTACACACGACGGTCAGTCCGGGATAGCAACCGATGTAGACCTCGTCGCGGTCAGGCGCGGCACAACCGGCGAGAGTCCCGACCATGTGCGGCCGAACATCGTGCTCGCTGTACAACTGCCCGGCGAGTGCCTCCGCCGCAAGCGGATCCGGCTCGAGCCCATCGATCGCGACGGGATCAGCCGTGTCGACGTACCAAAGCGTGGAAGCCGCCGTCACAGCAGTTTCTAATTGCCGGAGCTGCGTACGCCGAGCAGGACGTCTTCCCAGGAGGGCATGGGTGCCTTGCCCCGCTTGGTGCGTGCGGCGGGCTTGGGTGCCGGCTTCTCCGGATCCTCGACAGCAGGCGGTTCCTGGTGCGCCGCAGGCTGACTCGGCGCGGCCGGAACCGGTGCGGCGGGAATCGGCGCAGCGGGCTTGGGTGCGGCAGGCTTGGGTGCGGCCGGGATCGGCGCGGCGGGCGCGGCCGGAATCGGCACCCCGCCACCGGCCGCGACCTGGCGCTGCTCGTAGTACTCGTCCATGGTGGGCGCCGGTCGACTCTGCGGGCGCGCGGCCGGTGCGGCCATCGGCTCGCGCGGACGCGGCTCCACCGGGATCGGCGGTTCGATCACCGGTGCGGCCGCAGCGGGCGTCGGCAGGATGGTGGCCAGCCCGCGCAGTGCCCGGCCGAAGTCGGGATCGATCAGGTCGGTGGCCGGATCGTCGAGCGGGGCGACCGAGCCGCCGTGCGCGTCGGGCTGGTAGCGCCAGTGCGCGGCGATCTCGGAGTGACCGTGCCGCCACTGCAATTGCGCGACCCAGAAACCCTTTTCGTCTTTCCAGGCATCCCATTCAGCCTGTTCGATGGTGTGCCCGCGCTCGGCGAACGACGCAGTGACGATCTCGTGCAGCGTTTCCACCGCAGGACCGTCGGGGCGCACCGGATGCGCCTTCTGCGCCAGTTCCGCGGCGCGAGCGCGCTCGAGCAGAACCGGGTAGGCGAAACGTTCGACTTTGGATTCCGGCATTCCGGACTCCGCGGTGACCTGCTCGACAGACGCTCCAGCACGAATACGGGCCTGAATATCGCGAGGACGCATAGTCGCCTCCGTTTCGATTTCGATCTGGCCGAATCGTGCGAGGTCCCCGCGCGCCGCCGCGCGCAGCTTGTCATCGGCGGGCAGCCGGAACTTGGTGCCGGACTCGGTGTCACTGCACACGATGGCCGTGGAGTCGGGCGTCACCCCGATCACTCGAAGTTCCCGCACCATTACCTCCCGATCGCGTCGGCTCCGTCTGCTAGGACACCGCCCACTTTCCATGACAGTAATGCACACTACTTGGCCACCGCAGCAGACACGCACACTTAAATCGCGCGCCGGGACTGCCCAGGGGGCTAATCTGATCGGCTCCCCGCACGAATTCCGCTTGTGTACAGGGGTTTTGGTGATGGATCAACATCAAATATCGAGACCGAGATCTGTCGAAAACGCCGCGAATATTGCGAATGTGTGCTGTGTCGGTTCAAGGGGTCGGACAAAAGGCCGGTGCCCGACAACCGAAAGAGGTTGCCGGGCACCGGCCCGATGTCGGTCTTATCTCAGAGCTGGCCGACGACCCAGTCGATCGAACGGGTCAGCTGCGAAACATCTTCCGGATCGATCGCCGGGAACATGCCCACGCGCAGCTGATTACGGCCCAGCTTGCGGTACGGCTCGGTGTCCACGACGCCGTTGGCGCGCAGGATCTTGGCCACCTGCGCCGCGTCCACCGCGTCGTCGAAGTCGATGGTGCCCACGACCTGCGAGCGGTGCGCGGGGTTGGTCACGTACGGCGTCGCGAACGCGCTCGACTCGGCCCACGAGTACAGGCGTGAGGACGAATCCAGGGTGCGCTTGGTGGTCCAGTCCAGGCCGCCGTTGGTGTTCATCCACTCGATCTGATCGGCGAACAGCAGCAGGGTGGCCAGCGCCGGGGTGTTGTAGGTCTGGTCCTTGGAGGAGTTGTCGACCGCGATCGGCAGCGACAGGAACTCCGGGGTCCAGCGACCCGACTCCTTGATCTCGGCAACCCGTGCCAGCGCGGCCGGGCTCATGATCGCGATCCACAGGCCACCGTCGGCGGCGAAGCACTTCTGCGGGGCGAAGTAGTAGACATCGGAATCGGCGATGTTCACCGGCAGACCGCCCGCGCCGGAGGTGGCGTCGATGGCGATCAGGGCGTTCTCGGAACCGACCGGACGCGACACCGGGATCGACACACCGGTGGAGGTCTCGTTGTGGGCCCAGCCGATGAGGTCGACGCTGGGATCCGACACGGGCTCGGGCGCGCTGCCCGGCTCGGCCTTCACCACGATCGGGTCGCCGATGAACGGGTTGCCCTTGGCCACCGAGGCGAACTTCGAGGAGAACTCACCGTTGGTCAGGTGCAGCGAACGCTCACGGATCAGGCCGAACGCGGCGGCATCCCAGAACGCGGTGGTGCCACCGTTGCCCAGCACGACCTCGTAACCGTCGGGCAGGGAGAACAGCTCACGCAGGCCGTTGCGAACGCGAGCGACCACGTCCTTGACCGGCTTCTGGCGATGCGAGGTGCCGAACACCGAGGCGCCGACAGTCACCAGGGACTGCAGCTGCTCCGGGCGCACCTTGGACGGGCCGCAACCGAACCGTCCGTCGGCGGGCAAGAGGTCGGCGGGAATGGTCGGGAACGCACTGGTCATGGGGGCGAGTTTAGTGGTGCGGGAATCCGGGATCGCGGGGTGGGTGGCGCTGACCGGGAGTGCGGGGAATTTGCCCTTACCGACAGACCATCCGCACTACTCTCCAGCTATGAGCCTTGTTGCGGTCGATTCCGGGCGGAGCCTGTTCGACCGGTGGGTGTGGGTGTTCGGTCGACGGCCGGGGTTGCTGTCCGAAGGCGCTCGACGGGAGTTGCTGATCAGGGGGTTGGCGGCGCAGGCCAGTGTGTTGTCGGTGCGCAGTCGACGCGGGGAAGGCGGATACCGGTTCAGCGTGCGGGTTTCGGTGCCGGGGGAGTTGGCCTACGACGCGCGGGTTCGGCAGCGGGTTCGTAGCCAGGACCTGGAGTGGATGCAGCCCGGCGACGTCGTCGGCTGCCGGGTGGACCCGGGCGACCGGGAACGGGTGGTGCTGTTCGTCCCCGAGCTCCCCGAGTCGGGCCGCAAGGCCGCGGCCAAAATCCTGGCCAACGGCCGCCGAGCCGAAGCGACCGTGCTCGCGGTCGCCCCGATCGCCGCCGACTACACCGGGCGCGACGACCCGGTCCTGCGCCTCGATCTGGAAATGCGCGCCTGGGACGAACCGTTGCCCTGGCGGGTGCGGTTGATCGCGCCGGTGCCGTTGAGTGCCATCGGGCAGATCGAGCTCGGAACCCGTTTGGAGGCAGCGTTTTTCACGGTCGACCGTGGGGCGTCGGTCGCGATCGACTTCAGCGCGCTCTGACTTTCGCCGATCAAGTCAACGGGCCCACATATGAGGCCTACAGGTGGACGAAGGTGAAGCCGGCTGCGCGTAAGGCCGGGATGGCGGCCGCCATGCCTGCCGCGGTGCCGGAATTCGGCCGGTGCATGTGGGCCAGGGCGATTCCGCCCGGTGTGGCCGCGCTCATCGCACGCTGAACCTGTGCTGCCGACGCGGTGGCACCGAAGTCGGCGTTGACGGTGAAACCCAGTGGGGTCTCGCCCAATTCATGACAGATCGCGACCGCGACCTCGTCATAGTGGGCGGTACCGGCCCGGAAGAACCGCGGCGCGCGCCCGGTGAGCTGCGTGATCCGCTCGTGGTTGTCCCACACCTCATACGCGGCCTCCTCGGCCGAACCCGTCCCCGCGATCCCATACGCGGCCCGCCCCGACACCGACAGCGGCTTGTGCGCCCCACCGTGATTAGCCAGCTCGAACAGCGGATTCGCAGCCAGTCGCTGCACGCGAGTCGGGTCCGCATCGACCCACCGCTTGTTGAGGAACAGGGTGGCCGGAACCTGCTCGACGGTCAGAAAATCGATCAGCGCCTGATCGATACCGCTGTTGCCGTGCCCGCCGCACGCGTCGAGCGTGAGCGCGAACTGCTTCCCGGCCGCGGGAAAGCTACTGGTGATTCCGGGCAGGTCAACGCCCCATTGGTGCGGGGCCGTTCCTGCGTATCGGGCAGCTACTTGCGCGGGGGAGAAGGTCGGCGCCGCCTCCGCAGTGGCGACAGGATGCGCGCTGACCGGCACGACAGGCTTCAGCGACGTACTGCTCGTGCCATCGGACACCACCGAATCACCCTGCGCCACAGTACATCCGGTAGCAAACCCGGCCGTGAGGGCAGCGCACACGCCGAGCATTCGACGCCGAGACAAACCATTGCTGTACACAACCCACTCCTCACGAGAACGCCCACCGACCACGCGTTCGCTGGAATGTTATCGCCGAGCCGATCCACACGCGATTCGAACACGTTCGCGCAGGTAAATCGGTTAGATATGGCAAGTAGCTGACAATGAACCCCCCGCTGATATCGGCATGATGTCAGGCATTCGCGTATCATGTCAGACATGACCGAGCCATTGTCAGACACGATGATCACCATTCGTGAGCTGCAGCGCAACGCTGCCGACGTGTTCGACCGAGCCCGTCGCGGACAGCACTTCACCGTCACCCGCCACGGCGAGACTGTCGGGCGAATTCTCCCGCCGGACCCGGCCGAGGAAGCGATCGAGCAGGCCATCGCCAATGGGATCTTGGACCCCGCGATTCTCGACCAACTCCCCACGGGTCACGACACCGCCGCGATTCCGCGAGAACCGTCCCCGCCAGGGACCAGGCTGGGCAGCGAAGCGATCATCGCCCTGCGTGACGAGCACACGCGGTGAAGTTCCTGTACCTGGATAGTTGTGCGGCCATCAAGTTGTTCAAAGACGAGGTCGAGTCCGAAGCGTTGGAGGAGTGGCTGGTCGAACAATCGCCGGACAGGCAGATCACCAGCCAGCTATCGCGCACCGAAGTCCGCCGAGGATTGCACGCATGCGGTGCGCGTCCTGACGCGCACCTGCGCGCCGACCAGTGGCTGCAGCGCTGCTCGCACGTAACCCTGACCAGCGCGGTCTACGACAAAGCAGGCCAGCTCGCTCCAGGGACCACCCTGCGTTCACTGGACGCCATCCATGTAGCAGCCGCGCTCGAACTAGGTTCAGCCCTCGCGCATTTCGTCACCTACGACAAGCGGCTGGCCGCCTTCGCCGAGCAGTGCGGTCTGCCCGTCGTGTCACCGTCGTGATCGGCTGGAGAAGCTCGACCACGAGGACCGGCAACTCGGACGAACTTCGCCGCCGAATCTGTTGCTGGGCAATGTGATTCGACGGCGAGGCGCAATCAGGCAGGCTGAATGGTCGACCAGCCCGGAACCTCTTCCGGGGTGCGCGGTGCGGGCCCGGTGTAGATGGCGGCGGGGCGGACCAGCTTGCCCAGTTGCTTCTGTTCGAGGATGTGCGCGCACCAACCGGCGGTGCGGCCGCAGGTGAACATCGCGGGCATCATGTGGGCGGGGACCTCGGCGAAGTCGAGGATGACCGCGGCCCAGAATTCGACGTTGGTTTCGATGGCGCGGTCGGGGCGGCGTTCGCGCAGTTCGGCCAGGGCGGCCTGCTCGAGGGCTGCGGCTACCTCGTAGCGGGGGGCGTCGAGGCGCTTGGCGGTGGCGCGGAGCACACGGGCGCGGGGGTCTTCGGCGCGGTAGACGCGGTGGCCGAAGCCCATCAGCTTCTCTTTGCGGTCGAGGATGCCCTTGACCAAAGCCCTTGCGTCGCCGGACTTTTCGACCGCTTCGATCATCGGGAGCACGCGGGCGGGGGCACCGCCGTGCAGCGGGCCCGACATGGCGCCGATCGCGCCGGACAGCGATGCCGCCACATCGGCGCCGGTGGAGGCGATCACGCGGGCGGTGAAGGTGGAGGCGTTCATGCCGTGCTCGGCCGCGGACACCCAGTAGGCGTCGATGGCCTCGGTGTGGCGCGGGTCGGGGTCGCCCTTCCAGCGGGTCATGAAACGTTCTGTAACAGTGTCACATTCGTCGATCTTGCGCTGCGGGACGGCGGGCTGGTAGATGCCGCGCGCGGACTGGGCCACGTAGGAAAGAGCCATCACCGAGGCGCGGGCGAGGTTGTCGCGGGCGGTCTCGTCGTCGATGTCCAGCAGCGGCTCGTAGCCCCAGATCGGGGCGAGCATGGCCAGACCGGCCTGCACGTCGACGCGCACATCACCGGTGTGCACGGGCAGCGGGAACGGCTCGGCGGGCGGGAGGCCGCGGCCGAATTCGCCGTCGACCAGCAACGCCCACACGTCGCCGAAAGTCACTCGGTCGGCAACCAGATCCTGGATGTCGACGCCGCGATATCGCAGGGCGCCACCGTCCTTGTCCGGCTCGGCGATATCGGTGGTGAAGGCGACTACGCCTTCCAGTCCGCTGACGAAATCCTCGGGTACCGAGCTGGTCATGGCGACTCTCCTTGCAGGGGCATGGCGATACTTGAGCACCATAGACCTGAACAGGCCTGCGGGTAGTGTCGGCCCTATGCGTGACCTGGACCCCCTCGCCGCCGCTGCGCCCGACCTCGCCGCGATGCGCGTGGACTACGGCAACCCGCTCGTCGCCCCCGCCGACGAACCCGATCTCGACCCGGACTGGGTAGCGGATGGTTGGGAACCGTTGTTACGCAACTGGATCGAACAAGCCAGACGTCTCGGCGTCGCCGAACCCAACGCGATGGTCCTGGCCACGGTCTCCCTGACCGGCCCCGCCCCCCGACCGGTAGCCCGCACGGTCCTGTGCAAAGGCCTCTCACCCGAGGGCGTCACCTTCTATACGAACTACGACTCGGCCAAAGGCACCCAACTCGCCGCCGACCCGTACGCCGCAGCCAGCTTCGTCTGGCCCGCCCTGGCCCGACAGGTCCACGTGCGCGGAGTAACCGAACGCGTCCCCGCCGACGTCACCGCGGCCTACTGGGCGCAACGACCCCGGGAATCCCGCCTCGGAGCCTGGGCATCACAACAATCCCGCCCCATCGCCTCCCGCGCCGACCTCGACCGCACACTGGCCGAAACAACCGCACGATTCGCCGACGTAGACGACATCCCCGTCCCACCATTCTGGGGCGGCTACCTACTACGCCCCGACGAGGTGGAGTTCTGGCAGGGCAGACACGGTCGCCTCCACAACCGAATCGTGGTCCGCATCGACGGCGACAACACTACGGTCGAACGCCTACAGCCGTAGTCCGACCGACGGGCGGCAGCGAGGAATCAGCGCAGGTGGGAGCCATGATGAGCGGGCGGCTACGCACCGAAACCGCTGAATTCGCCGAGTATGACGTGAACGCTCCGGGTGTATTTCCCGAAGGTGCGACGAGGGTCGTTCGCGTTCCAGTGCAAGGTCCTGCCGGGTATTCGATCAACGATGCCGAATATGAGTACACCGGCAAGCGGGCGGCGATGATCATTTGGAAGCGGCGTATGGAGGCTGGCGGGCAGTGGCCGAAGACCTTCTTCTTTGCCAGTGGGTAGCAGGATTCGGGTGGGCAATCTCACTGAGTAAATCGTGGGATGTTTTGGGTGACAGTGGCTAACGTGCGGTGAGTGAAGTTGCTCGCCGACACGGAACCCCTGCGTAATCGCGATTTTCGCAGGCTGTGGACCACCAACATCGTCACCATGGTCGGGGCGCAGCTGTCGGTGGTCGCGGTGCCGCAGCAGATTTTTCAGATCACCGGCAGTTCGGGGTATGTGGGGCTGGCGGGGCTGTTCGGGCTGGTTCCGCTGGTGGTGTTCGGGCTGTGGGGTGGGGCGCTGGCGGATGTGATGGATCGGCGGACGCTGCTCGTCATCACCACAGCGGGTACGGGTCTGACGGCGGTCGCGTTCTGGGTGCAGGCCGCGCTCGGGGTCGACAATGTGTGGCTCGTGCTCGGACTGTTCGCCACTCAGCAGGCGTTCTTCGCGGTGAACCAGCCGGCTCGCAGCGCGCTGATCGCCCGGCTGTTGCCGCCGGAGCAGATGGCCTCGGCCAGTTCGCTGAGCATGACCGTGGCGAACGTCGGGATGATCGCGGGGCCGGTGTTGGCGGGGCTGCTGATTCCGGTGATCGGGCTGGCGACGCTGTATCTGATCGACTCGATCGCGCTGCTGGCGACGCTGTGGGCGGTGTGGCGGCTGCCCGCGTTCCCGCCGACGGGAGAGCAGCGGCGGGCGGGCTTGCGCACCGTGCTCGACGGGTTCCGCTATCTGGCCGGACAACGAATCCTGCTCGCCTCCTTCGTGATCGACCTCATCGCGATGGTGTTCGGGATGGCCCGCGCGCTGTTCCCGGAGATCGCGCACGAGACCTTCCACGACCCGGTCGAAGGCGGCTTGGCGTTGGGTCTGCTGTTCGGGGCGTTCGCGGTGGGGTCGGTGCTGGGCGGGGTGTTCTCCGGGTGGATACCGCGGGTGCGCAGGCAGGGTCTCGCGGTGGTGGTGTCGGTGGCGGTCTGGGGCCTGATGATGGTCGGGTTCGGGCTGTCGGTCGGGTTGGCCGGGCGGTGGTTCGGGCTCGAAGTGTGGCTGTGGATAGCGCTGGCGTTCCTGGCGTTGGGCGGTGCGGCGGACATGGTGTCGGCGGCCTTCCGCACGGCCATGCTGCTGACCGTGTCTTCCGACGAGATGCGCGGCCGCCTGCAGGGCGTGTTCATCGTGGTCGTGGCAGGTGGGCCGCGCGTCGGTGATGTTGCCCACGGTTTCGCGGCGGCCAGTATGGGTACTGCTGTGGCTGCTGCCGGTGGTGGCGTGCTGGTGGTGATCGGGGTGGTTGTGGCCGCGCTGGCGTTCCCCGCCTTCGTGCGTTACCGCGTAGCTCGCGCACATGCCGACGTGGTGGTGAAATAGGCCGGTCGACCTCACCGCCGAAAGCCGCCGGTGTGAGAACCGGACAGGGCAACCCTGATTGCTCGTCTCCACGCGACAACAGCTAGCGTTAGGCGCAAGCGCACCTGTGCCGACCGCACAGGTGCCTACGGTTCTAGCCTGAGAGGGATCCTTCCGTGCCCGCTGAGAACATCACCAACGTCACCGAAGACGCCAAGGCGGTACTGCAGTACCCCGGTGGCGAGTTTCCTGTCTCGGTCACCCAGGCCGCGGAAGGCAACAACGGGCTCGACTTGGGCAAGCTGCTTGCCAGTACCGGCTACGTCACCTATGACCCCGGTTTCATGAACACCGCGTCGACCAAGTCGGCGATCACCTACATCGACGGTGAAGCGGGCATCCTGCGCTACCGCGGTTACCCGATCGACCAGCTGGCGGGCCGCTCGACCTTCATCGAGGTCAGCTACCTGCTCATCTATGGCGAGCTGCCCACGCAGGCCCAGCTCGACGATTTCACCGATCGCATCCGTCGCCACACGCTGCTGCACGAGGACCTCAAGCGGTTCTTCGACGGCTTCCCGCGCAACGCGCACCCCATGCCGGTGCTGTCGTCCGCGGTGAACGCGCTGTCGGCGTACTACCAGGACTCGCTGGATCCGCGCGATCCCGAGCAGGTCGAACTGTCGACCATCCGTCTGCTGGCAAAGCTGCCGACCATCGCGGCCTACTCGTACAAGAAGTCGGTCGGTCAGCCGTTCCTCTACCCCGACAACTCGCTGTCGCTGGTGGAGAACTTCCTGCGGATGACCTTCGGGTTCCCGGCCGAGCCGTACGAGGTCGACCCCGAGGTCGCCGCGGCGCTGGACATGCTGCTGATCCTGCACGCCGATCACGAGCAGAACTGCTCCACCTCGACCGTGCGCCTGGTCGGCTCGTCCGACGCCAACCTGTTCACCTCGGTGTCCGGTGGCATCAACGCGCTGTGGGGCCCGCTGCACGGTGGCGCCAACCAGGCCGTGCTGGAGATGCTCGACGAGATCAAGGCCAACGGCGGCGACGTCAAGGAATTCATCCGCAAGGTCAAGAACAAGGAAGACGGCGTGAAGCTCATGGGCTTCGGGCACCGCGTCTACCGCAACTACGACCCGCGCGCGACCCTGGTCAAGCAGGCCGCGGACAAGATCCTGTCGAAGATCGGCGGCGACGACCAGCTGCTGGACATCGCCAAGCAGCTCGAAGAGGCCGCGCTGACCGACGACTACTTCGTGTCGCGTCGCCTGTACCCCAACGTCGACTTCTACACCGGCGTGATCTACCGCGCGATGGGCTTCCCGACCCGCATGTTCACCGTGCTGTTCGCGATGGGGCGCCTGCCGGGCTGGATCGCGCACTGGCGTGAAATGCACTCCGAGCCGCTGAAGATCGGACGCCCGCGTCAGATCTACACCGGTTACGGTGAGCGTGATTACTATGAAATCGGGAATCGCTGACCGGCAGTTTCTGCCACCAGCATTCACCCCGCAACTGCGGGGATGAGCCACTATCGAAGGGGATAGCCGCATGACCAAGCCGGAGATCGAATTCCAGGAGGGCCCCGCGCCCACCGAGCTCGTCATTACCGACCTCATCGAGGGCGAAGGCAAAGAAGCGGTGCCCGGTGGCACGGTCGAGGTGCACTACGTCGGCGTCGAGTTCGACAACGGCGAGCAGTTCGACTCCTCGTGGGACCGTGGCGAATCCATCACCTTCCCGCTGCGTGGCCTGATCCAGGGCTGGCAGGAAGGCATTCCGGGCATGAAGGTCGGCGGCCGTCGTCAGCTGGTCATCCCGCCGGAGCTGGCCTACGGCCCCGCCGGTGCCGGCCACGCGCTGTCGGGCAAGACCCTGGTCTTCGTGATCGACCTGCTCAACGCCAGCTAGTACCGCGGCTTTTCGGCCCGTGTCTCCTGTGGGAGGCACGGGCCGTTGCTGTTTCAGGGGGCAGGGGATCGGGTTGTCGGAGCCCCCGGGTACTGTGCCCGGTGTCGGGGCTGCTGTGCGCTCCCGTGTGATTCGGTGTCAAACGCGTTGTCCATGACAGTGACTTTGTTCGATTCGCCCGGGGCCGGGTTCTTCGGGAGTGTCGGGAGGGAGATTCTCGATCATGTTCCACCACAAGCTTTTTCGCCGTGCGTTGGCGGTGACGTTGCCCGTCGCGGTGGCGGTGAGTCTGGCCGGTACCGCCGCGGCGGACGTCGATCAGCAGGCGCAGTTCGCGGCCGGGTTGTCCAGTACGGGTGAGGGGTTCCGCACCACCGTCGCCCCGGATCTGAAGACCGTGTCTGCCACGGTCGACGAAGGCCGGTTCGTGCTGGCCCCCGATGCGACCGTGGTCGTGGAGTCCGCGACCGGTGCCCCGATTGGCCACATCCCCACCTCGTTCAGCACGGTCGGCGGCAACACGATCAAGCTCGCCGCCGAGATCGCGGCCGACGGTCGCAGCGTGCGGGTTTCGCCGCAGCTGAACACCGCCGCGACAACGGAACTGAAGGCCATCGCGACCGCGCCCACCGCCCAGTTCCCCGACCCGGTCCACAACGCCGCCGCCATCGGCGCGGGCATCGGCGCGATCGTGGCCGCGGTGGTGTGTATCCCGATGATCACCACGATGATCCTGTACCTGCCGTGCGTCGGCCTGGTGGGTCTGCCGAACGCGTTGATCGGCGCGTTGATCGGCGCGGTGGTCGGGTTGGCCGCGCCGGATGTCATCCCGCAGGTCCTGCCCTGAGTGTGAAAACCCTTGCGGCCCGGTCTCATTCGACCGGGCCGTGCTAGTTCACTCGCGCACGACCTCCACCGGGTCGGTCAGTGCCAACGCCAGCGCGGACTGCTGGGACTGGCCGCGTGGGGGCAGCGATTCCAGGGCCTTGGCGGTCTGGGTGTTGAGGTTGCCGACGATGTTCTGCAGGGCGCCGACACCGCCGGTGAGTTGTTCGACGGCGGAAAGGAGTTGGGCGCCACCCTGTTCGGCCAGGGTCGGCAGGCCCTTCGCCAGTTCGGCGCCCTGGGTGAGTTGGTCGCGGGCGCTGTTGAGGCGGGCTACGACGGTGCGCAGGAGGGTGCCCAGGTCGGTGTTGGGATCTACTGCGGCGCCGGTCAATTCGCTCAGGCCGTCGAGCTGGGTGCCCGCTTGTGTCGAAACACCGCGTAGCGCTTCGAGTTTGGTGATCACGTCGGCCAGTTGGGGGTCGCCGGCGAAGGGGAGTGACTTCATCAGCGGCAGGATCTGGTCGAGACCCGAGCCCAAGGCGGCGGCGCTGCTCTGGACACCGGCGATGGTGACGCCGGTGGCGCTGAGGGCGTCGGCCAGTTGGGTGGCCTGTTTCGCGGCGCCGTCGACAGTCTGGTTCAGCAGTTCGATGGCCGAAGTGAGTTCTCCCGCACCCTGCTTCGCGAAGTCGAGGAAGCCGAGCATCTCCTGCGCGCCCCCGCTGAATTGGCCCGCGCCGTCGGCGGCGGCGTTCACGCCCGCGCTCAGTAGCTGGCCGGTGAACTGGACCGAGGTCATCTGGTTGCGGGCCTGGGCGACTGCGGCCAGTGCCGCGTCGACACCGGAGGCGCCGATGCGGTGGGTGACCACGTCGACCGCGCCGTTCACGGTGTTCGCGTCGGCGCTGTCATGGCTGGTCACGGTGATCTTCGCGCGCTTGGGCTCCGGGGTGGCCAGCGTTGCCATCGAGGAGGTGAGGTCGGCGGGCAGGGTGATCACTGCGGCGTAGTCGGCGGGATCGACCTCGCCGGGCTTCGCCACGGTCCATTCGTAGCCGCCCGCGTCCTGCACGGCCTTGGCCACGCGCTCGCCGGTCGGGCCGGAATCGGCGTTGACCAGGGCGATGCCGGTGGGCGCGGAGTCCTGGCTCGAGCAGGCGGCACCGCCTGCCAGCACGAGTACGGCGGCGAGGCAAAGTACGGCGGTGCGTTTGTCGATCACAGCGGCGACGGTAACCGCCGACCTCGGTCCCGCAGGTGGGAGAGCTCTGAGAGTTCGTTGAGGAACGGGTTCCGCCCTGAACGTCGCTTCAGTCGCCAGACGTTAACTGTGCGGTATTCTCGCGAGTGTCTTCACCCGCGCCGGTCAGGCGCGGAACTCACGAGAGTGGAGGTTCGATGTCCCACGATGACAAGGCCACCGGCAAGATCAAGTCCGAGGCCGAGAAGATCGAAGCGGAAGCGAAGAAGGCAGCTAGTGACGTCAAGGACGCCGCCGAGCGCGCCGCCGACAAGGTAAAGGGCGCGTTCAAGAGCGACGACAAGAAGTAGGCGCAAGCTCTCAGCCCCGTATCCGCGGATCACCGCGGGTGCGGGGCTTTTGCGTGGTCGGGTAGGTCGATGACCAGGCGGGCGCCGCCCAACGGGCTGTCTTCGAAGTAGGCGACGCCGCCGTGTAGCTGAGCTTGCTGGGCGACCAGGGCCAGGCCCAGACCCGAACCGCCCTTGGTGGCGTTGCTGCCGCGAACGAACCGGGCGAAGACCGCCTCGCGTTCGGCGGGGGCCAGACCGGAGCCGTTGTCGTCCACGGCGATCACGATGCGGCCCTGCGCAGTGCGATGCGCCGACACCACGGCGTCGGTGGCGCCGCCGTGCTTCACCGAGTTGGTCAGCGCGTTGTCCACGGCCAGGCGCAGGCCCGCGGGCAGACCGCGCGTGACCAGTTCGGTGTCGGTGTCGATGCGCACCGACAGGCCGGGGTTGTGGCGCATGGCGTCGTGGGCGGCCTGATCGCACAGATCGGCCACATCGGTGGGCACGTGATCGGTTTCGGCGGTGAGGTCGCCGCGGGCCAGGCGTTCCAGCGCGGTCAGGGTGGTCTCCACGCGGGTTTCGTTGCGGGCCAGGTCGTCGAGGATCTCGCGGCGTTGCTCGTCGGTGAGATCCAGGGTGCGCAGGACCTCGAGGTCGGTGCGGATGGCGGTGAGCGGGGTGCGCAGTTCGTGCGCGGACACCGCCGCGAAGTCGCGGGCCGTTTCCAGGGCCGCGGCGGTGTCGGCTTGGGCCTGATCGACGCGGGCCAGCATGGTGTTCACCGCGTCGGCCAACTTCACCGCCTCGTCGACGCCGGACCCGTCGACCTGTTGCACGGGCCGGTCCGGCGCGCCGACCTCCGACACCTGCTTGGTGAGCTTCACGATCGGCCCGACCGCGCGCCCGGCCAGCAACCAGCCCAGCGCCGCCGCGGCCGCCACCGCGATCGCGGCACCCGCGAGCACCCACCGCTGCTGGTCGGCGGTCGCCTTGGCCGCCTCGGTGGTCGGAATCGCCAGCGAGACGGTGCGGCCCTGCGGCTGATTCTCGGTGGTGGTGAGCACCCGATACGGCTGCTTGTGCAGCTGCACGGTCTGCGAGCCCGGCGGCAGATCCGGTAGCTGGGTGGAACTGGACGCGGTGACCTGGCCGTTGTCGCGCACGGTGAGCGCCATGGTGTTCTGCAGACCGGTCAGGTTCACGAAACCGGTGGCAAGGACCGGCTCGATCAGCACGATGCGCGACGCGATTTCCAGTTGCTGATCGGTTTGGGTGACGTTATTGCGTTCGATGGCCTGAAAACCGACGAATGCCGCGATCGTGACGATGATGACCGCCCCCGCCGCGGCCGCCCCCGCAACCCGCATTCGCAGCGAAAACGATTGTCTGCGACGATGTTTCAGTGCGGGGGTGGAGATCATTTCGATTCCCGGAGGACGAATCCCACCCCACGAATCGTGTGCAAAATCCTTGGGGTGTCATCTATTTCGAGTTTCCGGCGCAGGTATCCGACGAACACATCGACCACATTCGTATCGGCTATGAAATCGTAACCCCACACCAATTCCAGCAGCCGTTCACGCGTCAACACCACACCCGCATTGCGGGCCAGGGTGGACAACAATTCGAATTCCCTTTTGGTGAGCTCGATTTCGCGTCCGTGCAGCAGCGCGCGATAGCCCGCGACGTCGATCATCAACGGGCCCAGCGTCAGCGCGCCGGGTGCCACGGGGTCGGGCGTGTCGGTGCGGCGGCGCAGCAGCGCCTTGATCCTGGCCACCAGCTCGGCCAGCTCGAACGGCTTCACCAGGTAGTCGTCCGCGCCCGACTCCAGACCCGCGATCCGGTCGTCCACCGACGCGCGGGCGCTGAGCACACAGATGGGCACGTCGTTGCCGATCGCGCGCAGGGCGGTGACCACGCCCGCACCGTCGAGCACGGGCATGTTCATGTCGAGCACGACCGCGTCGGGCGCGTGTTCGGCCACCGCACGCAGCGCGGCACCGCCGTCGCGCGCGACCAGCACCCGGAACCCGGACAGGCGCAGGCCGCGTTCGACCGAGGCGAGGACATCCTCGTCGTCATCGACGACCAGGACGGTAGATGTGGTCACGTGGTGATCTTAGGGTGCCGGGGAAACCGGGTCGTTGTTCTGCTCGGGGGTCACGACCGGGGTCTGGTAGCCCAGCGGGGGGTTGGCCAGGATCCGGTCGGCCAGGGCGGTGAGCACGTTCGGGTCCTCGATGGTCGCGGGCGTTTCCACCTGTTCACCGGCGGTGAGCTGACGGATCGTCTTGCGCAGGATCTTGCCCGAGCGGGTCTTCGGCAGGCCGGACACCACGATCGCGTCGTGCAGGGTCGCGATCGCGCCGATCTGGTCGCGCACCCGCTGCGCGAGTTCGGCGCGCAACTGCTCGGGCTCGATGTCCACACCCTGCTTGAGCACCACATAGGCCAGCGGCAGGCTGCCCTTGAGCTCGTCGGGCATGCCGATCACCGCGCATTCGGCGATCGCGGCGTGCCCGGCGATCGCGGCCTCGATACTGCCCGCCGACAGGCGATGACCAGCGATGTTGATCACGTCGTCGCTGCGGCCGAGCACGTAGAGGTACCCGTCCTCGTCGAAGTATCCGGAGTCGCCGGTGAGGTAGTGGCCGGGGAAGGCCGACAGGTACGAGCGGATGAAGCGTTCCCGGTCGCGCCACAGACCGGTCAGACAGCCGGGCGGAAGGGGTAATCCGATGACGATGTTGCCCTCGGTGCCCGCGGGGACCGCGTTGCCGTTCGCGTCGAGCACGCGCAGCCGGTAACCGGGCACCGGCACACTCGACGAACCGGCTTTGACCGGCAGTTCCTGGATGCCGAGCGGGTCGGCGCAGATCGGCCAGCCGGTCTCGGTCTGCCACCAGTGATCGACCACGGGAGTGTCGGGATGGCCTGCGAGCAGGGTGTCCGACGCCCATTCGAAGGTGGCCGGATCCAGGCGCTCGCCCGCGCAGAACAGCGCGCGCAGCCGGGACAGGTCGTAGCGGTGCGCGGCGGTGGCGTCGGGGTCGGCGCGGCGGATCGCGCGCAGGGCCGTCGGCGCGGTGAACAGCACCCGCACGTTGTGTTCGTCGATGATCTTCCAGAACACGCCCGCGTCGGGTGTGCCCACCGGTTTGCCCTCGTAGAGCAGCGTCGTGGCGCCCACGAGCAGGGGCGCGTAGACGATGTAGGAGTGGCCGACTACCCAGCCCACATCCGAGGCGGCCCAGAACACCTGACCTGGGCCGATGTCGTAGATATTGCGCATCGACCAGGACAGCGCGACCGCGTGACCACCGTTGTCGCGCACCACGCCTTTGGGCTTTCCGGTCGTGCCGGAGGTGTAGAGGATGTACAGCGGATCGGTCGCCGCGACCGAGACCGGATCGGCGGGCGCGCTGCCGGGCACGGTGGCATCCCAGTCGACCCAGCGGGCGGCCACGGTCTGCTCCGAGGACGGCAGGGCGCCCGACGCGGGTAGCGCCACACCGAAATCGATGGTCGGGAACTGCGGACGCTGCTTGACCAGCACCGTGCGCACCGACGCGGTCTCGGCCAGGTCGAGCGCGTCCAGCACGATCGGCGGGTAGTCGATGCGGCGGTTGGGCTCGAGCCCGCCCGACGCGGTGACGATCAACACAGGTTCGGCGTCGTCGATGCGCGCGGCCAACTCGGGCGCGGCGAACCCGCCGAACACCACCGAGTGCACCGCGCCGATGCGCGCGCACGCCAGCATCGCGATCACCGCTTCGGGGATCATCGGCAGATAGATCACCACCCGGTCACCGGGCAACACGCCCAGATCCCGCATGGCTCCGGCGAACTCGGCGACTTCGTCCAGTAATTCGGCGTAGGTATAGGTCGTGGTGGTGTCCGTCATAGCGGAGGCAAATATGAGAGCGGGCTGATCGGCGTGTCCACCCTGCTCGACAGTGCCCGCCCGAACATGACGGTCCAGCGCGTTCACACAGGTATTGAGACGGGCGTCGGGAAACCAGCGCGCCGACCGCTTGTCCGCGGCATCCACGATCTGCTCGGGTTGTACATCCCATTCGATGCTCTGAGCTGCGGCGGACCAGAACTCGGCTGGATCGATCAGGCTGGTCTGATAGACCGGCCTGTACTCGTGTTCGGTGTCCAACCCGGTGACTCCCTAGCCTCGCTTCGATGCCCGCTCGATAGATCCAGATGATTGTGGCAGACTTCACGCGACACCCGAGGGGGTGCCGCGACCTTTGGTTTTGCCTACAACAGGCTGGTCATCGAGCGGACCTGCACCGGGAGTCACCCAAGAAGTTATTGATCCGTTAGAATCCGATGTCACTTATTCGGGCAGTCGTAGACGCAATTTCTCGGCCAGCCGTAGTTCTCGGCCAGCATCCGCTGGCGGGCACCCACGCGCCTGTGGTGGTTCGCTGCAGGTGCACGGTACGAGGCCAGTTTGGAAAGTGAGTGGGAGATGCGTGACGCCGCTAGGTCCGGCAGTAAACGCTGGGCCCTGGGCAACTGGGACCTGCGCTGGAAGGTTACGGCCGTACTGGCCGTGCCCCTCGCGGTCGCGGTCGGGCTCGGCGTGTCGAGAATTACCTCCGAGTTCTCGGAGGCGAATCGGCTCTCCAGTATCAACGAGCAGGTCGACACGATTCCGGTCGTCAGCCAGCTGAGTGCGGTCACGGCCCAGGTCGCCGGTAGCCAGATGGTGCCCAACGGCATGGGCGCCTCGGTAGTGACCGACCAGGACCTCAAAGACCTCGACGACGTGATCGGCAGGGCCGAGGCGTCACTTCCCCGCCTGTCCGCGCGGCCCGAGGTGTACGGCACCTTCGAGCGGATGCTCACGCAGGCCAAGCAGGTGCGGGGGCAGGGCTCGGGGGTCACCACGAACTTCGCACCGTCGCTTGCCATCGTCTCGCAGTTGAACAACGACAGCATCCGGATCGTGGAAGCCACGCTCGCCGACGCGAGCAGCCCGGCGATGGACGCGAACAAGATCCGTCTGGTCGACTTGCGTAACACCAGTACGGTGCTCGTCGACGAGCTGGCCGGTATCGCGCAGATGCTGCAGGGCGACGAGAAGGGTGTGCAGACCTACCTCACCGGTGTCGCCGTCGAAAAGCACCGGGTCGAAGCGTTGGCCAACCGCTATCCCGCCGGTGATCCGCTGATCGGCAAACTCATGGCGGAGGTCCAGGTCAGGGCCGGCCTGCGCGACAGCCCCGCGTTCGCGGCAGGCCAGCTGCCTGTCACCCAGCTCAAAACCTCGCTCTACACCAGCATCGAGGCCTACGAAGGCGCGGTGGACGAGTCGACCAGGGCGATCGACGTCGCGATGGAAGACCTCGCCAGCTCGGCCGCCACCGGCGCCTGGACCTACACCGTGGTCGTGATCGCCACGATCCTGGCCGCGTTGTTGCTCGCGGTGTTCGTGGCCCGCTCGATGATCGTGCCGCTGCACCGCCTGCGCCTTGCCGCCCTGCGCGTGGCCGAATCCGATCTGCCGCACGAAGTCGCCCAGCTGCGAAACGGTGCCGCTCCCGAGGACGTGCCGCTCGAGCCGATGCCGGTGCGCTCCGACGAGGAGATCGGTCAGCTGGCTCGCGCCGTCGACGATATCCACGGTCAGGCGCTGCGCCTGGCCAGCGATCAGGCGCAGATGCGTTCGCAGGTCAACGACATGTTCGAGACCCTGGCTCGCCGCTCCAAGTCCCTTGTCGACCATCAGCTCACGCTCATCGAGGCGATGGAGTACGACGAGAAGGACCCGCGCCTGCTCGAGAACCTGTTCCGCCTTGACCACCTCGCGGCGCGTATGCGTCGTAACGGTGACAACCTGCTGATTCTGGCCGGTACCAAGCAGCGTCGCACCAAGTCCGCCCCGGTCGAGATCGCCGACGTGCTGCGTGCCGCGATCTCCGAGGTCGAGGACTACGAGCGGGTCAAGCTCGGCGCCACGCCGCGCGGCTCGCTGGTCGAACCGGCCGCCTCCGATATGGCGCACCTGTTCGCCGAGCTGCTGGACAACGCGCTGCGGGCCTCCCCGCCCGAGACCGACGTGAAGTTCACCTTCGCGCAGGCGCACGACCAGGGTCTGCTGATCGAGGTCGCCGACCGCGGTATCGGTATGCCGCCCGCGGAGATGTCGGAGATCAACCACCGGCTCGAGCAGACCGCCGAGCCCGGTCCCGACACCGCCCGCCACATGGGTCTGTTCGTGGTCGGCCGCCTGGCCGAGCGTCACGGCCTGACCGTGCGACTGCGTCCCACCTTCGACACCGCGCGCGATCCGGGCGTGACGGTCACCGTGCACGTGCCGGTCGGCCTGATCGTGTCCGGCGCCGGTGGCACCGTGGTTCCGCCGCATCAGCTGCAGAAGCAGCAGCAGGCGCCCGCGCCCGAGCAGCAGCGGCCCACCCCGCAGCAGCAACCCAGCACCATGCAGACCCGCGCGATCACCCGGACCCCGGGTGGCAACGTGATGGTCACCGTGGATCCCGGCGTCAGCGCGCCCACCCCCGCCGGTGGCGGGTTACCGCAGCGTTCGCCGGGCAACTCGATGGCCGCGGGCGCGGCCCAGGACGCGACCGAGCAGTCGTCGCCGTCGCTGCGACCGCCCGCACCGGGTCAGACCAACGTGCCGCAGCGCGGCAAGCTGGCCGCGGCCAACCTACCCAAGCGCAATCTGGCACCGGGTGGACCGCCGCGTCCGCCGCAGGGTCAGGGGCTCGGGCCGCAGGGCCAGAGCGAGCAGCAGCAGCCGAGTGGGCTGTCGCAGTCCGGTGGGTTGCCGCAGCGTCAGCCGGGTGCCAACGGTGCGCCGTCGCGCGAATCCGCGCAGTCCGCGCAGCCTGCCCAGCCGCAGCGGGGGAGTACCCCCGGCGGTCTGCCGCAGCGTTCGCCGGGCTCCAACGGAGCGCCGCAGCGCGACCCGTCGGTCGGTCTGCCGCAGCGTGATCAGCGACTACCGCAGCGTGAACAGACGGGCGGCCTGCCGCAACGTGATCCGTCGACCGGACTTCCACAGCGTGACCCGGCAACGGGTCTGCCGCAGCGTGACGCCGCGAGCGCCTCGGCGCAGTCGACCGGTCTCCCACAGCGTGGCCAGGAAAACGCCGCACCGCAGCGTGATTCCGGTGCGATCCAGCGTGATTCGTCGTCGGGTCTTCCGCAGCGGGGCACCGCCACCGGTGGTCTGCCGCAGCGTGAGCCCACGCCGCGCCTGCCGCATCGCGAACAGTCCGGCGGCCTGCCGCGTCTGGATCCGTCGTCGGGTCTGCCGCAGCGTGATCAGACCGGCGGTCTGCCGCAACGTGATCCGCTGACCGGTCTGCCGAAGCGCGACCAGTCCGGTGGCCTGCCGCGTCTTGATCCGTCGACGGGTCTGCCGCAACGGGATCCGGCCAACGGACTCCCGCCGCGCGCCCAGCCCGCCGGTCAGCACCGCCCGGCCAACGGCCTGCCGCAACGCGCAGCCCCTGCGCCGCAGCAGGATTCGACCCCCAACGGCCTGCCCCAGCGGGCCCCGGCCGCGGACGCGTCGCAGTCCAACGCGCCCCAACGCCCGGCTGCGCCGATTGGCCTGCCTCGGCGCGATCCCGGGGCTAGTGTGGTACCGCAGGCGACCGCCGGGCCAGGAGTGGCTCTGCCGCAACGGGATCGGGACCCTGCGGGGCCGGATAACGCTGCGTCGGCAGGGCGTGATCCGGGTCGACACAGTTTCCGGGCAAGTCCGGAGAAGGCTGCGTCGTTCTTCCAGACCAGGTTGCAGCCGGCACCCGAGGGTGATTCCGTGATGGGCGGAACGCCGATCTTCGCCGAGATGATGTCGGCGTGGCTCACGGATGAGAACTCCGACCGGAACCAGATGGCCGCCGCCTTCGAATCACCCGGTGACGAAGGATGGCAGGCTGCGCGGGCGGCCAGCGAGGCTCAGGCCGAGGTGCGTACCGCCGCCGGTTTGCCTCAGCGCAGTCCGGGCGGCAGGCTCGTGCCCGGTGGTGTGAACGGCGCCGCCGATCGCACCAAGCAGCAGCAACGCGATCCCGCCACGATCCGGAACAGCCTGAGTCGTCATCAGCAGGGCGTTCGGGATGGCCGCGCAATGAAGGCAATGAACCTAACCGGAGATAAAGGAGACCGATGAACCCCGATCTAGGTGGTACTAACCGTCAGCTGGATTGGCTGGTTTCGAACTTCGCCAACGAGGTTCCTGGCGTAGCCCATGCCGTTCTGGTCTCAGCTGACGGCCTGTTGATGGCCGCGAGCGCTCAGCTCCCGGTCGACCGTGCCGAACAGCTCTCCGCCGTCACCGCCGGGCTTGCCAGCCTGTCCGTCGGTGTGTCGAATCTGTTCGAAGGCGGTACGGTACTGCAGTCCGTCGTCGAGATGGAGCACGGTTACCTGCTGCTCATGGCAGTCGGCGACGGCTCGTATCTCGCGGTCCTGACCAACACCTCGTGTGACATCGGTCAGGTCGGCTACGAAATGGCACTTCTGGTCGAGCGCGTTGGCCAGACCGTCCAGGCCACACCTCGCGTCACGATGGGTTCCTGATGGTGGGATGGACATAGACGATCACCGCATGGGGAGCGCCGAGCCCAGTCTCGTTCGCCCGTACTCCTTGACTGCCGGTCGAACCAGGCCGGCGGTCGAGTTGGCGTTGGAGGCGCTGGTCGCCTCGCAAGCGGTCGCCATCGAGCGGCAGTACGAACTGAACAACCTCGAAACGTCCATCGTGGAGTTGTGCAGGCAATCGCCGTCCGTTGCCGAGATAGCTGCCCAGCTGTACATCCCGATCGGGGTGGCCCGGGTACTGGTAGCCGATCTGATCGAGGCCGGCCATGTGCGGGTTTCGGCAACATTGAAAGACGATTCCAGCGACGATGAACGTCGCGAGCTGATCGAAAGGGTTCTCAGTGGACTCCGGCGTATTTGATTCGACGGCGCAGGTCGACACCCGCACGGCTAAGCCGACATCGGCGAAGATCGTTGTCGCCGGTGGCTTCGGCGTGGGTAAGACCACGATGGTCGGCGCGGTGTCGGAGATCGTTCCGCTGCGCACCGAGGCGTTGGTCACCAACGCCAGTACCGGAATCGACAACCTGACCGGTATTCCGCAGAAATCGACCACCACGGTCGCGATGGACTTCGGTCGCATCAGCCTCGCCGACGACCTGGTCCTGTACCTGTTCGGTACGCCGGGCCAGTACCGGTTCTGGTTCATGTGGGACGACCTGATCCGCGGCGCCATCGGTGCCGTGGTGCTGGTCGACACCCGCAGGCTCGAAGACAGCTTCGCCGCTGTCGACTACTTCGAGGCCCGCGGGCTGCCGTTCCTGGTCGCGCTCAACGAGTTCGACGACGCGCCCAAGTACCCGCTCGAGGACATCCGCCAGGCTCTTGCGGTGCCCGCCGACGTGCCGATCATGTCGATCGACGCCCGTCGCCGTGACCCCGCCAAGCAGGCCCTGGTCGCCTTGACCGAGTACGCCCTGCGCAAGGTCATGCAGGGTTACTGAGCAGGTTCTTCCCGAACAGGACGGGGCTGCCGCGATGAAGGCCGCAGCCCCGCTCCTCGTTTAGGCTCACCGCGTGCGCATGTCGGCGGATGACCTGATCGGGCAGTTGCTGGATCCAGACTCCTTCGTGAGTTGGGATCGGCCGCCGATCGAACCCGTCGTGTCCGCGCACTATCGCCAGGAGTTGCTCGCCGCGGCCGACCGGTCGGGTGCCGACGAGTCGGTGTTGACCGGCGAAGGCCTGTTGCGTGGTCGCCGAGTCGCGGTGATCGCCTGTGAATTCGCGTTTCTGGCCGGGTCGATCGGTGTGGCCGCGGCCGAGCGGATCGTGCGCGCTGTCGAACGCGCCACCGAACTCGGTTTGCCACTGATCGCGTCGCCGACGTCGGGTGGCACTCGAATGCAAGAGGGCACAGTCGCTTTCGTGCAGATGGTGAAGATCGCGGGTGCGGTCGCTGTGCACAAATCGGCGGGGTACCCGTATCTGGTGTACCTGCGTGATCCGACGATGGGCGGGGTGTTCGCGTCCTGGGGTTCGCTGGGCCACATCACCTTCGCCGAGCCCGGCGCGATGATCGGATTCCTGGGTCCGCGCGTGTACGAAGCGTTGTACGACAGGCCTTTTCCGCCCGGGGTACAGACCGCCGAGAACCTGTATCGCAACGGCGTGATCGACGGCGTGGTGACGGTGAAGGTGTTCCGGCGGATCGCGCATCGGGCGATGAGTGTTGCCGGCGGTGTGGTTGTTCGGGTGAAGACGAAGCCGGGTTGGGCCGCGCCCGTGCTCAATCCGGCGACCGTCGCGAATCCGACTGCCAGCGCCTGGGATTCGGTGCTCAGTTCGCGCAGACCGGGCCGACCGGGGATTCGCGATCTGCTTCGCCATGTGACACAACGGGTTCCGCTCAGCGGCACCGGTCGCGGCGACGCCGATCGCACGGTGCTGTTGGCGCTGGCCCGTTTCGCCGGTCAGCCGTGCGTGGTGTTCGGGCACGACCGATCCGGTCAGGACGGCGAGCACACGATGGGCCCGGCCGCGCTGCGGGAAGCGCGGCGCGCGATGGTCTTGGCGAAGGAGCTGCGACTGCCGCTGGTACTGGTCATAGACACGGTCGGCGCGGCGCTGTCGAAGGAAGCCGAAGAGCGCGGACTCGCACCCGAAATCGCCCGCTGCCTGGCCGATCTCGTCACCCTCGACACCCCGACGGTGTCCGTGCTGCTCGGCCAGGGCACCGGCGGTGGCGCGCTGGCGCTGCTGCCCGCTGACCGGGTGCTCGCGGCCAGAAACGGCTGGCTCGCCCCGCTGCCGCCCGAAGGTGCCAGCGCGATTGTCTTCCGCGATACCGAACACGCACCGGAAATGGCTGCGGCACAGGGTATTCGAGCGGCTGATCTGTTGGAAGACGGTGTGGTGGACCGGATCGTCGAGGAGTACCCCGATGCCGCCGACGAACCGGTCGCCTTCGCCCGCCGCACGGTCCTGGCGATCGCCGCGGAATTGGCCGCGCTGCACGCACAAGACCCCGCGGATCTGCGCCTCACCCGCCAGGCCAGATACCGACGAATCGGACTACCCGGAGCCGTGTTCTGATCCCGGCCGCAGTCTCCTGACCGGCGCCCCGCTTCGCGGCAGGGGGAAACACGCGACGCGCCGTCGTTGACGCCACACCGAACCACTTCTACCTTCGAGAGGGTGACCTTCCGTAGCGAGAGCAGCCCTGTCCCCACGATCGTGCTCAATGACGGGAACGTGATCCCACAGCTCGGCTTCGGTGTGTTCCAGGTCCCGGCCGACGATGTCACCGGGGTGGTCGCCGAAGCGTTGAAGGTCGGCTACCGCAGTATCGACACCGCCACGGTCTACGGGAACGAGGAAGGCGTCGGCCGCGCGATCGCCGAATCGGGCATTCCCCGCGACGAACTGTTCATCACCACCAAGCTGTGGAACTCCGACCAGGGCTACGACAGCACCCTGCGCGCCTTCGACAAGAGCATGAAGCTGCTGGGCCTGGACTACCTCGACCTGTACCTGATCCACTGGCCGGTGCCGTCGGCCGGCCGCTATGTCGACACGTTCCGCGCGTTCCAGGCGTTGAAGTCGCAAGGCCGGATCGGTTCGATCGGGGTGTCCAACTTCCGGGTGATCGACCTGGAGACCCTGATCGCCGAGACGGGCGAGGTCCCCGCGGTCAATCAGATCGAATTACATCCCACGCTGTCGCAGCGTGACCTGCGTCAATACGACGACAATCACGCGATCGCCACCGAGGCCTGGAGCCCGCTGGGCCAGGGCACCCTGCTGGACAACCCGACGATCGTCGGCATCGCGAAGGAGCTGGACCGCACCCCGGCGCAGGTCATCATCCGCTGGCACCTGCAGCTGGGCAATATCGTCATCCCGAAGTCGGTCACGCCCTCGCGCATCGCCGAGAACTTCGACGTATTCACCTTCGAACTCGACGCCGCGGCGATGGAAGCGATCAACCGCCTCGAGTCCGGCACCAGGATCGGCCCCGACCCGGCCACGCTCAGCGCCGGGCTGGACTGATCCCGAGGTAGTCGGTCAGTTCGCGGGCCGCGGCCCGACCGGCCCGGTTGGCGCCGATCGTGCTGGCCGACGGCCCGTAGCCGATCAGATGAATGCGCGGATCGACGGCGACCTGGGTGGCCAGGCGTCCGGTCATGGTGATCCCGCCGCCGGGTCCGCGCAGTCGCAGCGGTGCCAAATGGTCCAGTGAGCTGCGGAAACCGGTTGCCCACAGGATGACGTCGGCGGCCTGGAAATTGCCGTCGGACCACCGAACCCCGGCCGGCTCGATCCGCTCGAACATCGGGAGCCGGTCGAGCACGCCCCGCTCGCGTGCGGCTTGTAAACGCTGGTCCAGCGGCAGCCCTGTCAGCGAGACCACCGATCCAGGCGGCAAACCGCGGCGCACACGGTCCTCCACCAAGGCCACCGCATCACGTCCGTCCTGTTCGGAAAACGGCGTCTCCCGCCAGCGCGGGGCCGATCTGGTGACCCATGTGGTGGACGTCACCTGCGAGATTTCGTCGAGCAACTGCACCGCGGAAATGCCACCGCCCACGATCACCACGTGCTTGCCCGCGAACTCGTCGGGCGTGCGGTAATCGCGGGTGTGCAGTTGGCGTCCGGCGAAGGTGTCCGCGCCGGGATAGCGGGGGACGAACGGGTGCTCCCAGGTGCCGGTGCCGTTGATCAGCCCGCGTGCGCGCAGCGTGCCCGCGCCCTCGGTTTCGACGTGCAGTACCTCGCCTCGGCCCGCGCAGCTGTTGCCGTCGGCGGTGCGATCGCACACCACTTTCACCGTCACCTGCCGTTGAACGCGCAGGTCGAACCGCTTTTCGTAGAGCTCGTAATAGTGCGGCACCGCGGTGGCGGCGGGCGCGGATTCCGAGCCGGGCGGCAGGGTGTCGGCGAAGGACATCCCCGGCAGATCGTGCACCCGGTTCACCGTGGTCAAAGTCAGTGAGGGCCAACGGAATTGCCATGCCCCGCCGGGGCCGGGCGCGTGGTCGACGATGCGGAAGTCGCGTTCGGGCGCCAACCCGAGCTTGCTCAGGTGGTAACCGGCCGACAGCCCGGCTTGGCCGGCACCGATCACCAGGATGTCTACGTCGGTTTGCGGCACAGCTGTGGATGCTATCGCCTTCCCGGGGGTTGTCGGTGGCCTGTGGCAGAGTGTGAATATCCACTAAATCCAGTGATTCTGGGAGGGACGCATGCTCGGCGTGACCCGCGATGGCGACGTGATCACCATCGAATTGCAGCGCGAACAACGACGCAACGCGCTCAACGAGGACCTGGTCGGCCAGTTGCGCGCCGCGGTGCTCGATGCCGTGGCCCAGGGTGCGCGTGCCATCGTGCTCACCGGCCGCGGCCCGATCTTCAGCGCGGGCGCCGACCTGTCGGGGGTGTACTCCGAGTCGTTCCTGACCGGCCTGCTCGACATGCTGCACACCATCGAATCCGTTCCGGTGCCGGTGATTTCGGCGATCAACGGCGGAGCGCTCGGCGCAGGCGTGCAGTTGGCGCTGGCCTCTGACCTGCGAGTGATCGAACCCGACGCCTACATCGCCGTCCCCGCGGCCAAGCTCGGCATCTCCGTCGATCGCTGGACGGTCTCGCGACTGGCCGCGCTGATCGGCGGCGGCCCCGCGCGGACCATCCTGCTCGGTGCCGAATCCATCTCTGCCGCAGACGCTTACGCGTACGGCTTCGCCAACAAGCTCGGCACGCTCGCCGATGCCAAGGACTGGGCCAAGTCGATCGCGGCGCTGGCGCCACTGTCGCTGCAGGCCATGAAGTTGATGCTCAACGACGACGGCACCGGCGATCCGGCCAGCGCGCAGCAGGTCGCCGCGCTGGAGGCGGCGTGGAGCAGCGACGACGCGAAAGAGGGCCGGTTGGCCCGGCAGGAGAAGCGTCCGGCGAAATTCACGGGCCGCTGATGCGTATCTCACGTGTGGCGAGTTCGGTCGCGAGCACCGTCGGTCTGGCCTGGATGGCGCGCGCGGTGTGGGGTCTACCGACCGCGATCGGTGCCGGTCCGTCCTCGATCGCGCCGACCGCCCTGGGCAAGTCCTCGTATCGCGACGGCCGTTTCCACAACACCGAACCCAGCGCCATGCTCGCCGCGGGTGCCGCGCCGTCGCTGATCTGGTCGGGCCTGACCAAGGGCCGCGTCGGTCGTCCGCCCCGGCCGGTTCCGCTGGTCACTCCGGCCGTGCCCGCGCAGGCCGCCGACCTCGCGGTCACCTGGTACGGACACGCGAGCGCGCTGGTCGAAATCGACGGCTACCGCGTGCTGGCCGACCCGGTGTGGAGCGAACGGGTCTCCCCGTCCCCGGTGGTCGGCCCGGCCCGACTGCATCCGGTGCCCGGCGAGCTGTCGCAGGTGCCCAAGGTCGACGCGGTGATCATTTCCCACGATCACTACGACCACCTCGACAAAGCCACCATCGACGAACTCGTGCGCACCCAACTCGCCCCGTTCGTGGTCCCCACCGGCATCGGCGCGCACCTGCGCCAGTGGGGTGTGCCCGAATACCGGATCGTCGAGCTGGACTGGGGCGGCTCGGTATCGCTGGGCCACGACGCCAACGACCGGGGCCTGACCATCACCTGTGCCGAGGCCAGGCATTTCTCCGGCCGCGGCCTGGTCCGCAACACCACGCTGTGGGCGTCGTGGGCGCTGTCGGGCCCGACCAAACGGGTCTATTTCGGCGGCGACACCGGCTACACGAAGGCGTTCGCCCAGGCAGGCGCGGTCCTGGGCCCCTTCGATCTCACGCTGCTGCCCATCGGCGCCTACGACGACCGCTGGACCGATGTGCACATGAACCCCGAAGAGGCGGTGCGCGCGCACGCCGACCTGTGCCTGGGCGACGCGAGCTACGGCCTGCTCGTCCCGATTCACTGGGCCACGTTCAATCTGGCCTTCCACGGCTGGTCCGAACCCGTCCGTCGACTGGTGTCGGCGGCAGCGGAAGCGGGTACCCCGGTGGTAGTGCCCAAGCCGGGCCAGAGGGTGGTTCCGAATGACCTCCCACCACGGGATTCGTGGTGGGAAGATGTGGAGTGACCCTCCTCTCGAAAGGAACATCGTCAGATGAGTCTCGTAGATACCTTGAAGGGCCTGCTCGGTAAGGGCAAGGTGGCGGTCGAGCAGAACGCCGACAAGATCAATGAAGCGGTCGACAAGGCCGGCACCTTCATCGATGACAAGACCAAGGGCAAGTACAGCGACAAGATCGAGAAGGGCAAGGACGCGGCCAAGAAGGTCGTGCCCCCGCAGGCAGGCCCCGGCACCACCCCCGGCGGCGCGGCACCGACCGATCCGGGACCCAAGGCCTGATTCGGTACGCGGGGACCGTTGGTCGGTCCCCGCGGCCGGATCGCGTCGATGGTCCGCCGGGAGTTTCGGGGCGCACCGGGTGAACCGGATATCGAGGTTGAGCTCAGCAACCTCGACAAGGTGTTGTACCCGCAAACCGGCACCACCAAAGGCGAAGTGATCGCCTACTATTCGGCGATCGCCGACGCCGCGCTGCCGCATCTGGCGGGGCGCCCGGTCACCAGGAAACGGTGGCCCAACGGGGTCGACCACCCCGACTTCTTCGAGAAGAACCTGCCCGAGCACGCGCCCGCGTGGATTGCCCGCCGCGCGATCGAGCATTCCAGCCGCCGGGTGGTGTATCCGCTGATCGAGTCGGAGGCCGCGATGGCGTGGCTCGGACAGCAGGCCTCGCTGGAAATCCATGTGCCGCAATGGCGTTTCGACGGTGACGAGCGTGGCCCGGCCACCCGGATCGTGTTCGACCTCGATCCTGGACCCGGTGCCGGGTTGGCTGAATGCGCGCGGGTCGCGCTGGCCGTGCGCGATATGGTCGCCGAGATCGGGATGCAGGCGTATCCAGTAACCAGTGGCAGCAAGGGAATTCACGTCTACGTGCCGTTGGATCGGCCGGTGAGTTCGCGCGGCGCATCCACTGTCGCCAAGCAGGTGGCCACCAATCTCGAAGCGCTGCACCCGGATCTGGTGACCGCGACCATGGCCAAGTCGGCGCGCACGGGCAAGGTGTTCCTGGACTGGAGTCAGAACAGCGCCGCCAAGACCACCATCGCCCCGTACTCCCTGCGTGGTCGCCCCGAACCCAATGTCGCCGCACCACGCACCTGGGCGGAGATCGAGGACGCGGATACGTTGCGGCAGTTGCGATTCGACGAGGTGCTGGCTCGCTGGAAGGCCGACGGTGACCTGTTGGCCGGACTGGACCTACCGCTGCCCACTCGTCCCGAGGCCGACTCCCTCACCAAATACCGCAGCATGCGCGACCCCCAGCGCACCCCGGAACCCGTCCCGGCTGCTACCCCGGAACCGGGCCCCGGCAACCGCTTCGTCATCCAGGAGCATCACGCCCGCCGCCTGCACTGGGACGTGCGCCTCGAACACGACGGCGTGCTGGCCTCCTGGGCGGTGCCGAAGGGCCCGCCGACCGAGCCGAAACACAACCGTCTCGCCGTGCGCACCGAGGACCACCCCCTCGAATACCTGGATTTCCACGGCACGATCCCCAAGGGCGAGTACGGCGCGGGCGACATGACGATCTGGGATTCGGGCACCTATGTGACGGAGAAGTGGCGCGAAGACGAGGTGATCGTCGAACTCGACGGCGAGCGTGTGCAAGGCCGCTACGCCTTCATCCAGACCAAGGGTGACCAGTGGTTGATGCACCTCATGCGCGATCAGTCGCGTCGGGAACCTGTGGAGGACAAGGGGTTTCCGCGCGGCCTGTCGCCGATGCTGGCTACGGCGGGTGATGTCGAATCGTTGACCGCCGCGGACTGGGCGTTCGAAACCAAGTGGGACGGGTTCCGGGTGATCGTCGAGATCGACAACGGCACCGTCACCGTCCGCAGCCGCGCGGGCAACACCGTGACCGCCCGCTACCCGCGCCTGGCCGTACTCGGCGAGGAACTGGCCGGACACCAGGTGGTACTCGACGGTGAAGCGGTGGTACTCAACGATGCCGGGTTGTCGGATATCTCAGCGCTGCAAGCAGATTCGGCGCGCGCGGTGTTCGTCGCGTTCGACGTGCTCTACCTCGACGGCACCTCACTGCTACGCAAGAAATACACCGACCGACGCACTGTTCTCGAGGCACTG
Organism: Nocardia sp. NPDC058666; assembly: GCF_042714895.1. Classification (NCBI taxonomy): domain Bacteria; kingdom Bacillati; phylum Actinomycetota; class Actinomycetes; order Mycobacteriales; family Nocardiaceae; genus Nocardia; species Nocardia sp. NPDC058666. Next base: position 355,360 of record NZ_JBHXRY010000002.1, read on the forward strand.
GGCAAGCTGTCCCCATCGCTGAATGTCAGTGCGCTGCTGGATGGTTCGGGTGCCGATGCCATGCGGTTGAGCCGAGACCAAGGCCAGGAAGGGGTCGTCGCCAAACGCCTCGACTCGGTGTATCAACCCGGCAAACGCACCCAAACCTGGCTCAAACAGCGCAACTGGCGATCCAGGGAAGTGCTGGTCGGCGGCTGGCGACGCAGCGACAAACGGCTGTTCAAATCCCTACTGCTCGGCATCCCGCACGAGAACGGCCTCACCTACATCGGCCGAGTAGGAACCGGTTTCGGCTACGAACAGGCCCGCCGCATCGCCGCCGAACTCGACGAGTTGCGCACCGATACCTGCCCGTTCACCAACGAGATGACCGCCGACGAACGCCACGACGCGCAATGGGTCACCCCCGAACTGTCGGGCACCGTCCGCTTCCAGGCGTGGACCGACACCGGCCGCCTGTGGCATCCCGTATGGGACTCGTGAAAGCTGCAGTGTTGCTAGGGTAGTCGCGGTTGTATCGGTGAACAACGATCGAGGAGTACGCGGTGGATTTCAAGAACCTGGCCGGCAAGGCGATGGACCTGGCCTCACAGCATGCGGACAAGGTCGACGGCGTGATCGAGAAGGCCGGTGACGTGGTCGACGACAAGACGGGCGGCAAGTTCGCCGGTCAGGTCGATTCCGCCCAGGACGCCGCCAAGAACGCGCTGCGCGAACAGGGCTGAATCTATTGCGGCTGGTGCCGCGGGATTTTCGGCCCCGTGTGCCTCGAATCCGAGGGGCGATACTGCGCCTGCGGCGTTCCGTCTCGCCCCTCGGATCCGAGGCGGCCGAAAATCCGGTGCTGAGAGATTGCCGGTGTCAGTTTTCGGCCATCAGACCGGTGATCGTGTCGATGTCGGTGACCAGCGCATTGCCCTGGAACGCGAAGTCGTCGTACGCCCGGGCCATCGCCTCTTTGTCGCGACCGCCGCAGGCATCGCTGATAACAACGGGCACGAAGCCCAGATCCGTGGAGTGCGACACCGTCGGCGCGATGCCGATCTCGAGCGCCACACCCGCGATGGCGTAGGAGCCGATCCGCAGATCGCGCAGCAGCGTGGCAAGCGGTGTGCCCTCGAACGCCGACATCGACATCTTGTCCAGCACCAGTTCATCCTCGCGCGGCACCAGTTCCGGTACCAGCTCGAACGCGGGCGTATCGCGTTGCAGGATGAAGGCCACGTCGTCGACGGTGTCGGCCTGCTGCCAGCCCATCAGCAGCCGCATTCCGTACACGCCGGTCAAACGCCGGGGCGGGAAGAAGTGCCGCAGGAAGATCACCGGATATCCGCCGCGCCGGGCCGCTTCGACCACGCGCACTACGTTTTCCACGATGTCCTGGCCGTCGGGCAGTTGGCCGAGGACGCCGACCTGCATGTCGTAGACGATCAGCGCCATCCGGTCGGGCGCACACAGATCGCGCAGGGTTTCGGGAATGTCGAGTCCGTTTCCTTGTCGCACCGACGCCAGTGTAGGCGTCGGCGCGATCAGGAGATCAGATTATTTTCCGGCCCACTGGGTGGTGCCGGGAGGCGCGTTCCAGGTGTTGATCAGGTCGATGCCCGCGATGATCAGCGTGGGCCCACCGGCGACCAGGGTGCCGATGACCCCGCCGACACTGGCCCCGGTGACCAGGCCGGGCAGCGCGCCGACCCCGCCCGCGGCCGCACCGACTACCAGGCCGATGACGGCGCCGATGGCCATGCCGACGAAACCGCCAACGGCAGTGGCCATTCCGAAGGTGGAGTTGAAGTTCGTCTGTGCCGCATAGTTTTCCTGCGGCGAGGCCACCGGTGTCAGGTTCGGTCGTGCGGCCGCGACATCCTTGACCGCGGTCAGCTCGAGCACCGTGCTGTCAGCGGAAACCGCGTGCGGCAGTGGGTATTCCAGCAGCCCGTCGCGCACCGACAGCGGCAGCGAGACCAGGGTCGCGCCCGCGGAGTCGCGGATATCGACCGCGCCGCCGGTGAGCACGAAGGTGCCATGGGTGAGGGTGGTGATGATGGTGTTGCCGACGAGTTCGGTGCGGTACTCCACATTCGGGGTCACCGGCTCGGCGCCGGCGATTCCGGTGCCCACCAGGGCGGCGGCGAGCGCGGGAATAGCGGCCGCGGCGATTTTACGGATGATCATAGGAACGTTCCCATCTGGATTTCATCAGGTGTGAAGCGTGTACGAACGCCGTAACCGCGAGTCCCCCACAGGTGACGGCGTGTGAAGCTGCCTAGCTCGAATCTTGTGAAGAACGATAGCGGCCAACAGGTTTCGTGACAGTGAAATCCGGGTATTGCGGCTACTTCAAAATATTGATAGAGCGGGCGATCACCATCGCGCCCAGGACCAGCGAGATCACCGATTGGGCCATCATCATCACCTTGCACCAGCGCGACAGCGGCAGCACGTCGGCGGGCGCGAACGAGGTGGCGTTGGTGAACGCCAGGTACAGGTAGTCCAGATATTCCGGTCGCCAGTCCTTGTCGACCAGGCCAGGGGTCTGCATCTGCGGAAACAGGAAGTCCGGCTTCGGTTCTCGACCGGCGGCTCGCGCGGCCGGACCGCCACGGTCGAACTCCCAGTACCACAGCGAGAACGCGATGATATTGGTCGTCCAGATGATCGCGCCGCTGCGCAACAGCTCGTCGGGTTGCGAATCGATCGAGCCCGCGACGATGGCCTGCACCAGCCGCACGGTCGACAGCGCGGTGGCGAAACTGATCAGCGCCGACAGCAGCAGACTGAGCTTGCGGATCCACGGCTCCTGCCGGTCCATCCGGCTCGGGTTGGCCACCAGCAGCACCGCGAGAACGCCCAGTTCCAGCGCGGGCAGCAGCCAGGCGGGCGAGGGCAGGAACTGGTTGGGCAGCATGGCCTGCACGCCCACCAGCGCGAGGATCGCGAGGGTGGCGGACAGGCGCGATTCGCCTTCGGTGGGCTTGCGCCAGGCGGGGAGCGTGTGCTCGCTGTCGGTCACATCGGTCAGTATCGCCCGCGGATCGGGTCGCGCCGGGGAGGCTCAGCTGAGCACGGTGCTCAACACCACCGCCCCCGCGCAGACCGCGGCCACGATCGTCAGCGCGACGGCGTCGCGGCGGGCGGGGCGGCTGGGCAGGGCGGTGAGCATGCCGGTGCCGCCGCGCGCGGTGATCGCCTCGCCGAGTTCGCCCGCGCGTCGCGAGGACACCGCCATGCACGCGGTGAGGATGTCGATGAGCGGGTTGTCGGCGGCGCGGTGCAGCAGTTTGTCCTTGGGGCGCAGTTTGCGCGCGGCGCGCAGCACCCGGATCTCGTCGAAAAGCAGCGGCAAACCGCGCAGCGTCAGTGCCACCACCACGGCCCATTCGTCGACCGGCAGGCGCAATTTGCGAAGTGGCGCACCGAGTTTCGCCAGTGCGGGGGCGATCTCGCCCATCGGCGTGGTGAAGGCGATCAGGAACGACGCCGCCACCAACACCATCCCGAACACGAACACCTGCGCGTAGGTGAGCACCGCCTTCATGCCGATCGGCGCGTTGATCAGTCCGCCCAGCAGCACCAGCCCCCAGAACCACCACGGCAGCCGGGGAATCGCGCCCAGGGGCAGCCGTCCGAGCGCCCAGATCAGCACCAGGAACGCGATGATCACCCCGAGCACCGGCCAGGTCGGCAGGAACATCAGCAGCAAACTGATGCTGAACGCGGCGATCATCTTCGTGCCCGCCCACAGGCGATGGATGACGCTGTCGACGGGGACTTCACGCAGCAACACGGTGCTCATCGAATCGGGCCTTTCGGTGCGCTGATCTGCGAGTTCGCCGTGTCGCCTGGCAGTGGTGAGCCGGTGTAATGGGTCGGGCCCTGGCGTCCGATAGGCGGCGAGTCGGTGCGATGGGTCGGGCCCTGCCGTCCGATCGAAGGCGAGTCCGTACGCAGGTTGGCTGTCGCGCCTTCCTCTCCTCGGCGGCCCAAGGCAAGCCCTGCCGCGAACGACGCCCGCTCACGAGAGCGGTCTGACCTGGCGACGGCATGTGCGTCCGCCGACACGAGCACTCCCTCGTCCAGATGCACCGTGCGATCGCACACCATCGACATCTCGGCGACATCATGCGAAATGATCACCAGCGTCAGTCCCGAATCCCGCAGTCGCGCAATCAGTTCCACGATCTCCGCGCGACCCTGCGGATCCAGCCCGGCCAGCGGCTCATCGAGCACGACCACCTGCGGACGGCTGGCCACCATCGCCGCGAGCACCACCCGTTTGGCCTGCCCGCCGCTGAGCTCCTCGATCGAACGCGCGGCCAGCCGACGATCCAAGCCCACCGCGTCCAGCGCCTGCCCGACCGCACCCGACCCGGTCGCACGTCCACCCCAGTCGGAGATCTCGGCGCCCACGGTCTGCTTCTGCAGTTGCAACCGCGAATGCTGGAACGCCAGCGCCACCCGTCCGACCTGCTTGTCGACCGCGGTGCCGCGCAGTTCGCAGCGTCCCGAGCTCGGCGCGATCAGCCCCGCGATGATCCAGGCCAGCGTCGATTTGCCGGACCCGTTGCCGCCCACGATCAGCAACGCCTCACCCTGCCGCACCGACAGGTCGACGCCGTGCAGCGCGGGCGCCTCCCATGGGGTGCCGCGGTTGTAGGTGTGTCGCACGTCGGCGAGTTCGAGCACGGGGGCGCCCATCGGCGCGCGGCGTTGATCGCGGGCGGGGTGCGGCCAGGTCGCGAGATGGTCGACCATGCGGCCGTTCGCGAGGTGGATCACCCGGTCGGCGGCGGTCGCGTCGGCTTCGTGGTGGGTGACCAACACGACCGCGGTGCCGTGCCGGCGCGGCAGTTCGGCCAGCAGCGCGACCAGTTCGCGGCGACCGTCGGGGTCGATCATCGAGGTGGCTTCGTCGGCGATGAGCAGCGCGGGGCGGCGAGCCAGTGCGGCGGCCACGGCGAGGCGTTGCTGTTGGCCGCCGGACAGGGTGGCGGTTTCGCGGGCGGCCATGTCAGCCAGGCCGACCTCGGCGAGCAACCCGGGCACGTCGACCTCGGCGGCCGATTCCGGCGAGAGTCCCCACACGACATCGTCGGCGACCGAGACACCCAGCGTCTGACTTTCCGGGCGTTGCAGGACCAGCGCGGTCCCACCGATCGCGCCCAAGCCCGCCGAGCCCGGCCGATCCACGACACCGGTGGTCGGCGGCCTGCCTGCCAGCACTCTGGTCAAGGTCGATTTGCCCGAACCGTTGTGCCCGACGACGGCCACGAACTCGCCCGGATGAATGGTCAGATCGATATCGGCCAGTGCGTCCACCGGTGTGCCGTCGTACCGGTAGCCGACGCCGTGCAACGACACCGGCAGCGGTCCGACGGGCCGGTCGTCGGCGGGCGCGTCGAGTCGATCGCTGCCGGGCAGCCACTCGAGTCGATCGAGCACCGCGCCCAGTACGAACCAGGACACGATGGCGCTGACCAGCACACCGAGGCCTACCGAAACGCCGACATAAACCCACCACCAGCGCAGCACCGCATCGGTGGCCTCGGCGGCCATGCGCCCGAGCGGTTCCAAAGCGGCAGTGCGCGCCGCGAGATCCTCGATACCTTTCGCGGTATTGCGAATAGCCTCGAAGAACAATTCCCGGGCCCGCGCGAAGACCAGCAGCGTGCCGATCGAGAACACACCCCATCCCGCGCCCGCGATCACCGCGAGCACGACCACCGCGGGCAACCCACCCCCGCGCCGCTTGACCGTGCCGATGATTCCGGCCAGCGTCGCCGCCCCGGCCACCCCCAGCGCGGGCATCATCCCGGCGGCCACAAACGTCACCAGTATCGCCGCGATAGTGGCCGTGACCAGCGCCCGCAACCGATACCGCTGCGCCAGCAACCCCAACGGCACCGCCGCGACCAGCTGCAGTGCGGCGGCCATCGGAACCAGCGAGCCGACGGTGATCAGTCCGACGGTCAGTCCCGCCATCACCGCGCCACTGGCGAGCTCGATCGGGCGCAGTGGACCGCTGGGCAGACCCACAGGCTTGTCTCTCACGTGTCCAGTCTGCCAGGGGCGCGGGCTGGTGGCCGTCGGGTCAGGCGGTGCGTGCCGGGGTCAGCTCTTCGTCGTTCGTGGGGGAGGGTGTGCGGAACATGCTCGGCTTCAAGCGGGCGATGGCCACGCCCGCCAGGCACAGGGTGCCGCCGAGCAGGGCGGTCGCGGTGGGGACTTCGGCGAGAAAGATCCAGGACATCACGATGGCCAGCGCGGGAACCGCGTAGCTCGAGGAAGCCGTGACGCCCGCGGGAGTGTGCGTCAGCGCGTAGGCCCACAGTTGGAAGGCGATGGCGGTGGGAATCAAGCCGAGGTAGACCACTCCGATCGTGGCTGACAGCGGCGCGTCGGCGAGCTCGCGAACCATGCCCGGAGCCCACGGCAGCAGGACGACAGCTCCGGCGATGGCACCGATCGCGGTCGCGGGCAGCGGGTCTGTCGTGCGCAGCACCAGTTTCTGCGCGACCACGCTGATGCCGTAGAGCAGGGCGGCCGCCACCGCGAGAAGCACGCCGATGCGGTCGCGATGACCGGGCCCGGTGAACGCGATGATCGCGGCCCCGCTGAAACTGACCGCGATCCCGACGATGAGCAGCGGCGGGAACCCCTCGTTCAAGAACAGCCCGGCCAACACCGCGACGACGATCGGCGCGATATTCACCAGCAGCGCGGTGGTGCCCGCGTCGAGATGCTGTTCGGCAGCGTTCACGAGCACCGTATAAAGCCCGAACCACAGCACGCCGTACGCCAACGTGAGCCACAACGCCAGCCCGCGCGGCATCCGCCCGCCACGAACCGCCAACAGCCCACCCAGCACGACCGCGGCCACGAGCAGCCGCCCCGAGGCCATGGCCACGGGCGAAACATACGGTGCGATACCGCGAATGATCACGAACGACGAAGCCCAGGCCACCATCACGGCGACCAGGGCGAAAGCGGGCAGGCGCGATTTCATGCCTCTACGGTGGCCTCGCCAAGAGATAAGCACAAGCGGTTATTTGCCATCTAATATTCAGTAACACTGAATGAAGGGGCTCGCATGATCGACACCCACCGCCTGATGATCTTCCGCTCGGTGGTCGCGACCGGTTCGGTGGCAGCGGCCGCGTCGACGCTGGGCTACTCGCCGTCGGCGATCTCCCAACACCTCACCGCGCTGCAACGAGAGATCGGCTTGCAACTGCTCGAGCGCGTCGGCCGCGGCGTGCAACCCACGCCGGCGGGCCGGGTGATCGCGGGCGAGGCCGCCAAAGTGCTCGACGAACTGAACGCCCTCGGCTCGACGGTCTCGGACCTGCGAGCAGGCAAAGCGGGCCGCATCACGATCAACACGTTCAGTTCCGCGGGCACCAACTGGATGCCCGACGTCGTCGCCACCCTCACCCACGAATTCCCCGACACCCGGATCCGCCTGCGCATCGTCGACGAACTGGCCGACGTCTCGGTGCACCGCCCCGACATCGCCCTCACCATCCGCCTGGACAAACCCACCCACGTCCCCGGCTACACCCACCGCGACCTGATGACCGAGCCCTACGTGGCAGTGGTCCCCGCAGGCCACGAACTCGCGGGCCGCACCACGGTGGACGTGGCCGAGTTGGAGCAATACCGCTGGATCGACAGCGACATCAGCCGCGGTCCCTGCCGCCAGGCGATGCTGAACGCTTGTGCCGCAGCAGGTTTCACGCCCCGCTTCGAAGTGGAAACCACCGACTACCCGTCGGCCCTGCGCTTCGTAGCCCGCGGAATCGGCATCACTGTCATCCCTCGCCTGGGTGCCACAGAACTTCCGCCAGGGGCTTGCGCGTTGGAACTGACCAACCCGACGCCGAGGCGCACGGTCTGCGCGCACGTCAAAGATTCCGAGTCCTACAACCCCGTCGTCATCCGAACGATGGAATTGCTCTGCGCTGCAGCCGGACCGGCGTAATCGTCCAAAACGCGCCAGAAAAACCAGAATCTGGCCTTTCGAGCGGCCGATTGGACGATTACGCCGGGTCGTGGCTTCCGTAGTCGGTCAGCCGGGTGGCGGCTCTCCCAGCCAGCCGCCCATCGCGACGGTGCGGAAATGTGTTGTGAGCCCGAAGTTCTCGTCGATCACGTGCAGGGCGATGGCGGGGTCGGGGGCGTAGTCCATCACGCGATGGGGTGGCGTGACCTCCCACGCACCACCCAGCACGGACGCCGTACTGGGGCAGGTGATCATGGGTTTGCCCGCGAACGTGGTGGCGATGGGGGAGTGGGCGTGGCCGGTGAGGATGCCGACCACGCGCGGATCGCCGGCGACCACGGCGGCCAGTCGACCGGGATCGGCGAGCGCGATGACATCCACGACCGGGCTGAACACCTTCTTCGGCGGGTGGTGCAGCGCCACCAGGATGGGACCGTCGGCCGGTGCGTCGGCAAGCGTGGCGCGCAGCCAGTCGAAGGTGTCCTCACCGAGCAGACCTGCGGGTTCACCGGGGATGCTCGAGTCGAGCATGATCACGGTGAGCGCGCCGATGCGGTGCACGGAGTTGATCGGAGTTGTCGCGGCGGGCTCGCCCAGCAGGGCGGTGCGGAAGTTGGCTCGGTCGTCGTGGTTGCCGGGCAGCAGGTAGACGGGGATGTCGGCCTGTAAGGCCAGGCGTGCTTGCGCGTACTGCTCGGGCATCCCGGAATCGGTGATGTCGCCGGTCACGAGGATGACGTCGGGCCTGCGCGGCAGGTCCGCCAGATAGCCCATCACCGCCTCCACCCGTTCGGTGTTGCGTGCGCTGAGGTCGAAGTGGGTATCGCTGAGCTGAGCCGCCAGGATCATCGGCAGTCGCTTTCTTCTCTGGGATCGCTCCGTTGCGTCAGAGTGTGCCGGGATTGCTCATCGGCACCATTCCAGGCTAGATGACCTGCGTTTATTCGTCTCCATGAGTCGCACCACGGGCGAAAACCTGCACAGTGGTCTGTGTCACCTTTCACGCCTGCGGATCTGTGCGTTCCGGTGTGTGGGATGCGGCGGGGTGCTACGTCGCGCACTGCGTAGCTTTACCGGTGTGTCACTCTCTTTTGCTGTACCCAAAGCGCGAGTCCTACTGGGCGCGTTGACGATTCCGCTCTCGCTGGCCCTGTTCGGATGCGAGGCGTCGTTCTCGATCGGCGGGCCGGACTACGACGCCCTGGAAAAGGACATCACCACCGAGCTCGACAAGGCCTACGCGTCGATGTCGCGCAAGGTCTCCTCGGTCAAGTGCCCACGGCTGGCCGACGATCCGAAGACCGGCGATGTGTTCGTCTGCATCGCCGTACTCGACGGCAATGACGTGCGCGTCGACGTGAAGGTCGAAGACAACGAGGGCGCGGTCAAGTTCACCACCCGCGACGTGGTGTTCGACCTCGCCGAAACCGCTGCCGGACTCACCACCGAGGTCGAGGCGCAGGTGGGTTTCCCCGTGACGGTGGATTGCGGGCAGGGGATGAAGATCGTCGAGGTCGGCAGCATCTTCAACTGCACGGCGGTCGAGGAGCAGGGTGAGTCGGCGACGATCGAGGTGACCGCTCGCAACGCGGGCGGCAGCGACTGGCGACTGGTCTGAGTGGACCCGGCGGCTGGATCAGCCGCCGGTTTTCGCTGCCTCGAGCAGCGCTGCGGCCTCGTCGGGGTCGGTGGTCAGCGGGGTCCAGAAATCGGGGCCGGGGGTGGCCTCGAGGTCGAGGACCGGTGGGGTCAGCCAGTTGGCGTCCAGGCCCAGCTTCCAGGAGTGCAGGTGGGTGCGGGGGAGTGCGGCGGTGCGGTCGAACAGGGGGTCGCCCAGGATCGGGTGGCCGATCCAGGCCAGTTGCACGCGGATCTGGTGACGTCGCCCGGTCACCGGCCGCAGCGCCAGCAGTGCGTGCTCGCCGCGACGGGCGATCGTGGTGAAGTCGGTGCGTGAGGGGTAGTTCTTGGCGGGCAGCAGATCGGCCTCATCGACGAACCACCGGTCGCCCTCGCGCTTGATCGCTTCGCGGGGCGCGGCAATGCGCACCCGGTTCTTGCGTCCCACGCTCAACGGCAGATCGATCTCGCCACGATCGGGCAGGTCGGCATCGGCCACGATCGCCAGATAGGTTTTCCGCGCGGTCTGATTGTTGAACTGCCTGGTCAGCGGCCCGTGCGCGGCCAGATCGGTGGCCAGCAGCACCAGCCCCGAGGTCACCTTGTCGATCCGGTGCACCGGGTACAGCTGTGTGCCCGCGGCCTGCGCCAACTCCACCAGATCGGTGTCGTGTCGCTCCCCGGTCACCGAAATCCCCGACGGTTTGTTCAACGCGAGGACCGCGTCGTCGGCGAAGACGGTGTAGTCCGCGCGCACGCTGTGCCAATCCAAGTCCACTACAACACCCTAGGCAACGGTGCGTCGGCCCAGCACACGGCCTTGATCATGCGTGTCGCAAGCGGTGCGGGCGCAGGCGGTTGAAGCCGCGCACGCGCACGCTGCGCAGATGCCGGATGGCGAATTCGGGATTGTCGTCCAGGGCATCGGCGGCGGCATCGTCGATCAAAATATTGCCCGGTCTGGCCACGCCCGTGAGCCGCGCGGCGATATTGACCACCGACCCATAAAGGTCACCGAAACGCTGCAAAACTTCGCCATAGGCGAAAGCGACCCGCAATTCCGGCGTCCCACCCACGAGCATGGTCGATTCCTGAATAGCCAGCGCGATCCGCGCCGCGTCCTCCGCGTTCTCGGCGGCGAACATCACCTCGTCGCCGACATTCTTGATCACCCAACCACCGTTGTCGGTGATCGCCGACGTGGTCGTGGACTCGAAAGCTTCTAGCAGCGTGGACAATTCGTCAGGATGCAGGTGTCGGGTGAGTCGAGTGAACCCGACCATATCGGCGAACCCCACCGCCAACGTGCGCATCGAACCCTCGCCGGTCACCTCGTTGGACCGGGCGAGCGCGGCCACCAGATGTCGACGCCACACATATGACTGCAACTGTTCGATGCTGGCCATCGTGGATTCGGTTGCGGCGCTGATTCTTTCCTCGAGCGGAACAGCCGGATCGGCCGCCGCGGCCCGCGCCTTGATCTCGGCCAACACCAGATCGGCCTGCCACTCGGCCAGCCGCGCCATCCCCTGACCGATCGTGCGTGCCGCCGCCGCCTGCTGCCGAATATTGGACGCCGCAACAACTTTCATGCTCCGAAAGTTGGTGACCGAGGTGATGTCGATCTGCGCGAAGTCGATCTCGTCGTCGGAGTTGGCCGGAAACCCCATCGCGGTCCACAACCGCCGCGACTCCGCCTCGGGCACCCCCGACTGCTCCGCGACCTGTTTCCGGTTATAGCGCCGCGGCCCACCCAACAATGCGTCCTCGACGCTGCGCTGCACCAATTCGGTCATCTCGGGGTCCGACATAACTCGAACTCTACGGCGCGGCGAGCGTGGCGCGTGGACCTCGTCGCGGCGTTGGCAAGGTTCACAAATCCGCACGCCGATCCTGCGGCCGCGGTGGCCCGCCACACAGTCCGCTTCGCCCCGGTGGCGCTGACCTGGTCGATTACCTGAGGGTGCGCAACTGGCGACCAAAGTGCGTACTTGTCCGCCTCATGAGTGCGCGCCGAGACTTCGGGTAGGAGGAAGGTCGCCCGGCCTTCCCCTGATCGGAGCGAAGATGACCGACAAACACGTGACCGTGCTCGGCACCGGATCGATGGGCAGCGCGCTGGCGGGGGCCTTCCTCGCCGCGGGCTACCGCACTCACGTGTGGAACCGCAGCCACGCGCGGACCGCACCCCTGGTCAGCGCCGGCGCGATCGCGCACGAGCGCATCGCCGACGCCGTCGCGGCCAGTCCGGTGATCATCGCCTCCCTGACCACCTTCGCTGCTACCGGCGAGAGCCTGCGCGGAGTCGCCGAGTTGGCGGGTCGTGATCTCATCACTGTCAACAGCGGAACACCTTCGCAGGCAAGGGAATTCGCGGCGTTTGCGACTGGTGCCGGTGCGCGCTTCCTCGGCGGCGCGATCAAGAATGTCCCTGCGGCAGTGGGCAATCCGGACGCCCTGCTGTATTTCGGTGGCGACCGTGAGGTGTTCGCCGATCAGGAACAGGCCCTGCGCGTGCTCGGTGGCGATCTCGAATTCCTCGGCCCGGAACCGGATCTCGCCGCCCTCTACGAATCCGCGGTCGGCGCGACCCTGCTGCCGACGCTGCTCGGCTTCTTCGAAGGCGCGGCGATTCTGGCCGCCCGTGGTCTGCCCGCGCGCACCATGGTGCCGCATTCGACGAAGTGGTTGCAGATGATCGAATCACTGCTGCCGATCATGGCCGCGGAGATCGACAGCAAGGACTACACCCGGCTCGGCTCGTCGATCGAGGTGTTCCACGCCGCCATCGACGGCGATGCGCACCTGGCCGCTGAATCCGGTGTCGACCTGCCCTGGCACGGCCCTGTGCACGAGCTGCTGCGCCGCGCCGTCGCCGAAGGTCGCGGCGAGCAGAGCGTCACGGCGCTGATCGAGTTGCTGCGAACAGGGCAGTGAAACAGGGCGCTCGCAGCGTCGCTACCTGGCATTTCGCTTCCCGGTCACACGTAGTTCACCGGTGCGCACCGATCTGCCTCGCACGATGCCACGCGCGCAAGCCGCCGTTTACCTGGGTCCCGAAGTTACAGGCTGTGGGCGGGCTCCTACGCTGTCTGGCATGTCGTCACCCGCTCTCGGCGAGTTCCTGCGAACCCGGCGCGCCCGCATGCAACCCGCCGCCGTCGGACTGAGCGAATACGGACGCCGCAGGATCGGCGGTTTGCGACGCGAGGACGTCGCGGCGCTGGCCGGGATGAGCGTGGACTACTACACCCGGCTCGAGCGCGGTCGCGGCGCGGATTTCCCCGATTCGGTGCTGGACTCCGTGGCCCGCGCCCTGCGCATGGACGCCGCCGAACGCGACCACCTCTACACCCTGGTCCGCCCGTCAGACCCCGATCACCACTACGCCCCGAAGGTCCGCCCCGGCACCCGTGCCCTGCTCGACTCGATCACCACACCGGCGTTCGTGCTCGGGCGACACATGGAAGTCTTGGCCTGGAATGCCGTGGGCGCCAAGGTGTTCGGGATCTCCGCGGGCGGCCACCGCAACCTGGCACGTTTCACCGTCCTCGACCCCGACGCGGGTGTCTTCTACCCCGACTGGGAACCCGTCGCCGCGGAAACCGCCGCCTACCTGCGTCGCCAGGTGGCCCGCTGCCCCCGCGACCGCAGGCTGACCTCGCTGATCGACGAACTCACCGCGGAAAACCCTGTGTTCCACCGCATCTGGTCGATCCAGACCCAGGATTGCGCCTCCCACGGCAACCGGCTGATCCAGCATCCCGTGGTCGGCCGCCTCGAATTCGCTTACGAGGCACTGGATCTGCCCGGCGACCAGGATCAGATGCTGGTGGTCTACACGGTGCAACCGGAATCCCCGACGCACGACGCCCTCGAATCGTTGCGCGACCGCGAACTGGTCGGCGCCAACTAACCCATTCACGTGACGGCGCCGTGAAATGGGGCGTCGTGAATGGGTCGACAATTTCGGTCGCTGACAATTTGCTGATGACAGTTCAGCCACAGCCGGATCTGTCAACCGCGGATTCACACACCGACCGCGGTACCTTTCTTTTACCAACGAAAGGGGAGGTCATGTCAGTGCATATCAAGCCCATGCGGTCGCTATCCAATTTCACACTGGGCACCGTCGAATTGATCACCGGCGGATTGCTACTGACCGCCGCAGGCCTGGGAATGGTCGGCCCCCTCACCGCGGCCCTGCTCATCCACCGCAGCGCCCCCGCCCACCCCAACGCGGTCCTCCCGCTGATCCTGCTCGCCATCGCCGCCTCCCTGGCCCTACTCACCGGCCTCGCCCTGTTCGCCCTCGCCCACCACCGCAGAAATTGACTACCTTTTGGTAGTCGCGGCTGATGACTCCTAAAAGGTAGTCAGGTATGCTGACTCCTAAAAGGTAGTCAAGGAGTTGTCGTGGCATATCAAGGCAAGGTGACCAGCGCCGAATCGCTGGGCCGAATCCTGCAACAGGCACGCCTGCTGAACGGCCTGAGTCAGCGCGAACTCGCCCAGCGCCTCGGCACCACCCAGCGCTATATCTGGGAGATCGAAGCGGGCAAACCCTCGATCTACACCGACCGCCTCTTCGCCATGATGCGCGAAACCGGAATGCACCTCACCGCCACCATCGACCCGAAGAACGACCATGGCTGACCTGCTCGTCGAGTTGTACGACACCCATATCGGAACCCTCGTCGGAACCTGGCGAAACTTCGACTTCATCGCGGATTCGGCAGCAGTCGAGAAATTCGGCATCGACAGCACGATCCTGTCGATGTCCACTCCCTTGACGGCCATCGCGACGCGGCCACGTAAAGACCGGCGGCAGAACTTCTTCCGCGAGCTGCTGCCGGAAGGGCGGATGCTGACCCGCTTGGCTGCAAGACCTCGTTGGCAGGCGTGCAGGACAAGATCGTCCTGGCGCATACCGTCCACGGCTGGAACCGGGTGATCGACGGCTACCCGTCGACGCACATTCTCAAGCCGTCTTCGCGCGACCACCCGACCGCCATCTACGACGAGGAATACGGTGCCCGCTTCGCTCGCGCGATAGGGCTGGCTGAATTCCACACTGTTATAGAAGAATTTGACGGCACGCCCGCGTTGGTCGTCGAGCGGTACGACAGGTCTGTCGATTGCCCCGCCGGAAGGATTCATCAGGAAGACTTCAGTCAGGTGCTCGGAGCGGGCGGCGATCAGAAGTACCAGAAGTTCGGGGGTCGAGTCAGCACGGCCCGCATCGCCGCCGTCCTGTCTGCGGTCGGTGATCGGGTATCGATGGAGAAGCTACTGCGCATGACGACAATGTCGGTCGCACTGGGCAATCTCGACATGCACGCGAAGAACATCTCCCTGCTCCACCACCTCGACGGCTCGACCGTTCTCGCTCCCGCGTACGACGTCGTCCCGCAGGTCCACCAGCCCAATGACGGTGAAATGGCTCTCGCGGTACACCGCGAATACCGTCACCGAGCTATCACCCGCGCCCACCTCGTCGCCGAGGGCCATGCCTGGGGTCTGACCGACGCTGAGCGCATCATCGATGAAACCCTCACCACGATCGCCGATCTCGCTGTCAGCGAGGCCCCGCACCCCTGCGCACATCCCGCCCTGTCCGCGGACATCGCCCGATTCACCGAGAATCTCATCGCAGGTCGCGCCGCCGGCCATCCGACGGAAACCGGTGGCGCAGAGCCGAATCGGCTATCCTGGTGACGATCACGGAGGTCACCCATGCCCATCAAGTTCCGCCAGCGCAAATCCTTCGGCCCACTGAAGTTCAACTTCACCCAAGCCGGCCTGTCCTCCTGGGGCATCAAAATCGGCCCCTGGTCCTGGAACTCCCGCACCCGCAAAAACAGCGTCGACCTCCCCGGCCCCCTGAGCTGGCGCCAGCGCTGATCGCCGGGATTCACCGAGTCAGCGCCAGGCCTATCGCGAGCGCGATGAGGGCGGTGCCGCAGACCCGCGAGGCAACGATCGCGGGTTTGTCCGAACTGCCGAGCGCGCCCACGAGCTTGTTGCTGATCAGCGCTACCGCCAGCAGCAGCGTGGTGCCGAGCACGTTGAAGGTCATGCCGTAGAACACGACCTGTTGCCATTCGGGGCCGTCCGACGGGCGGAGGAACTGCGGTAGGAAAGTCAGGTAGAAGAGGATGACTTTCACGTTGAGCAGATTGGTCAGCACTCCTCGCCGAAAGGCATCCGACGATCCCGTCTCGACGGGCAGCGTCGCAGCTGACGGGCGTCGCACCATCGCGACCCCGATCCACACCAAATAGGCAGCTCCCGCGTAGGTCAGCACGCTGAGCAACACGGGAGACGCCGCGACCAGAGCCGAAATGCCCACTGCGGCAAGCACTGTGTGGCACGCGGACCCAGTGGCGATCCCCAGTGCGCCCCGAACGCCTGCCCGAACCCCGCCTTCCATCGTCTGACCGATCACGAACATCGTGTCGAGCCCAGGGGTGAGATTCATGGCGAGGGCGGCACCGAGAAACGCGAGGAAGATCGGGAGGGATGGCATGAACAGGTCCGGGGTGTGGATCACTACCGAAGTGTCGCCGGTGGACGTGCCGATTATCGGCTGAGGTTCGTCGGCCGTTGTAGCGGTAGCGGTTGGGCGTGAGTAGCTGTAGCATTCGCCGGTTGTGATCGGCGCGGCATGGCCGCATAGACGTTGGGGGACTTGTTCTCGTGTGGAAATTCTTGGTGGAGAGCGCGTTCGGGCCTGTGTTCGCGATCGCAGGTGCGGGGCTCGTTTTTCTCATCGTCGCGGCGTTTCTCTGGGATGCGGTCAGTGCTGGGGTGGACTGGGTTCGGGCGCGTATCGGGGGAGGGGATCGAGCGCAGGTCGAGGAACCGGCGCCGGTGCGTGTGCCTTCGAATGCGCGTCGCACCGCGCAGAGTCGTCAGCGTCGTGAGGCGCGTATCGCTGCCCGTCGTGACGCGATCCATGCCAAGCGCGCGGAGGTTTCGCGGGCGGGGCAGTAGGGCGGTTCCCCATCGTGTCGGTTTCGTCCAAGACAGGGTGGGGACGGGGTCTTTAAGCTGACCGCAGGAAGTTTCGGAGCACGGATTTCAGGAGGATTGTGATGGCACGCGAACTGGTTTACACGGGATTCATGTCGCTGGACGGTGTGGTGGATTCGCCCGGCGGGAAGGTCGAAGGGCACCGTAGCGGCGGCTGGGTGATGGAGACCGAGTTCGTGCCGGAGGCGTATTCGCTGAAGGGGGAGGAGCTGGCCGACACCACCGCGCTGATGTTCGGGCGTCGGAGTTACGAGGCGTTCGCGCCGATCTGGCGTGATTCCGAGGATCATGCCGCGTACAAGGATCTGCCGAAATATGTTGTCTCGGAGACTCTTTCCGATGACGCGCTGATCGACGGCTGGGGCGAGATCACCATCCTGCGCTCGACCGAGGACATCGAGAAGCTCAAGCAGACCGAGGGCGGTCCCATCTACATCCACGGCAGTGCCGAACTGACACAGCGTCTTTCGGACGCCGACCTGATCGACAGGTACAACCTGCTCGTGTTCCCGGTGCTGCTCGGCGCGGGCAAGAGCCTGTTCGGTCGCACCGATCGCCCCAAGCAGCAACTGCGCCTGCGTGATTCGGCAACCTACTCCAACGGTGTCGCCAAGATGGTCTACGACGTCGTGCGCTGAGTGAGATCCAGCGCGATCACACCCTCGCTGCCCTCGCGCAGCTGCCCCGCCGTCCGTCCGACGAAGCGGCGCAGCGCGCGGGCCAGGTGGGGTTCGTCGTAGTAGCCGAGTTTGTCGATGACATCGGCCGACGTCTCACCCGCACTCAGCAGCAGCGCCGCGGTGCGCGCACGGTCGATCTGACGGATCGCGCCCTGGGTCAGCCCGGTCGCCGCCCGGAATCGTCGTTCGAGAGTCCGCTCGGTGATCGCCGGTTCCAGCCCACGCAGCGTGTCGGCCACCAGGGCATCACGAACCACCACACCCTCCCCGACCAGCCGCTCGACCAGCGCCTCCACATCGTCGGCGCGCGGAGTCTCCCAGCGTTGCCCATCCAGCCAGAACCCCCGCGCGGTCACATCGGGCAGCACGATCCCACTGTCGACCAGGGTCGGTGCCGTCACCGCACGCAGCGAAGTCCCGACCGCGAACTGCACCCCGACGAAGTCCGCCCCCTCGGGAACAGGCGCGGTACCCGTCCGACTCTCCGGCCCGGTCACCGCCGCACCCGGCACCCCGTTTTCCGCCCAGAACACCAACCCCCACGTCTGCGTCGCCACCGAAGTCATCTCCGCGACCTGCTCACTACGGCAGGTCCACACCGACTCCACCCACGCAGAATCCGACCACCGGGTCTCGAACACCAGTCCCACGGCAGCGATCCTAGTCAGCCGAAGGACCCGTGGTCATGGCGTCTGGGTTCCCCGCAGGGTGGTGATGGCCTTTTCGATTCGGCGCTGACGTGTTTCGGGTTTCTTCGCGCTGTCGATCGCGTGCACATGGGTGCGCTTGTTGCTGTGCGAAAGGTTGTCGTATGCGGCGCGGGCGAGGGGGTCGGCGTCCAGGGCGTGGGCGAAGTCCTCGGGTTCGACGACGGTGCGGGGCTCGGTGTCCAGTTCCAGTTCGACTTCGACCTCGTCGCCGATCTCGACACCTGCCGCCTGCCGGTTGGCGTGGCTGAGGCCGATCAAGTGGCGGCCGCGTAGGAGGGCGATTCGGCTTTTCCAGGAGTGGCCGTTGAGGGTGATGGTCACCGGTGGTCGTGCGCCCGCGTCGAGTGCCGCGACGACGTCGGACGGGACTTCGAGACCTCGCATGGGTTCCGGCGGCTCAACGGTGGAACGAAACTTCATGACCGTCTCCTGTTGTCAGCGGTGAATTCCCTTGCGGCAATTATCAACCCGTTGCGTTCGCGGCACCTTCCGGCGCGAGGATCAGGGCGGTGGGGATGGCGGCGAAGGCGTGGTGCAGGCGGTTGATGAGGGCTGGGCGGCCGCTGTCGCCGTCGGATCGGACCCATGCGCGGGCGGCGATGCTCCACGCCGTGGTGGTCAGTTCGGCGAGGATGTGCGGGCGTAGGTCGTCGGGGCTGAGTCCGAGTTTGTTTGTCAGACAGTCGATTACCTGGTGTTCGACGCGGGAACGTTGGTATTCGACGTGGCCCAACAGGGTTGGGGCGGTGAGGATCAGGCTGCGGGTGGCGATGTAGCGGCGGTCCCAGTCCTCGGGCAGGGACTCGACGGCTTCGGTGAGGGTGTCCCGAAGTTCGGTGAGGACAGAATCACGGAGCTCCCGAGCTTCCAGTGCCGCAATGTATTTCGACCACAGCTCCGTCTCTGCTTCGACGGCGACGGCTTCCTTGGTAGCGAATGCTCGGAAGAAGGTGCTGCGCGAAACCTCGGCCTCGTCGACCAGTTGCTCCACGGTGGTGGCGTCGAACCCCTGCGCGGTGAACAGGCGAAGGGCGACGTCGGCGAGGGTGCGGCGGGTGCGCAGTCGCTTGCGTTCGCGCAGCGGTAAGGCGCGGTACTCGGAAGACATGTCGTCATCATAGTTCGCACCGAAACCGAGTCGCGGAAGAACCTGCATCTAAATTGACACTTGTGCACGACTGGTACTAAGTGTCAGAATATGACTACGCCGAACGGCGCACCCGATCAAGGAGCCCGCCATGACCACCACCCTGAACCCGTCGATCATCGGCCAGGCCGAGAAACACCACACCGCGATCCTGACCCGCGCACTGTCGGGCACCACCCTGAACGAGCAGCGCTGGATCACCCTGAACCAAGCCCTGTCCGCCGACGGCCCGATCGAGCGCACCGCCCACATCGCCCGAGTCGCGCACATGACCCAGTGGGACCCCGCCACCATCGCCGACGCGATCACCGCTCTGGTCGAAGTCGGCCTACTCGCCGAGTCGACCAACGGTCTGATCGAAACCACCGAAGCAGGCCGCGCCATCGTCGCGCAGGTACGCACCGCATCCAGCAAAATCCTGACCCCCGCCTACGGATCCGTCTCCGCCGAAGATCTAGCCATCGCGGCCCGAGTGCTGACCACCATCACCACCCGCATGTCCGAGGAACTGGCCCGCGCGTGAACTCGAGGAGCGCCGACGGCACTTGAATCAGCGGGTCGTCAGTATTCGGCCGAACAATTACAGGCCACCGTCAACGGAGCCTTGGCGGCCTGGGACGCACTGGCCGCGCCCCGCTGAGGGCAGGTCGTTCCCGGACGGCGCGCGCCGAACGCACGGTGTCCTGACTCACAATGCTTGACCTGAACCATTGTTAAGGGTTGAGGGTTGTGTGCATGAGTACGAACATGATTCAGCCCCCGGTGGTCGACGACGACACCGTGGACCACACCGCCGACATCGCCGCGATCCACCAGATTGTCACCGACACGCAGACCGCGTACAACACCAACGACGCGGAACTCATGACCGCCCAGTTCATCGCGAATGCCGTGGTGGGCAATGCCGTCGGCATGCTGATCAGCGGACGTGACGCGCTACTCGACGCGAACAGGCGCGGGTTGGCCGGATTCCTGAAGGACGAATACGTCCGATACGACGTCGCCGACGTGACCTTCTTGCGCCAAGACGTGGCCGTTGCGCGCAAGACGGCCCGCGCCACCACAGCTGACGGCACCCTGCTCGACGCCGACCCCGCAATGGTCGCACTCTACGTACTGGTCAAGCAGGACGGACAGTGGTGGACCGCGGCCAGGCAGAACACCCTGGTGCCGTCGGCGGGATGATCCCGACTCAACCACCGGTATCGCCCTGTTCGCGTGGGCTCAGTATTCGAGGTCGGTCCAGCTGAGTGTGAGAGGGAAGGGGTGGTTCAGGTCGACTTCAGGATGGACGGTCGGAGACCATTCGCTGACCAGGGCGTATTGGCGCGGTCGCAGCGGGGTGACGCCTGCCGGTAGGTCGGTGGGCGTGGTGACCGAGAATGAGGCATTCGATCTGGTCGTCGAACTAACCGCGGTGGACACCGAGGTGCCAGCCTTGGCCAAGCAGCTGAGAGTCGAACCGATCACCTGATCAACTCGTAGACCTGCGTATCGATCTGGTCATCCGCGCGGTCCGTGATGGATCGCGCCCCCCTGTCAACTGCGAAGGGTTCTTCGGCGTATGCCAACGAACGCGATTCGTGGTTGTGCACTAGCACAACAACTTTCGTTGACTGTCCGTGGGGATGGCTACCTGTAACCTTCTCCTGTACCGTCGCCAGCTATGAGCATTACTGGGGGGAGCGGCGCGCCGCCGTTATCAGTCATACCCACAGAGGTCCAAGCCGTTGGACGCTACGTTTATGGCATTGCCGAAGCACTACGTACGGCCCTCGACTCCGCCCACGCTGACGTCGATAGCCTGTTGACCGGCGGCTGGACCGGCGATTTGGCGATACTGTTCGGAACCGGCTGGACCGAAACCCGTGATGGTGGAACAACGATCATCACCGCGCTGACCACTATGGCTGAAAAACTCGGTATTACCGCCGAGACCTATAGTAGGCAAGATGCCGCAAGCGCTTACGCGCTGAACATGTCTAGCCTAGATCTCCCGGCGCAGTAGTGGGTGCCCAATTTTCGGTCGATATGAATCAACTCGACCAAATCATTTCGCGCATCACCGGTCTGGCTGGCTTCGTCACCGAACATCTCGATAGCGTCGACGAAAAGGTTGCGACTCTCAAGGGATCTACCTGGGAAGGGATCGCTGCCGACGCCTACCAAGTCGCGCATGCCCAATGGGCGACCGGCGCGCGTGAATTCGCCGAGGGCTTGGGGGATATGAGTGTCGCCGCACAGTCGGCACATACCCGCTACACGAGTGCCTCAGACGCCAACAAGAAGATGCTCGAAAGCGGATAGAAGTAATGAGTTGGACAATAGATACCGGCATGTACGACGCGGCCGGGAAGAAATGCCATTTGCTGGCTGACGACCTCAGTCTCGCCCTAGGCCCGCTCAATTCCGTATTGAATAACAGTTGTGGCGGCATGGCTGGTGATCAGGAAGAAAGCATCCCGTGGATCGAGGCTTACGATAAGCACGCAGCTGCTATCGTAACCTTCACCGCAGACTTGGCTAATGCCTTGCGGCGCTACGGCGACGTGCTAGAAGCCAATGGCTACAACTGGTGGTATTCCAACCACACCGCCGCTTCAGGAGCCGAGCCATCGCGTCCGATACAGTCCGAACCGCTCTATGACTCGGCGATGGCATTGCCTGTCAGCGCGAAGGGAGACAACGGTTGGGGTTTGACCGAAGAAGGCGCTGTTGGTCTGCTGGAGCTCGTCGGCAAGATTCCTAATGGGGACGCGACTAAGCTCGGTACGGCAAAGGATTCATGGAAAACATTCGCCGAATCGAACTACATCACTGATGCCGTCAATCGAATAAACGGTGTCAAGGCCACATTCGAGGGCAGCACCGACCCCAACGTCATCGCTATCGAGGAAAAACTCGCCACGCTGGCCCGAGCGGCGGCATTGCTCGCTGAAGCGGCGAGGGGGGTGGCGAATCCCGTTAGCGAGCATTTCGCCGCGCTCGGCGAGATGCGTACGGAGGTGCAGAAGGCGGTCGCGAGCGCATCTACGCAGATCGCTACCGCTGTGGCGATCACTGTGGGTCTGATCGCGCTCGGGGCCGTCTTCACTGGCGGTGTGGGATCGGCGGGCGCCGCCGCCGGTGGCGCGGTCGTGACGGTTGAAATCGTCCAAGGTACCGCTACTGTTATCAGGACCGCAGTCGGGATCAGTCGTCTGATCTCGATTTTCAAGATGATGGAGACGGTTGGCACCGCCACCCATACCGGCACCGGTACGTTTGCCGCTATTCCTGACCTGCAGGAAGCAGGTCTGAAGGCGGCAGTCAACGCTATCGCGAGCATGCTCGTCATTATTGCTGGGGATACGGATGACACTCGCCCCAAGAAGGTGCCTAAGAAAGGTACTGGTAAGGAGAAGGCTGATGACGTTCCGAGTTGGGCGAAGGGCCGCGCGCCTTACGTCGGCGAATCCGGGAAAGACTACGCGCGTAGGTTGATGGATGAAAAGTATGGCAAAGGCAACTGGAGTGACACTGGGCCCGGCAGCGAGTACAACAAAATCAAGAAGTACGGTGATCGCGCTTGGCAGGATCCAGAATAGTGAGGAGGAGATGGTATGGAGCCCGACAAGAATGTCTTCGTGGTTGATCACTGGTACGAACTCGACAATGGTGAGGATGTAGTTCGGACCATTGGAATTTACTCATCGGCGGAGGAGGCGGAAAAGGCAGTGGAACGCATGTCGGTCCTGCCGGGTTTTCGTGATCGACCCGATGATTTCTGTATCAATAGATTGACGCTGGGGCATGACAATTGGTCTGAAGGATTTGCGTAAGGAGAGGAGTTTGTCATGGAAGATGTTTTCCTGCTGAAGCACTCATATCGAAAACAGAGCGGAATTGATGAGGTGAAACGGATCGGCGTGTACGCCACCGAGGAAGACGCTCGCGCAGCGATCGACCGGTTGCAAGAACAAGAAGGATTTCGCGACCATCGGTACGGATTTATTATTCAGCGCTACGTGGTCGACTCCGACAATTGGACCGACGGTTATTGAGCCGAGGCTTCCTACCAGATCACACCCGCCGCGCCTGCGTGCTGCGCTGCCTCGTCCGCCACCGGGCTGATGCCTGCCGGTAGGTCGGTCGTCGCGCGTGGCAAGGACGTACGTCAGGATGGTGTCGATGCGTCGGCCTTGGTTGGTGAGTGCGGCATGGGCGGGGAAGCGCCGGGAACTGCAAATTCTGGTGCCCTCGGCAGGATTCGAACCTGCGACACCCGCTTTAGGAGAGCGGTGCTCTATCCCCTGAGCTACGAGGGCGGGGGGCACGTTTCGGCGGGCCGAGGTGAGTATAGCGTGGGGGGCGGGGTGGGGGTGTTGGCCCGTTCAGAAGGTGTCGAAACCGCCCGCGCCGCTGTCGAAGCCGGTGCCTGTGTCGAAATCGCCCGGGTTGCCGTAGGCGGTTTCGGTGGGGGTGGGGTCGTATCCGGCCTGGTCGTAGGTGGGATCGAGGGATGATTCGCCGGTGCCGTCTTCGAAGGCTCTGGTGTCGTAGTCGACTCCGCTCATGTCGGCGAACAGGGTGGTGAACAACAGGGCTGCGCCTGCACCCCAGGCGCCTGCGATGAGGGCGGGTTTCCACCAGGGTTCGGAGTACCAGCCCGCGGGGACGGGGCGGCCTGCTACTCGGCCGCCGGGGAAGTAGTTGGGGGTGCCCGCGGAGGGGGTGGGGGAGGCGGTGATGGCTCGGCCGTTGTGGTCGACGGTGCGTTTTTCGTCGACCTGGCCAGCGATGTCCTGGCCGTCGAGGGTGGGGATCGCGGGGCCGGGGTCCATGTTCATGGCGGTGCGGGCGGCGCGGATGTAGTAGAGGCCTTCCAACGCGGACTGCTTGGCCAGGCGGGCTTGGGCGGGGGAGCTCGCGCGGTCGATCTGGCCGCCCGCGGCGTTGTAGCGCTCGGAGGCGTCGGCCAGTGCCTGGCGGGAGGCTTCGTTGCGCGGGGTGAGTTGGTAGACCTGGCCGCCGAGGCGCTCGATGGTGACGCGGGCGTCGGCCTGCGCTTCCTCGAGGTCACGCAGGTTGCGCTTGTTCTGTTCGGCGCGCAGGTACAGCAGAGCGCCGACGGACACGATCACGATAACGACCAGCCACCACACCATCGGGCGCCTCATTTCGTCGAGGTCTCGAGATGTAGTCCAGTTTACTGAAAGGTTGCCAGAATGCCTCCACTCGTGATGATCAGCGCGTTGCGGAGTAGCTCGACAGCGATCTCGCGGGTCCGCTCGCCGTGGAAAACTCCACTGGCACAAGGGAAAAGGAGATAGCTGGGCTGCCGGAGGGGGTTCTTGCAGGTAGCCTGACGGGGTGGTAGCGGTATCCGGCAGGGGTGGGGAGTCGGCCAGGGAGTTGTTCGCCCGGCGGTTGCGTGAGTTGTTTGTAGTCGCGCCTCCGAAACCGACGCTCGACCAGGTCGTGCGGGCTACCCGGACGCGGGTCGGAGGGGCGCGCCCGGTCGCCGGAGTCCAGCGGCTCAGCGACTGGCGGACGGGGAAGAATGTGCCCGACCGGTTCGCCGTGTTCGAGCCGCACCTGTCCACCCTCATCTTTCGCGTGCGAGCTCAGCGCGCGCAGGCGCCGTCCGAGCTGGTGAATATGGCGAGCTGGCGCAAACTCTGGGAGGACGCCCGCCGCGAGGAAGCAGCTGACCGGTCCGCAGCCGCAGCAGCCGTGGCCGATCCGCTACCGCCACGCCCGGTCGTCACCGACACTCTGCCGCGCGACGTGGAGACACTGATCGGTCGCGACGACGAACTCGCGCGCTTCCTCGACGTCGCGGGTGGCGACCGGCCGGTCTCGATCTACACCATCGACGGAATGCCCGGCGTCGGCAAGACCGCCCTGGCGACTCGCGCGGCACACCGGATGGCCGACCAGTTTCCCGACGGCCGATTCTTCGTCAATCTGCACGCCCATACTGCGGGCCAGCCGGCCGCCCGGCCCGAGGACGTGCTCGGTGGACTGCTCACCGACCTCGGCGTCGACCCGCGCGTGTTGCCCGCGAGTCTCGAGAGTCGGCGTGGACTATGGCGAGATCATTTGGCAGGCAAGCGAATTCTGCTCGTTCTCGACGACGCGCACGATCACGCACAGGTCGAGCCGCTGCTGTCGAACCAGCCGAACTGCTTGACCATCATCACCAGCCGCAAGCGCCTCGTCGCTCTCGACGGGTCGCAGCCCTTCGCCCTCACGACGCTGGAACCGAGCAAGGCCGGCGAGCTGTTCAGAGCGGTCTCGCGACGGGGCTCCGACGATGATGCCGCGGCGGTCGCCGAGATTGTCGAACTATGCGGGAATCTCCCGTTGGCAATCGTGCTGCTCGGCGGTCGACTGGCTCACCATCCCGCGTGGACGGTCGAGCAACTGGCCGCTGACCTGGTCGTCGCCCAGGATCGCCTCGGTGAGCTGGAAGCGGGCGAGCGTGCGGTGCACGCGGCGTTCGCCATGTCCTATCAGGACCTGAATCCGCGCAGCCAACGACTGTTCCGTCGGCTCAGCCTGCATCCCGGCCCTGAGGTCGACCAATACGCGGCGGCGGCACTGGGCAACCTGAGTCTGGCGCAGGCACGCACCGAACTCGAGGCGTTGTTCACCGACCATCTGCTCGACGAGCCGACCGGCGGTCGATTCCGGATGCACGATCTACTTCGGGAATTTGCGCTGGTGTTGTCGGGTGCCGACTCGATCGAGGACCGTCAGCAGACAGTTGATCGGCTCCTGGACTTCTATCAGGATCTCGGCAATATCGCTGACCGGCGCCTGACCGGCGTTCCTGACTCGACTGCCGCTGACGCCGCTCGCCCGGCGATTGCCTCCCGTGGTGAGGCTGTGCGTTGGCTGCGGCGCGAACGCGCCAACCTCTTGGCGTGCCTGGAATACGCGGCCGCCGGGCAACAATCCGCCCGAGTGGTTGAGCTGACCAGCGCGATCGCCGGATTGCTTCGGCTCGACGGCCCGTGGAACCGAGCGATCCAACTGCATCAACGCGCGGCGACCGTGGCCGAACGCAACGGCGACGACGTCGGCTCGGCGGATGCCCTCTGTGATCTCGGCGCGGTGCGCTACGCCACCGGCGACTATCCCGGCACCGCGACGGTGATGCGCCGCGCCTTGATCACCTACCAGGAAATCGGGGACCGGATCGGTGAGGCGCACGCCTTGAGCAACCTGGCCAGGTTGGGTTACGCCACAGGTGACTATCCGGGAACCGCGGAATTGATGCGGCGCGCGTTGATGATCTATCGCGATGGCGGTGACCGTTCCGGCGAGGCTTACGCGCTGACCGGGCTGGGCGTGGTGCGGTATGCGACTGGCGACTACTCCGCGGCCGCCGATCTGGTGCACCAGGCGTTGACCAGCTTTCAATGCGTCGATGACCACGCGGGCGAGGCGTACGCGCGCAATGAACTCGGCGTCGCTCGCTACGCCACCGGCGACTACCTGGGGGCGACGGAGGCCGTGGAAGCGGCGCTGGCGATCTACCGGGAGACCGGCGACCGCTTCGGTGAGGCCTATGCCCTCACCGACCTCGCATGGGTGCGGTTCGCGACCGGTGATTACCCCGGTGCCGCTGAACTGTTGCAGGCCGCGCTGGTCATCTATCGCGAGACCGGTGACCGCCTCGGCGAGGCGTACGGACTGAGCAGTGCCGGCCGATTGCGTTGTGCGACAAGTGATACGGCGGGTGCGGCAGAACGGATTCACCGCGCACTCACGATTTTCACCGAGATCGGCGACCGGCTCGGCCAAGCCTATACCCACGGTGATCTCAGTCTGGTGTACTACGCCACCGCCGACTACGTGGGCGCGGAAGGTCAATTGAATTGCGCGCTCACGATTTTCACCGAGATCGGCGATCGGGTCGGCGAGGCGTACACGCTCATCACCTTGGGGCTGTCGTGCTACGCGGCTGGTGATCACCACCGGGCTGAGGGGCTGTTGGTGCGGGCCTTGACGGTGTTCCGCGAGGTCGGCGACCGGGTCGGCCAGGCCTATACCTTGGCCAGCCTGGGTCGCCTCGCATATGCCGCGGGCGGCAGCCGGACGGGCATCGAGCACCTGAGCGCGGCACTTGCGATTTTCACCGAGATCGGCGATCGGGTCGGGGAGGCCTACACGTTGAGTTCGCTGAGCCGACTGCGCTTCGGTATCGGTGAGGTCGCCGCCGCCGACGAGCTGGTGCAGCGCGCGATCGCGATCTACGTCGACATCGGTGACCGGTTCGGGCACGCCTTCGCGCTCGGGGGCCTGAGCATCCTGCGCTTCTCCACCGACGAATTCGCCGAGGCGCCCCAGTTGGCCGAGCAGGCGCTCGCGATCTTCGGCGAGATCGGGGACCGGGCGAGCCAGGCCTACACCTTCATCGGTCTCGGCCTGCTGCGCTACAAAGCGGGCGACTACTCCGGCGCCCTGGCGATGACCGAACAGGCACCCGCGATCTTTCGTGAGATCGGCGACCGGCTCGGGGAGGTGTACGCGTTCATGGGGATGGGGCTGGTCCGCTTCAAGACCGGAGACTATTCGGCGGCCGCCGACCTGGCCCAACAGGTCCTCGCCCTGTTCTCCGAGATCGGCGAGAAACCCGGCCAGACCGAGTTGCTCGAACGGATCGGCGCGGTCTGGGACGAACACAGCGAACCGCAGAACGCGGTCGTGTCCTACATCGACGCGTTGCGGCTGGTGCGCGAGATCCATGTCCGCTGGAAGAAGCGGCGAGTGTGGCGCGATCTACCGGTGCCCGACCTTCAACGCTGATCACGCCCCGACGTGAGCCATTGGCGGTGGCGGCGACCGAGTTCGGTGGTCGGCGCCTCGTTGTAGAGCCATTCGCGCGCGATGCGATGCCAGTTCGCGGTGGCGCCGAGTTGGCCGAGGGTGCCCAGCGTCATGAAGTCGGCCCGCCGCGACAGCAGATGCTCGGGTGGCAGATTCTGTTTGCGCATTCCACTGAACTCGGCGAGGCGCGGGTCGATCGCGAGCAGTACCGAACTGCTCGCCATGTCCGGGGTGATCGTCAGCTCCTCGTCGACCAGGCACCACTCCGCTGCCGAAAGCACATACTCGTAGCATTCGGCCGGACTCACCAGTGTGTGGTCCTCGATCACCCCGCGCTCGAGCATCAGCTGATACAGATCGTCTATGCGGTCCTCGGCGGCGGCTCGCAGACAGGTCATCTCGAAGTCGACGTGGGTGCGGTCCATCCGCTTGAACAGGCCGAAATCGAGAAAAACCACCCGACCGTCCGCGCCGAGCAGGATGTTGCCCGGATGCGGGTCGCCGCAGAACTCCGCGAACTCGAACAGCGAGCCCAGGTAGAAGCGGTAGACGATCTCGCCGATCCGGTCGCGCTGCGCGGTGGGCAGCGCGCGGACCTCATCGAATCGGATACCGGGATGGTATTCGGTCACCATCACACGACGGCTGCTCTGCTCCGGGAACACTCGCGGCACCACGAGCAAAGGATGCTCGGCGAACATCTCGGATACATGCTGTTGGGTGCTCGCCTCACGCGTGTAGTCGAGTTCGTGTTCGGTGTTGGTGCGCAACTCGTCGAGCACAGCGACGGTGAAGCCGGGCAGCACCGCAGCGACCATCGTCCTGATCAAGCCGAGGTTGCGCAGGTCGGCGCGCACGGCCGCGTCGATCCCGGGGTACTGCACCTTCACCGCGACCGCGACGCCGTCGTGCCTGGTTGCCCGATAGACCTGGCCGATCGAAGCGGCCGCGATCGGCGTCGGGTCGAAATCGGCGAACAGTTCTGCCAGCGGTCGGCCCAGGTCTTCCTCGATCACCTCCCGCATCGCCGCGAAGGGCAGCGCCGGTGCCTGATCGCGCAGGACGGCCAGGCTGGATTGGAAGGCTTCCCGATGAGTCGGCGGGACCAGGTCCAGATCGAGCATCGACAACCACTGGCCCAGCTTCATCGCCAGACCCTTCATCTCGCCGAGTACCCGCACCAGGTGGGTGGTCAGCTCCAGTACCGATTCGTCGGCGAGGCGGGCCTTCACCTCGGCGGAACGCCCGATCATCGACAGGCGGGTGCGTCGTTTGCGTACCGCCTGGGCAGCGGCTACCGCGCCGAGCTTGGACCCGCGAGCGAGTCGTGAGGTGACTATCGGCTTGTCCATCGCTGCTTCCTCCCCGACCAGATCGCCTCGGGCGCACTGGCTTTCGGTGAACATTCTAGTATCGCGCGGTTGCGCGTAGAGGTGTTCGAGTGCCGGGTATCGCGGATGTAGACCCCCCTCCTGGTCGGCATCCGCGATAAACCGAGTACTCGATAGCTAACTGAGGCGGGTCTCGAGATGTCCACCGGGCGCGATACCTGGATGTCGTTCGTTGTAGTGGGCAATGCAATCCTTTTCGGCTTCCGACTCGGTACTCCACCCGGAGACATGTCGACATTCGCCGCAGTGATTTCTGAATCGGTAGGTGGCCTTCTGATTCGAGTTGTAAATGAGAAATACGACGATGCCAACCACGATCAGTAGGCAGATCAGTCCGCCATCCATGACAACCACGCTCCTTCAGGTAATCGATACTTCTATTACGGTCCATGCCGTCACCGAAGGTGACCGTGAGCATGCGACAGAGTGCGTGATCTGGCTGGTAGCAGGTGGTTTCCTTGTTTTCCGGTCCGGAAAATGATCCGGTGCGGTCGGCGGTGGGCAGTCGAGGTGTCGATATATGTTCGCGGAGTGTGGAATCCGGATCGGAATTCTCTGAATCGATGCTTTACCAGTAGGTTCGGGTCGAAATGTCGGGCGAGCGCTGGTCGGGCGACGCTCGCCGAATTTACGTTCGGTGCATGAAAAACAACATCTCACTCGCGCTGCGAGTAATCACGTTCATCTTCGTCGCGGTCGCCCTGGTGCTCGGCGGCGTTCCCGCCATCGCCAACGCGGCGGTCCATGCGTATCCGGGAATGCAGATATCGACCGACACCTCCACGTGCACGGCCGGCATGGTCGGCCACATCGGGTCGGCGCGATACGTGGTGACGGCGGCGCACTGCTACAAGCCGGGCGAGCGGGTCTACGACAGCGTCGGCAACGGCATCGGTTGGTACGAAGCCGCTTACGGCAACGATGACACCGTCGAGGAGGAAGGCTTCGCGCTGGTGCGTTTGTGGAACAACGTGACACCGACGGCCTCGATGGGAAAGTTCGGCATCTCCAGCATCGACGAGCTGCCTCCACAGGGCGCAGCGGTGTGCAAGATCGGCGCGACCTCGAACTGGAGTTGCGGGTCGGTGACGCGGGCCTCGACCTCCGATCGAGTCATGTCGGATCTGGAGGCTTTGCCTGGTGACTCGGGCGGTGTGGTCTATCGCGGTACCGCCGACGGCCAGGCTGCCTTCGTCGGGATCGTTCTCGGCACCACTGTTCTGGGCGAGACTGTGGTCGAACCCGCCGAGAAGATTCAGCGGCTCATCAACAGCTACGGGCCCACCGCATCCAACGAATTCCGTTGGTACGTGACCAAGTGAAGGTTCAGGTGATCACCCGGCCAAATGCCGGGCGATCACCAACCGCTGGATCTGATTGGTCCCCTCGAAAATCTGCATGACCTTCGCTTCGCGCATGTACCGCTCGACGGGGAAGTCCTGCGTGTAGCCGTAGCCGCCGAAGACCTGGACGGCGTCGGTGGTCACCTTCATGGCCGCGTCGGTGGCCACGAGTTTGGCGACCGATGCCTGACGGGAGTACGAAAGGCCGGCGTCGCGGCGGCGGGCGGCGTCGAGGTAGGTGGCGCGCGCGGTATCTACTGCAGCGGCCATATCGGCAAGAACGAAACCCAGCCCCTGGTGGTCGATGATCTTGCGGCCGAAGGCTTCTCGCTCTTTGGCATAGGCAACGGCTTCATCGAGGGCGCGCTGAGCAACACCGGTAGCGACCGCGGCGATGCCGAGCCGCCCCGCGTCCAAAGCGCTGAACGCGATCGAAAGCCCTTGTCCCTCTTCGCCGATCAGCCGCTCAGTAGGCAGAAACGCATCGTCATAGGCCGCGGTGGTGGTGGGAATACCCCGCAATCCCATCTTCTCCTCGGGCTTGCCGAAGCTCAACCCAGCAGTATCGGCGGGAACCAGGAAGCACGAGATCCCCCGCGACCCTTCGCCGGTACGAGCGAACAGCGTGTAGAAATCAGCCCGCCCACCATTGGTGATCCAGGCTTTGGTGCCGTTGAGCAGATAACCTCCGTCGACGGCGGTGGCCCGGCAGCGCAGGGCGGCCGCGTCAGACCCCGCGTGCGCCTCGGAAAGACTGTAAGCGCCAACAGTTTCGCCGGATAGCATCCGTTCCAGCCACTGCTGTTTCTGCTCGTCGGTGCCGTAGGTGAACAACGGATGGCACGACAACCCGTGCACACTCACCGCCACAGCGACCGCGGCCCACCGACTGGCCAACTCCTCGAGCACCTGCAGATACACCTCGTACGGCTGAGCGCCGCCGCCGAATTCCTCCGGATACGGCAGGCTGAGCAACCCTGCCGCCCCGAGCGCCGCGAACACCCCCTCGGGAAACACGCCGGTCTTCTCGCTCTCGACCACGCGAGGCTCGAGCACCTTGTCGGCGATATCGCGAGTCAGTTCGATCAGGTCGCGCGCCTCGTCGGTGGGCAGCATCCGCTCAACAGCCATGCGCGTCACAGTACGGCGGGCATTCGTCGTTCACATAGCGGCCCGGACCCGGCCTCGCGGACGGCCGCGGATCTATTATCTGCGCATGAATGCAGGTGCACGCCCACCCCTGGCCGACGATCAGGTGGGCCTGGTGGTCGAGGTGTTCCGGATGCTGGCCGACGCGACCCGGGTCCAGGTGCTGTGGGCGCTGGCCGATCAAGAACTCTCGGTGAACGAACTGGCGACGAGGGTGGGTAAACCGGGCCCTTCGGTGTCCCAGCACCTGGCGAAATTGCGGATGGCGCGGCTGGTGCGAACCCGCCGCGAGGGCACCACGATCTACTACAGCCTCGACAACGATCACGTCCGTCAGCTGGTCGTCGACGCCGTGTACAACGCCGAGCACGTGGGTCCCGGCATTCCGCCGCACCATAGCGGCCCCGATGGTCAGCCGCCGCACAAATAGCCTGGTGATGCGGGTGAACGAGCCGACCTGCAGGAATGTTGTCGGAGGAAACGATTGCGACGTTCAAACCTTTCGGTAACATCCGTTGTGACGTGGCTCATGCCACGGCAGGGACTTGAAGGAGCACCGATGCGCAGCACCATGCAGGAAGACCAGCTTTCGCTGGCCACACTGCTCAATTACGCCGCCACCTTCCAGGGCGACTCGTACGTGTCCACCTGGACCGGCGACGGCGTGCGGACGATGACCTACCGCGAACTGGGTGCGGATTCGGCTCGGCTGGCCAACGCGCTGCGGGGTCTTGGCATCGAACAGGGTGACCGTGTCGGCACCTTCATGTGGAACAACAACGAGCACATGACCGCTTACATCGCGGTGCCCGCCATGGGTGCCGTGCTGCACGCGCTGAACATCCGCCTGTTCCCGGAGCAGTTGGTGTTCGTGGCCAACCACGCCGAGGACAAGGTCGTGCTCGTGGACGGCACGCTGCTGCCGTTGTTCGCGCAGTACCTGCCGAACCTGAAGACCGTGAAGCACGTGATCGTGGTCAACGGCGATCCGGCCGCGCTCACCGCGCCCGAGGGCGTGACCGTGCACTCCTACCGTGAGCTGCTGGACGCGCAGTCCGCCGATTTCGACTTCCCGGTCATCGACGAACGTTCCGCTGCCGCAATGTGTTACACCTCCGGCACCACCGGCGACCCCAAGGGCGTCGTCTACTCGCACCGTTCCAACTGGCTGCACGCCATGCAGGTGAACTCGCCGAACGGCATGGGCTTCAACGGTTCCGACTACGTGCTGGCCATCGTGCCGCTGTTCCACGCCAACGCGTGGGGCCTGCCGTACGCGGCGCTGATGTCGGGCGCGAACATCTTGATGCCGGACCGTTTCCTGCAGCCGGGACCGCTGCTGGAGATGATGGCCGCGGAGAAGCCCAGCTTCGCCGCCGCCGTGCCGACCATCTGGGGTGGCGTGCTGGCCACGCTGGCCGCCGCGCCCCAGGACATTTCGCACCTGCGTACCGCCGTTGTCGGTGGTTCCGCGGTGCCGCCGGCGATGATGCGCGCGTTCGAGGAGAAGCACGGCGTGCGCATCCTGCACGCGTGGGGCATGACCGAGACCTCCCCGCTGGGCAGCGTCGGGCACCCGCCCGCCGGTGTCGAGGGCGAGGAAGCGTGGGCGTACCGCTACACGCAGGGTCGTTTCCCGGCCAATGTCGAGGCGCGTCTGGTCGGTGACGACGGCAAGGTCGTCCCCAACGACGGTGAGTCGCTGGGTGAGCTCGAGGTGCGTGGCGCCTGGATCACCGGCTCGTACTACTCGCCCACCGGCGCGGAGATCGACCCGGACAAGTTCGACGACGGCTGGCTGCGCACCGGCGACGTCGGCAAGATCAGCCCCAACGGCTACCTCACCCTGGTCGACCGCTCCAAGGACGTCATCAAGTCCGGTGGCGAGTGGATCTCCTCGGTGGACCTGGAGAACTCGGTGATGGGCCACCCGGCCGTGGCCGAGGCCGCGGTCATCGGCGTGCCGGACGAGAAGTGGGACGAGCGCCCGCTGGTGGCGATCGTGCTGGCCGAAGGCGCCGCCGCCGAGGCCGCCGAGCTGCGTGACTACCTGGCCGACAAGTTCGCCAAGTGGCAGCTGCCCGAGCGCTGGACCTTCATCGCCGAGGTTCCGAAGACCAGCGTCGGCAAGTTCGACAAGAAGCGTCTGCGGGCGCAGTACGCCGAGGGCGAGCTCGACGTAGTCACGGTGTAAGACAACGAAAAGGGCGGGCGTGGAAGCAATTCCGCGCCCGCCCTTTTGCTATCTCAACAGTTACGAAGCTCCGGGCTCTGGTTCAACAGCTGAGCGCGCGGGCTGATGTAGCGGGTGTAGGTTTCCCCGCCGACGGCCGAGAGCGGGAATGCCGCGACCCGATGGCAGTTCTGGAAGGCCAGTTTCACGCCGAAATGCCGTTCCAGCCCGCCGCGAATGGCGTCGGAGGCCAGTGCGCGCAGCAGCTGACCGCGGGCCACTTCGTCCGGCGGCGGGATGCGGTTGTCGGCGTATTCGTCGGTGCCGGTGCGAAGATCGTCCGCGACCCGGCTCACCACCTCCCACGCGTAAGGCAGTGAGGTACGGACACATTCGACGAATTCCGCGTCGTCGATGTCGCCGCTTTCGGCGCGTTCGAGCAGTGCTGCTGGTACATCGAGGGACATGGCGCTCTCCTCCTGCTTGGGGGTGGTCGGCGGGATGCGATGCCAGGTCCGAGTCTAAACGAAATCCGTTGTCAATAACCCTGGATTCGTTCCGAAAGTGCTTTCCGCAGTGCCGCTTTCGCGTCTGAAGCCAGGTCGGTGATCAGTTCGCCTGCCGGTTGCCCCGTGCTCAACGAATGGGCTTGGCCCGCCCATAGATTCACCTCGTCGGTGTTGCCGGCCGCGCGGGCGGCGGCGCGCAATGGCGCTGTGGCGTAATGAATTTCGGGGTACGCGGCGGGCGCGTCGGCGGTGTGTTCGGTCAGGAATCGGTTGCGGATGCCGCGCGCGCGGCGTCCGGTGAACGCGCGGGTGAGCATTGTCGGTTCCGGCGTGCCGACCGCGCCGCGATGCACGGCGTTGGTGCCTGCTTCGGGGCAGCGCAGCAGTGCGGTGCCGATCTGCGCCGCCGCCGCGCCCGCCGCGAGCACCGCGGCCACGCCCGCGCCGGTGGCGATGCCGCCCGCCGCGACGAGTGGGCGGGAGGTGACGGCGGTGAGCAGTTGGATCAGCGTCAGCAGGCCGGGCGGGTCGATCGGGTCGCCCGCGGGGTCGTCGACGAAGCTCGCGCGATGCCCGCCCGCCTCCGCGCCCTGGGCGATCAGCACGTCCGCGCCCGCGTCGACCGCGAGCAGTGCCTCGGCGGGCGAGGTGACCGTGACCCACACCTGGGAGCCGACCCCGTGCAGTCGGTCCACCTCCACCGCGGTGGGGCAGCCGAAGGTCACCGAGACCACCGCGACCGGATCGGCGACCAGCAGATCGAGCTTCTCGGCCCACCCGTCGGTGTCGTGCTCGGGGGTGCCGAGCGGGAATTCGGCGCCCAGTTCCGCGAGGTAGGTCGCGTAGGTCGACGGATCGGCGACCGCGCCGGGCGCGAACAGATTCACCCCGAACGGTGCCGCGGTGGCCTTGCGCGTGGCGGCGATCTGCGCGGCCACCGCGTCGACGCCGAGGTATCCGGCGGCGAGTTGGCCGAATCCGCCCGCGGCCGACACCGCGACCACCAACTCGGGTGTGGACGGGCCGCCCGCCATGGGCGCGGCGACGATGGGGACGGTCAAGTTCTCGATCACCATGCGTCGAGTCTGGCCGGTCGGGGCCGTGTTCACCCCCCTGGCGAACTCGCACCGTGTCGTGTGACCCGTTCGACGCCGGGATCGTTACTGTGTGACACGCCATCTACCTGCGTCTTCGTGACAGAAGGTTGCGGAATGGTCACGGCCGGGTACAGTTCCCATCACAACGTATGCCGAACCGTTACACATAGTTCGGCAGTGGGGAACATCCAGGTGATCCCCGGACCGATCTCCGATCGGTTTCGTTCCCCTTTGTTTCCGACACGCTAGGACGAGACTTTGTCGCAGCACCGTGTGGGCCCCGAATCGGTTTCCGTGCAGGCCCTGCTGGGTCATTCGGATGGTCGGCGCCCGAGCAGGAGCAGGCACCGCGCAGAGGCCTCGCGTGGCGATCGGGTGCGAGTCGCCGCCAGTGCCGCGGTCGCCGCGGGCGCCCTGGTGGGCGTCACCGCCCAGATCGCTCCGGCCCTGGCTTTCGCCGCGCCGCTGCTGCCCACCCACGACGACAACGTCGAGGAGTCGGTGGTTCCCGAGTCCGCGCGGCAAGACGTCGACCTGGTCGCCGCGCAGGCCGTCTCCGCTCACGTGGAGACCCCCGAGGTGACCGCGGTCGCCGCGCCGATCGCCGCCCCCGTGGCCGCGCCGTTCGGCATCGGCAACCTGCCGCCCGAGATCTCCGGGCCGTTATCGCAGGTCGAAGACATTCTGCAGGGCATCCAGCACCAGGTCGCGCCGCCGCAGTCGGCTCGTCCGGTCGCGGGCCCGATCAGCTCCGGCTACGGCGCCCGCTGGGGTGCCATGCACTACGGCCTGGACTTCGCCGACTCGATCGGCGCCCCGATCAAGTCCGTGTCCAGCGGCACCGTGATCGAAGCGGGCCCGGCCTCGGGCTTCGGCCTGTGGGTGCGGGTGCTGCACGACGACGGCACCACCGGCGTCTACGGCCACGTCAACGACATGCTCGTGAGCGAAGGCCAGCGGGTCAACGCGGGCCAGGTCATCGCGACCGTGGGCAACCGCGGCCAGTCCACCGGCCCGCACCTGCACCTCGAGATCTGGGATCAGGCCGGCGGCAAGATGGACCCGATTCCGTACCTGGCTTCCAAGGGTGTGCCGCTCGAGTGGGGCCCTTCCGCGCACTGAGCGTGTGAGCGCGTAATTCAAAGGCAAGCGAGTGACGGTGGTTCTTATGAGCCCCGTCACTTTGCTGTTTGAAGCGGCAACACGTTCTACGGCCGGGCCGATACTCCTCTAGGCCCCGAAGCCTGGCTCGGGCGACGCGTGCTCGGTCTATATGATTGCTCGATCTGCACGTGCGGGAATCGCCGCGCGTTCAGGTTCGATGAGAGGTGAATGAACTCGAATGGAAACTGCCCGTCGTTCTGCCCGCGGTAACCGTCGTCGCAGGTCGAGCAGTCCGACATTCGGGCAGTTGCTGACCGGGGCCGTCGAGTCGGCCGCCGATCGCGTCGCGGTCCGGTTCAACCCGACCGGTGCACCCGAGGACCAGCGTCAGCTCACCTACTCCGAATTCGATCAGCGGTCCTCGCAGCTGGCCCGCACCCTCATCGCCCGTGGCATCGGCCCCGGTGACGTGGTCGCCATCGGCATCGCCCGCAGTATCGAGTCGGTGCTGGCCGTGTGGGCCATCGCCAAGACCGGTGCCGCCTACGTGCCCGTCGACCCGAACTACCCGGCCGACCGCAGAGCGCACATCGTGTCCGATTCCGGCGCGGTGCTCGGGCTCACCACCGCCGCGCATCGCGCCGGGCTCGGCGACCAGGTGGCCTGGCTCGAACTCGACGACGCCGATACCGCAGCGGCCATCGCGGCCCAGCCCGTACACCCGATCTCCTACACCGACCGGATCCGAACGCTCGACGAGCGGCACCCGGCCTACGTCATCTACACCAGCGGCTCCACCGGCAAGCCCAAG
Organism: Nocardia sp. NPDC058666; assembly: GCF_042714895.1. Taxonomy (NCBI): domain Bacteria; kingdom Bacillati; phylum Actinomycetota; class Actinomycetes; order Mycobacteriales; family Nocardiaceae; genus Nocardia; species Nocardia sp. NPDC058666. Next base: position 392,951 of record NZ_JBHXRY010000002.1, read on the forward strand.
GGCGTCGTGGTGACCCACACCGGCCTCGCCGGGTTGGTGGCCGCCGAGCGCGCGCACTACCGCGTCACCGCCGATGCGCGCGTGCTGCACGTGTGCTCGCCGAACTTCGACGTGTCGGTGCTGGAACTGCTGCTCACCTTCTCGGCGGGCGCCACCCTGGTGATCGCGCCGCCCGCGGTGTTCGGCGGCTTCGAACTGGCGGATCTGCTGCGCCGCGAACAGGTTTCGCACATGCTCATCACCCCGGGCGCGCTGGAATCGGTGGATCCCACCGACCTCGATGACCTGGCCGTGGTGGTCGTGGCAGGTGACAAGTTCGGTCCCGAACTGGTGGGCCGCTGGGCCGTGGGCGAGCGCGAGTTCTACAACGGTTACGGCCCCACCGAGGCCACCATTCTGGCCACCAGCACCCCGCCGATGGATCCGGCCGCACCGGTGACGATCGGTGCCGCTATCGCCGGTGTCGGTGCGTTCGTGCTGGATTCCCGGCTGCGTCCGGTGCCGGCGGGGGTGATCGGCGAGCTGTATCTGTCCGGCCCGGCGCTGGCGCAGGGTTACCTGAACCGTCCCGGACTCACGGCCGAGCGGTTCGTCGCCAGTCCCTTCGGCGCCGAAGCCGGGGACGCGAACGCGCGCCTGTACCGCACCGGTGACCTGGTGCGGCGCGCCGAATCCGGTGACGGTGTCATCGAATACATGGGCCGATCCGACTTCCAGGTGAAGATCCGTGGTTTCCGGATCGAGCTCGGCGAGATCGACAACGCGCTCACCGCGCACCCCGATATCGACTTCGCGGCCACGCTGGGCAAGACCCTGCCTTCCGGTGTGACAGCGCTGGTTTCGTATGTGCTGCCGCGTGCGGGTGCCACGGTCGAGGTGGCCGCGCTCGACGCGTTCCTCGCGAAATCGTTGCCCGGCTACATGATTCCCGCCTCGATCATGGTGCTGGATCAGATCCCGTTGACGCCGGTGGGCAAGCTCGACCGAAAGGCGTTGCCGGAACCGGTCTTCGCCGTGCGCGAGTTCCGTGCGCTGTCGACGCCGGTGGAGGAGATCGTCGCGGAGGTCTTCGCGACGTTGCTCACCGCAGGCGACGGGCAGGACCTGCGGGTCGGCGCCGACGACGACTTCTTCGAACTCGGCGGCAACTCGCTGCTGGCGGCGCAGGCCGCGGCGCGCATCGGCGCGGCGCTGGACACCAGGGTGCCGGTGCAGACGTTGTTCGAGGTCAGCACCGTCGCGGGCCTGGCGCAGCGGCTCGAGCATCATGCCGGTGCAGGCAACGGGCATCCGCTCGTGCGCCAGGAACGTCCCGATCAGATCCCGCTGTCGTTCGCGCAGCAGCGGATGTGGTTCCTCAACCGGTTCGACACCGCCGGTGCGGTGAACAACATGCCGGTCGCGGTGCGCCTGTCCGGTGCGCTGGATACCGCCGCGCTGAGGGCCGCCGTGCACGATCTGGTGGCCAGGCACGAAGTGCTGCGCACGGTCTACCCCGAGATCGACGGCGCCGGGTACCAGGTGGTGCTGCCGCTGTCCGATCCCGCCGCGCTGCCCGACCTGCCCGTGGAAGACGCCACCGCGGACCGGATTCCCGCGCTCGTGGCCGCGGAGGTCGCCACCGGCTTCGACGTGGCTGCCGCCCCGCCGATCCGGCTGCGCCTGTTGCGCCTGGCCGCCGACGAACATGTCCTGATCTGCGTGGTGCACCACATCGCCGGCGACGGCGTCTCGATGGGCCCGCTGACCCGCGACCTGATGAGCGCCTACGTGCAGCGCAGTGCGGGCAGCGCGCCGCAGTGGGCCGAATTGCCCGTGCAGTACGTGGATTTCACGCTCTGGCAGCGTGAGGTGCTCGGCACCGAGGACGATCCGGAATCGGTGCTGAGCGAACAGGCCGACTACTGGCGCACGCAACTGGCCGGACTGCCCGACCAGCTGGACCTGCCGTCGGACCGCCCGCGCCCGACCACCGCCTCGTTCCGGGGCGCCGGTTTGGATTTCCGGATCCCCGCCGAGATCCACGCCGGGCTGAATCAGCTTGCGCACAGCCAGCATTCGACCCTGTTCATGGTGGTGCACGCGGCACTGGCCGCACTGCTGGCCCGCCTGTCGGGCACCACCGACATCGCCATCGGTACCCCGGTCGCGGGCCGTGGTGAACGCGAACTCGACGATCTGATCGGCATGTTCGTCAACACGCTGGTGCTGCGGACCGAAGTCGATCCCGCGCGTGGTTTCGACGAGCTGCTCGCTGCGGCCAGGACCACGGATGTGGCGGCCTTCGGACACGCCGACGTGCCGTTCGAGCGGGTGGTCGAACTGCTGGATCCGGCGCGTTCGCAGGCGCGTCATCCGCTGTTCCAGGTGATGTTCGCGTTCCAGAACATGGACCGCACCGCGCTGGAACTGCCGGGCCTGGCGGTATCGGGCGTGGAGCTCGAGATTCCCTACGCCAAGTTCGATCTGCAGTTCGAGATGGTCGAGGACATCGACCGGCACGGCACCGCACAGGGCATCGCGGTCGGTCTCACCTATGCCGTGGACCTGTTCGACGAGGACACGGTCGCCGCGATCGCCGATCGTTTCCTGCGGTTGCTCGCCGGAATCGTCGCGTCGCCGCAGCAGCCGCTGGGCTCGATCGAGTTGTTGGATGCGGCCGAGCGGCAGCGAATGCTGGTGCAGTGGAACGACACCGGCCACGAACTCGCGCCCGCCCTGCTGCTGGACGGCTACCGGCGCACCGTCGCCACGCGCCCCGACGCGGTGGCGATCACCTTCGAAGGCGCCGAGCTCACCTACCGCGAGTTCGACGACAAGGTCAACAAGCTGGCCCGCGTGCTCATCGAGCGGGGGGTCGGGGCCGAGTCGCTGGTCGGCTTGGCGATGCGTCGATCCACCGAACTGGTGATCGGCATGTACGCGATCCTGACCGCGGGCGGTGCGTATGTGCCGCTGGATCCGGATCATCCGGCCGAGCGGATCGCGCACATCCTCGACACCGCCTCGCCCGCGTGCGTGCTCAGCACCACCTCCGACCTGGTCGACGTGCCCGCCGGTACACCGGTGATCCTGATGGATACCGTTGCGCTGGACGACATTTCAGGTGCCCCCGTGACGGCGGCCGAGCTGCTGCGCCCGGTGCATCCCGCCCATCCCGCCTACGTGCTGTTCACCTCGGGCTCCACCGGACGCCCGAAGGGTGTGGTGATCTCGCACGAGGGGATCGACAACCACATCGCGTCCATGCTGGCGCGCTACCAGCTCGGTCCCGACGACGTGTACCTGCAGAAGTCCACGCACACCTTCGACGTGACGCTGTGGGGCTACTTCATGCCGCTGCGGGTCGGCGCGCGACTGGTCGTGGCCACGCCCGACGGTCACCGCGACCCGGTCTATCTCGCGGAAACCATTGCGGCGCAAGGCGTTACCGTGGCCGACTTCGTGCCGTCGATGCTCGCGGTGTTCGCCGCGCACACCCCGGCCGGTGCGGTGCCCTCGTTGCGTCTGCTGCTGGCCGGTGGCGAGGCGCTGCCGCCGGAGACGGTCGCCGCGGTGCGCGCGATCACCGACGCGCGCCTGGACAACCTCTACGGCCCCACCGAAGCGTCGGTGTCGATGACCTCCTGGCCCGCCGCGCACACGCCGCGCGGCTCGGTGCCGATCGGTGTGCCGCACTGGAATGCCCGTGTCTACGTGCTGGATTCGTCACTGCGACCGGTGCCGGTCGGGGTGGCGGGCGAGCTGTATCTGGCCGGTGTGCAGCTGGCGCGCGGGTACGCCGACCGTCCCGACCTGACCGCGGATCGCTTCGTAGCCAATCCGTTCGAACCGGGTGCGCGGATGTACCGCACCGGTGACCTGGTGGTGTGGCGCCACCCCACACCCGACACACACGCGCTGGAATACCTGGGCCGCACCGACTCTCAGGTGAAACTGCGTGGTCAGCGGATCGAGCTCGGTGAGATCGAGACCGCGTTGCTCGCGCAGCCGACGGTGAGTCAGGCTGTCGCGCTGGTGGTCGACTCGCCGATCGGTGAGCAGCTGGTGGCCTATGTCGTGGCCAAGCCGGGGAAGCGGATCGAGGACGCGACACTGCGCGCCGAGATCGGTAAAACCCTGTCCGCCTACATGATTCCGTCCGTGATCGTGGAGCTGGACGAGTTCCCGCTCAACCCCAGCGGCAAGCTCGACCGCAAGGCACTGCCCGCCCCGACGTTCGTCGCGGGCGAGTTCCGCGCACGGGTCACCGCGGTCGAGGAGATCGTCGCCGGGGTCTACGCCGAACTGCTCGGCCGCCCGCGAGTCGGCGCCGACGACGACTACTTCGCACTCGGCGGCAATTCGCTGCTGGCCACGCGGGTGATCGCCCGGATCAACGAAGCCCTCGACGCCGATATCGCCATCCGCGACCTGTTCGAGGCGCCCACGGTGACGGCACTGGCCGCGCGCGTGGATCGCGGCGGTTCCGCGCGTGCCGCACTGGTGGCAGGCCCCCGGCCCGACCTGATCCCGCTGTCGCTGGCACAGCAGCGCATGTGGGTGCTCAACCAGTTGGACCAGGCCTCCGCTTCGTACAACATCCCGCTGGTCATCCGCCTCACCGGCGCCCTGGATGTGCCCGCCCTGGATGCCGCGGTGACCGACGTGCTCGCCCGGCACGAGTCGCTGCGCACGCGTTTCCCCGCCGTCGACGGCTTGCCGGTGCAAGACATCCGCTCGGTTGCCGAGGTGCTGCCCGAGGGCCTGGAAGTCCTGATCACCGACGACGTGCTCGCCGCGGCCACGGCAGCGACCGCCACCGATTTCGATGTGGCCGACGAAGTTCCGCTGCGAGTCCAGCTGCTGGGTGACGGCAGTGGCACCGACTGGCTGCTGGTCTTCGTGGTGCACCACATCTCCGCCGACGGCGCGTCGATGGCCCCGCTGGCCCGCGACCTGATGACCGCTTACCTCGCCCGCGCGCAGGGGCAGCGTCCGCAGTGGTCGCCGCTGGAAGTGCAGTACGCCGACTTCGCGGTGTGGCAGCGCGAGGTCGTCGGCGCCGACGACCAGCCGGACACGGTGGCCGCGCAGCAGCTGGCCTACTGGCGTGACCGCCTCGCCGACGCCCCCGGCCCGCTCGACCTGCCACAGGACCGTCCGCGCCCGGCCACCCCGACACTGGCGGGCGCGACCACCGAACTCCGCCTGCCCGCGCAGGTGCACGAGCAGCTGAATCACCTTGCGCACGAACACAAGGCCTCGCTGTTCATGGTCGTGCACGCGGCGCTGGCCGTGCTGCTGGCCCGCCTGTCCGGCACCACCGACATCGTGGTCGGCACCGCCGTGGCCGGTCGTGGTGAACGTGCCCTCGACGAGTTGGTCGGCATGTTCGTCAACACCCTGGCGCTGCGCACCGTGCTCGACCCGGCGGCGAGTTTCGAGGAGACGGTCGGGCTGGTGCGCGATACCGATCTCGGTGCGTTCGGCAATGCCGATCTGCCGTTCGATCGGGTCGTCGAGGTCGCCGCGGCGGGTCGGTCCGGCGCGCACAACCCGCTGTTCCAGGTGGCGTTGACCTTCAGCAACAACGAGGCGCCCACTCTCGAACTGCCCGACCTCACCGTCAGCGGTCTGGCGACGCCGACGGTGGCCAAGTTCGACCTGCAGGTCGACGTCGAACCCCGCTTCACCACCGAAGGCGCCCACGACGACCTGGTGACCCTGTTCAACTACGCCACCGACCTGTTCGACGAGTCGACGGTGCGCACCCTCGCGGACCGCTTGGCCCGCATCCTCACCGCCGTCGCCGCGGACCCGCGAATCCTGATCGGCGACATCGACATCCTCGCCGACAGCGAACGTGCCGTCACCGCGGCAGCGGCCCCGAGCGCACCGGTGAGCTCCGGCGGCACTCGCCTGACCCAGCTGCTGCCCGACGCGGTCGAGTCCGACCCCGACGGCCCCGCGCTGGTCTTCGACGACGCGGAACTGACCTACACCGCACTGGACGCGCGCTCGTCGCGGTTGGCCCGGGTGCTCATCGACGCGGGCTGCGGCCCCGGCATGGGCGCGGCGATCAGGATCGAACCCGGCGTCGAATGGGCGACCGCGGCCTGGGCAGTGCTGAAAACCGGTGCGGCACTGGTGCCTTGGTCCGATCAGCAGGGCGTGGCGTCGGCGATGCCCGCGGTGAAGATCGGCCTGACCACCCTGGCGGAAGGCGCCGCGCCCGACGGATTGAACTGGTTCGTGATCGACGATCCGGCCCTTGGCGCCGAGCTCGCGAAGCAGTCGCCGCGCCCGATCACCTACGCCAACCGGACCGGTGTGCTGCGCGGTGGCGATCCCGCCTTCGTGCCCGCCACCGGTCGGGTCGTGAGTTACGACGAACTGGCGGCCGCGGCGGTGCGGCTGCGCGATGTCACCGGGCTCACGCTCGAATCGCGGATCTACCGGCACGGCGACCAGGCCAGCCCCGCCGCGGTGTTGGAACTGGTGGCGGCCGCGCTGGTCGGTGGCAGCATCGTGCTCGCCGATCGCACGCGCGCGGACCTGTCCGACGCGCTGGCGGACGCATGGGTGACGCACCTGATCGTGGACCAGGCGGGCTCGACCGCGATCGACGTCTCGGTGCTGGAGGATCTGGAAGCGGTCGTGCTGGACGAGGGCGTGTCGGAAGCGACGCCGATCGCCGGGGACATCACCGTCACGCGGCTCGACGAGGTGCTGGGAAACCGATGACGCGAACACAACGGGTGCGCCCGACCAAGCCCCGCCGGACCCGGGTGCTGACCCTGCCGCAGCTGCTGTCCGCGGCCGCGGAGGCGAACCCGTTCGGCACCGCGCTGGTCTACGCCGACGCGTCGGCATCGACCGCGCAGCTCAGCTATGCCGAGCTCGACACCCGCTCGACCCAGCTCGCGCGCCTGCTGATCGAGCGCGGGGTCGGCCCGGAAGACCTGGTGGCCCTTGGCATTCCGCGTTCGGTGGAGTCGGTACTCGCGGTGTGGGCGGTCGCCAAGACCGGCGCCGGTTTCGTGCCCGTCGACCCGAACTACCCGGCCGACCGGGTGGCGCACATGCTCAGCGATTCGGGCGCGGTCTTCGGCCTCACCGTGTCCGCCGCACGCGATCAGCTGCCCGACGGGGTCTCCTGGCTGGTCATCGACAGCGCGGACGTGACAGCGCAGGCGCAGGAGCAATCGGCGGAGGTCATCACCAACGGTGACCGGATCCGGCCGTTGCGCGCCGAGAATCCCGCGTGGGTGATCTATACCTCCGGGTCCACCGGTTTGCCCAAGGGTGTGTCGGTCTCGCACGCGGGACTCGCAAGCTTCACCGCCGCCCAGCGCGAACGCTACGAGGTCGAATCCGATGCGCGCACACTGCATTTCGCGTCGCCGTCGTTCGATGCCTCGATGCTGGAGTTGCTGCTCGCGATCGGCGCCTCGGCCACGATGATCATCGTGCCGCCGGGCATCTACGGTGGCGAGGACCTCGGGGCACTGCTGCGCCGCGAACGCGTGAGCCACCTGTTCATCACCCCGGCCGCGCTGGCTTCCGTCGATCCGGCCGGCCTGGATCACCTGCAGGTGATCGCGGTCGGTGGCGAGGCATGGCCGCCCGAACTCGCGTGGCGCTGGCTGCGGCCGATCGCCGGGGGCGTGCGCCGGTTCCACAACGCCTACGGCCCGACCGAGACCACGATCGTCACCAATATCAGTGTGCCGCTGGAACAGGGCGCGGCGATCCCGATCGGCGCGCCGCTGTCGGGCGTGGTCGAGTACGTGCTCGACGAACGCCTGGGCCAGGTGCCCGACCGCGTCGTGGGTGAGCTGTACATCGGTGGCGGCCAGGTGGCGCGTGGCTACCACCGGCGGCCGGGGCTCACCGCGTCGCGATTCGTGCCGAACCCGTTCGACCCCAACGGTTCTCTGCTCTACCGCACCGGCGACCTGGTGCGCTGGACCGCGGACCGCGAGCTGGAATACATGGGCCGCAACGACTTCCAGGTGAAGATCCGCGGCTTCCGGATCGAACTGGGCGAGATCGACGCGCAGCTGTCCGGGTACCCCGGCATCGACTTCGCGGCCACCGTCGGTCACGAACTCGACAACGGCACCACCATTCTCGCCTCCTACGTCCACGCTGAGCCCAGCGTGGAACTCGACATCGAGGCGGTGCTCGACCATCTCGGCGCGCACCTGCCCGCGCACATGGTGCCGACCGCGCTCACCGTGCTCGACACCATTCCGCTGACCCCCGTCGGCAAGCTCGACCGCGCCGCCCTGCCCGCGCCGCAGTTGCGGGTCAAGGAATTCCGCGCCCCCACCGGGCACCTGGAAGAGCTGGTCGCGGGCGTGTTCGCCGATCTGCTCGCCGGTGTCGACCCGGTCGGTGCCGACGACGACTTCTTCGAACTCGGCGGCAACTCGCTGATCGCCACCCAGGTGGTCGGGCGGCTCAGCGCCGCGATCGACACCAGGGTGGCGCCGCGCGAACTGTTCGAGGCACCGACGGTGCGTGCGCTGGCCGCGCGACTGGCGGGGCTCACCGGCCAGGGCGGACGCCTGCCGTTGGTGGCCGGACCGCGCCCGGAGCGGATACCGTTGTCGCTGGCGCAGCAGCGGATGTGGTTCCTGAACCGGTTCGACACCAGTTCGGTGGCGTACAACATCCCGATCGCGGTGCGGTTGAGTGGCGCGTTGGACGTGTCGGCCATGGCGGCGGCGGTGTCGGACCTGGTGCAGCGGCACGAGGTGCTGCGCACCGTCTACCCCGAAACACCGGACGGCCCCGTGCAAGTGGTGCTGCCCGCCGATGCCGCGGCGCCCGAGTTGATGGTGCGCACGGTGGCGTTGGACGCGGTGGAAGCCGGTGTGGCGCAGCTGATGGCGTCGAGTCTGGACGTCACGACCGAGGTGCCGTTGAAGGCCGCGCTGTTCGACATCGGCGGCACCGGGACCGAATACGTCCTCGCGATGGTGGTCCACCACATCGCGGCCGACGGTTCGTCCATCCCGCCGATGACCCGCGATCTGATGACGGCCTACGTCGCGCGCGCCAACGGTGTTGCCCCGCAGTGGGATCCGCTGCCGGTGCAGTACGCCGACTACGCGCTGTGGCAGCGTGCGCTGCTGGGTGACGACAGTGACCCCGAGTCGATGGCCGCACGTCAGCTGGCCTACTGGAAGACCGAGCTGGCCGACCTGCCCGATCAGCTGGAACTGCCCACCGACCGGCCACGTCCTCCCGCGCAGACCTACGCGGGTCGCCGAGTCGATCTGCGGGTGAGCGCCGAAACCCACCGCGCCCTGGTCGCTTTGGGTCGCGAGCACGGTGCCACGCCGTTCATGGTCGTCCATGCCGCGCTCGCGGTGCTGCTGGCGCGGCTGTCGGGCTCCGACGACATCGCGGTCGGCACCCCGATGGCGGGCCGCGGTGAGTCCGAGCTAGACGATCTGATCGGCATGTTCGTCAACACCCTGGTGTTCCGGTCGCGGGTCGACGCGGGCGAGACCTTCCACGACCTGCTCGCCCGGCAGCGCGACAGCGATATCGCCGCCTTGGCGAACACCGACGTGCCGTTCGAGCGCCTGGTCGAGGTGCTCAACCCGGCCCGTTCCACCGCGCACCACCCGCTGTTCCAGGTGGGTCTGTCGTTCCAGAACCTGACCCGCGCCTCGCTGGAGCTGCCGGGTCTCACGGTGGCCGGTGTCGAACTGGAGGGCGAGACCTCCCAGTTCGACCTGCATTTCATCGTGATCGACAGCTACGACACCGACGGTGCGCCCGCGGGCATCGGCGGCACGATCACTTACGCCACAGACCTTTTCGACGAATCCACGGTGCAGGAGATCGCCGCGCGGTTCGAGCGGTTGCTGGTGGCGATCGGTGCGGCACCGCAGACGCGGGTGGGCGAGTTCGACCTGCTCACCGAAGCTGAACGCACCGCGATCGTGGTGGAACGCAACGACACCGCACACGCCGTGGACGCCGACGCGACCCTGGTGTCGCTGCTCGATGCGACCGTGGCGGCTACGCCCGAGGCGATCGCGCTGGTCGTGGACGAGGCCGACGGCCGCCGTGAGCTCACCTATGCCGAACTCGATGTCGAGGTGAACCGCCTTGCGCGGCACCTGATCTCGCGGGGGATCGGTGCCGAGGATCGGGTGGCGCTGGCTATTCGACGGTCCGCCGAGTTGATCATCGCGATGTACGCGGTGGCGCGTACGGGTGCGGCGTATGTGCCGATCGATCCGGATCAGCCCGCTGATCGCACCGACTACATTCTGGAAACCGCCACGCCTGCGGTGGTGTTGACCACCGCGAGTGCCGAGTTCGCTACGGCGGCAGCGGAAGTGGTGGTTCTCGACGAGCTCGACCTGAGTGCTGTCGCCGGTACCGCGATCACCGCCGCCGAGCGTGGTCCGCTGGTGCCCGCGAACACCGCGTATGTGATCTTCACGTCCGGCTCTACCGGTAAGCCCAAGGGTGTGGCGGTGTCGCACGGTGCGATCGTCAACCAGTTGCTGTGGGAGACCGCCGAATTCGGGATCGGTGCCGATGACGCGGTGCTGCTCAAGACCGCGGCGACCTTCGACCTGTCGGTCTGGGAGTTCTGGACCGCCGCTGTCGCGGGTGCGCGTCTGGTGGTCGCCACCGCCGAGGGGCATCGTGACCCGGCGTATTTGAACGATCTGATGCGGGCCACCGGTGTCACGACCTTGCACGTGGTGCCGTCGATGCTCGACGCGCTGCTGACCGAGTCCGGTGGGGCGTTGCCGCGCAGGTTGCGTCGGGTGCTGGCGATCGGTGAGGCCCTGCCCGCCGCGACGGCGCAGCGTTTCCGGTCGTCCAATATCGCCGCGCTGTTCAACCTGTACGGTCCGACCGAGGCCGCGGTCTCGATCACCAACCATGCGGTCGGTGACGCCGACCAGGTGTCGGTGTCGATCGGTGCGCCGGAGTGGAACAGCCGTGTCTACGTGCTGGATTCACGCTTGCAGCCGGTCCCGGACGGTGTGTCGGGCGAGCTGTATCTGGCCGGTGCCCAGTTGGCCCGCGGGTACTTCGCGCGTTCGGATCTGACCGCCGATCGCTTCGTCGCCAATCCGTTCACCCCCGGCCAGCGCATGTACCGCACAGGCGACCTGGTGGCATGGAACAACGGCGAACTGGACTACCGGGGCCGCACGGACTTCCAGGTGAAGATCCGCGGTTTCCGGATCGAACTCGGCGAGATCGAAGCCGCACTGCTGGCCCTGCCGCAGGTCGCGCAGGCCGCCGTGGTCGCCAAGTCCGATCCGCACACCGGTGACCACCTCGTGGCCTATCTCGTGGGCTCCGAAATCGAAGTGGCGCAGGTGAAGTCGGCGCTGTCGACCGGGCTGCCGTCCTACATGGTCCCCGCCGCGTTCGTCGTACTCGACGCGCTACCGCTCAACGCGAACGGCAAGCTCGACCGAAAAGCCTTGCCGGAACCTGAGTTCGAAGCACACGCCTTCCGTGCGCCGTCGACACCGGTCGAGGAGATCGTGGCCGGGGTGTTCGCCGAGGTGCTCGGTGTGCCCGCCGACCGTGCCGTCGGCCTCGACGACGACTTCTTCGCCCTGGGCGGCAACTCGCTGATCGCCACCCAGGTGGTGGCCCGGCTGGGTGCCGCGCTGGATACCCGCGTGCCGGTGCGGGTGGTGTTCGAGGCGCCGTCGGTGGCGGCGCTGGCGGCCGCGGTGGGTGTGCACGCGGGCAGCGGCAGCCATCGCGCGCTCGTGGCGGGGCCGCGTCCGGAGCGGATTCCGCTGTCGGTGGCGCAGCAGCGCATGTGGTTCCTCAACCAGTTCGATCCCGCGTCGGCGGCGTACAACATCCCGGTCGCGGTCCGGCTGACGGGCGCGCTGGACGTGGCGGCACTGCAGGACGCCGTCGCGGATGTGGTGAGCAGGCACGAGGTCTTGCGCACGATGTACCCGTCGACGGACGGCATCCCCCACCAGCTGATCGTGGCCGCGGAACAGGCCGTGCCGAGCCTGACCCCCGAGGACGTCACCGAGCCTGCCGAACGGATCGCCGAACTCGTCTCCGCCGGTTTCGACGTCGTGGCCGAAGTGCCGGTGCGGGCGAAACTGCTGCGGATCGCGCCCGACGAGCACGTGCTGGTGTTCGTCGTGCACCACATCAGTGCCGACGGCTGGTCGATCGGCCCGCTGACCCGAGATGTGATGGTGGCCTACGCAACTCGCGCATCGGGCCAGTGGCCCACCTGGGCGCCGCTGCCGGTGCAGTACGCCGATTTCAGTGTGTGGCAGCGCGAGATGCTGGGCTCGGAGACCGACCCGACCAGCCTGATCTCCCAGCAGGCCGACTACTGGAAGCGCGCACTGGCCGGTGTGCCCGACGAGCTGAATCTGCCCCTCGACAGGCCGCGTCCGAGCACGCCGTCGTCGGTCGGTGGGCGGGTGTCGTTCCCGATCGATGCCGACGTGTACGCGGGGCTGACCGCGATCGCCCGCGAGCACAACGCGACCCTGTTCATGGTCGTGCACGCGGCACTGGCGGTATTCCTGGCCCGGATGTCGGGGACGCAGGACATCGTGGTGGGCACGCCCATCGCCGGTCGTGGCGAGGCCGAACTCGACGATCTGGTCGGCATGTTCGTCAACATGCTCGCACTGCGCACGCAGGTGCCGGGGCAGGCCGGCTTCGCCGAGGTCCTCGCCCAGGCCAAGGACTCGGACCTGGCGGCGTTCGCCCACGCCGACATCCCGTTCGAACGGCTGGTGGAGCTCATCGACCCCGAGCGGTCCACCGCGCGGCACCCGCTGTTCCAGGTGGCGCTGTCGTTCGCGAACCTGCCCGACTCGGGCTTCGAACTGCCCGGACTTTCGGTCTCAGCGGTCGATTTCGACTTCGACACCGCCAAGTTCGACCTGCAGCTCACCGTCCACGGAACGCACGAATCCGGCGCACACGCCGAATTCACCTACGCGCGTGACCTTTTCGATCGATCCACGGTCGAGGGCTTCGCGCAGCGTTTCCACCGTCTGCTCGCCGGGATCGTCGCCGATCCCGCCCGCCCGGTCGGTGACCTCGAACTCCTGGATGCGCCCGAGCGCGGTGAATTGCTCACTCGCACAGGCGGTCCGGCACTCGCGACGGGCACCTTGCCGCAGTTGCTGGCACAGGCGGTGGCGTACAACCCGTACGGGATCGCCACGGTCGAGCCGAGCACGGGGCGTCGCCTGACCTACGCCGAGCTCGACGCGGCTTCCTCGCGTCTGGCACGGGTGCTCATCGCGCGCGGTGCGGCACCGGAAACCGTGGTGGCCATCGGCATGCAGCGTTCGTTGGACACCACCGTGGCCATCTGGGCCGTGATCAAGACCGGCGCGGCGTTCCTGCCGGTGGACCCGAAGTACCCGGCCGAGCGCATCGCGCACATGCTGTCGGATTCCGGTGCGGCACTGGGTATCACCAGCGCGGCCGAGCTCGGGAACCTGCCCGCGTCCACGGACTGGCTGGTCATCGACGACACGGCCGTCGAAGCCGACCTCGCCGCACAGTCCGACCTGCCGATCACCGATGCGGATCGTCGCGGCACGGTCCGCCCCGGGAACACGGTCTACCTGATCTACACCTCCGGTTCGACGGGCCTGCCCAAGGGCGTCGTGGTCACCCACGCCGGTGTGGTCAACTTCGCCGCGGCCCAGGTCGCACAGTTCGGGCTCGGAAGATATACGCGCACACTGGCTTTCGCGTCACCATCGTTCGACGCGTCGATCCTGGAGTTCCTCCTGGCCGTCGGTTCGTCGGGTACCTCGGTCATCACCCCGCCCGGCATCGTCGGCGGTACCGAACTCGCCGACCTCATCGCTGACCAGCGCCTGACCCACGTGTTCCTCACCCCACTGGTGGCGGCGTCGATGGACCCCGCGGCACTGACCGGGGTCGAGGCATTGATCGTCGGTGGCGACAAGGCCCCGGTGGACCTGGTCGCGAAGTGGCACTCGGTATCCGATCTCGCGACATCCGAAGCGGGCGGGATCAATCCGGCGCAGCACCGGTTCTACAACGCCTACGGCCCGACCGAGGCCACGATCGCGACGAACCTGTCCGATCCGCTGCTGCCCGGCGACATCATGAACATCGGTGGCCCGATCGCGGGTGCCACCGCCTTCGTGCTCGACAGCCGGTTGCGTCCCGTTCCCGAGGGTGTGGCCGGTGAGCTGTACCTGGGTGGTGTCCCGATGGCTCGCGGTTACCACGCGCGCCACGGCCTCACCGCCGAGCGTTTCGTCGCCAGCCCGTATGCCGAGGGCGAGCGCCTGTACCGCACCGGTGACGTCGTCGCTTGGCGCACGATCAACGGCAAGCCCGTCGTGGAATACGTGGGCCGCAACGACTTCCAGGTGAAGATCCGCGGTTTCCGTATCGAACTGGGCGAGATCGACGCGGTGCTCACCGCGCACGACGACGTCGAGTTCGCTGCCACGATCGGCCGCAAGACCGACGCGGATTCCACCATCCTGGTGTCCTACGTGCGCGGCAACACCGACCCTGCGGCCCTGATCGAATATGCGGCGCAACACCTGCCCGCGCACATGGTCCCTGCCGCGGTGATGGTCCTCGACGAGATCCCGCTGACCCCCGCGGGCAAACTCGACCGCCGCGCTCTCCCGGACCCGGTGCTGCGAGCCCGCGAGTTCCGCGCACCGACCACAGCGCTCGAGACCGCCGTCGTCGCGGCCTTCGCGGACGTGCTCGGCCACCAGCGAATCGGCCTGGACGACAGCTTCTTCGAACAGGGCGGCAACTCGCTGCTGGCCACCCAACTGGTCGCGCGCCTGAGCACCGTGTTCGGGCAGCCGGTGCCGGTGGTGACGGTCTTCGTCGCGCCGACACCGGGCGCGCTGATCGCCGAGGTGACCGGTACCGCCACGGCCGACCGCACCGCGTTCGACGTGGTGTTGCCGCTGCGCACGGGCGGATCCGCGGAACCGCTGTTCTGCATCCACCCGGTGGGCGGCATCTCCTGGTCGTTCGCGGGCCTGGCCGCGCATCTGGACGCGGACCGCCCGCTGTACGGCCTGCAGTCGCCCGCGCTGTCGGGTGAGCCGGGCTTCGCCTCGCTCGACGAGTGGGCGAGCCGCTACGTGGCGGAGATCCGCGCCGTCCAGCCCACCGGCCCCTACCACCTGCTCGGCTGGTCGCTGGGCGGCATCCTCGCCCACGCGGTCGCGGTCCAACTGCAGGAACAGGGCGAGCAGGTCGCGCTGCTGGCGATGATGGACAGCTATCTGAGCGAGGCCGACGCGCAGGCCGTGGCGGCACCGGAGTCGCCCACGGAGATCTTCGGCGGACTGCTCGGGACTGTCGACCCGCTGGGAACGGACCTGAACACCGACGCGATCGCCGAACGGTTCGCCGCATTGCCGGAGCCGTTCGCCTCGTTCGACGCCGCCATGGTCACCCGGGCACTCGACGCGGCCGCGGAGTCGATCGAGTTGCGCAGACAGCACCGGGCACGGACTTTCCACGGCGACGTCGTGTATTTCACCGCGGCGGCGGGCACCACCGACACCGCGGCCGGTGCCGCCGGTTGGGCCGACGCCGTCGCGGGCACGGTGGTCAATCATCAAGTCCAGGCGACACATTGGGGCATGGCCGGTCCCGAGGCGCTCGAGGTCATCGGCACCACCCTGTCCGAGGTCCTCGACGGCGGCGACGAGGCGGCCACACCGCACCGCTGACAGCGCCCCGGATTCGCCCCCGGACCTGCGGTGGATGCCGGTGCGCCGCCGCGGGGAAAGCATCACCGGTGACAGCGCGCGTCGGGTACCCTCTGCGCGTAACGTGCGAGAGGTGTATTGCTCTGTGGAAAACCCCCGTCGCCCTGGTCATGCCGGCAGGCGTCGTACCACCGGCACCACACTGTTCGGTCAGTTGCTCACGGCCGCGGTCGAGTCCGCCGCGGCGTCGACAGCGGTTCGTGACAACCCCACCGGGCTACCCGACGATGCCCGCGAACTCACCTACCGCGAACTCGACGAGCGGTCCTCGCAGCTGGCGCGCGAACTCATCGACCGTGGCATGGGGGCGGGCGATGTCGTAGCCATCGCGATCGCCCGCTCGATCGAGTCCGTGCTCGCGGTGTGGGCCATCGCCAAAGCCGGTGCCGCGTATGTGCCGGTCGACCCGTCGTACCCGGCGGACCGGATCGCGCACATCGTCGCCGACTCCGGCGCCACCATCGGCCTGACCACCGCCGCGCATCGCGCGTTCCTCGGTACCACCGCGTACTGGATCGAACTCGACGATCCGGTGGTCGCGCAGCGCATCGCCGTGCGGCCCGCGCACGCGGTGAGCTATGCCGACCGGGTCCGGCCGATCCACGAGGCGCACCCCGCCTACGTCATCTACACCTCCGGCTCCACCGGCAAACCCAAGGGCGTGGTGGTGACCCACGCGGGGCTGGCCTCGCTGGTCGCCGCCGAGGGCGAACACTTCGACGTGCACGCGGATTCACGGGTGCTGCACGTGTTCTCGCCGAACTTCGACGGGTCGGTGCTGGAACTGCTGCTGGCCTTCACGGTCGGTGCGACGCTGGTGATCTCACCGCCGCGGGTGTTCGGCGGCTTCGAACTGGCGCAGCTGCTGCGTCGCGAACGGGTCACCCACCTGCTGATCACGCCGGGCGCGCTGGGCTCGGTCGAGCCGGAGGGGCTGCCGGATCTGTCGACGGTGATCGTCGCCGGTGACCGGTTCGGTCCGGATCTGGTGGGCCGCTGGGCCACCGACGGGCGCGCGGTCTACAACGGATACGGGCCCACCGAGGCGACCATCCTGGCCACCACCAGCGCGCCACTGCACGCGCACGCGCCGATCACCATCGGTCACGCGGTGCCGGGCATGGGGTTGTATGTGCTCGACGCGCGGCTGCAGCCGGTGCCCACCGGTGTGGTGGGCGAGCTGTACCTGTCGGGTCCCGCGCTCGCGCAGGGATATCTGGGCAGGCCGGACCTGACCTCGCAGCGGTTCGTCGCCTCGCCGTTCGGGCCGGGCAGGCTGTACCGCACCGGCGACCTGGTGCGAAAGTTCGAACGCGATGGTGCGCTGGAGTTCTTGGGGCGCACGGACTTTCAGGTCAAGGTGCGTGGTTTCCGGATCGAACTCGGCGAGATCGACAACGCGCTGACCGCGCACGCGGACCTCGACCAGGCCGTAACCCTGGGCAGGACAATGCCTTCGGGCGCCACGGCGCTGGTCTCCTATGTGCTGCCGCGCGTGGGCCGCACGGTCGATACCGGCGCGCTGGCGGATTTCCTGGCGGAATCGTTGCCCGCGTACATGATTCCGTCGGTGATCATGGTCCTGGACACGCTGCCGCTGACCTCGGTGGGCAAGGTCGATCGGGCCGCCCTGCCGACACCGGTGTTCACCGTGCGCGGGTTCCGTGCCCCGGCCACGCCCGCCGAACAGGTGGTCGCGGACGTGTTCGCGGCACTGTTGCTGCGCGAGGGCGCGGGCCGGGTCGGCGCCGACGACGACTTCTTCGAACTGGGTGGTGACTCGCTGCTGGCCGCGCAGGCGGTGGCCCGCATCGGTGCCGCGCTGGATGTGCGCGTGCCGGTGCAGGCGGTGTTCGAAGCGCCGACTGTGGCCGCGTTGGCGAATCGTGCCGAGCACCAACGACTCGCGGCGCAGGCGCTGCCGTTGACCCCGCGCCCGCGCCCCGAACTGATCCCGCTGTCCTATGCGCAGCAGCGGATGTGGTTCCTCAACCGCTTCGATCCGGCCTCGGCCATCGACAACATTCCCGTCACCGCACGCCTGTCCGGCCGCCTCGATCTGCCGGCCTTGCGCGCCGCGATCACCGACCTGATCGCACGGCACGAGGTGTTGCGCACGCTCTACCCCGTGGCCGGGATGAACCGCGTGGCGGAGGAGGCCCGTGTTGCCGAGGTGGGCCGTGTTGCCGACAAAACCATTGCGGCAGAACAGGATCGGTCCATCGGTCGTTCGGTGCTCGACGGCGAAGGCCATCAGGTGGTGCTCGCGGCGGGCGATCCGGCCGCGATGCCGCAGTTCGACATCGTCGAGGTGTCGGAGGACGAACTGACCACCGCGATCGCCGCCGTCGCGCTGACCGGCTTCGACGTCACCGCCGCGCCGCCGATCCGGGTGCGGGTGCTGGCCCTGTCGGACAGCGAGCATGTGGTGGTGTGCGTGGTGCACCACATCGCCGCCGACGGCTTCTCCTTCGCGCCGCTGACCAGGGACCTGCTCACCGCGTACGCCGAGCGGCGCGGCGGCGGCGCACCGGACTGGCCGCCGCTGCCGGTGCAATACGCCGACTACACGCTGTGGCAGCGCGAACTGCTCGGCGCCGAACACGACCCCGACTCGGTGCTGGCGCGGCAACTGGACTTCTGGCGCACGACCCTGTCGGGCTTGCCCGAGCAGCTCGAACTGCCCACCGACCGGCCGCGACCCGCGGTGGCCAGCCGGGCGGGCGGCATGCTGAGCATCCCGGTGCCCGCCTCGATACACGGCGGCCTCGCCACGCTGGCCCGGCAGCACAACGCCACCCTGTTCATGGTGGTGCACACCGCCCTGGCAGTGTTGCTGGCCCGGCTGTCGGGCACCCGCGACATCGCCATCGGCACCCCGATCGCCGGTCGCGGCGAACAGGCGTTGGACGACCTGATCGGCATGTTCGTCAACACGCTGGTCCTGCGCACCGAGGTGGACCCCGCGCTGGCTTTCACCGACCTGCTGACCCAGGTCAGATCGGGCGACCTCGCGGCCTTCGGGCACGCCGACGTCCCGTTCGAGCGCCTGGTCGAACTGCTGGAACCGGTCCGCTCGACCGCGCGGCACCCGCTGTTCCAGGTGATGTTGACCTTCCAGAACCTGGCCCGCACCGACCTGGCACTGCCCGGTCTCGCGGTCTCGGCCGCCGATTTCACGGTGCCGCTGGCGAAGTACGACCTGCAGGTGGAGATCGCCGAACGGATCGGCAACGACGGTGCGCTACAAGGGCTTTCGGCCAACTTCGTCTACGCCACCGACCTTTTCGACCGCGCCACCGTCGCCGATTTCGCCGACCGTTGGACGCGCGTGCTCGCCGCGGTGGTGGCCGATCCGGCGAAACCGGTCGGTGACATCGACGTGCTCGCCCCCGGCGAGCGCGAACTCGTTCTGCGAGAGGGAGATTCGCCCGGCATCGCGGTGCCCGAGGTGACGCTCGCCGACCTGCTCACCATGCAGGCGCAGCAGCGGCCGGAATCCATCGCGATCAGGGCGGGGGAGCGGTCGCTCACCTTCGCCGAGCTGCTGGGCCGCGCTTCGGCATTGGCGCGCGCGCTCATCGCCCGGGGTGCAGGGCCGGATTCCGTAGTGGCCGTGGCGGTTCCGCGCACCGAAGAGCTGCCGGTCGCATTGCTGGCGGTGCTGTTGTCAGGCGCGGGCTACCTGCCGATCGACCCCGGCTACCCGGCGCAACGCCTGGAATACATCGTCGCCGACGCGAAACCCGCTGTGCTGCTGACGACTCCGGGTGAGTTCGAGCTGCTGGCGCCGCTGTCGGGTCTGCCCGTGGTGCTGCTGCAACACGCGCGCGACCACTCCGACGCGCCCCTGCACCCCACCGAACGTCGTGCGCCGCTGCGCCCGGACCACCTCGCCTACGTCATCTACACCTCGGGCTCCACCGGCATGCCCAAGGGCGTGGGCGTGACCCACCGCAATGTGCTCGAACTGTTCGCCAACACCCAGCTGCTGTTCGCGTTCGACGAAGACGACGTGTGGACGATGTTCCACTCCTTCACCTTCGATTTCTCGGTCTGGGAACTGTGGTGCGCGCTGGCGGGCGGCTCGTCGGTGGTCGTGGTCGACCACATGACCTCCCGCTCGCCGATCGAATTCCGGGAACTGCTGGCCCGCGAACACGTGACGGTGCTGAGCCAGACCCCCACCGCGTTCGCCCAACTCGACGAAGCCGACCGCGCCGCCCAAGCCGCGGGCGCCCCCGCACTGCCGCTTCGCTACGTGGTGTTCGGTGGCGAGGAACTCGACCCGCGCAAGCTGCACCGCTGGTACGACCGCTACGGAAATGGTTCCGGCGCACCGGAACTGGTCAATATGTTCGGCATCACCGAAACGGCCGTGCACGCCTCGTACCAACTGTTGGCTCCCGAAGGCGAGCAGACCGAGCTGCCCGGCAGTCTCATCGGGCGCGCGCTGCCCGGCCTGTCGATCGTCGTGCTCGACGACCGCCTGCGACCGGTCCCGTTCGGGGTGGCGGGCGAGCTCTACCTCGCGGGCCAGCAACTGGCGCGCGGCTACCTGGGCAGGCCCGGCCTGACCGCCACCCGCTTCGTCGCCGACCCGTTCGGCGAACCCGGCGCGCGCCGCTACCGGTCCGGCGACCTCGGCCGCTGGATCGGTTTCCGTGGCACGCCCACTCTGGAATACGGCGGCCGCGGCGATCATCAGGTCCAGCTGCGGGGCTACCGCATCGAACCCGGCGAGATCGAAGCCGCCCTGCTCCGTGTACCCGGAGTCGGGCAGGCCGTGGTCGTCGTGCGCGCCGACGAGCACGCCGGTGACCGGCTGATCGCCTACGTCGTCCCGGCGGCAGGCGCTGTCGAGCCCGCCGAGGACGTCGCCACGAAAGCGCCGGTGGGAGCCCGGTTCGTCCGTGCCGACGGCGGCGGGGAACAGACCGACGAACCGGTCGGCGATCCCGTGGTCCTCGACGGGGCGGCCGTGCGTGCCGCCGTCGCCGAACGGCTCACCGGCTACCTGGTCCCCGACGCCGTGGTGGTGATCCCGGCACTGCCGATGACCGCCAACGGCAAGCTCGACCGGGCCGCGCTGCCCGCACCGGAGTTCACCGCCGTCACCGCCTTCCGGGCACCGACCACGCCGATCGAACTCAGCGTCGCCGAGGTCTTCGCCTCACTGCTCGGAGTGCCCGAAGTGGGCTTGGACGACGACTTCTTCGACCGCGGCGGTAACTCCCTGCTGGCCACCAGGGCCATCGCCCGGGTGAACCACGCGCTCAGTACCGATCTCGTGGTGCGCGATCTGTTCGAGGCGCCGACCGTCGGCGCGCTGGCCGCCTGCGTGCGGCCCGGTTCGGTGGCCGCGCCGCGACCGCCGCTGATCCCGGCACAGGATCGCGGTGTGGTCCCGCTGTCGCCCGCGCAGCAGCGGATGTGGTTGCTCAACCGCATCGACCCGGACTCCCCGGCCTACAACATCGCGCTGGTGCTGCGACTGCGCGGCGCCCTTGACACCTCGGCCCTGCGCTACGCGGTCGCCGATGTGCTCGAACGGCACGAGGCCCTGCGCACGAGATTCCCGGTCGACGCGGAAGGCGTTGCGTACCAGGAGATCCTGCCCGTGCGCACGGTCCTGCCGACGGGCCTGCCCATCGAGGACTGCGTCGATCCCCGCGATCGGGTAATGCGCTTGGTCGCAGGCGGATTCGATGTCGCCGACCGAGTTCCCTTGCGCGCCGGGCTGTTCACCGCCCCGGGCGCGGACCCACTCGCCGAAGAAGAGCATGTGCTCGCCGTGGTGGTGCAGCACATCATCGCCGACGGCGCCTCCCTCGCCCCGCTGGCCCGCGACCTCGCGATCGCCTACCGGGCCCGCGTGGAAGGCCGGTCACCCAGCTGGGCCCCTCTGCCGGTGCAGTACGCCGACTACGCGCTGTGGCAGCGCGCGGTACTGGGCGACGAGAACGACGAACTGTCCACCGCCGCACAGCAACTGGCGTTCTGGCGGCACACCCTGGCCGGGCAGTCCGGCATCGTCGAACTGCCGCACGACCACCCCCGCCCCGCGCACGCCTCGCTGCGCGGCGCCGACGTGCGCACCACCCTGCCCGCCGACACACACGCGGCACTGGCCGAGATCGCCCGCGACCACAACGCGTCGCTGTTCATGGTCGTGCACGCCGCACTGGCGGTGCTGCTGGCCCGGATCTCCGGCAGTACCGACATCACGATCGGCACCCCGATCGCAGGCCGCGGCGAACCCGAACTCGACGACCTGGTCGGCATGTTCGTCAACACGCTGACCCTGCGCACCGACGTCGACCCCGACCGTGGCTTCGACGACATCGTCGGCACCGCACGCGAAGTCGGCCTCGCCGCGTTCGCCCACGCCGACCTACCGTTCGAACGGGTCGTGGAGGAACTGGCGCCCAGCGGCACGGTGTCGCACAACCCGCTGTTCCAGGTGGTGCTGTCGTTCCACAACAACGAGACACCGGTGCTGCGCCTGGCGGGCCTGACCATCGAGGCGATGGACACTGCGGCTCGCCCCGCCAAGTTCGACCTGCAGGTCGATATCGAACCGCGCCTGACTGCCGCCGGCGCACCCGACGAGATCGGCGTCGTGTTCACCTATGCCACCGACCTTTTCGACGAACCCACCGTCGAGGCGTTCGCGCGCGGGCTCACCGAGATCGTCACCGCGGTGGCCGCCGATCCCACGGTGCGAGTCGGCGACATCGACCTGCGCGACGCCAGGGAACGCGAACTGACCCCCGCCTCCTACGCGCCGGCACCGTCGGCCAACGGCGCCGCCTTGGCCGCGGAACTGGCGTCGGTCGTGGAGCAGGACCCGGACGCACCCGCCCTGGACTTCGGCGATGCGCACCTGACCTACGGCGAATTCGACGCCCGCTCCTCACAATTGGCGCGCTCGCTGATCGCCCGCGGCGCGGGACCGGGTACCGGCGTGGCCATCCGGCTCGACCGTGGCCTGGACTGCGCGATCGCCACCTGGGCCGTGCTCAAGGCCGGAGCCGCGGTGGTGCCGCTGATGACCATGGACGCGGGCCTGCCCGACCGCCCCGACCTCGAACTGAAACTCGGCCTGGCCCTGGACATCCTCGACGCGCCGGACGGTCTGGACTGGTACGACCTGGCCGACCCGGTCCTGATCACCGAGCTGGCCGCGGAATCGCCGCGCCCGATCGGCTACGCCCACCGCACCCGGGCCCTGCGCGGCGACGACGTGGCCTTCGTCGGGGGCGGGCGCACCCTGAGCTTCGACGCACTGGCCACCGCCGCCGAGCAGGTCGCGCACCGCACCGGATTCACCTTCGAATCGCGCACCCGCGCGGCGGGCAACCCCGATTCGGTGGCCGGAGTGCTCGAGATCGTCGCGGCCGGGATCGCCGGGGCGACGATGGTGTTGGGGACCGACGAGGGGGGTGCGGACGAGGTGAGCCACGTGTTCACCGAGTCCGCGGTGGCGGTCGCACGGCCCGGTGCGGGTACCGGTGCGAGGATTGTCGCGCTTGGTGAGATGATCGGCAGCGCCGGGCAGCCTCTCCAACGCCGCACGGTGGTCGAGATGGATGGATAGGTACGAGGTGTGAGCATGACCGGGCAACGGCAAGACGACTCCGTCGATCGGGCGGAACTGTCGTGACCCGGGCGAACCGGGCGCCGAGCCCCCGAGCTCGACAGCGCGGAAAGTCGCTGCCGCAACTGCTGTCGGTGGCAGTCGAGTCGAACCCGAACGGACTGGCGCTGTCCTGGGACGATGGGGTGTCCGCGCCGGTGCACTGGACCTACGCCGAGCTCGACGAGCGTTCCACCCGGCTGGCGCGGCTGCTGATCGCCCAGGGCGTCGGCCCGGAGGACCTGGTGGCCATCGGCATCCCGCGATCGCCGGAATCGGTGCTGGCGGTGTGGGCGGTGGCCAAGACCGGTGCCGCCTTCCTGCCCGTCGACCCGAACTACCCGCCCGCGCGGGTGCGCCACCTGCTCGCCGATTCCGGTGCGGGGCTGGGTCTCGCGGTCGGTGCCGCGATGGACCGGCTGCCCGACGGCGTGCCGTGGTTGTGTCTGGACGACGAGCAGGTGCGGCGCGCCTGCGAGGATCAGTCCGGGGATCCGGTGACCTTCGCCGACCGGGTGCGCCCGCTGCGGCTGCAGCATCCGGCCTACGTGGTGTACACGTCCGGGTCGACGGGTCTGCCCAAGGGTGTGGTGGTCACGCACGCCGGGCTGGCCGGCTACGGCGCGGAACAGCGCGCGCACTACGGGATCGAATCTTCCTCGCGCACTTTGCACTTCGCCTCGCCCTCGTTCGATGGTGCAGTGCTGGAACTGCTGATGGCGGTGAGCGCGGGCGCCACGATGGTGGTCGTGCCCGCGGGAGTTCTCGGCGGCCCCGAGTTGGCCGACGTGCTGCGCCGCGACGCGGTGACGCACATGTTCATCACCACCGCCGCGCTGGCAACGCTGGATCCGACCGGCCTGGACGACCTGGTCGTGGTCACCACCGGTGGCGAGGCGTGCCCGCCGGATCTGATCCGGCGCTGGGCCACGGGTTCGCGGCGGTTCCACGATTGCTACGGGCCGACCGAGGCCACCATCGTCACCAATATCAGTGTGCCGCTGGTGGTCGGCGACACGGTCACCATCGGGGCGCCGCTGCGTGGGGTGACCGAGTATGTGCTCGACGAACGCCTGGGGCGGGTGCCCGACGGGATGATCGGCGAGCTGTACATCGCGGGCAACGGGGTGGCGCGAGGCTACCACCGTGCGCCGGGCGCGACCGCTTGCCGGTTCGTGGCCGATCCCTTCGCCGACGCGCGGATGTATCGCACCGGCGATCTGGTGCGTCGACGGGTGGATGGCGCGTTGGAATTCGTGGGGCGCAACGACTTTCAGGTGAAGGTGCGTGGGTTCCGGATCGAACTCGGGGAGATCGACTCCGTGCTCACCGCGCACGACAGTGTCGACTTCGCAGTCACCGTCGGGCACGAAGTCGACAGCGAAACAACGATTCTCGCGGCCTATGTGCACGCCGCGCCCGGGACGTCGATCGACACCGAGGCACTGTTCGCCCATGCCGAGGCGCAGCTGCCCGCGCATATGGTGCCCACCTCGTTGACGGTGCTCGACACGATCCCGCTGACCCCCGTCGGCAAGCTCGACCGGGACGCGCTGCCCGCGCCGACACTGCGTGCCGAGGAATTCCGTGCGCCCGCCGGTGCGATGGAAGAGCTTGTCGCGCAGATCTTTACCGAACTGCTGGCGCCCGACAGCCCGGTCGGTGCCGATGACGACTTCTTCGCGCTCGGTGGGAACTCGCTGCTCGCGACCCGGGCCGCAGCTCGGCTCGGGGCGGAGCTGTCGGCTCGGGTCCCCGCCGGTCACGTATTCGACAGTCCCACTGTCGCAGCCCTTGCGGTCGCGCTCGAACCGTTGAAGGGGTCGGGTGAACACGCGCCGCTGACTCCGCGCGGGCGACCCGAGCTGGTTCCGCTGTCGCCGGCGCAGCAGCGGATGTGGTTCCTCAACCAGTTCGATCCCGCATCCACCGCCCAGACGGTCGGGTTCGCGCTGCGCCTGTCCGGGTCGTTCGACCCCCGTGCGCTGCACGCCGCCCTGATGGACCTGGTCGGCAGGCACGAATCCCTGCGCACCTGGTACCCGGAGCTCGACGGTGTCGGACATCAGGTCGTGCTGCCGTTGGCCGACGCGGTGCCCGACGTGCTGTTCGATGCGCTGTCCGACGACGAATTGCCATTGTGGCTGGCGGAATTCGCGGCCACCGGTTTCGATGTCACCGCGGGCGTGCCGTTGCGGGTGGCGTTGGCGGAGCTGGGCCCGCGTGAGCATGTGCTCGCGGTCGCGGTGCATCACATCACCGCCGACGGCGCCTCGATCAAGCCGCTACTGCGTGATCTGCTCGGCGCGTATCTGGCCCGACGCAACCGGTCACGGCCGAGTTGGCAGCCGCTGCCGGTGCAGTACGCCGACTACACGCTGTGGCATCGCGAACTACTCGGCGCCGAAACCGATCCCGACTCCCTTGCCGCCGTGCAGTTGTCGCACTGGCGGCACGCGCTGGCCGGGCTGCCCGACCGCCTCGACCTGCCCACCGATCGCCCGCGCCCCCCCGTATTCACCGGCCGCGGAGCCGAATTCGGCTTCAAGATCCCCGCGACAGTGCACACCGCGCTGGCCGAACTCGCCCAGCGCAGCGGCGCCTCCGAATTCATGGTCGTGCACGCGGCTTTCGCGGCGCTGCTGGGTCGCGTCGCGCACACCGACGACATCGCCATCGGCACCCCGGTGGCCGGACGTGGCGCCCGTGAACTCGACGACCTGATCGGCATGTTCGTCAACACCCTGGTGCTGCGCACGCACCTGGACGCACGCGCGAGCTTCGCGGAGTTGTTGCGCGAGACCAAGCGTGTCGACCTTTCCGCGTTCGCCAACGCGGACCTGCCGTTCGAGCGACTGGTGGAACTGCTCGACCCGGTCCGTTCGCAGGCCCATCACCCGCTGTTCCAGGTGGCCTTGTTCTTCCAGAATCTCGACCTGCCGAACCTACGACTACCCGGGCTCGACGCCACACCTGTCGAATTCGGGAGCGCGGTGGCACATTTCGATCTGCAGCTCACCATCGTGCCCGGCACCGATCCGGGGTCGCCGATGGAGGCGACCTTCACCTACGCCACCGATCTGTTCGATGCCGACACCATCGAAACCCTGGCGGCCCGGTTCACGCGCCTGCTCGACACGGTCTGCGCGGACGCCGATATCGCGATCGGTGATATCGACCTGCTGACCGAGGGGGAGCGGGAGCAGACGCTTGTCACCTGGAACGACACCCGCCATCCGGTGGTGGGGGAGTCGACGCTGGACGCGTATCGGCGTGCGGTGCAGACACATCCGGACGCTGTCGCGGTGGTCTTCGAGGACACCGAGCTGACGTATCGGCAGTTCGACGTGCGGGTCAATGCCCTGGCGCGAGTGCTGATCGCCGAGGGAATCGGCCCGGAAACGCTTGTCGGGCTTGCTATTCGGCGGTCACCTGAGCTCGTTGTCGCCATGTACGCGGTGCTCACCGCCGGTGGCGCCTACCTGCCGCTCGACCCTGATCACCCTGCCGAACGCACCGCGTACATCCTGGATACCGCCCGGCCTGCGTGTGTGCTGAGCCTCGACGACATCGAGGTGCCTTCGGGTACCACCGTTTTGCGCCTGGGCGAGCTGGATTTCACCGGCGTACACGGTGATCCGGTCCAGCCGGCCGAGTTGCTCGCACCGTTGCACCCCGAGCACCCCGCCTACGTCCTGTTCACCTCCGGCTCCACCGGCAAGCCGAAGGGTGTCGTGGTCTCGCACGCCGCCATTCACAACCAGCTGGTGTGGATGACGGCCAAATACCCACTGGCACTGGGTGATGTGTACCTGCAGAAGACCGCGACCACGTTCGACGTGTCGCTGTGGGGGTACTTCCTGCCGCTGCGCGTCGGCGCGAAACTGGTGCTGGCTTCGCCCGATGGTCACCGTGACCCCGCGTATCTGATCGACCTGATCGCACGGCACAAGGTGACCGTCACCGACTTCGTGCCGTCGATGCTCACCGCGTTCGCCGCGCAGGCAACCGCGCAGGGCCTGGAGTCCGTGCGGGAGATCTTCGTCATCGGTGAGGCGCTCCCGCCGGAGACCGTCGAGGCGATGGCGGCCGTCAGTTCGGCGCGGCTGCACAACCTGTACGGGCCCACCGAGGCGGCCGTGTCGGTGACCTACTGGCCCGCGCGCGCCGGCGAACGGTCGGTGCCGATCGGGTTGCCGCAGTGGAACTGTCGTGTGTACGTGCTCGATGCGCGTCTGCGGCCGGTCGCCCCCGGTATCGCGGGTGAGCTCTATCTCGCGGGCGATCAGTTGGCGCGCGGCTATGTCGGGCGGCCCGGGTGGACTGCCGATCGGTTCGTTGCCGACCCGTTCACGGCGGGTGCCCGGATGTACCGCACCGGTGATCTGGTGGTGTGGCGTCGGCCCGCGGGCAATGCGCCGCAGCGGCTGGACTACCTGGGGCGCACCGACTTTCAGGTGAAGTTCCGTGGGCAGCGGATCGAGCTCGGTGAGATCGAGGCGGCTCTGCTCGCGCAGGAGGGCGTCAGCCAGGCTGTGGCAGTGGTCGTTTCGACCGAGCTGGGCGATCAGCTGGTCGGCTACGTCGTGCCCGCGCCCGGGCAGACCGCTGCGGCCGATCGGTTGCTGGCGCTGGTCGCGAAAATCCTTCCTGCGTACATGGTTCCGGCGTCGATCACCGTGCTCGACGAGTTGCCGCTCAACCCCAGCGGCAAACTCGACCGCAAGGCCCTCCCGGCACCGAGCTTCGCCGCACGGGCTTTCCGTGCGCCGAGCACCGGGCCGCAGCGACTGGTCGCTGAGGTATTCGGGGAAGTGTTGGGCCGCAACGAGATCGGCGCCGACGATGACTTCTTCGCCCTCGGCGGAAACTCCCTGATCGCCACCCGCCTGGTCGCCCGCCTCGGTGCCGCCACCGGTGATCGGGTCGCCGTGCGTACGGTTTTCGAAGCCCCTACCGTCGCGGGACTTGCCGCGACTCTGCACCCCGAGTCGGTCACCACACCCGCCAGCAGTATCACCGTGCTGCCGCGCCCCGCCGAGCTGCCGCTCTCGCCGGCTCAGCGCCGCATGTGGTTCCTCAACCGCTTCGACCAGGGCACCGCCGCCTACAACCTCCCCTTCGCGCTACGCCTGACCGGCTCCCTCGACCTGTCCGCCCTCACCGCCGCCCTGCACGACGTGCTGGCCCGGCACGAGGTCCTGCGCACGATCTACCCCGACACGGACAACGGCCCGATCCAGCAGATCCTGCCGGTCGACGAGGTGCACCTCGACCTCGAACCGGCGGTGGTTGCTGATGTCGCGGCGCGGGTGACTGCCCTGGCCTCGACCACGTTCGATGTGACGGCCGAGGTTCCGCTGCGGATCCGGCTGTTCGATGTCACGGGCGACGCGCCCACCGAACACGTGCTCGCCGTGGTGGTGCACCACATCGCCGCGGACGCCTCCTCGATGGCGCCGCTGGTGCGCGATCTGACCACCGCCTACGTCGCTCGTGCCGCGGGTCGCGCGCCGGAGTGGGCCCCGCTGCCCGTGCAGTACGCCGACTACGCGCTGTGGCAGGAGAACCGGCTCGGCACGGAAACAGATGCCGACTCGACTGCCGCCCAACAGCTCTCGTTCTGGCGCTCCGAACTTGCCGACCTGCCGGACCTGCTGGAACTCCCCACGGATTACCCGCGTCCCGCCGTCGCCTCGCTCGCGGGTGGTCGGGTGCCGGTGCGCATCGATGCCGCTACCCACGCGGCGCTGGCGAATATCGCCCGCGACAGTGGTGCGACCGTATTCATGGTGTTGCACACCGCTTTCGCCGTGCTGCTCGCTCGACTGTCGGGTGCCGAGGACGTGGCAGTGGGCACTCCTGTCGCCGGACGGGGTGAGCGCGAACTCGACGATCTGATCGGCATGTTCGTCAATACCGTCGTGCTGCGTACCCGCTATGACGGCGGTGCCGCGTTCACCGATCTGCTTGCCGCACAACGCAGCAGCGATCTGGCCGCGTTCGCCGCCGCCGACATTCCGTTCGAGCAGCTGGTCGAGGTGCTCGATCCGCCGCGCTCCACCGCACGCCACCCGCTGTTCCAGGTGGGCTTGTCGTTCCAGAATGTGGACCACGCCGCGCTGGAACTGCCCGGGCTTCGGATCGCGCCCGTCGCGACGGAACTGCCTGTCTCCCAATTCGATCTGCACCTGATCGTCGGCGACGGCTACGACGCGGACGGATCGCCCGCCGGTATCGAGGGCTTCCTCACCTACGCCACCGACCTGTTCGACACCGCCACCGTCGCGGCGTTCGTCGACCGACTGGCGCTGCTGCTCGACGCGGTCGTGCGTGATCCTGCCGTCGTGGTTGGCGATGTCGACCTGCGTACCGATGCGGAACGTGCCGCTGAGATCGTCAGCGGGGCAGCCGATCTCGCTGTACCGGGCGGAACGCTGGCCGATCTACCGCTGGACGCGCGCCCCGACGCGGTGGCGCTCGTCGCCGATCTACCAGAGGGCCGCCTCGAACTCACCTACGCCGAGTTCGACTCCCGCGTGAACAGGCTCGCACGCCACCTGATCTCGATCGGCGTAGGCCCGGAATCCCTGGTCGCGCTCGCACTCCCGCGCTCGATCGACCTTGTCGTCGCCATGTACGCGGTGGCCCGTTCCGGCGGCGCCTACGTGCCCATCGACCCCGACCAGCCCGCCGACCGCACCGACTACATCCTCCACACCGCGGCCCCGATCTGCGTGCTGTCCAACGGTTTCCGCACCGACGCCGCACCCGTGGTGCGCGTCGACCACCCGGTGATCGCCTCCGCCGACCCCGGCCCCATCGCCGATGCCGACCGTCGTGCCCCGCTGCGCCCGGAGAACACCGCCTACGTCCTGTTCACCTCCGGCTCCACCGGCCGCCCCAAGGGTGTCGCGGTGCCGCACGCGGCCGCGATCAACCAATTGCAGTGGCTGCGCGGCGAATTCGGCACCGATGCCGACGACGTGTTCCTGCTGAAGACCCCCGCCACCTTCGACCTGTCGGTCTGGGAATTCTGGTCCGCCGCCGTCTGCGGTGCCCGCTTGGTGATCGCCGCTCCCGACGGACACGGTGACCCCGCCTACCTCGACACCCTCATCGCCGACACCGGCGTCACCACCCTGACCGCGGTGCCGTCCCTGCTCGACGTCATGACCGGCTACTGGGAGTCGCGCTCCCGCCAGGTAGAACATGAGCTCGGCTCGCTGACTCGGATCCTCGCGATCGGCGAGGTCCTGCCCGCGACACTGGCCCAGCGCCTGCTGAAAGCGTTGCCCGGCACCAGGATCGACAATTTGTACGGTCCGACCGAGGCCGCCGTCTCGGTCACCGACCACCGCGTCACCCCCGCGGACGTGCTGACCGTGCCGATCGGCGCCCCCGAGTGGAACAGCCGCGTGTACGTGCTCGACGAGCGACTGCGCCCCGTCGCCCCCGGCATCAGGGGAGAGCTCTACCTCGGCGGCGTCCAACTCGCCCGGGGCTACCTGCGCAAACCGGCCCTGACCGCCGAACGCTTCCTCGCCGACCCCTTCGAACCCGGTGCCCGCATGTACCGCACCGGCGATCTTGTCACCCGCACTGCGGCAACTGGGGAGCTGATCTTCCAAGGGCGCACGGACTTCCAGGTCAAGGTGCGCGGCTTCCGCGTCGAGCCGGGCGAGATCGAGGCCGTCCTGCTCGGCCTGCCCGATATCGCGCAGGCTGCGGTCCTGGCCCGCACCGATTCGGGCATCGGGGACCGGCTCGTCGCCTACGTGGTCGGCCGCGAAGCAGACGTGAATCTCGATGTCGCCCAGTTGAAGTCAGCACTGGCCGACCGGCTACCGGACTACCTCGTCCCCGACGCGTTCGTGGTGCTCGACGAGCTGCCTTTCTCCGCCAACGGCAAGCTGGATCGAAAAGCATTGCCCGCGCCCGAATTCGAGCCCGCCTCGTTCCGAGCGCCCACCACCCCCACCGAACAACTGATCGCCGAGGTCTACGCCGAGATCCTCGCGGCCCCCACCGTCGGCGCCGATGACGATTTCTTCGCCCTCGGCGGCAACTCCCTGCTCGCCACCAGGGCCGCCGCCCGCATCGGCACCGCCCTGGACCGCACGGTCGCCGTCCGCCTGCTGTTCGAAGCCCCGACCGTCGCCGAACTCGCCCAGCGCGTGCACCGAGCCGACGAGTCCACCACCCAGCCGATGATCGCCGCCCCGCGTCCCGAGCGCCTGCCCCAGTCGCCGGCGCAACAGCGGATGTGGCTGCTCAACCGCCTCGACCCCGACGCCACCGTCTACAACATCCCCGCCGCCCTGCGCCTCACCGGCACCCTCGACCTGCCCGCGCTCAGCCTCGCGGTCGCCGATGTCTTCGCACGTCACGAGGTGTTGTGCACCCGCTACCCGGCACACGGGTTCCAGGATGTGCTCGCACCCGACGCGGTGCGGGTGGATCTGACCCCCGTCGAGATCACCGAAGACACCCTCCTCGACCAGGTGCGCCGCGTCGTCACCACCGGATTCGACGTCACCGCCGAACCCCCCGTCCGGCTGCGACTGCTGCGACTGACCGCGCACGACCACGTCCTGGTCTTCGTCGCCCACCACATCAGCGCCGACGGCTTCTCGATGGGCCCGCTCACCCGCGACCTCGTGCAGGCCTACACCGCCCGCACCGCAGGCACAGCTCCCACCTGGTCACCGCTCCCGCTGCAGTACGCCGATTACGCGGTGTGGCAACGGGATTTGCTCGGCGACGAGACCGACCCCGCCTCCATCGCAGCCACCCAACTGGCCTACTGGCTCGACGAACTCGCCGGTCTGCCGGAGGACATCGCGCTGCCCGCCGACCGTCCGCGCCCGGCGCACCAGTCCTTCACCGGCGCGACCACTGCCTTCGATATCGACCCCGAACTGCACGCCGAGCTCGTCAAACTAGCTCGCGCACAGGGCGTTACGGTGTTCATGGTCGTGCAGTCCGCGCTCGCGGTGCTGCAGGCCCGCCTGTCCGGCACCGACGACATCGCCATCGGCACCCCGATCGCGGGCCGCGGCGCCCGGGAACTCGACGACCTGGTCGGCATGTTCGTCAACACCCTGGTGCTGCGCAGTCGGATCACCGAGAGTCAGCCGTTCACCGCACTGCTGGCCCAGATCCGCGACACCGACCTGCGCGCCTTCGCCCACGCCGACATCCCGTTCGAGCGGGTCGTCGACGCGATCCAGCCCACCAGATCGGCCGGTAGGCACCCGCTGTTCCAGGTGGCGCTGTCGTTCGACAACCTCGCCCCGGTCGCCTTCGAACTGCCCGGAATCACCGTGGGCGCGCTCGATGCCCGCACCGGCGAGGCCCAGTTCGACCTGCTGCTCACCGTGCGCGAGCACAACGGCGGCGTGCATGCCGAATTCACCTATGCCACGGATCTTTTCGATGAGGCAACCGTCGAGAGCTTCGGCAAGCGGTTCACCCGACTACTCGCGGCCGTGGTCGCCGACCCGGAAGCGGCCGTCGGCGATATCGCCCTGCTCGACTCCGCCGAACTCGCCGCGCAGACCACCTTCGCGGGCCCGCCCGCCGAACCGGCACGCACCCTCGCCCAACTGATGGCCGACGCGGTACACGCCAACCCCACCGGCATCGCCCTGCGCGGCGACGGTCGCGGCTTCACCTACACCGACCTCGACGCCGCCGCCAACCAGCTGGCCCGCGGCCTCATCGCCCGTGGTGCGGGCCCGGAAACCGCTGTCGCGGTGGCGATCCGACGCTCGGTCGAATCGGTGCTCGCGGTCTGGGCGATCGCCCGCACCGGCGCGATGATCGTGCCGATCGACCCCGACTACCCCGCGCAGCGGATCACCCACATGGTCGCCGACTCGGGTGCCGTCTTCGGCATCACCCTCGCCGCCGAACTACCGGGCCTGCCCGAACTGCCCGGTGGCGGCTGGGTCGCGCTCGACGACCGGGCCTTCACCGCCGAGATCGCCACCTGCGCGACCATCGCGCTGCGCGAGATCGAACTGCTGGCACCGCCCAACACCGGCAACCCCGCGTACCTGATCTACACCTCCGGCTCGACCGGCCGCCCCAAGGGTGTCGTGGTCACCCACGCTGGACTCGCCAACTTCTGCGCCGAACAGAAACAGCGCTACCACCTCGACTCCGACACGCGCGCACTGGCTTTCGCGTCGCCGTCGTTCGACGCGGCCATGCTGGAACTGCTGCTGGCCATCGGCGGCGCGGGCACCCTGGTAGTCGCGCCCGCCGGCTTCGTCGGCGGCACCCAGCTGGCCGAACTGATCCGCACCGAAGGCGTGACCCACGCCTTCCTCACCCCCACGGTCCTGGCCACCCTCGACCCCGACGGCGTCCCCGGCCTGCGCGCGGTGATCGTCGGCGGCGAACACGTCCCCACGGAACTAGCGCAACGCTGGAACACGCTGCCCCAGCGCAACTTCCACAACGGTTACGGCCCCACCGAAACCACCATCATGACCACCATCAGCGACCCGCTGCACCCCGGCGACCCCGCCCACATGGGCGGCCCGATCCGCGGCGTCCGCGCGGTGATCCTGGACGCCCGCCTGCGCCCGGTCCCCGCAGGCGTCACCGGCGAGCTCTACCTCGCCGGCATCCAGCTCGCTCGCGGCTACCACCAGCGCCCAGCCCTGACCGCATCCCGCTTCATCGCCGACCCCTTCGGCGATCAACCCACCGCCGAACCGCACCAACAGTCGCCCGAGGCCGGGTTGGACGCCAGCCAGGTGCGGACCGGTGGTGGGTCTATCAGCGGCGTTTCGGTGAGCGACACCCACAGGTCGACCGGTCCCGTGCCCACCACCGCGGGAAATGGCACCCGGCTCTACCGAACCGGCGACCTGGTCCGCCGACGCGGTGATGTCCTGGAGTTCATGGGCCGCAACGACTTCCAGGTCAAGATCCGCGGACTGCGCATCGAACTCGGCGAGATCGACGCCGTACTCACCGCCGCCCCCGGCGTCACCTGGGCCACCACGGTCGGCCGCGACAACGGCACCGGCTCGACCATGCTGGTCTCGTATGTCCTCGGCCAGAACCTCGACCCCGCCGAGCTCACCGCACACGCGGCAAACACGCTGCCCGACTACATGGTCCCGGCCACGATCATCGTCCTCGACGAAATCCCGCTGACTCCCGTCGGCAAGCTCGACCGGCGCGCACTACCCGACCCGGCCACCACCCGCAGCGAACATCGCCCACCGCGCACCCCCGCCGAAAAGGCCATCGCCCGCGTGATCGCCGACGTACTCGGCCGAGACGGCATCGGCCTCGACGACGATTTCTTCGCACTGGGCGGCGACAGCATCACCGCCATCCAGGTCGTCGCCCGCGCCGCCACCGCCGGTGTCGTACTCCGCCCGCGCGACCTGTTCGACGCGCGCACCATCGCCGCGATCGCGGGCCGCGCCCAGATCACCGTCGAACCGGGCGCCCCCGCCACCTCGCTGCCGCTCACCGCGACCGCCGCCCAGCTCATCGAAGCGGGGGAGGCCGCGGTCGAACCGCGCGCGGTGCTGCTGGCCGTGCCCGCCGACTGCCCGGACACCGCCGTCGCCGCCGCCGCGACCGCGGTGATGAACCAGCACCCGATGCTGTGGGCCCTGCTCGACCGCACCGGCGACACCCCGGTCCTGCGCATCCCGCCGCCCGACGACCGCACCGGCGGCGCCTTCCGCAAGCTCGACACCGACGACGGTGAGGCCTCGCTGCCCGTCGACGACATCGTCGCCGCGGCCGCCGCGGCACTGGACCCGGACGAGGGTCGCAATATCCACTTCATCCTCACCGGCGACGGCGAGAACCCCGCCACGCTGATCGTGGTCGCCAATGCCCTTGTCCTGGACGAGAGTTCGTGGCGGTCGATCGTGGACCAGCTGACCACCGCGTGGAGCCGCGGCCGCCACGCCGCACCGTCCGCCCCCGACGCGGGCCTGGGTGACCTGGTGCGCAGGCTCGCCGACTACCCGTCCACCGACGCCGCGCGCACCGAACGCGAGTACTGGCATCGCGCGATCCGTTCCAGGGCAGGCGAATCCGTCGACCTGCACCTGCGCAACCGGGTCTCGCTGAGCATCACCGGCGAGGGCACCGGCGCCGTCGGCACCGTCGCCGAGGCCTACCGCGCCACCGTCGACGAGGTGCTGCTCACCGCCGCCGCGCTGGCCCTGCACACCGCCGCCGATTCCGCCGCGGTCCGGGTGATCGGCACGGTCGTACGGCTGCGCGCGGACCAGCGCCTGCTCGGCAAGGCCGACGCGGAGAACGTGGTCGGCGGCTTCACCACCGACTACCCGCTGTCGCTGCGCCTGGACGGCATCGACACCGCCGATGCCCTGGTCGGCGGTCCCGCCGCCGGGACCGCCCTGGCCCAGATCAAGGAGCTGCGCCGCGCGGTCCCCGCCCACGGCGCCGGATTCGGCCTGCTGCGCTACCTCGACGCCGAGACCTCCGACAGCGTCCGCGCCCTGGACCGCGGCCGCTTCGCGGTGCGCCTGCGCGACCTGCGCCCGGCCCGCGTGCACACCGACGTCGCCGCCGACGACCTGGCGCTGGTCCTCACCGTCGACGCCACCGACGACGGCATGGTCGCCCGATTCGACTACGCCACTGCGGTGCTCACCGCCGATGAGGTCAAAACCTTTGCCGAACACTGGATTCGCGCGCTGGGTGGCCTCGCCGAACACGGATTACAGCCCGGCGCAGGCGGATTCACCCCGTCGGACTTCCCCCTGGTCCGCATGGGCCAGACCGAACTGAATCGCCTGACCCGCCGCTACCCGCTGATCAGCGACATCTGGCCGGTGACCCCGCTGCAGTCGGGCATGCTGTTCCACGCGCTGCTGGCTGAGAACTCGGTGGACCCCTACCTCACCCAGTTCGTCCTGCACCTGGATCCCGCCGTGGACGACCGACGCCTGCACCAGGCCGCACAGGCCGTGCTCGACCGACACGACAACCTGCGCGTGGCCTTCGCCACCGACGCCGCGGGCACCCCGCTGCAGGTGGTCGGCGACGACATCGACGTGCCATGGCGGGTCATCGATGCCGACGACCAGGCCTACCAGCGCATTCGCGCCACCGACCTGGCCACGCACTTCGACATGACCGCCGCCCCGCTGCTGCGGTTCACCCTGGTCCGCACCGCCGACAGCGCCCACCTGCTGGTCACCAGCCACCACATCCTGATCGACGGCTGGTCCATGCCGCTGCTGCTGCAGGAACTGCTCACCGCCTACGCGCTGGGCGCCCGCAGCAGGCGTCTGCCCAAGGTCGCGCCCTACCGCGACTACCTGGCCTGGCTCGCCGACCAGGACCTCGAGGCCGCAAGGACCGCCTGGCGCAGCGCACTGACCGGCCTCGCCGAGCCGACCCCGCTGGCTCCGGTCGATCACGGCCGCGAAATCACCACGGGCACCGGCGAAACCGGCTTCGCGCTGGCACCGGCCGACACCACCGCGCTGCGCGAACTCGCCGCGAGCCTGGGCGTCACCGTGAACACCGTGGTCCAAGCGGCATGGGGACTGCTCATCGCGCGCC
The DNA here is from genome assembly GCF_042714895.1 of Nocardia sp. NPDC058666. Classification (NCBI taxonomy): domain Bacteria; kingdom Bacillati; phylum Actinomycetota; class Actinomycetes; order Mycobacteriales; family Nocardiaceae; genus Nocardia; species Nocardia sp. NPDC058666. The sequence continues at coordinate 429,944 of NZ_JBHXRY010000002.1, forward strand.
TGGTCGACCGCGACGACGTGGTGTTCGGCGCCACCGTGTCCGGCAGGCCCGCCGAACTCGACGGCGTGGAACGCATGGTCGGGCTGTTCCTCAACGCCATTCCGGTGCGCGTGCGGCTGACTCCCGGCGCCACCGTTGCCGAACTGCTGCGCACAGTGCAACACGAGCAGGCCGCCCTGCTCGACCACCACCACCTGGGGCTGGGCGAGATCCAGGAGATCGCGGGCATCGACGCCCTGTTCGATTCGCTGGTGGTGTTCGAGTCCTTCCCGGTCGACCGCGAAACGCTAGCCGCCGCGTCCGTGACCGTCACCGGCATGGACGCGGTCAACGGCACCCACTACCCGCTGACCGTGCAGGTCGTGGCGGACGAACAACTACGGGTGTCGGTGAAATACCTGCGCGATGTGTTCGGCGAGGACACCGCACACGCGCTGGCACAACGGTTTTCGATGCTGCTGGCGAAGTTCACCGCCGACCCGCAGGCCAGGATCGCTGAGCTCGACGTGCTGCTGGCCGAGGAACGCGCGACCCTGTCCGCGCTCAACGCCACCGACGCACCCGAACTGCTCGACGAGACCACCCTGCTGTCGCTGTTCGACGCACAGGTCACACGCACACCGCACGCCACCGCCCTGGTCGACGGCGAAACCAGTTACACCTACGCCGAATTCGACGAACGGGTGCGCAAGGCCGCGTCCGCGCTGCACGCGCACGGGGCCGGTCCCGAGACGCTGGTCGCCGTGGCGATGCGGCGCGGAATCGACCTGGTGACCGCGATCTACGCGGTGCTGCGAACCGGGGCGGCGTATGTCCCGGTCGACCCGGATCAACCCGAACGGGTGCTGGCCGCGGCTGGTCCGATCTGCGTGGTCGCCGCACCGGGTTTCGCCGCCGACGTTCCCGTCGTCGAACTCGACACTGCGGCAACGGAAGTAGTCGACTTCGCGATGCCGGTAGCCGACAACCTGGCCTACGTCATCCACACCTCCGGCTCCACCGGAACCCCCAAGGGCATCATGCTCACCCACCGCCAACTGGTCAACCAGTTCCGCTGGGCACAGCGCGCCTACCCCCACGGCCCCGGTGACGTGGTCCTGCACAAGACCCCGATCACCTTCGACATCGCCGCATGGGAACTGTTGTGGCCGTTGCAGACCGGCGCCACCGTGGTCATCGCCGCGCCCGACGGTCACCGTGATCCGGCCTATCTGGCCGAGGTGATCGTCGAACGGGCCGTCACCACCGTGCACTTCGTGCCTTCGATGCTGGACGCGTTCCTCGACGAACCCGGTGAACTGCCCTCGCTGCGAAGGGTATTCGCCGCGGGCGAGACACTGTCCTCCTCGACGGCCGCACGATTCGCCCAGGTCCTGCCGGGTGCGAAGCTGTTCAACTGGTACGGCCCCGCCGAGGCGACCGTCGTCACCGCGACGGAGTCGGTGGACACCGCCGCCGTGAACAGCCCGATCGGCACCCCGGTGGCCAACACGCGCGTGCACGTCCTGGACCGGCAGCTGCGCCCCGTCCCGCCCGGCACGGCAGGCGAGCTGTACCTGGAAGGCGTGCAACTGGCGTGCGGGTACCTCGGCGCGCCCGCCCTCACCGCCGAACGCTTCATCGCCCACCCCGGCGGCAGGCTGTACCGCACCGGTGACGTTGTCCGCTGGACTGCGGCCCAGAGCTTGGAATTCCTGGGCCGCACCGACTTTCAGGTGAAACTGCGCGGCCAGCGTATCGAACTCGGCGAAGTCGAGGCCGTCCTGAAAACCCACCCCAGCGTTCGCCACGCGGTAGTCGCGCTCGTCCACGGCCCGACCGGCGATCGCCTGGTCGGCTACGTGGTGCCCACCGCGCAAGAAGTCGATACCACACCTGCCCCTGCTCGCCCACAGGGCTATTCGATCGAAAGCGGCACCAGCGAACCAGGTTTCGACGAGGCGGCTTTGCTGGCCCACGCCAGGACGGCGCTGCCCTCGTACATGGTCCCCGCGACCCTGGTGGCCCTGAAGTCCCTGCCGCTCAACGCCAGCGGCAAACTCGACCGCAACGCCCTACCGGCCCCCGCCACCACCACCCGCGCCTACCGACCCCCGACCACACCGCTGCAGCGCGCCGTCGCCGAGGTCTACGCGGAGGTGCTCGGGGCGGGCAAAGTCGGTCTCGACGACGACTTCTTCGAACTGGGCGGCAACTCGCTGATCGCCACCAAGGCGATCAGCCGACTGCGCACCCGCGTCGGCGCCGAAGTCCGCGTGCAGTGGTTCTTCACCGACGCCACCGTCGCCGCACTGGCCGACCGCATCGACACCGCCCAGTCCGCGGGCAGCGACCCCGACCTCGAATCCGACGACGCCCTCGGCGTCATGTTGACCATCCGCAACCGGGTCCCGCACGGCACCGAAGCCGCAGGCGCGCTGTTCTGCATCCACCCGATGTACGGCCTGTCCTGGTGCTATGCCGGTCTGGCGCAATACATTCCGGCCAGACGGTCGATCTTCGGCCTGCAGTCACCCGCGCTCAGCGAAGCAGGCTACCTGCCCGGCACCCTCGCCGACATGGCCCGCCGCTACGTCACCGAGATCAGGGCGCAGCAGCCGCACGGACCGTACCGGCTGCTGGGCTGGTCGCTGGGCGGTGTGCTCGCGCACGCCGTGGCCACCGAACTGCAGGCGGCGGGGGAGCGGGTGTCGCTGCTGGCGATGCTGGACTCGCACCCCGATATCGACGTGCCCGACTTCCACACCGCGGTGCGCGACGCACTGGCCGAACTGGGCGTCGACATCACCGCGGCGCTGCCCGCCGAGGGCGTGCGCGAACTCAGCGACGACGCGCTGGCCGCCCTGCACGCCATCATCCCGGCCAACATGGCGGTGCTCACCCCCGAACGCGTGCGCCGCATCTACCGCAGCGCGGTGCGCTCGGCGGAACTGATCGCGCAGCACCGGCCCGCGGTGTTCCGGGGCGAGCTCGAGTACTTCAGCGCGCTGGGACATGAGGCGGCGGCGGCCAATTGGGCCCCGTATGTCGACGGCGCGGTGCGTGATCGGCCGGTCGCGGTGGTGCATGATCAGATGACCTCACCGCAGGCGCTGGCCGAAATCGGGCCACGCCTGGCCGAACTGCTCGACGCCGGTGACCGAGCGGCCGGGACGCGATAACGAATACGCCCGGCCGCAGTGACATCGGTGATACCCGTGAGGCATGATGTGACCGCGCTGTTGTACCGATTACACTTCGTGCCCCGGCAGGGGCGCGGACCGAGTCGAATTCGAGACGAAGCGAAGGTGCGAAATTGATGCGTCGGCACACCCGGCTCGCCGGCCTGCGGGCCGCGGCGATGATCGCGGCAACGGCAGTGACGGCGGGACTGATGTCCGGCCTGGCCACGAGTCCGGCCTCGGCTGACCCGATCATCGATTCCAAGAGCCTGCTCGCCAACCCGGTGTCGGACAACGGCTCCAAGATCGTCAAAGCCGAAGTCAAGGACTCGCGCAGTCTGCGGCTGCACGTGTACTCCGCGTCGATGGACAACAACATCATCGTCGACGTGCAGCGCCCCGCCGACGCCTCGGTCCCGCGCCCCACCCTGTACCTGCTCAATGGTGCCGGTGGCGGCGAGGATTCGGCGTCATGGGTGGCCAAGACCGACGCGCTGACGTTCCTCGGCGACAAGAACGTCAACGTCATCCAGCCCATCGGCGGCGCGTGGAGCTACTACACCGACTGGATCGCCGACGACCCGGTCGTGGGCCGCAACAAGTGGAAGACCTTCTTCACCGAGGAACTGCCCCCGCTGGTCGACGGCGCGCTGGGCACCAACGGTGTGAATGCCATTGCGGGCCTTTCCACTTCGGGCACCACCGTGCTCGCGCTGCCCATCGCCAAGCCCGGCCTGTACAAGGCCGCGGCGGCCTACAGCGGATGCGCGCAGACTTCGGACCCGGTCGGTTCGGAGTTCGTCAAGGTCACCGTCGAGACCTGGGGCGGCGGCAACACCATGAACATGTGGGGTCCGCAGGGATCCGAGGAATGGGTCAAGAACGACCCGTACGTGAATGCCGAGGGTTTGCGGGGCGTCGACCTCTACGTCTCCACCGGCAACGGCCTGCCCGGCCCGTACGACACCCTCGACGGCCCGTACGCGCTGCCCGGCGCCTATGGCCTGGCCAACCAGATCGTCATCGGCGGCGTGATCGAGGCGGGCACCAACTACTGCACCCACAACCTGGCCAACCGGCTCAACGAGCTGGGCATCCCGGCCACCTTCAACTTCCGTCCCAACGGCACCCACTCGTGGGGCTACTGGAAGGACGAGCTGAAGCTGTCGTGGCCGACCCTGGCCCGCGGGCTCGGCCTGTAAGCGCAAGTTCTCCCGAACCGCCCCGGTAGCGAGCACGTCGCTGTCGGGGCGGTTCTTTTATCGACCTGCCCTCGACGTTTGCGAATTGTGGTTAACTTAGGTTGACTTGTCCAACCCGGTTCGCGCAACGGAAAGTGAGTGCATGGTCGCCGATCGCAGTGCCGCCGATCAGGCTCACGAGCCCGCGACCGCACCTGCCCGCGTCGTGCGCCGCAGGCCCAAGGACCGCAAGATGCAGATCATGCGGGCCGCCGCCCGCGCGTTCAGCGCACGCGGCTATTACCCCGTCGGCGTGGACGAGATCGCCGCCGAAGTGGGCATCTCCGGGCCCGCGCTGTACCGCCACTTCGCCAACAAGTACGCACTGCTGGTCGCCGCCGCCGAGGAGGGTGCTCGCGGTTTGCGCGACGTCGCCGCCGCGGCCGACGACCCGTCGCTGGCACCGGAAGCCCGCCTGGACGCGCTGTTCACCGCCGTCGCCGAACGCAATATCGACATCCGCCGCGAGGCCGGGCTGTACCGGTGGGAACGCCGCTACCTCGAGCGTGAGGACCGGGTGCGCATCCGCGCGTTCTACCGCGAACTCGAGGCGATGGTCGGCGAACCGATCGCGGCGCTGCGACCCGAGGCGAGCCCCGAGGACGTCACCCTGCTGGCCGTGGGCGCACTGAGCGCGCTGGCCAGCATCGCCGCGCACCGCACGACCCTCTCGCACGCGCGGATGCTGGCGGTGCAGCGCGAAATGGCCTGGGCGATCGTGCACGCGGAGCTGCCGCCCACGCCCGCTCCCGCCGAACCGGACAAGCCGATGCGCGGCCTGCCGGTCACCTCGAAACGTGAACAGCTGCTCACCGAGGCCATCCGGATGTTCGGCCGCAACGGCTACCACGAATCCGGCATCGAGGAGATCGGCGCCGCCGTGGGCATCAATGCCTCCAGCGTGTACCGCCACTTCGACAGCAAAGCCGACCTGCTCGCGGCCGCCTTCCACCGCACCGCCGACCGCCTCGCCGTCGCGATCGGCGAAGCGCTGGCCGAAAGCGACGATCGCGCCGACGCCGCCCGCCGCATCGCCGACCAGCACGCCCGCCTCACCTTCGCCACCCCCGAACTCATGCCGGTGTACTACGCGGAATTCAGCAACCTCCCACCCGCCGAACAACACCGCCTGCGCGCCATCCAACGCCAGAACATCCTCGAATGGGCCAACCTGCTCGACGGCGACCCGATCGAAGCCCGCTTCCGCGTACACGCGGCCATCGGCCAGATCATCGACGTCGGCCGCCTACTACGCTTCGACTCCCGCCCCGAACAGCTGGCCCGCCTTGCCGCCTTGACCGGCGCGGTCCTGCAAGGAAACGGTTCACCAGAACGCGCCTGATCCACCGCCACTCCTGCCGCTGAGGCCCCTGGCCAACTGGTCCAGCGGCCTCGTCAGCTCCGGCTGATCCACCGCCTCCCGAGGCCGTTCAACCCCGCCCGTGGCGCAATCGGAACAGCGTCTTCGCCGCCCGCAGATGCCCCGGCGCGCGGTCGAACGTCGACAACCGCACCGGCGTGCGATAACGCCTGCGCGCGATCGACATCGTCCGGCTGAACTCGCGCAACCCCTGCTGCCCGTGGCTGTGCCCCTGCCCGTACTCACCCACCCCACCGAACGGCAACGCCGGTATGCCGGTGAACGCCGTCGACGAATTCACCGTCACCACACCGACTTTCAACTGCTCGGCGATGAACTCCGCACTGGGGATGTCGAGGGTGAAGATCGTGACCGCGATGCCGTTACCCGCCGCGTTGACCCGCGTGACCGCGTCGGCCAGGTCGGCGACTCGATTCACCACCAGCACCGGCCCGATCCCCTCACCGGTGATCGCGATGCTGTCCTCGGGCACCTCGGCCAACACGATCGGCTCCACATACGGGTCACGCAACGATTCCAGCCCACCCAGCACCGCGTGCCCGCCCCGAGCCAACGCGTCGCGCACCTGCTTGCGCACCACATCCACCTGCGCGGCATTGATCATCGGCCCGTAGGAGGCCCGATTGTCCGCTCCTGGACGCAGTTTCGCCGCCCGCTCGGCCACCTTGGCCAGGAAATCGTCGAACACCGAATCCGCGACATAACAGCGCTGAATGCCCGACGCGTTCTGCCCCGCGTTGGCCATCGCCCCGAACACCGCCGCCTCGGCCGCGGAGTCCAGGACCGCGTCCACGTGCACGATCATCGAGCCCTTGCCGCTGTACTCCACCACCACCGGCGTCAGCGACTGCGCGCACAGCGCGATCACCTCGCGCCCGTCGGCTTCGGGTCCGGCATAGGCGATCTTGTCGACCTCGGACTTACACAGCGCCGTCGCGGTTCGACGATCGCCGGTAATCGCTTGCAGCACAGGCTGATCGGGCACCACCGCGCTCCAGCTGTCCGCCAGCCAGGTACCCACGCCACTGCTGAGCGCGTGCGGGTTGAACACCACCGCGTTGCCCGCGGCCATGGCGTACGCGATCGAACCCATCGGCGTGAACACCGGGTTGTTCCACGCGCCGAGCACCCCGACCACACCCAGCGGCAGATAGCCCACCGACGCGTGCTGGTTGCGCGTGAACCACCCGGTGGGCAAGCGCTTTCGACCCAGCGTGCGCTGCGCGTTGCGGGCGGCCCAGTCCAGATTCTCCACCGCCAGCATCACTTCCAGGGTGGCATCGGCCTCGGGCTTACCGGTCTCGCTGCGCAGCACCTCCACCAATTCGCTTGCGTGCCGCACGATATGGCGTCGCCAGTCCAACAGCAGGGTCTTGCGTTCACCGAAATCCAGTTCCCCCCACCAGTTCTGGGCAACGCGAGCGGAGCGCACCGCACGGGTGACCTCGGCCGGACTGCGCACGGGATACTGCGCTAATTGTTCGCCGGTGCGTGGATCGAATGCCGTGAGCACATCGGACCGACCTGTGCGCGCCGCGGTGGATGCCGACTCGGACATGGTCATCACCTCCCACAAGATCGAACACCCCCGGGTGAGACGAGTGTTTCCCCGACGTCAGCGTATGGGCGCGCGACCGCCCCGACAAGGTCATCTCACTGCCCTTGCGCTGCCCGGGTGAGCAATCCCACAGGCCCTCGCGAAAACCTCACGCAAACCGGGCGCATCAGCGCAGACCCGGCCCGGAAAATCTCCGGCCCGGTAACATCGCGCCGAACGGTATGGATCACTTACCGAGAAGCATGTATTCCGCGTGCGCTCGTCTCGTCAGAGCCGTGCGCATCCGGCCGATGGTGGAGAGTTGATGCCGAGTTCGATCTCAGTGGATAAGCCCGCAGGTGACGTCGCGTCGCGCGACACCGAACCCGCGGTGTCGGTGTCGGACGTGCGCAAGTCGTTCGGTGACGTGCACGCCCTGCAGGGCATCAGTTTCCAGGCCGAAAAGGCCAGTGTGCTGGGTATCCTCGGCCCCAACGGCGCGGGAAAGACCACCATGGTCAAAATCCTGTCCACGCTGCTGCGCCCCGACTCCGGCACCGCCGTGGTCGCCGGACACGACGTGCTCACCGACGGCGCGGGCGTGCGCCGCTCGATCATGATGACCGGCCAGTACGCCGCCCTCGACGAGAACCTGACCGGCCGGGAGAACCTCGAGCTGTTCGGACGCCTGATGGGCCTGAAGAAGTCGGCCGCCCGCAAGCGCGCCGAGGTGCTGTTGGAAGAGTTCGACCTGGTCAACGCCGGTAAGCGCGCGGTGCGCAACTACTCCGGCGGTATGCGCCGTCGCGTGGACATCGCCTGCGGGCTGGTCGTTCGCCCCGAGGTCGTGTTCCTCGACGAGCCGACCACCGGCCTCGACCCGCGCAGCCGTCAGGGCGTGTGGGACCTGGTCACCGCGCTGAAGAACCAGGGCATCACGGTGCTGCTCACCACGCAGTACCTCGAAGAAGCCGACGTGCTCAGCGACAACATCATCGTCATCGACAAGGGCACCGTCATCGCCGAGGGCACCGCCGACGAGCTCAAAGCCAGGACCGGCGGCAGCTTCTGCGAGATCGTCCCGCTGGACCCCAGCCGCGTCCCGCAGACCGTCAAAGCACTGGGCGACCTGGTCCCGGCCGCCGTCGCCGCCGAGACCGACGGCGCCGACAAGGTCTCCATCCCCGCACCCGACGGCGCCGCCACCCTCGCCGAAGCGCTGCGCAGGCTCGACAACGCCGGCATCGACCTGGCCGACATCGCCCTGCGCAGGCCCTCGCTCGACGACGTCTTCCTGTCGATCACCGGCCATTCGGGCGGCAACTAGTGAGCGTGTCCACCCCGTCGGCGAACGCGCTGTTCGCCGGTCTCCCCGCTGTGCACACGAGCAGTTTCGCGCAGTGGCGCGCGCTGACCGGGCGCATCGTGCGCACGATGGCCACCAAGGGTGAGCTGATCGTCGCGGTGCTCACCCCGCTGGTGGTGACCGTGGCCTTCTACCTGCCGTTGCGGTACGTGATGAAGGTCCAGGGCATCGACTACGCCCAGTACGTGATGCCGATCGTGGTGTTGCAGACCATGGCGATGACGATGATGTCGAACGCGCAGCTCGCGGCGTTCGAAGCGCTCACCGGCTTGAGTACCCGACTGCAGACCATGCCGATCGGTTCGCTGGTGCCGCTGATGTCACGCATCTGCGCGGGCATGGTGCGATCGATCGTGTCGCTGATCGCCACGGTCGGCTACGGCTACATGATCGGGTTCCGGTTCACCGGCGGTTGGGCGCAGGCGCTCGGATTCTGCGGGTTCGCCCTGCTCGTCGGCGTGGTCCTCACGCTCGGCGCCGACGCGCTCGGCAGCCTCACCAAGAACCCCGAGGCGCTGAGCCAGGCGCTGACCCTGCCGATTCTGATCTTCGGCATGATGTCGACCGGGTTCGTGCCCGAATCCAGCTTCCCCTCGTGGGTGCGGCCGTTCGCGCGCAACCAGCCCATCTCCCAGTTCTCCCAAACCCTCAGCGACCTGGCCGCGGGCCACCTGAGCTGGGCCGGTGCCTGGGTGTCGCTGGTGTGGATCGGCGGGCTGGCCATCTTCTTCCTCCCACTGGCTGTGTGGGCGAGTGTGAGGCGATCATGACAACAATCCAGACGTCGACGGTCGAGGAGGCCGCGGCCGACCTGCCGGTGGTGCACGCCAAGCCGGAAGGGTCGGTGTCGGTGTGGTTCACCCACAGCCTGATCCAGTGCAAACGCCTGCTGATGGTGTGGTTGCGCGACCCGTCGACCACCATCCAGACCATCGCCTACCCGGCCGTGACCCTGCTGATGTTCCGGATCGTGCTCGGTGACTCGATCACCGCCGCCACCGGAGCGCCCAGCATCTACGGCCAGGCCGCACTGCTGACCCTGGTCGCGGCCATGACCGGCGCGGTGGTCAGTGCGCTGGGATTCAAACGCGAGAAGGCATCGGGGCTGCTCAGCCGGTTCTACACGATGCCGCTGAACAAGGCGTCGCTGCTCACCGGCCGCCTGCTGGCCGAGATGCTGCGCATCCTGCTCACCACGGTGATCGTGCTGCTGGTCGCGGTGCCGCTGGGGTTCCTGTTCATGGAGGACCCGTTCGCCAATATCGCGCTGGTCTTCGTGCCGGTGCTGTTCGGCATCGGGTTCGCGGTGATGGTGACCGCCCTGGCCACGATCACCGAGGGCGTGGTGCTGATCAGCCTCATCGGCATCTTCAACACCCTGCTGATGTTCTTCAACACCGGCTTCGTTCCGGTGTTCGCCTACCCGACCTGGCTGCAGGACGTGGTCGAGAACCAGCCGATGAGCTGCGCGATCGACGCGATGCGGGGGCTGTCGTACGGCGGGCCGGTCGCCGAGCCGCTGCTCAAGACCGTCGCGTGGACGGTCGGGATGGTCGCGGTCTTCGCGTATCCCGCGATCGTGGGGTACAAGAAGGCGGCGGAGTCCTCGTAAGAGGCGAGTCCTGACAAGACTGGCGTAATCGACCAATCTGGCCCTGCGAAGGTCGATTTTCCGATCGGACCGTCGCCGATTGGTCGATTACGCCGGTTCCTCGTCGAGTTCGAGGGCTCGATCGAAGGGGTAGTCCAGCCAGCGGTCGCGGTTGGTCCAACCCACCAGGTCGTACCGCCAGCGGAACGGCCAGGTGTGCGCGACGGTGTTGAACAGGGCGATGCCCAGTGCCGTGTAGTCGTCGTGGGCCGACAGCAGTGCGCGCTGGCGGCGGTCGGACTCGGTGAAGAACGCGTCGAACATCGCGATCGACTGGTCGGTGGTCAGTCGGCCCAGACCCCACAGGCCGCGCATGCGCATCCAATACACGGCCCGCGCTTTCAACGGCCAGAGCGCGTCGATCGGGTTCTCGCCCCGCTGCACCGCGGCGACAGCGGTGTCGGCCAGCGCGAGCGAATCGGCGACGCTGTAGCCGGTGCACGGGTGCATCATGCCGCCGCGCGAGCCGAACGGGACCGCGATCGCGGTGCCCTTCTTCGGGGGCGGCTGGTCAAGGGGATAGTGGGCGGCCTCGTGCGGTTCGTCGCCGGTGAGCCGGATGCCATGGGTCGCGAGCCTGTTCAGCGTGCGCTTGCGTAACTCGTGCTGTGGCATCCCGCCGCGCAGGCCGAGGCTGGTTTCCTCGAAGATCACCGTGCCGTCGCCCAGCGGGACCGCGTACAGGAACGACGGCGGTTCGTCGGGACCCGCACCGTTCTCCGGACGCCAATCCAACAGCAGCCCTTCACCTTCCGCGACCATCGGCGCCGCGGTCTCGGCATCGACGAAGATCCCGTGCGCCGAGGCGGCCCTGCGTTTGCCCAAGGTAGGCAGGCCACGGGTGTCGAAGACGGTGCCGGCGCGAATCACTGTCCCGTCCGCGAGCTCGACTTCGTGCGCGTCCACTCGGCGGGCCCGGTCAGCGAAAACCGTCGCGTCATCCAGGGCCAGTGCCGCGTGCAACCCCGCCTTGGACAGCACGCAGTAGGGCCGCTCGATCCGGTGCTGCGCCTTGGTCCACACCGTCGGCGTCTCGATCCGCTGCGCGATGGCACTGTCGGGCAGCCACGCGGGCAGTTCGTCCACCCAACACGAGAACGTCGGCGGAAACAGTCGCTGCGGCCGCGGATCCACCGCCGCCACCCGCAACCCCGCGGCCGCCGCCCGATGCGCCAATCCCCGCCCGGACGGTCCGAGCCCGACCACACACACATCGAATTCCCGCGCAACGCTCACGCCCGCATTCAATCCGCTCCCCACACCGCGACGCAAGCACCTGGGGACGTGGTGTGCGACTCCCACCGAACGCGGACGAGTACCACGGCGCCGGGAGCCGAAATTCCGACGGACTGATGGCGGCTAGTCCTCCAGAGCCAAGGCCTGGCGCATGGTCAGGCGCCCCTGGGTTTGCATGAGCGAACGGCGGTAGATCTTCTCGGCCACGACCACGATCCCGTAGGTGGCCACGGCCATCAGCGCCAGCGCGATGAACGGTTCCCACCAGGCCGCGGTGCCGTCGGCCAGCCGGCCCGGCATGGCCACGATGGACATGATCGGCACGTAGGACGCGATCACCCGGGCGGTGCCGGTGAGGAAGATGCCCGCGAACAGCACGATCATGATCAGCATCGACAGGGGAGTGGCGGTGGACTGGAGATCTTCGCTGCGCGTGGCCAACGAGCCCGCGACCGCCCACAGGCTCGCCAGCGCGAGGAACCCGACCACGAAGAACACGATGAACCAGCCCGCGGCCCCGGCGATCTGACCCAGCTGCGCACCCTTGCCGGTCACCGCCAACCCGGCCAACCCGGCCCCGACGAACAGCGCCAGCTGGATGAACGCCAGCACCGCGTTGCCCGCGACCTTGCCGATCAGCAACTGCCGCAACGGCATCGCGCTGGCCAGGATCTCCACGATCCGGTTCTGCTTCTCCTCGACCACGCTCTGCGCGATGGACATGCCGAACAGCACCGACGCCAGATAGAACAGGAACGCGAAGACGAACGCCACGATCTTGGCCAGGCCGGGGTCGACCGCGCCCTTCTCGAGCAGCTCGTAGGACACCGTCGCGCCGCGGCTCAACTCCTCGAGCGAGACGCCCGCCGCGGCGGCATTGCGTTGCAAGGCCAGCTGTTGGACGGCGGCGGTGATGTAGGTGGTGGCGCTGTCGTCCTCAGCGGTCTTGCCGATCAGCTGCCACCCGTCGGGTTCGGCGGGGACGAGGCCGACCTCGACGGTGTCCTCGCGCACCAGCCGCTCGACCTGCGCCCGGTCAGCCACCGGGTGCGCGGTGAACGACGTGTCGTTGCCTGCCGCCAAGCTGTTGGCCGCATCGATCACGATCGAGGTGTCCGCACCGGCGATCGCCACGTCGACCTTGTCGGGCCTGCTGCTGAGAAACCCGCTGATCGCCAGCGACGCGATGATCGCCACGATCGTCACCACAGTCGAGATGACGAAGTTGCGATCGCGCAGCTTCACCACGATCTCCCGCGCCGCGACGATCCGCCACACGCCGCTCATGCCGCATCTCCTCGGCACGGTCGGGCGCCTTCGGTGGTCATGCGAGCCTCGAGGCGTTGAACTCTCACGCCGTCACCTCCCGGTAGATCTCCGCGACCGTCGGCCGCGCTTCGACGAACTCCCGCACCGACCCCCGCGACAGCGCCTCCCGCAGAATCCCGTCGGTGTCCGCGCCGTCGACCTCGAACAACACCCCCGGCCCGCCATTCGCGACCACCCGAACCCCCGGATACTCGTGTAACCACCCCGGATCCCCGTCGAACACCAGCCGATACCGCGACCCACCACTGGACCGCAGCTGGTCGACCGAACCCTGCCCGACGACCTTGCCCGCCGCGAGCACGACCAGCTGGTCGCACAACCGCTCCACCAGATCCAGCTGATGCGAGGAGAACAGCACCGGCACGCCCTGGTCGGCGTACTCGCGTAACAGCTCCACCATCGAATCCACGGCAATCGGGTCCAGACCGGAGAACGGTTCGTCCAGGATCAGCGCCGACGGTTGCGCGATCACCGCGGCCGCGATCTGCACGCGCTGCTGATTGCCCAGCGACAACGACTCGAGCTTGTCCTTGCCCCGCGCACCCAGACCGAACCGCTCCAACAGCGACCCGGTGCGCGCCTTCGCCTCGGCAATGCCGAGGCCGCGCAGGCGAGCCAGGTACACGAGCTGGTCGAACACCGGCTGCTTCGGATACAGCCCGCGCTCCTCGGGCATGTACCCGAACGACCGCCGATCGGTTTCGGTCACCGGCGCACCGTCCCACCGGATCTCACCGGACTGAATGGCCAGCACGCCCATGATCATGCGCATGGTGGTGGTCTTGCCCGCGCCGTTGCCGCCGACGAAGCCGGTCAGCGCACCCGGCCGCACCGCGAACGACACGTCGTCGACCGCGATGTTGTCCCCGAACCGCCGCGTCACGCCGACGACTTCCAACATGGCCACTCCCCGTCCTGTTGCTGCGTTCCCACGACCGTACCGGGACAACGGTTTACGCCGCGGGCGTCAGCGTGGGGAAACCCAGGTGGTGATGTCGGCGTGCACCACCTCGACGCCGTCGCGGTCGTAGATCGACACGGGAACGGTGAGTTCACGGCCCGTGGTGATGGTGGTGAAGTCGGGAATCTCGTCCAGTTTCGCGACCGCGCGCAGGCTGGTGCCCGCCTTGGCCAGGTACTGCACGTTCATCGACTTGGGGATCCAGCGGTGCGTGGTGGGCACGGTGGCCTCGCTGAGCATGCCCATCGCCACCTCAGCCAGGTTGCAGGCCGCGATCGCGTGGAAGGTGCCCAGGTGGTTGTGGATGCCGAACCACTTGGGCGAGGTGACCTCGCAGACGCCGGGTTCCAGGCGCACCACCTGGGGCAGCACCGTGCCGAAGTACGGGACCCTGGCGACCATTCCCAGCGAGAACAGCGCGTGCCCGATCCGGTTGTCGGGCAGCTTCTTCCAGCCGCGGTAGGTCGCGGTCTCTTGTGTCATGGCCGGTATCTTACTCAAAAGTAAGGTAGCAAGGAACCCTCCGCCGACCAGGTGCAGCATGCGGCCAGCTACCATTGGTCGGTACAGCCCATCCGGCGGTGCGGTCGAGGTAGAAGCCCTTCTACGGGCGTGATCGATGCCTCATGACCCCCGATTTGAAACGCGTCGTCGGCATGGTGCATACTGTTCGGGTTGCCTTGTGCAGGATGGTCGCTCTTCGGAGTGGACTTCCCTGAACAGGGGGAGCAGTAGTTTGTATCCCGCCGGTTCGCCGGTGTGGATACGTTCGGAATCACGCACTTCCGGCCGATGGTGAGCGATCACCAGGAGCCGGAGAATAAGAGTTAGGGCGACACGCCCGACCGCGTGGACCGGAGAACCATGACAGATGAACAGCGGCGAGGACTAGGTAGTGCCTTTGTGGTGCCCTGGTTGCGGGTCTTTCAGTGGGAAACCACGCTGAGGCGTCTTTCTTGTGTTCGGGCTGTGCAAATTGAGGGTGGTGCGGGAGCTAGCTCCTGTGACCACGAAGGAAAGCGGAGAAAAGGACACTTAGCGTGGCGGGACAAAAGATCCGCATCAGGCTCAAGGCCTATGACCACGAGGCGATCGACGCGTCAGCGCGCAAGATCGTGGAAACGGTGACCCGTACCGGCGCCCGTGTGGTCGGGCCTGTGCCGTTGCCGACCGAGAAGAACATCTACTGCGTCATCCGTTCGCCGCACAAGTACAAGGATTCGCGCGAACACTTCGAGATGCGCACGCACAAACGCCTCATCGACATCCTCGACCCGACGCCGAAGACGGTTGACGCGCTTATGCGTATCGACCTGCCGGCCAGCGTCGACGTCAACATTCAGTGACGGGGACTCGAGACATGACTGACAACAAGAACCGGCCCAAGGCCGGAATCCTGGGCACCAAGCTTGGTATGACCCAGGTCTTCGACGAGAAGAACCGCGTCGTCCCGGTTACCGTCATCAAGGCGGGCCCGAACGTGGTCACCCAGATTCGTACCGTGGAGCGCGACGGCTATTCGGCCGTTCAGATCGCTTTCGGCGCAATCGACCCGCGCAAGGTGAACAAGCCGGTCTCCGGCCAGTTCGCCAAGGCCGGTGTCACCCCGCGTCGCCACGTCACCGAGATCCGCGTCGAGGATGCCTCCACTTTCGAGATCGGCCAGGAACTCTCGGCTGATGTCTTCGAAGAGGGCACCTACGTCGACGTGACCGGAATCAGCAAGGGCAAGGGCTTCGCCGGCACCATGAAGCGTCACGGCTTCAAGGGCCAGGGCGCCTCCCACGGTGCGCAGGCTGTGCACCGTCGCCCGGGTTCCATCGGTGGCTGTGCCACTCCCGGCCGCGTGTTCAAGGGCATGCGCATGTCGGGCCGTATGGGTAACGACCGCGTCACCACGCAGAACCTCTCGGTTCACAAGGTGGATGCCGAGAACGGTTTGCTCCTGGTCAAGGGTGCTATCCCGGGCCGCAAGGGCAACATCGTGATCGTCAAGAGCGCCGTGAAGGGTGGTGCGCACGCATGACCAGCCTCGATAAGAAGGCCAACCTGACGCTGACCGTTAAGGCCGCAGGCGGCAAGACCGAAGGCACCGTCGACCTCCCCTCGGAGATCTTCGACGTGACCGCCAACGTCGCGCTGATGCACCAGGTCGTCATCGCTCAGCTGGCCGCCGCCCGCCAGGGCACCCACTCCACGAAGACTCGTGGCGAGGTGCGCGGTGGTGGCAAGAAGCCGTACCGCCAGAAGGGCACCGGCCGCGCCCGTCAGGGCTCGACCCGTGCGCCGCAGTTCGTCGGCGGTGGCACCGTCCACGGCCCGCAGCCGCGTGACTACAGCCAGCGGACCCCCAAGAAGATGAAGGCCGCCGCCCTGCGCGGTGCCCTGTCCGACCGGGCCCGCAACGAGCGCATCCACGTGATCACCGAACTGGTCTCGGGTCAGAACCCGTCGACCAAGATTGCCAAGGACTTCCTTGCCGAGCTCTCGGGCCGCAAGAAGTTCCTGGTCGTCGTCGGCCGCGAGGACGTCGCCGCGTGGAAGAGCGTGGCGAACCTGGAGAACGTGCTGCCGATCGCCCCGGATCAGCTCAACACTTACGACGTGCTCAACAGCGACGACGTGGTGTTCAGCGTCGAGGCCCTGAACGCTTTTGTTCACGGTCCCGCCGAGGCGGCCCAGGAGGAGAGCAAGTGACCACCATCGCCGACCCCCGCGACATCCTGCTCGCGCCGGTCATCTCGGAGAAGTCCTATGGGCTGATCGAGGAAGGCACCTACACCTTCCTGGTGCACCCGGACTCGAACAAGACGCAGATCAAGATCGCCGTTGAGAAGGTTTTCGGCGTCAAGGTCACCAGCGTCAATACCGCCAACCGTCAGGGCAAGCGCAAGCGGACCAAATTCGGTTACGGAAAGCGCAAGGACACCAAGCGCGCTCTCGTGACCCTCTCGGCCGATAGCAAGCCCATCGAGATCTTCGGAGGACCGGTCGCGTAAGCGCCTGGGACTCCAGAAAGCGAGAAGAACTCATGGCAATCCGTAAGTACAAGCCGACAACGCCGGGCCGTCGTGGCTCCAGCGTCTCGGACTTCGCCGAGATCACCCGGTCGACGCCGGAGAAGTCGCTGCTGCGCCCGCTCACCAAGTCCGGTGGTCGTAACGCGCACGGTCGCATCACCACGCGTCACCGCGGTGGCGGTCACAAGCGGGCCTACCGCGTCATCGACTTCCGTCGACTGGACAAGGACGGCATTCCGGCCAAGGTCGCTCACATCGAGTACGACCCCAACCGCACCGCCAACATCGCACTGCTGCACTTTGCCGACGGCGAGAAGCGCTACATCATCGCGCCGAAGGGCATCAAGCAGGGCAGCCCGATCGAGTCCGGCCCCACCGCGGACATCAAGCCGGGCAACAACCTGCCGCTGCGCAACATCCCGACCGGTACCACGATCCACAACGTGGAACTGCGTCCGGGCGGCGGCGCCAAGCTGGCTCGTTCCGCCGGTATGAGCATTCAGCTGCTGGGCAAGGAAGGGCCGTACGCGACCCTTCGTATGCCTTCGGGTGAAATCCGTCGCGTCGACGTGCGCTGCCGCGCATCCGTCGGCGAGGTCGGCAACGCCGAGCAGTCGAACATCAACTGGGGCAAGGCCGGCCGTATGCGCTGGAAGGGCCGTCGTCCCACCGTCCGTGGTGTCGTCATGAACCCGGTCGACCACCCGCACGGTGGTGGTGAGGGTAAGACCTCCGGTGGTCGCCACCCGGTCTCCCCGTGGGGTCAGCCTGAGGGCCGCACCCGCAAGCCCAACCGCCCGAGCGACAAGCTCATCGTCCGCCGCCGTAAAACCGGCAAGAAGCGCTAAGGAGGAGGTAAGAAATGCCACGCAGCCTCAAGAAGGGCCCGTTCGTCGACGACCACCTCCTCGCGAAGGTGGACGTCCAGAACGAAAAGGGCACGAAGCAGGTCATCAAGACCTGGTCGCGTCGCTCGACCATCATCCCCGATTTCATCGGCCACACTTTCGCCGTCCACGACGGTCGCAAGCATGTCCCGGTGTTCATTTCGGACAACATGGTCGGACACAAGCTCGGTGAGTTCGCGCCGACCAGGACGTTCAAGAGCCACGTCAAGGACGACCGGAAGAGCAAGCGGCGATGACTGAAACCATTCAGAACCCGACTGCACGCGCTACCGCCAAGCACGTTCGGGTCACCCCGATGAAGGCCCGTCGAGTCGTGGACCTGGTCCGCGGCAAGAGCGTCTCCGATGCACTGGCCATCCTGCGGTTCGCGCCGCAGGCCGCCAGTGAGCCGGTGGCAAAGGTCGTGGCTTCGGCTGCGGCGAACGCCGAGAACAACCTCGGCCTCAACCCGGCCACCCTGGTCATCTCGACTGCTTTTGTCGACGAGGGCGCCACCATGAAGCGTTTCCAGCCGCGGGCCCAGGGCCGTGCGTTCCGGATTCGTAAGCGCACCAGCCACATCACCATCGAGGTCGAGAGCGTGCCCACTGCCGGCGCTGACGCTCGTAGCCGCCGGAAGGGAGGGGCTAAGTAACATGGGACAGAAAATTAATCCCCATGGCTTCCGCCTCGGTATCACCACCGACTGGAAGTCGCGTTGGTACGCGGACAAGCAGTACGCGGAATACGTGAAGGAAGACGTTCAGATCCGCAAGCTCCTGGCCACTGGCATGGAGCGTGCAGGTATCTCGAAGGTCGAGATCGAGCGCACCCGTGATCGCGTCCGTGTGGATATCTTCACCGCGCGTCCCGGCATCGTGATCGGTCGCCGTGGAGCGGAAGCCGATCGCATCCGTTCCGAGCTGGAGAAGCTCACCAAGAAGCAGGTTCAGCTCAACATCCTCGAGGTCAAGAACCCCGAATCGGATGCGCAGCTGGTTGCTCAGGGTGTTGCCGAGCAGCTGTCCAACCGTGTGGCGTTCCGTCGTGCGATGCGTAAGGCCATTCAGTCGGCCATGCGTTCGCCGAACGTCAAGGGCATCCGCGTGCAGTGCTCGGGCCGCCTCGGTGGCGCCGAAATGTCGCGCTCGGAGTTCTACCGTGAAGGTCGCGTTCCGCTGCACACGCTGCGTGCGGACATCGACTACGGCCTCTACGAGGCCAAGACCACCTTCGGTCGCATCGGCGTCAAGGTCTGGATCTACAAGGGCGACATCGTCGGTGGTCGTCGTGAAGTGACCGCCGCCGCCGCCGCTCCGGATCGCCAGCGTCGCGAGCGTCCGAGCCGTCCTCGTCGGTCGGGTGCCACTGGCACCACTGCGACCAGCACCGAGGTCGGTCGCGCCGCCACTGCAGTGGCGGAGGCTCCGGCAGAGAACAAGGAGGGCTGACGAATGCTGATGCCCCGTAGGGTCAAGCACCGTAAGCAGCACCACCCCGGTCGCTCTGGCATGGCCAAGGGCGGCACCGCGGTGGCCTTCGGTGAGTACGGCATCCAGGCTCTCGAGCCCGCCTACGTCACCAACCGTCAGATCGAGTCGGCACGTATTGCGATGACCCGCCACATCAAGCGTGGCGGCAAGATCTGGATCAACATCTACCCCGACCGTCCGCTCACGAAGAAGCCGGCCGAAACCCGCATGGGTTCCGGTAAGGGTTCGCCGGAGTGGTGGGTCGCGAACGTGAAGCCCGGTCGGGTCATGTTCGAGATGTCCTACCCGAACGAGGAGACCGCTCGTGAGGCCCTGCGCCGCGCGATGCACAAGCTCCCGATGAAATGCAGGATCGTGACCAGAGAGGAGCAGTTCTGATGGCTACCGAAACACCGGCCGCAGAGCTCCGTGAGCTCAACGAAGAAGAGCTCGTGGCACGCCTGCGCGAGTCGAAGGAAGAGCTGTTCAACCTGCGCTTCCAGATGGCGACGGGTCAGCTCGACAACAACCGTCGACTGCGCGTCGTCCGCCACGAGATCGCGCGTATTTACACGGTCATGCGCGAGCGCGAGCTCGGCTTGGCCACGGCGCCCGCTGGCAAGGGAGATGCGGCATGAGCGAGAACACCGAAGAGCGCAACAGCCGCAAGGTACGCAGCGG
Organism: Nocardia sp. NPDC058666; assembly: GCF_042714895.1. Classification (NCBI taxonomy): domain Bacteria; kingdom Bacillati; phylum Actinomycetota; class Actinomycetes; order Mycobacteriales; family Nocardiaceae; genus Nocardia; species Nocardia sp. NPDC058666. The sequence goes on from NZ_JBHXRY010000002.1 coordinate 449,867, forward strand.
CTACGTTGTCTCCGACAAGATGAACAAGACGATCGTCGTCGAGCTGGAAGACCGTCACCGGCACAAGCTCTACGGCAAGATCATTCGCACCACCTCCAAGGTGAAGGCGCATGACGAGAACGAGACCGCCCACGTGGGCGATCACGTTCAGCTGATGGAAACCCGTCCGCTGTCGGCCACCAAGCGCTGGCGTCTGGTCGAGGTCCTGGAGCGGGCCAAGTAAGGTCCCTCCTCGATCCATCGAGATCGTTTTCCGCGAAAGCCCGTTTCCCCTTGTGGGAGGCGGGCTTTCGTCGTTGGGGGAGTAGGTCTCGCGGCCGCAGGGCTCGCTGGCTCGGCATGTGGAAAGGCTCGCCTCCCCGTGTTTCGCGGAGGCGAGCCTTTTGTCAGTCGGCGGTATCAGCCGGTGAAGGCGTAGGGCTGGCGGATCTTGTGCGCGAATTCGACGATGTTGGTGACGGTACTGCTGGGAACACCGACTTCGCTGCCGATGCTGCGAGCGGACCAGGATTGATCGGTGAGCTCGAGGATCTCTTCGATCTGATCGAGAGTCAGACGCAAGGGACTGCGATGCGCGATCTGACGAGCCAGGGCCCGAACTTCGGTGTCGTCGTCGTAGTCGAATTCGTCCGCGGTCGACGGGTCTTCGTCTGACTCGTCGAGGGAGGTTTCGAAGTCGATCGGGTCTGCTGTCGGCTCAGGATCATCTGCTACCGGGACCGACTCAGGGGTTGTCGTAGCAGTGGGTTCGACGTTCGTGGCGGCGGAGCGCATGGCGGATTCTGGCGCGGACCGCGCGGTCGTCGACTCGGGTTTCGCTGCTACCGGGACCGACTCGGGGGTTGTCATCGCGGTAGCTTCTGGGGCAGACCGTGGTGCCGTCGGCTCGGCAGGTGCGATGCGTCGTGTCTTGGGAGCCACCGGCTTGCGCGGCGCGGGCACGGTGTCCAGCGCCAGTTGTTCGGCGGGTTCTGTTGCCAGGGTCAGCTGTTCCGGCTCCGCGGGGGGATCGTTGTGGACGACCAGCGGTTCGGTGGGTGGTGAGGTATCGCCAGGGAGGTCACGGGCGACGGTGCCGGCGTGCATCGTCGCCTCGGGAACCGGGTCGGTGCCGGTCGCGTCGCCGGCGGGGGACTTGGCGCCGACCGGTATTCGCCGCACAGCGGGGGCGGCGCCATTGGTCCGAATGACATGGTCGGTGCCGTTGCGCCGATGATCGGCGGCAGCTTTCCGGATCATCCCGAGGTTGCCGGGCACCGCGGGCTTGTCGGCGACAGGGCGACGCAGTGCTTCGCGGTAAGCACGCTCGGCCGCGGACGCCGCGATCGTCTCGGCCTCGGCCACCGCTGGATCGACGCTCGCGGCGGGGGTCTCGGTCGGCTGATCGTTGATGGGGAGCCGCAACGCTTGGCGATACGCGCGCTCGGCGGCGAGCATCTCAGCCTGTGTGATTGCGGGGTCGGTAGTCGGAGCCGTCGCTCGCGGAGCGATCTGGTCGGCGGCTGCGTGATCCACGCCCGCGGTTTCGGTTGGCTGATCGTTGATCGACAGGCGCTGTGTGGCCGATCCGGAACCGTCGAGCGCGCGATCCGGCGCAGGCGACATCGCGCGCTCACTGGGGGAGTAGCCAGCATCGCCGGGCAACTCCACCGAAGCGCTCTCGATCAACATCGCGTACCGCGCGGACACCCACGCGTGCAACCAGATCACAACACCCACCATCACCGGCGCGATAGCGAATTCGGCTGCGCGACCGAAGGATCCGGAGGCGAGATGCGGTCCCGCGTTCAACGCGACGGTCGTACCGAGCAGCGTGAGTTCGAACAGCAACACCTTGCCGCGTTCGAGCTCGCGACCCCAGCGGGCAGCGGTGGTGGCCGCGACCATGATGACGATGATCGGGATGGAGATCATCGCCTCGATGCCGAAGCTGAGCCAGTACAGCGGGTCGCTCATGTCCCCACTGGGCACCAGATTGTGCTGCACATTGACCCCGGCCCACACCATCCCGAGGATGACGACCCCGATCAGCGCCCGCGACGACCATTCCGCGCGCCGATACAACTGCGCCAACCGCGCATCGGCACTGGAGACCCTGCGCCGAGCGGCCAACGCCTGCCGATGCCACCGCGCGTCGGCCTCATCGGTGCGGCGAATCAGCGACCCGGTGCGCCGATCCCGCTTGTCGGCGGCCATCTCGTCGACAACAGCCTGTCGCCGCTGCTTACGCCGCTTGGCCCGAATCCATTCGGCCAGCTCCCGCTCGGCCCGAATCTCGTCATCGGACAATGCCTCGTACAGCGCGGTGTCGTGCTGCAGCGGCAGCTTGTCCCGAGCCGCAGCAACCTGCAGCGCAAGTGCCGTGACCTCGGTACTCGGCGCGACGGCCGCACTATCGCTGCACCGATCGTCGGACATCTCGCGCCTTCCGCGTCTCGAACCCCAGGCCCATCGAACATATGTGTGATTTCCAGAGAGCGTAAACGCCCCCCGCCCCCCGGTCAACGACAACGCAAAACTGGACGCCCGATCACCACGCTCTGAGGGCGGGATTTCGATCGAAATTCCTACCTGAGAGCGTGGTGATCGAGCGTCCAGATCAGCTGAGCGCGGTGTGCCAGACGATGGCGGCGGCGAGGGCGCCTGCGCCGTTGAGGGACCAGTGCAGGGCGATGGGCGCGAGCAAGCTGCCGCTGCGGCGGCGGAGCCAGGTGAAGACCATGCCCGCGGCGGCGGTGGCGGCGACTGCGAGGGTGATGCCGACGATCTGGCCGAGTAGGCCGCCGCCGACGATGGCGGACAGGCCCTTGTTGCCTGCGGCCAGGCCGAAGGACGACGCGATGTGCCAGAGGCCGAACATCAGGGATCCGGCCGCGAACAGGCCGCGCACGCCGAGAACCCGGTCCAGCGTGCCGTGCAGGACCCCGCGGAACGCGAGTTCTTCGGGGATCACGGTCTGCAGCGGGATGACGATCATGGACGCGATGAGCGCGCCGGAGATGGTCGCGTACCGATCAGCGAGGAAGAAAGGCCTGGTCAGCGGCAATAATGCGCCGATCGCGACGGCGGTCAACACGATCCCGACAGCGCCCAGCGCATAGACGGTCCCGCGTTTCCAATGCCGTGGCGAGAGCCCGAGTTCGTGCCAGCCCAGTCCCCGCTTGCGCATGAGCGCGAGCAACGCGACCGCCGCGATCGGCACGGTGACGATATTGGCCCAGGCGGTGGTGAAGTGGGCGATCAAATTGGTGCCCGCCAGCACCACGACAACCACAGCGATGTCGAGGTAGGCGTGAAGTTTCGGCCGGGAATCGGCGATAGTTGCGGACACGTATCGAGTGTACGGAATTATCACGAAACGGAAACGGGCCGATAAATGCGGGGCAACCGCCGACCCCAGCGTTGAGCGGCCGCGAGTCAGGCCTTCAAGATCGACACGCTGTGAGCGACTAGACAGCCGATTCGGACCATCCGGGCATATCCGTCCACGCCTGCAACGTGCGCCGCGTCTCGAACCGCCGCGGTTCCCCGCTGAGAGGATCGGTGAATTCCAGCGATGCCGCCAGCAATTGCAACGGCCGCGTGTAATCGTCGACCGACTTATCGGTGATCACCGGATAGAAATCGTCGCCGAGAATCGGCACGCCGAGCCCGTTCATATGCAACCGCAGCTGATGAGTGCGCCCGGTGTGCGGCCGCAGCCGGTACCGCCCGAGCCCGTCGCGATGCTCGACCAACTCCACCTCGGTCTCGGCATTGGGTTCGCCGTCCACCTCGAACGCGGCGAGCACCTGCTTCTCCTTGATGATCCGGCTGCGCACGGTCCGCGGCAGCTCGAGCGCGGGATCGTAGGGCGCGATGGCCTCGTATTCCTTGCGCACGGTCTTGCGATGGAACATCGTCTGATACGCCCCGCGCCGCGCCGGATTCACCACGAACAGCAGCAGCCCGGCGGTGGCCCGGTCGAGTCGGTGCGCGGGGATCAGGTCGGGTAGGTCGAGGTCGTTGCGCAGGCGCACCAGCGCGGTCTGCAGGATGTGCTGCCCGCGCGGGATGGTGGCCAGGAAGTGCGGTTTGTCGATCACGAGGATGTCGTCGTCGCGATGCACGATGCCGATCTGGAACGGCACGTCGGTTTCGACCGGCAGGTCGCGGTGGAACCACACCGCGCCGCCGGGCACGTACGGCGCGTTCGGCGCGAGCGGGCCGTCGAGATCCACGATCTCGCCCGCCGCCAGCATCGCGTCGATTCTGGCCGGATCCACCCGCGGCAACCGTTCGACGAGATGGTCGCGCACGGTCGCCCACTGCCCGTCGTCGGGGAGTCGGAGTCGGGCGGGATCGAGGCCGTGCCGTTTCGGCAGCGGCGGCTGCTGCCTACGTCGCATAGGAGCAGTCTGGTCCGACGGCCGCAAACCTCTCAACTTAGGCTAACCTACCCTTGGCGAGTTGCCGCGAACAGGTTCGAGAGGCGAGAACGATATGACGGTGCAGGTAGCGCCGCCGCCGGGGGTGGAGTCGGGAAACCGGCCGACCAAGGCGGCAGCGAAAGCGCAGAAGCAGGCAGAAGCGCAGGCGCGCAAGGAGATTCTGGCACCGGTATCGGGAATGCTGACCGTGGCGAGCCTGCTCGTGGCCGTGGCCTCGGTGTGCTCGGTTGTCCCGTTCCTGCTGATCGTGGCGGCCTGCCGCGAACTGCTGAACACCCCGGTCGACACCGACCGCGTGTGGTGGCTGTTCGGCGCGGCCGTGCTCGTGCTCGTGGCGCGCGCCCTGCTGCAGGCCGTCGCGCTGACGTGGTCGCACGCCGTGGACGCCGGCTACCAGCTCACCCTGCGCCGCCTGCTGGCCGACAAACTCACGCGCGTGCCGCTGGGTTGGTTCGGCGAGCGCAGTTCCGGCGAGGTCAAGAACTATCTGCGCGATGACGTGGAGGCCCTGCACTATCTGGTCGCGCACGCCCGGCTCGAGTTCGTCGGCGCGCTGGTGGTCCCGCTGGTCACCCTCGGCTACCTGGTCACCGTCGACTGGCGCCTGACCCTGGTGCTGCTGATTCCGCTGATCGCCTACTTCATTCTGTTCGGCAAGATCATGGACCGCGACGGCCGCGACCGGCTCGCGGTCTACACGCGTTGGGAGCGCCGCACCGCCGAGGCGACCATCGAGTTCGTCGACGGCATCCAGGTGGTGCGGGCGTTCGGCCAGGCGGGCAAGGCGCACAAGGAGTTTCAGGACGCCGTCGATGGACAGGTGCGGGCCGCGCATCGGATGAAGTCGCCGATCATTCGCGTGCAGTCGGCGTCCGACATCGTGGTGATGCCGGTGTTCGTCATGCTGGTGGTGGTGCTCGGTGGGCTGGCCGGGGTGGGTCTGGGCTGGGTGGATCCGCTGGATCTGCTGCCGTTCCTGCTGGTCGGGCTGGGTATCGGCAGCTCGCTGTTGGGTCTGGGTTACGGTTCGCAGGCGTTGCGTGCCGGTGGTGCGGCCGCGCTGCGTTTGCATGAACTGATGCAGACACCGGAATTGGAAACCGCCGCAACCGAAGCCGGAATCCAGACCGGAGTTGTCGCGTTCGAGGGTGTCGAATTCGCCTATCGCACAGGACATGACGTATTGCGAGGCATCGACCTCGAACTGACTCCCGGAACGATCACCGCCCTTGTCGGCCCGAGTGGTTCCGGCAAGTCGACATTGGCGAAACTCCTGCCGCGTTTCTATGACGTGGGCGCGGGCCGAATCACTATCGACGGCCGCGATATTCGTGAATTCACCACCGAAGAGCTGTATCGCACCGTCGGATTCGTTTTCCAGGATGTCCGGTTGATTCGCGGCTCGATTCGCGAAAATCTTCTCCTGGCGAATGCCGACGCAGACGACGAAGCCATCGAACGCGCCGCACGGGCCGCCCAGATCCACGACCGCATCCTCGCCCTGCCCCGCGGCTACGACTCCGAAATCGGCGTCGACGCCACCCTGTCCGGCGGTGAGGCGCAACGCCTTTCGATCGCCCGTGCCCTGCTGGCCGACACCCCGGTCCTGGTCCTGGACGAGGCCACCGCCTTCGCCGACCCCGAATCCGAAGCCGCCGTCCAGGACGCACTCGCCGCCCTGGTCGCCGGACGCACTGTCCTGGTGATCGCGCACCGCCTGCACACCATCACCGGCGTCGACCGAATCCTGGTGTTGGACAACGGAACCCTGGTCGAACAGGGCACGCACCCCGAGTTGCGCGCCGCCGGCGGGCTGTACCAGCAGCTGTGGGAGATCAACGAAGCCGCGCTCGGCACCCTGGCCATGGTGGAGGAAACACGATGATCCGCAAGGTTTTCCGCCTCGTCCCCGACGAGTTCGCCCCGCTGATTCCCCGCCTGCTCGCCGCCATCGTGCTGCAGGCACTGTGCCAGGCCATCGCGTATCTACTGCTGGTTCCCGTGCTGGAAGCCCTGTTCGGCAATGACCTGAGCGGCGCGTGGACGTGGGCCATCGGCATGGCCGCCGCCGTGCTCGGCGTGGTCGTGTTCGGCTACCTGCAGGCCGTGATCGGCCTGCGCATCGGCCTCGGTATGCAACGCGGTCTGCAGACCCGCCTCGGCGATCAGCTGAACGCGTTGCCGCTGGGCTGGTTCGAAGATCGCGACGCGGGCCCGCTGTCGCGCGTGATGGTCGAGCAGGTCCGCGAGGTGCAGGGTCTGATCGCCTACCTGCTCACCAAGGTGCTCACCGGCATCATCGTGCCGCTGGTCGTGGCGATCGGGATGCTGTTCATCGACTGGCGGATCGGGGTGGCGATGCTGCTGGCCGCGCCGGTGCTGTACCTGGTCAACAATCTCGCCAACCGCGCGTACACCGGCGCCGACGTACGCCTGCACGAGGCCGCGGCCGAAGCCGATTCGCGCGTAGTGGAATTCGCGCAGGCGCAGCCGGTCCTGCGCGCCTTCGGTGCGGTCGGAGTCGGCAACAAGAAGCTGGATTCCGCACTGGTGCAACAACGTTCGGCCGTGTCGAAGATGATGGTCGCCACGGTGCCGGGCCTGATCGTGTTCGCGCTGTTCGTCCAGGCCGTGTTCCTGGTGCTGGCTTACATCGCGGTCGTCCAGGTGACCGACGGCTCCGTTTCGGCCGCCGCGGCGATCGCGCTGATCGCGGTGAGCGCGCGCTTCATCGAACCGGTGAACCAGGCCGCCCAGCTGGGCACCGCCCTGCGCTCGGCCGCCGCGGCAGCCGACCGCATCACAGACCTGCTCGCCGAAAAGCCCCTACCGACCCCCACCGACCCGGTCACCCCCGGCGCCCCCGCGGTGCTCTTCGACGAGGTGAGCTTCGGCTACCGCCCCGGCGAACCCGTCCTGTCCGACCTGACCTTCGAGGTCCCCGCGGGCACCACCACCGCCATCGTCGGACCCAGCGGCTCGGGCAAAACCACCCTGCTGCGCCTGGCGGCCCGCTTCTACGACGTCGAGTCCGGCACGGTCTCAGTCGGCGAACACGATGTGCGCCAACAACCTTCGGACACCCTCCTGGACCAGCTGGCCCTGGTCTTCCAGAACGTCTACCTGTTCAACCGCTCGGTCGCCGACAACATCCGCATCGGCAACCCCGACGCCACCGACGACGACCTGCACCGCGCAGCCGAAGCAGCCAGAGTCGACGAGATCGTCCAACGCCTGCCCGACGGCTACGACACCACCGTCGGCGAAGGCGGAACCTCACTGTCCGGCGGTGAGCGCCAACGGGTTTCGATCGCCCGCGCCCTACTCAAAGACGCCCCGATCGTCCTCCTCGACGAAGCGACCAGCGCTCTTGACCCTCACAGCGAAGCCGTCGTCGTACGAGGAATCCACGAACTCACCAGAGACAAAACAGTTCTCGTCGTAGCCCACCGCCTGACCACCATCGCCCACGCCGACCAGATCCTGTTCCTGGAAGCAGGCCGCATAGCCGAACGCGGCACGCACACAGAACTTCTCGCCCTCAACGGCCGCTACGCCGCCTTCTGGAACGAACGCGAACGCGCAACCGGCTGGCGCCTGGAACCCGCCCCCGCATAGAACGGAAGCCTCGGCGGTACTGAAAACACCGCCGAGGCATCTACTTCAGAAGCCGCGCAAGCGATCTGGCGTTACGCGGATGGGGACCGAGTAGGCCTCGAAGAACTCCTGCTCGGTCATCTTGATGTCCACGAAACCCTTGGTGTACTTGCGGGCGTAGTGGGCGATCTCGTCGGTGCTCGGCGGGTCGTCCACTCGGGCGGTGCCGGTGAAGACCACGACATCGTCGCCGGTTTCGGTGGAATTGAAGTTCAGGGAGACCCGGGGGTCGTGCGCGAGGTGGCGCAGTTTCTTCGCCTTGGGCATGGAGAAGATCAGGAACTCGTCGTTCTCCCAGTGGAACCACACCGGATTGGGCTGCGGGGTGCTGTTCGCCCCCACCGTGGTCAACCAGATCACGGTCTCCTTGGCCAGCCGCTTGCCGACCTTTTCGCCGAACGGGGTGGCGGCGTCGAGAATGGACACGGTGTTCTCCTCGCAGGTGGGGGACACTTCCGTGCTCCACCTTTGCCGAAAACGGGCCGCACCGCTACCCGCCGCGCGCTTACTTCCAGTAGGCCTGTGCCTTGATCGCGGTCTTGGGCAGCGCGTGCTGGGTGCGCAGGGTTTTCACGATCGAACGGGTGGTGTGTCCGCAGCAGGCGACCCACGCGAAAATGTCGGTGTCGCAGGTGATTTCCTGTGCGGTCTCGCGCAGCAGGCGGCCGTCGTCCACGCGTTGCAGCCAGGTGACCTGGTGGTGGGGTTTGTTGTTGACCGGGATGGTCTGGTCGGACTCGTGCTGCCATTCCAGCCACACGCGCGCGGGGGTGTCGCCGATGGCGTCCAGCAGCGTGTTGATCGCGGGCAGCGAGGCGGTGTCGCCGAAGATGACGTATTCGGCCGGCGCCTGCTCGGGCAGTTGGAAGTCCGAGCCGAGCACGGTGGCGTCGAGTAGGTCGCCCGGCTTCGCGGCGCGGGCCCAGTCGGCGGCGGGGCCGTCGTGCAGGGCGAAGTCGATGGCCACGGTGTCGTCGACGGGGTTCTGCGCGACCAGCGTGAACCCGCGGTGGTGCAGCTTGTCGCTGCCGACTTCGGGGATCCACAGGCGCACCCACTGCGTCGGGTGCACCGGGTGGTCGGCCAGTAGGCCGCCGGCGCTGAAGCCGATGCGTACGAACGTCTCGGTGACCTGCTCGGTCGACGTCACTGTCAGCCGGTAGTCGGAGCCACCCCACGCCTTGCAGATGAGTCCGTTGAATCCTTTGCCCATGTCGTTAGGTTAGCCTAACGCAACCCGCCTGTCTGCAGCGGTGGCTAAATAAGGTAAGCCTGTGCAAATATAGCGCTGTGCGTGAAAGAGTGGAGAACGAACCGGTGGAAACCCTCCTGGTAGTCGGCGCAGGACCCAAAGCCCTTGCGGTGGCGGCGAAGTCGCACGTTCTGCGCTCGCTCGGACTGCCCGCGCCGCGCGTGGTGGTGGTCGAGGCGCACGCCGTGGGCGGTAACTGGCTGCCCACCGGCGGCTGGACCGACGGCCAACACCGCCTGGGCACCAGCCCCGAAAAAGACATCGGCTTCCCCTACCACTCCACCTGGGCGCGCGGCCGCAACGGCGACATCGATCACGCCATGGCCGCCTTCAGCTGGACCACCTTCCTGATCGAACACGGCACCTTCGCCGAGTGGATCGACCGCGGCAGGCCCAGCCCGCAGCACCACGTGTGGGCCAAGTACCTGCAGTGGGTCGCCAAATCCATCGATCTGGACCTGGTGCTGGGTCGCGTGCAGCGCATCAGCCACGACGGCCAGTGGCAGGTCGAGGTGGTCGACGCCGACGGCGCCCGCACCGAACTCACCGCCGACGGCCTGATGATCACCGGCCCCGGCCGCAGCAGCCGCGCCCTGCTGGACCACCCGCGCGTGCTCAGCATCGCCGAATTCTGGGACCGCGCGGGCAAGCGCACCCTGCCCGCCGCCTCGCGCGCCGCGGTGATCGGCGGCGGCGAGACCGGCGGTTCGGCACTGGACGAACTGGTCCGCCACGAAATGCTCACCATCTCGGTGATCTCACCGCTGGCCACCCTCTACACCCGCGGCGAGAGCTTCTTCGAGAACTCGCTGTTCAGCGACCCGGTGAAGTGGGCGGCACTGAGCCTGCAGGAACGCCGCGACGTGATCCGGCGCACCGATCGCGGCGTGTTCTCGGTGCGCGTGCAGGAAAGTCTGTTGGGCGACAACAGAGTTCACCATTTGCAGGGCCGGGTCACCAAGATCGCCCCGCACGGCGAATCGCTGGCGCTGACGCTGAGCAACGAGCTGCGCGCGGACCAGGTGCACAACTTCGACCTGGTGGTCGACGCGACCGGCGGCCAGCCGCTGTGGTTCCTGGACATGTTCGACCAGCAGACCGCCGACCTGCTCGAACTGGCCGTGGGCGGTTCGTTGACCCAGACCCGGATCGAATCGTCGATCGGCTACGACCTGGCGGTCTCCGGCCTGCCGGGAAAGCTCTACCTGCCCAACATGGCGGCGATGTCGCAGGGTCCGGGGTTCCCGAATCTCAGCTGCCTGGGCGAACTCTCGGATCGGGTGCTGCAGACGGTGCCCGCCAGGGCGCGCGCTGTCGCCCGTTGAGACCGGCGTAATCGTACAAAACGCGTCGAAATAATCAGAAAACTGATTTTCGATCGACGTTTTGTACGATTACGCCAGTTGATCAGACGACCGGGAGATCTTCGGGCGTGCGGGGGAACGCGTGCAGCGAGATCCGGCGGTCGGGGCGCACGTCGATCTCGGCCAGGCGATGGAATCCCACCTTGGCCAGGCTGCGCGCGATCGCCACATTGCGGTGGTCCGGGTCGCCCATGATGCGGCGGCAGTTGGGGTCGGCGGCGAACACGGCGGCGGTCAGGGTCGACATCCAGGCGGTCATGATGCCCTTGCCGATCACCGCGGCCTCGGCGGTAGCGATGTGGTAGCCGATGTCGCCGGGGTCGCAGTCGTAGAAGGCGCCGATCTCGTCTTTGGCGGCCCGGTAGAACTCGAGGTAGGCGATATCGCGCACCCCCCGTTCCGGCTCACCGAGCACGGCGAAGTCCATGCTGAGAATGCAAGGGCGGGAATAGTTTCCGGCCAATTGGATGCGAAAGTTCTCCCGGCGACGTTCGGCGTCCCAGTCCTGCTCCCACGACTCGAGCAGGTGCGGGCGGGCCATCCATTCGGCCATCATCTCGGGGTCGGAACTGTCGGGGTCGGCCAAGCGCAGCGAGAAAGGTGCCGCGAAAACTGGCAGGATGGGCGCGGGGGCGGCGGCCACCTCGGCGGGCAGGTCGGTCCGCTCGCGGGGCAGGGTGGTGGGGGTCCCGGCGGGATTCATCTGCTCGGTGCTCCGTTCGATCGTTACCTTGGTCACCTCGACTGGTAAGGCTAGCCTATACTAATGGCCGGGTGTTATTGTTGCCCGACCGATCGCCCGGTAATAGCCGGGCCGTCCCCCCAAGTCGGGTCGTATTCGGGTGCAACAGAATTCGATCCATCCCGGACTACCGTCCCGGGTGGGCCCGTGCGGCAGTGGACAGTGTGAAACGGTAGCGCAGCGTTGTGCGGCCGGTGTGAGGGAGAGCGACATGGCAAGAGAACTCGGCTGGATCAGGCAATTCCAGGCCCCCAGGACCGACTCGCTGCCGCCGCTGATCGTCTTGCCGCACGCGGGCGCGGGCGCTTCGGCCTACAGGGTGTTCGCCAAGCGCATGGCCGCCGATTTCGACACCGTGATCGTGCAGTACCCCGGCCGTCAGGATCGTGCGCGCGAAGCCGCCGCCGACACCCTGCCCGAGCTGGCGGCCGGCGCGTTCGAGGCCTTCGTCGCCTCCGCGCACAACACCGGCGCACCACTGACCGTGTTCGGCCACAGCATGGGTTCCATCGTCGCGTTCGAATTCGTCCGGCTGGCCGAGGCCGCGGGGTTGTCCGTGCGTTTGCTGGTGGTCTCGGCGGCGGCCGCTCCGCACCGCATCGCCGAGCTGCCCGGCCACCCCACCGAGGACGACGAACTGCTCGACCACATGGCCGCGCTCAACGGCACCGGCGCCGACGTGATGGCCAGCCGTGAAGTGATGCGCATGGCACTGCCCGTGCTCAAGGCCGACTACCGCGCCTTCGACGCCTACTCCTGCGGCGCGGACGTGCGGATCGCGACGCCCGTGCTGGTGCTGGGCGGCGACGACGATCCGTTCGTCGGCCCGCGCGACCTGCACAGCTGGGAGCACAGCACCGCCGCCGACATCGAGGTCACCCTGTTCGAGGGCGGGCACTTCTACCTCGACGACAACATCGAGGGCATCGCCGAGGTGCTCGTGAGCCAGGCCCTCGCGCGATGAGCATTGATCCCATCGTGATCGTCGGGATGGGGATCGAAGCCCCCGGCGGCATCGAGTCCCTTCCTGATTTCTGGTCCGCGCTGGCTGCCGGGCGTGAGCTGATCGGCCCGTTCCCGCGTGATCGCGAATGGGCGCTGGACGAGCTGTTCGCGCTCGGTCGCCTCGACGGGTGGGCTCCCGTTCGCGATCGGGGCGGATTCCTCGACGGCGCTGCCGAATTCGACGCGCAGTTCTTCGGCATCACTCCACGTGAAGCGGTGGCCATGGATCCGCAGCAGCGGGTGGCTATGCGGGTGGCGTGGCGGGCGCTCGAGCATGCTGGTCGGAATCCCGGTGCGTTGGACGGGGATTCGGCCGGGGTGTGGATGGGCGTGTCGATGGTCGAGTACGGGCCGCGCGCCGGGTCGGTGAACGAGTACAGCGGTTATCGCGCCACCGGTACCGCGCTGGGGGCCGTGGCCGGGCGGATCTCGCATGGGCTCGGCCTGACCGGTCCTTCGATCAGCGTGGATACCGCGTGTGCGTCGTCGCTGACTGCGGTACACCAGGCTGCCTCGGCAATTCGTGCGGGGGAGTGTGATTGGGCGCTGGCCGGTGGCGTGTGCGTGATGGGTTCGCCTGGTGCGTTCTACGAATTCTCCAAGAACAACGCTCTTGCGACCGACGGCCACTGCCGCTCCTACGCTGCCGACCCGACGGGGACCCTGTGGGCCGAAGGCGCGGGAGTGATTGTGCTGGAACGGGAATCGCGGGCGAAGGCTTTGGGGCACCGGATCTACGGGCAGCTGTTGGGTTCGCGGGTCAATCACAATGGTGCGGGTGCGCCGCTGGCGGTGCCCAGTTCGGCTGCGCAACAGCGGTTGATCGAGGCCACTGTTGCGGCCGCCGGGATCAGTGCTGATGACATCGGCCTGATCGAAGGGCACGGCACCGGTACCGCCGTCGGCGATCCGCTCGAATTGACCGCGCTGGCAGCCACTTACGGCGGTGTCGATCGCGTTGACGGTCCGCTGTTGGGTTCGGTGAAGTCCAATGTCGGTCACGCTCAGGCTGCTTCGGGGATGCTCGGGCTGATCAAGGTGTTGCTGTGTGGTGAGCACGGGGCGATTCCGCCGAGTTTGTGGGCTGACGCGCCGACCACCGAAATCGATTGGGATGCAACGTCGATGCGTCTGGCTGCCGAACTGACCGACTGGAAGCCGGGCGCGGACGGTCTGCGTTATGCCGCGGTGTCCTCGTTCGGTGTCGCGGGAACCAATGCGCACGCCATCGTGGGCCTGCCGGTGCTGGAGGAGACCAATCATGGCTGAGTACCGCATGCCCGATGGGCGGGTGCCTGTTCTGCTGTCTTCTGACAGCGTCGATGGACTGCGTGCCGAGGCGGCTGCCCTGCGTGATTACGTCGCCGCGCATCCGGGGATTACGCCGGAACGGTTGTCGGACATGCTGTTCCGCATCCGGGTGCCGCGTCGTCGTCGGGCGCTGATCCTGGCTCCGCCGACGGCTGGTGTGGTCGCTACCGGGCATTCGCAGGCTGAGTCCGGTGCCGACGCGGTGGCCACGGGTCTTGGCGCCGGGGCGCAACCGAGGACTGATGGCGCGAACACCGCTGTCGCGGGTGTGAACACCGCCGACCAGCAGTTGTTGTCCGCGCTCGACGCCATCGCGACCGGCGCGGACCACGATCTCGTCGTACACGGCGACGTCGCGGCGAGCGCGCGGCGTATCGGCTTCGTGTTCCCCGGCCAGGGCAGTCAGCGCCCCGGTATGGGCGCGCTGTTCTACGCCCAGTCGCAGGCCTATCGCGACGTCGTCGACGAATGCGCCGCCCTGCACGCCGAGCGTTTCGGACACTCCCAGCCGCTGCACTACCTGCTCGGCAACGAGGGGCAGTTCGAGGACGCGGTGTGGGAAGTGCAGCCCGCGTTGATGTTCCACATGACCGGCCTGGCCGCGCTGTGGCGCGCCGCCGGTGTGGACCCGCACGCGACCATCGGCCACAGCCAGGGCGAGCTCGCCGCGGGCGCGGTCGCCGGCGTGATGACGTTGCGTGACGCGGTGCTCGCGGTGACCCATCGCGCCCGGCTGGTCGAGCGCATTTCCCCGCGCGGCTATTCGATGGCCGTGATCGGCATGGATCGCGACAGCGTCGAGGCATTGCTGGCCCGGCATTCGGGCTGGGCCGAGCTGTCGGTGATCAACTCCCCGCACATCCTGGCCATTTCGGGCGACCGGGAGACCATTCTCGACCTCGTCGCCGCCGCGACCGAGCGCGGCCAGTTCGCGCGCGAGATCCGCGTCGCCTACCCCGCGCACACCTCGATCGTGGCCGAACTGCGTACCGACTTCATGAGCATGCTCGGTGACGAGATGAGCGGAACCCACTTCGTCGACTCCGAAATCACTTGCTACGGCGCGACTCTGGGCTCGGCGATCACGACTGACCTGACACACCAGGACTACTGGTACTGGAACCTGCGCAACCGTGTGCGTTTCGACCGCGCGGTCATCGGCGCGGGCAGCGACGGTGTCGACCTGCTGATCGAGATCGCCGAACACCCTGTGCTGCAACTGGCTATCCAGGAGAATCTGGGCCTGGTCCCGGACCGCCCGGGCCTGCCCGCGCGCGACTTCCGGGTGCTCGGCACTTCGCTGCGCACTGCCGAAGGCCTGTCGGAGTTCACCCGCAATCTCGCGCAAGTCGCGGTCCTCGACATCGATTACCGTTGGGACGCACTGCGAGTCGACGACTCCGTCACCCTGCCGCTGCGCGATTTCCCGCACACCATCACCAACCCCAAGCGTCTGTGGGCACCTCTCGGCGCTCACGAGACCCCTGCTGAACTCGCGGTCTCCACCCCGAAACCCCAACGGCTGGTTGAACAGTGGACTCCGCTGCAGCGTCGCTCGCTGACCGCGCCCCGCAGCTTGCTCATCGTCGACCACACGGGGGAGTGCGCCGACTTGGCCACTGCGCTGGTTGCCGCCGCCGACCGGCACGGTGCCGATGCGTGTGTGGTCGGACCGGCGGAACTCGCCGCCCGAGCCGCGTCTTCGGTGTCAGATCCCGCGCGCCTGATCGACCCCGCGGAACCTGCCGTTCGAGGCACGTCCGCAGCTGATCCGGCCCGCCTGGTAGATCCCGCGGAACTCGCCGCTCGCGTCAGTCATCCGTCTGCCGCCCTCGATCCTGCCGGGCGTAGCACCGGGAACTCGGTGCCGCGGCTGCGGATCGTCGGTGCGGATACTGCGGCGGAAGAGCCTTCCAGTAGCGAACGAGCGGCGAAGACCGTCGCGGAATCGTGTGGCGTCCGAGATGGTGGCGACACCGATGCGGTGATCGTTCTCCTGCCGCCGGGATCCGACGATGACAGCGCGGCCGCGATCGAGTCCCTGTCGCACTTCTACGCCGAACGCCCCTGGGCTACAGCACTTTCGGTGTTGCGTCGCGGTGGCGAATGCTGGTTGCTGACCGTCGGCGGCGAGTCCGTGCACGACAGCGACCCGATCCCGGGACTGTTCCAGTCCGGCGTCGCTGCCGGATTCCGCAGCGTCGGTATCGAACACCCCGGCATCACCTTCCGGCACCTCGACCTGGCCGCGAACGAATCGCCCGCCGGACAGGCCGCGAAGGTCGTCGGTGCGGTGCACTCCAGCGGTGAATCCGAGCTGGCTTTGCGTTCGGGCAAGCTGTTCGTGAAGCGGCTGGTTGTCGATCTGACAGCCGAAATAGGTTCACTGGGAACAGGTCTGGATCACGTGGTGATCGTCGGCGGCACCGGACAGCTGGGTCTTCGGTTCGCCGATCACCTGGCACGCACGGGTGCAGGCCGAGTCACGCTGCTCAGTCGCAGTGGCGAAACTACCGCGCTGGCACCGGAACTCGCACGGTTGCGCGCTATCGGCGCGACCGAGATCGTGGTGCGGTCCTGCGATGTCAGCGATCCCGCTGCCGCGGCAGCCTTCGGTGCCCAGATCGCCGATCGCCCAGTCAATCTGGTGCTGCACGCAGCCGTCAACTACGTCGACGCCGAACTCGACCAGATCACCGCCGACGCCGTGCACACCGCCGCCGCCGCGAAACTGCGCGGCCTGGACAACCTGATCGACGCCGTCCCGCTGACCGTGGACTGCCGGGTGCTGCTGTGCTCGTCGATGGCGGCGACGCTGGGTGGGCGCGGGCAGGTTCTGTACGCGGTGACCAACCGCATGCTCGACGTGGCGGCCCGTCGCCTGCGCGCCCGTGGCATCGCCGCGGCGAGCCTGCAGTGGGGGCTGTGGAGTGTGGCCGGTCCGCTCGATGACGCCGGGTTCGCCCGGGTCGAAGAGGCGGGCGTGTTCCCGATGGTGCCCGCCGACGCGATCGCCGCCGGGCTCGCCGAGTCGGTACGTGACGGGATGATCATCGCCGCGGATTGGGATTTCCTGCGCGAGGTGCTCGGTGCGTTCGGGCAGGCCAGTGTGCTGACCGGGCTGGAATCGGACCGTGTGTCGAATGTCGCGGGTGGGTTCGGCTCCGTTGGCGGGGCGCAGTCAGGCTCCGGGAACGGGGCGCGGACGGGCTCCGGGCCCTCCTGGTCCGGTGTGCAGTCGGGCTCCGCGACTGGGGGGCAGGCGGGCTCCGCGACCATGGCACAGTCGAACTCGGGGTCTGTGGCGCATTCAGTCGGGATGACCCCGGGATTCCGCGACGCACAGTCGAACAACGGCACCGGCCCGGGCGGATCGGGCTCAGCCGACTCGTCCGCCGCCGACGACGTCCCACTCGACTTGCGCATGCGCATCGAACTACTCAAGGTGATCGGTGGCGACAGCGCCGAATCCATCGACGCCACAATGCCATTGGTCGCGCTCGGCCTGGATTCCTTGCAGGCCTTGGACTTCCGTAAGCGCGTCAAAGCGGAGCTCGATCGCGATCTGCCGGTAGCGGCGATTCTCGGCGGCGCATCGCTCGACGATGTCGTGCTGCTCATGGCACGCAACACCAACCAGGGCTGAGGGGCCGAAGAACATGTCTGACACCGAAGCCACCCTGTCCGTCGCGGACCGCCGCAAACTGCTGCTCCAGCAGAAGCTGCGCGAACGCGGCATGGCCGCAGCAGTCACCGAACCCGTTGCGGTACCGCGTATTCCGGCAGGGGAGCACCGCCCGCTGACCCCCGGCCAGCGCCGCATGTGGTTCCTGCAAACCCGCGACGCGCAAGACACCGCCCTCAACATCTGCGTCGCCTACCGCCTCACCGGCCCCCTCGACGCCGACCGCCTGCACGCCGCCTTCGATACCGTCGTCGCCCGCCACGACATCCTCCGCACCACCTACGGCGCGGACGCCGAAGGCACCCCGTTCCAGGTCTTCGCCGCCGACGCCAAGGCCAAGTGGTCGAACCACGACATCTCCGACCTCCCCGAACCCAGCCGCGCCCGCCGCGTCGAGGTCCTGGCCCAACGCGAATTCGGCCTCCCCTTCGCCTTGGCCACCGAGCTCCCGCTGCGCACCACCCTGATCCGCACCGCAGCCGACGAACACATCGTGCTGTTCACCATCCACCACATCTGCTGGGACGACGACTCCTGGGCAGTGTTCTTCACCGAACTCAACGCCGCCTACCGCCTCAGCACCCCCGCGCTCACGGCGCAGTCTCATGGCGAAGCCAACGCCGCCACCGCTGCCCGCGCGGCACAGTCTCCGGACGAAGCCAACGCCGCAGGCACGACCCCCTCGGAAACCGTCCAGTTCGCCGCGATCGCCCCCATCGCCGAGCCCGCCGACGCCGACATCGCCTACTGGCGCGAAGCCCTCCGCCCCCTCCCCGAACCCCTCGAACTCCCCGGTTCCGCCGCCGCCGCCCCCGGCCGCCAGGCCAAACGCCGCACCCACCGCCTGCCCGCCGACCTGGTCACCCGCACCGAACAGTTCGCCCGCGAGCAGTCCGCGACCCCGTTCATGGTCCTGCTGGCCGGCTTCGACGCCCTGATCCACCGCTACACCGCCGCCGCGGACTTCCTCGTCTCCATCCCCGTCACGGACCGCCCCGCGGGCACCGAACAGCTCATCGGCTACTTCGGCAACACCCTGCTGCTGCGCGCGGCCATCGGCAACAACGACGGTTTCGCCACCCTCGTCACCGCGGTCCGCGACACCTGCACCGGCGCCTTCGAACGTCGCAGCGTCGGCATCGATCGTGTTGTGCGCGAAGCGAACCCGAACCGCGTCGCCGGTCGCGACGGCCTCGACCAGCTGGTCCGCCTCGGCTTCTCGGTGCGCAAGAGCGCTGACGGTTTCGCCATCGACGGCGTCACCTCCACCCAGCTCGAACTCGGCGCCGCCAGCGCCCAGGTCCCGCTGGCGTTCGCGGTGGTCCTGGACAACGACGGCACCGCCGTGGTGGAAGCCGAATACCAGACCGACGTGCTGTCGCAACCCCTCGTCGACCAGCTGCTCGAGCACTTCGGCCGCCTCCTGGACAGCGCCCTGCGCGCCCCCCGGCGCCGACTGCGCGACCTCGACATGCTCGGCGCCGCCGACCGTGCGGCCCTGCTCGACCGCTCGCACGGCGTCCTCGTCGACCAGCCCGCGACAACCCTCGTAGCCCTGTTCGAAAAGGCCGCCGCCGCGACACCCGACGCCCTCGCACTGCTGTCCGACGACACCGAACTCACCTACGCGGCCCTGCACGCCCGCGCAAATCGCTTGGCGCACTGGCTGATCGACCAAGGCGTCGGCACCGAAGACATCGTCGGCCTGCGCCTGGGCACCTCGGTGGACTTCATCGTCGCCCTGCTCGCCGTGCTGAAGGCGGGCGGCGCCTACCTGCCGATCGACCCCGCCTACCCCGACGACCGCATCGAGTACCTCGTCGAAGACGCGAAGCCCCGATTACTGCTCGGCCCAGTCGAATTCGCGTCTGCGGAAGAAGCGGCCGCGAGCAAGTCCGCCACAGCGCCCACCGACGCCGAACGCCTGCGCCCCCTGCTCCCGTCGAACCTCGCGTACGTCATCTACACCTCCGGCTCCACCGGCAAGCCCAAGGGTGTTCCGGTGCCGCACAACGCGATTGCCGAACACATCGTCTGCTTCAACGCCGACTGGGACATGACCCCTGCCGACCGGATGATGCAGTCCGCATCGGTGAGTTTCGACGCCTCCCTGGCCGACATCGCCCTCCCGCTCACCGTCGGCGCGCAGCTGATTGTCCCCAAGCCCAACGCTTTCCGCGATATCCGCTACGTCGCCGACCTGATCTCCCGTCGCGAGGTGACGGTCCTGCAGATGGTGCCGTCGATGCTGAGCACCTTCCTGCTGCTGCCCGAGATCAGCGAATGGCAGTCGCTGCGCCAGATTCCCGTCGGCGGCGAAGCGCTGCCCGGCGAGGTCGCCGACCGCCTCGCCAACACCCTCGACGCCGAACTGCGCAACCACTACGGCCCGACCGAAGCGGTGGTCTGCTCGACATACATGCCGGTCGAAGGCCCGCAGGGCACCGGCGTGGTGCCGATCGGCATCCCCAACCGCAACGTGTTCACCTACGTCCTGGACGAGGCACTGCAGCTGGTGCCCGACGGCGTGGTCGGCGAGCTGTACCTGGGCGGCGACCAGCTCGCCCGCGGCTACCTCGACCGCGCCGGCCTGAGCGCCCAGCGGTTCGTAGCGGACCCGTTCGCAGGGCCGGCCGGTGCTCGCATGTACCGCTCCGGAGACCTGGTGCGCCGCAACACCTTCGGCGAACTCGAGTTCATCGGCCGCGCCGACGAGCAGGTCAAGGTGCGTGGTTTCCGCATCGAACTCGGCGAAGTCGAGGCCGCGATCGCCGCACACCCCGCCGTCGCCCAGTGCGTGGTCGTGGTCACCGAAGACCCCGCGATCGGCGCGATGCTGGCCGCGTACGTGGTCCCCGCGCAGGGCTCCATCGACCTCGAACAAATCCAGACCTTCGCCGCCAGCGGACTCCCGGAGTTCATGGTGCCCAGCGCTTTTGCGGTGATCGCGGAGATCCCGCTCACCGTCAACGGCAAACTCGACAAGCGCGCCCTGCCGACCGCGACCCCCGCCGTCGCGCGCATCCACCGCGCCCCGGCCACCGCCACCGAACGCAAGGTCTGCGCCCTGTTCGGCAACCTGTTCAGCCTCGACGAGGTCGGCGCCGAGGACTCCTTCTTCGAACTCGGCGGCCACTCCCTGCTCGCCGCCCGCCTGGTAGCCCAGGTCCGCGCCGAGTTCGGCATCGAACTCGACGTCCGCGTCGTCTTCGACAGCCCCACCCCCGCCGCGCTTGCCGCGAACCTGGTCGCCCGCTTCCTGGCCGAATTCGACATCGACCTCGACGCGGTCGACAACGATTTCGCCGAAGAACCAGCCCCCGACAACGCGCAGGCTGCCCAGGTGTCGCTCGCCACGGAAGCCCCGCACGCCGGGTCCTCCAGCCCTGCGATCGAAGGCCCGCACGCCGGTTCCACCCGCCCTGCGATGGAAGGCCCGCACACCGGATCCACCCGCCCCGCGATCGGCGGCCGCCCCCGCAGCGACCGCCTCCCACTGTCCTACTCCCAGCTCGCGATGTGGTTCCAATACCGCATGGAAGGCGCCGGTTCCGTCGGCAACCTCCCGCTGGCGATGCGTTTCGACGGCCACCTCGACATCGCCGCATTGCGCGCGGCGTTGGACGACGTGGTCGCCCGCCACGAGTCCCTGCGCAGCACCTTCCCCGAACACGCGGGCGCGCCGTACCAGGTCGTGCACCCCGCCGGCGAGGTCCCGCTGCCGATCCGCGAGGTCGCCGCCGACCACCTCGCCACCGAGCTGGCCCAGATCGCCGACTACCACTTCACCCTCGACGGCGAACCCCTGCTCCGCGCCGAACTGCTGGTCCTGGACGCGAACACCCATGTCCTCTCGCTGCTGGTGCACCACATCGTCGCCGATCACGCCTCTTTCGGCGTGCTACTGGACGACCTGACAACCGCCTACCGCGCCCGCGAACAGGGCACCGCCCCCGCCTGGGAGCCCCTGCCCATCCAGTTCGCCGACTACGCCCTGTGGCAGCAGGAACTGTTCGACCGCTCCGCCCCCAGCGAGTTCGCCCAGACCCAGATCGACTACTGGCGCACCGCCCTGGCCGGCGTGCCCGACGAGATCGCGGTCGCCCACGACCGTGCCCGCCCCCGCGAACTCGGCAAGCGCGGCGAAGTCGTCACCTTCACCCTGCCCGCCGAGGTCCGCTCCGGCCTCGAACAGCTGGCAATACGCAGCGGCGCAACGGAATTCATGGTCTGCGAAGCCGCCGTCGCAACGCTGCTGCACGTGCTCGGCGGTGGCGACGACATCACCCTTGGCACCCCGGTGGCAGCCCGCACCGACCAGGCCACCACGAACCTGATCGGCCTGTTCGCCAACATGGTGGTGCTGCGCAACGACCTGTCGAACGCACCGACCTTGCGCGACACCGTGATTCGCGCCCGCAACGTGGTCCTCGACGCCAACGCCCATCAGGACCTGCCGGTCGAGCGTCTGGTCGAAACCCTGAACCCGCGCCGCTCGCGCTCACGAAACCCGCTGTTCCAGAGCATGATCCACTTCCGTGGCGCGGACTGGGCACCCACCACCGTGCCGTTCTCCACCTCGGGCGGCAGCACCGTCACCGTGCTGCCCGCCGACTTCGACGTGTCGTTCCTGGATCTGAACCTGAGCCTGAACGTGACCGCCGAGGGTGGCATGGACGTGCGCGTGGTCGTCAACGCCGACCTCTACGACCCCGCCACCGCCGCCCTGATCGCCGACGCACTGGCCGCCACCCTGCGCGCCTTCGCCCAGACACCGGACCTGCCGGTCGCCGACCTGCGCGTGCTACCGGCCGCCGACCTGGACCGACTGCTGGCCCCACCGGCACCGGCCGCCCCGCCGGTCGCGGCCTCGGAATCGTCAGCCGACTCCGACACCGAACGCACCCTCATCACCCTGATCGAGGAACTGCTCGACACCGAAGACGTCACCGGCGAGGACAACTTCTTCGCCATCGGCGGCGACAGCGTCATCTCCATCCAGTGGTCGGCCCGCGCCGCGGAACTGGGCCTGGCACTGACCCCCCAACTGATCTTCGAATGCGCCACCATCACCGAATTGGCCGCCGCCGTCGACGCGGCCGCCGGGGCGCAAACCGAAGAGCCCGAACAGGTTTCGCACGCGCCGATGAGCGCATCGGGCCTGGAAGCCGATGCCTTGTCCGCACTGACAGCCGCTTGGTCCGCACAGTGATGGCCGAGCAACTAGGAAAGGATCCAGCATGAGTGCGCCGCAGATCGAGGACGTACTCGCGCTGAGCCCGCTGCAAGAGGGGCTGTTCTCCCTGTCGCGGCTGACCGGCACCGAAATCGACCTCTACACCATGCAATTCGTGGTCGACATCGACGGCCCGCTCGACACCGCCCTGCTGCGCCGCAGCGCCCAGGCCATGCTCGACCGCCACCCGAACCTGCGCGCCGCGTTCTGGGACACCGACGTACCCAAGCCGGTACAGATCATCCCGTCGCGCGCCGAACTCCCGTGGACCGAACGCGACGCGCGCGCAACGGAATTCGACTCGATCGCCGAATCCGAACGCCGCGTCCCGTTCGTGCTGAGCCGTGGCCCCGCGCTCCGTGTGCTGCTGCTCAACGTCACCGACGCCCCCGAACCGCGCAAGCGGATGATCCTCACCGCACACCACATCCTCATGGACGGCTGGGCAGTCGCGGTCTTCTTCCAAGAACTGCTGGCGGTCTATCGAGCAGGCGGCACCCTCGACGGCCTGCCCGCCCCGCGCCCCTACCGCGACTACATCGGCTGGCTCGGCGCCCAGGACCACGACGCCGCCGCCAAGCGCTGGGCCGAATACCTGCAGCAGGTCAGCGCCCCGCTGGTGCTGGCAGACGGCACCGGAACGGCGGGCGTTCCGCAGATCACGCGACTCCGCTTGTCCGCCAACGAAACCGAACAACTGCAACAGTGGGCACGCACCAACGGCATGACGCTGAACACCGCCGTGCAGTTCGCCTGGACCCTGCTGCTCGGCCGGATCACCGACCGCCGCGACGTCGTCTACGGCACCACCATCTCCGGCCGCCCCGAAAAGCTCGCGGGCGTAGAAGGCATGGTCGGCCTGTTCATCAACACCGTCCCGGTCGTGCACCGACTCGACCCCGACGAGCCGGTAGTCGCGCAATGCGCACGCCTGCAACGTGATTCGTCCACCATGCGCGACATCGGCTACCTCAGCCTGTCGACCCTGCAGCGTGCGGCAGGCCACGGCGCCCTCTTCGACACCCTGTTCGTGTTCGAGAACGCCCCCATCGACGACGCCATCCAAACGGTGACGGCCCCCGACGGCGCCCGCTTCCGCCCCATCGAGATGGAAAGCCTCGCCCACTACCCGCTCACGGTCGTCTCGCACCTGAGCGACGGCGAACTCCTCGTCCTGGTCGAAGCCATCCCCGCCCTGCTCGGCCACCTCGACCCCGCCGACCTCGGCACCCGCATGCTCACCATCCTGCGCACCCTGCCGACCCTCGACACGACCGCGACCACCGACGCGATCGACCTGCTCACCCCCGCCGAGCACGCCGAACTCACCAGCGCCGCAACGGATATCGCACCCGCGCCGACAGCCACCCCCTGGGAACTGTTCGAACGGCAGACCGCAACGACTCCCGACGCTGTCGCCCTGACCACCACCGCCGGTGAAGTCTTCACGTACCGCGCCCTGCACGACGAGGCGTGCCGCATGGCCGCCGAATTCGCAACCCACGGCGTAGGCCCGGAAACCGTTGTCGCCCTGATGCTCCCGCGCAACCCCCGCTCGATCATCGCCATCCTGGCCACCTTCGCCGCTGGCGCCGCCTACGTCCCGGTCGACATCTCACTCCCCGCCGCCCGCATCGAATCGATTCTGCGCCAATCGAACCCGACACTCGCCGTGACCATCGCAGATGCCGCAGCCGATGCGCAGTCGGTCCAGACATTGGTCCTCGACGAGCCTGCCGTCGCGGCGCGGATCGCCGGCCGCCCCGTGCAGGCGCCGTCCGTCCGCCGCGAACTCGACCACGCCGCCTACATCATCTTCACCTCCGGCTCCACCGGCGAACCCAAGGGCGTAGTCGGCACCAACGCCGCCCTGACCGGCTACTTCGCCGACCATCTCGAACGTTTCTACCGCCCCGCCATGGCCGAACTGGGCCGCCCCCTGCGCATCGCCCACGCCTGGTCCCTGGGCTTCGATGCCTCCTGGCAGCCCATGGTCGGCTTCTTCGCAGGCCAATCCCTGCACCTGTTCGACGCCGACGAAATGCGCGACGCACACCGAATCGTCTCCGGCATGGCCGAATTCGACATCGACATGATCGACACGACCCCGTCGATGCTCGCCCAACTGGCAGCCGCGGGCCTGCTCGACCGCAAACTCTCGGTCCTGGCACTGGGCGGCGAAGCCATCGACACCGCCCTGTGGGCGAAACTGCGCGCCCTGCCCGACACCGCTGTGTACAACTGCTACGGCCCCACCGAGACCACCGTCGAAGCCGTGGTCGCCCCCGTGGCCACCTCGGAGATCCCCACGATCGGCACCGCCAACGGCGGCATGGTCGGCTACGTCCTGGACTCGCGCCTGCGCCCGGTCCCGCAGGGCATCGTCGGCGAGCTGTACCTGTCCGGCGTGCAGCTGGCCCGCGGCTACCTGGGCAAACCCGCCATCACCGCCGACCGTTTCCTCGCCGACCCCGCCCGCCCCGGCCAGCGCATGTACCGCACCGGCGACCTCGTGCGCCGCCTGCCCGGCGGTCGTTTCGGCTATCTCGGCCGCGCCGACGCCCAGGTCAAGGTACGCGGCTACCGCATCGAGGTCGGCGAGATCGAGACCGCCCTGCGCCGCTCCGCCGACATCGACACCGCCGCGGTCACCGTGGTGCGTCGCGCCGGTGGTGCGTCGCTGGTCGGCTTCGTCGTCGGCAAGGCGGGCCGCGCGGTGATCGTCAGCCGCGTGCGCGCGGACCTGGCACAACGACTGCCCGCGTACATGATTCCCGCGCGCATCATCGTCATGGACCAGCTGCCTGTGAACGTCAACGGCAAGCTCGACGCCCCCGCGCTGAACGCGATTGCCGAACAGTCACTTTCGGCCGTCGACAACAACGCCGCCCCCGAAACCCCCACCGAGATCGCCCTGAGCGAACTGTTCACCGAACTCTTCGACGGCCGCACCCCCGGCATCGACGCCGACTTCTACGAACTGGGCGTCGACAGCATCGTCGCGATCTCCCTGGTCAACAAGGCCCGCCGTCGAGGCATCGCCCTCAACCCGCGAATGGTGCTGGCCTGCCCCACTATTCGCGAACTAGCGGCAGCCGTCGACGATGCCCCTGTCGCCGCCGCCCAATCCGGCACCGACTCCTACGGCGCGGTCCCGCCGCTACCGGTGGTCTCCTGGATGTACGAATACGGCAACTACCGCCGTTTCACTCAATCCGCACTCCTGCGCCTGCCCGCCGGAATCGACCGCACCACAATCGAATCCACCCTCCAAGCCCTACTCGACGCGCACGACACCCTCCGCGCAACCCTCACCGATACACCGGACGGCCCCCGCATGGTCACCCGCGCCCCCGGCGCAGTGAACGCCGCCGACCTCGTGATCGAAGCACCCCGCAACCTGTCCGGCAGCGAACTCGACTCTGCCATCACCGAATTCGCCCGCTTCGCCAACGACGCCATCGACCCCCGCACGGGCGATATGGTCCGCGCGGTGTGGTTCCCGACCGCGGAAACCGGTAACATCCTCCTGCTCACCGTGCACCACCTCGCGGTCGACGTCGTCTCCTGGCATATCATGCTCGATGCCCTGGCCGCCGCCTGGCAGCAG
This sequence comes from Nocardia sp. NPDC058666, assembly GCF_042714895.1. Classification (NCBI taxonomy): domain Bacteria; kingdom Bacillati; phylum Actinomycetota; class Actinomycetes; order Mycobacteriales; family Nocardiaceae; genus Nocardia; species Nocardia sp. NPDC058666. Next base: position 476,159 of record NZ_JBHXRY010000002.1, read on the forward strand.
ATCCAAGCAGGCACGACCCCGAAAATGCTGCCCGAGTTCACCTCCTACCGGCAGTGGTCCGAAGCCATGTGGCAACGAGCCTCGTCCCCGGAAGTCCTTGCACAGCGCGATTACTGGGCCACCCAGGTCCGCGAACCCGACGCGGCACTGGGCACCCGCCACCCCGAACCCACCACCGACACCTGGTCGACCCTGCGCGTCACCACCGCGGCAACTCCGGTGGCAGTCACCGAACGCCTCCTCAACCGCGTAGGCAAAGACGAGGGCATCCGCGAATTCCTCCTCACCGCCCTCGCGATGACCATGGCGTCGATCCACACCGACAACGGAAACGACCCCACCGCTGGCGCTTTGATCGCCCTCGAAGGCCACGGCCGAGCTGACGCCGAACTGGGCACCGACACAGCCAACACCCTCGGCTGGTTCACCAGCGTCTTCCCGGTCCGCCTGGGTGTAGGCGATAACGCAGTGGATGTCGCACGCGCACAAGCAGATCCGACGTCCGCCCGCACCCTCCTCGACGCGGTAGCCACCTACGTACGCGAAATCCCCAACCAGGGCCTCGACTACGGCCTCCTCCGCTACGTCACCCGAGCCCTCGAACTCCGCACCGCCCCCGAACCCCAGGTCGAATTCAACTACCTGGGCCGAATCGACCTCAGCGGCAACGAATCCGACCCCTGGTCCCTACTGGTCGGCGCACACGACCACGCCCTCCCACTAGACCCCGAACCCGACCTCCCCCTCCGCTACGCCCTGGACGTCATCGCAGGCATCGGCACCACCCCCGAAGGCCCAGCCCTGACCACCAACTTCCGCTGGAGCACCGCCCTCTTCACCGAATCCGACGCCGCCCACATCGCCGACCTCTGGACCAAGGCGATCACCACCCTCGCCGACGCACTGGACAGTTGATCACCAGGCCCTCAGGTAAACATCCGCCGAGAGCGATTCTGCAGGAAAGCCTGGTGATCGAGCGTCCAGGTTGTCAACGTCGGCGGCCGAGAAAATCCCGCACCGCGACCTCCCCGCTGACGCGTGCGCCCGCAAGCGGATGCCGGTGTGCCGAAGGTAGCCTGGGGCACCGATTGTCAGTGCTGGTTCGAGGGGGACGTGGTGCGGGAACTCGCTGTCTTGGTGTCGCTGTGTCTGATGCTCACGTCATGCGGTTTCATCGCCGCGCGGAATGAACCGGATTGCCCGGTCGGGACCCTGGACGTGGATCCACGCGGGGAGGGGCTGGGCAATTTCGTCGCACTGCAGAACGAGGTGCGGGCGGTACTGGCGAACGGGCAGGCGCCGACGACTATGCGGGAGATCGGCGAGCGTGTCGGCTGGTCGATGGAGTGGGATCGAATGATCCCGCTCGAGCACACATCGACGCCGGCCTCGGTTCGTGCGGCCGCCGGCCTCGACGATCCAGCCCTGTGCATCGAAGGGATTCCGAGCCGGGATCCGTTCGCACACAAGGTGTCGTACCCGAATTCGCTGTTCCTGTCCGGCGGCCAGCCAGTCGAGCGCGTCGAATGGTTCAGGCCGAATCCGCTGATCAGGTACGGGGCACGCGGCTACCTCGAGCCGGATACCGAGTTGATCATCGTCGGAAGTCAGCTGGTGCCGGTCGAATGACCCATGCTCGGCACGCGGACATCGTGCCTGGCCAGGTCGAACGCGGTGGCGCGGCCGATCAAGAGAATCCTTGTACCTCCAGGTACCAGATCGTTTGGTCGCCGCCCATTCCCTTGGTTACTGCCGACTTCGGGCTCACGAGGGAGTCTGGAGTGGCGTAGGTCAGCCTCTTGACGATAGGGCCTCGATCCCTGTCGTCGTAGGCAAGAACAACCTTGCCCTCGTGTACGAACACCTGCGTCGTTGATTCGGAGTGGGTGTGCAACCCGGACCATTTCGCTCCGTCTGTCCCCAGCGCTCGGTTGAGCTTGTCGCTGGTGTTGGGGGAGCTGAAGCTGTACATGCGGTCCCATTGGCCGATCTGAATACCGGACGACGCGACGATGTCGCCCAATCGGGCCGTTCCTCGTTCTTCCAGGAGTCGAGCGAAAGCCGCCGTTAATGCGGGATTACCACCCTGAACGGAGATTTGTTCACCGCCCGACGAAGAACTGCATCCCGTTGCGGGGGCCAAAATTATCGTGGCTACCAACGCCGCCAGCAGACGGCCGCTCATCCGTTTCCGAGTACGCACGGCGATCTCGGCTGACGTGGTGTCGCGAGAGAGGATCGCGTCGCGGACGACGTCGGACTCCCTGCTTGTGCACAGGCCCCACTGATCTTCCGTTAGAGAAGTGATGTCGAGAAGCGATCCATGCGCCATGAACCGATAGTTTCATGCGGGCGACCGATAATTTAACTCAGATTGAAACTATCGGTCGCTCGAGGGAGGTTGTCGGTCGGCAGGTGGATGGTTCGTCAGCGGGCAGGCGAGCCCACGATGATGCTGCCGACGTTGCATTCCTCGAGTTCATCGATGCCAGTCGCGGCGGCGAAAGCGCTTGTGTCGCTGAAACCTTGGGCGACCACGCCGAGGTTCATGGCGGTGGCGGCGAGGTAGACGGTCTGCATGAGGACGCCGACGTGTTTGAGGATGTTGGCGTAGGCGACCTGTTCGTAGCTCCACATCACCCGGCCCGCGCGGGCCGAAACCAACAGCAGGACTTGGGGTTGCGCGCCGCCTGCGAGGGTAGCTGAGGTGGATTTGAGGAGTTTTTGGACTGCGGGGGAGTCGGTCGCGGCGACGGGGCGAAGGGCGTGGTCGGCTGAATCGTAGTGGTACATGCCGTTTTCCAGGCCTGCGACGTTGCGGACTACGGGGTAGATCTCCAGTTCGTAGGCTTCGCCGCCGGAGGGGTAGGGGCGGGAGCCGTCTTCGCGGGTGCGGGCGGTGCGGAACAGCAACTCGCCCAACTGGTTCGAGGTGATGGGGGCGGCGTCGTCGAAGGCGCGGGTGGAGATGCGGTCTTCGATGGTGGCGGCGAGGCTGGGGTCCGACAGGCGAAGGGAGACCAGGTCGGGCTTGGTCAGGGAGATCGGATCGCCGGCGAATGGTGTACGACGCGAAGGCAATTCGGGGAACTGGCCTTCGGCCCAGCGGGTGGGACCGAAGTCGTCCCAGGTGATGGTGCGTGCGCCCAGCGTGCTGCGGCGGTGGAACCACAGGTCGGGGGTGTTCCAGGAACGGGTGGTGAACTCGCGTTCCTCTTCTTCGCCGTCGACCAGGAAACCGCACCACTGCAGGTCCGCCATGAACTGGGTTTTCACCGCGGCGGGCACGGGGGAGTCGGCGGCCATGGGGCCGTCGAGCAGGGCAAGCAGGCGCGGGTCGTGGATGCGCAGGTCGCACCAGGACTGCGGGTGTTCGAGCACGAAACCCTGGCTATCGCGGTGCAGGACAGCGAATTTCGACAATGCCGCCGACCACGCGGGCAGCGCCGCTTCGGGGCGCGGGGCGGGGTCGGCGAAGGGGCGGATGCTGTAGAGGTCACGGCCGCCGTCGCGCACGGTGACCGACAGCCAGCCGCCGTCGGTGAGCTTGCGCATCAGGGCGGTGATGTCGTCGCCCGCCGCCGCGGTCGCCATTTCGGCGGCGGTCGCGGGACCCTGGTTGAGGGTTTTCAGTGCCTGCAGCGCACCCGCGCCCAGACCGGTCAGCTTCTCGTTGCGCGGCGGATTGAGCAGCACCGCGCCCGCAGGGGTCGTGAGGCAGGTGACGCCCGCGCGCAGGGCGAAGCGGGTCTGGGCGGGGTAAGCGGAGGCGAGCACGGTGAATCCTCGGGGTCGAACTTGGTTGGGGCAGAGCCTATTTCGCGGCGGCGGCGAACGCGGGCTCGAGCTTGTTCAGCATGTACGGCACCGACAGTGCGGTGGGCTGGTTGATCGCGCTGATCTCCTGCGTGGTCAGAAACACCACCGAACCCTTGCGCACCGACGGCAGGTCGGCGTAACCGGGCAGCTGCCGATACTTCTCGTCCAGGCCTGGGGAGTAGCCGGCCAGCAGCAGGTCGGCGGTCAGCTCGTCGACGCGCTCCGGCGACAACGCCAGACGACCCTGGGTGGCGGGCAGCGCGGCGAGGTTGGCGGGGATGCCAAGACCCAGCGCGGTGAACACCTTCGCCGAACCGTCGCTGGGGTCGGTCAGCACCATCAGCTGCGCGGGGCTCGCGAGCCAGGTGCTGGCGAAGGTCTTGCCCTTCAGGCCGGGGTTGGCGGTGGCGATGGCGGCGATCTTGTCGTCGACGTTCTTGATCACCGCGGTCGCGTCGGACTCCTTGTGCAGCACCTTGCCCAGCGCGCTGACCTGGTCCTGCCACGGGGTGACGGCGTCCTTGGTCAGCGCCGGCAGGGTCGGGGCGACCTTGGACAGATCGTCGTAGGTCTTCTGATCGGCGATGAACGGATCGGCCAGGATCAGGTCCGGTTCCAGGGCCGCGACCTGCTCGGCGATGCTGCCGGTGGTGTTGAGCGGCTTGGACTGCTTCAGCGACTCCGGGGTCCACGGCGGGGTGCTCTTGGACACCGCGGAGACGTTGTCGATATAGCCGACCGGGACTACGCCCAGGGCCAGGGTGCTGTCGAGCCACTGGTTGCCCAGGGCGACGATCTTCTTCGGGGTGCCGGGGACGGTGGTTTCGCCGCGGGCGTGCGTGATGGTCACCGCTTCGCCGGACGTGGCCGTGTCGTCGGTGGAACCGCAGGCCACCACGCCGAAGGTGAGGGCACCGGCGAGCGCGGCCACAGCGGCGCGCCGCCAGCCGCGCGAAGTCCGAACAGTCGTCATGGGGCATCCTCCGTCGAGCAGGTTTCTGCGTAAGTCAGCCTAGGCTAACCTACGTCGGTTTGTCCTGGTCAATCGATGGGCTCGGCTGTGTGCGCATGCCCGGCGCGGGGGGCGCTGCCGGGTTAGACTGCGCCGAATTTCGGCCTCGTGGAATGGGATGCGTGCGTGGAGACGTCTAGAGACTGGAGCGTCGAGTGGTTCGAGAGCCTTAAATGGCTCGGGATCGCCTTCCTCATCACCGCGGTGGCCTTCGTGGTGATCGCCGCACTGTTGCTGAGGCTGACGAAGTGGGGTCGTCAGTTCTGGTACGTCAGCGGTGACTACTTCCGCGGCCCCGGCGCTTGGCGCACTTGGCTTTTCATCGCGGCATTGTTGTTCATGGCCATGCTGACGGTTCGATTGAGCGTGCTGCTCAGCTACTGGGGCAACGACATGTTCGCCTCGTTCCAGCTCGCCGCATCCGCTTTGAGCTCCGGTGACGACGCATCCCTCTCGGACGCGAAAACCGGGTTTTGGAACTCGGCGAAGCTGTTCACCCTGTTGATCTCCATCTGGACGGTCAAAGAGTTGGTGTACCTGTACGCCAAACTCGCCTTCGACATCCGCTGGCGGGTGTGGTTGACCGAGCGCGTCACCGGCGACTGGATGGAAGGCCGCGCCTTCTATCGGACTCGGTTCATCGACGACACGATCGACAACCCCGACCAGCGAATCCAGGCCGACACCGACACATTCACCGCACAGTCCCGCGCACTGGCGCTCGGCGCGGTGACGGCCGTCGTCTCGGTCGTGTCCTTCACCAAGGTCCTGTGGGATCTGTCGGGGCCGATGACGATTCTCGGCGTCACCATTCCCCGAGCCGCGCTGGTCATCGTGCTCACCTATGTCCTGGTTTCCACCGTGATCGCCTTCTGGATCGGTCACCCGCTGATCCGGATCAACTTCCTGAAGGAGCGGACCACCGCCGATTTCCGCTACGCGCTTGTGCGGGTGCGTGACGCGGCGGAGAGCATCGCGTTCTACCGGGGGCAGCGCGTCGAACGGACCAACCTGCTCAGCCGATTCGCCGAGGTGATCCGGGTCCAGTGGACCTACATCTACCGGTACATCAAGTTCACGGGCTGGAACTTCGTCGTCAGCCAATCCGCCTATCTCTTCCCGTATCTCATTCAGGCGCCGCGCTTCTTCAGCGGCTCGATCACCCTGGGTGGAATGAATCAGACGGCCTCGGCATTCCGGGAGATTCAGGACTCTCTGTCGTTCTTCCGCGAGTCCTACGACGACTTCGCCGAGTATCGGGCCTCCCTGATCCGTCTCGATGGATTGCTGCTCGCCAGCAAGGAATCCCGTGACCTCCCCAAGCTCGCCGCCGTCGACCTGGATGACGCCGTGCGCCTCGACAAGGTCGATGTCCGCAAGCCCGACGGTGAAGTGCTCATAGATGATCTGAATCTGCGGCTCGTCCCCAGTGACGCATTGGTCGTCAAGGGCGCCTCGGGTAGCGGAAAGACCACGTTGCTGCGCGCGCTCGCGCAGATGTGGCCGTACAGCGACGGCGAGATCGGCCGCCCCGCGGGCACCGAGACGCTGTTCTTGTCCCAGCTGCCCTACCTCCCGCTGGGCGATCTGCGGACTGCGGTCGAATACCCGGCCAAGTCCGAGGACGTCAGCGACGACACACTGCGCGAGGTCCTCGGCAAGGTCCACCTCGGTCACCTCGTCGACCGCCTCGACGAAGAGGACGACTGGGCGAAGATCCTGTCCCCGGGTGAGCAGCAGCGCCTGGCCTTCGCCCGCATCCTGCTGATCCGGCCCAAGGTGGTCTTCCTCGACGAGGCCACCTCGGCCGTCGACGAGGGCCTGGAATACTCGCTGTACAAGCTGATCCGCACCGAGGCTCCGGACACCATCGTCGTCTCGGTGGCCCACCGCAGCACCGTCGACCAGCACCACACCCAAATGCTCACCCTCGACGGCAACGGCTCGTGGCAGCTGGCACCACTGGGCAGCTGACTGGACTCGATTCTTGTCGGGGAATCCACCCTGGCACAACGTGAGCTCGACTTGGGCGGGGCAGTGGCCACACGGCCGCTGCCCCGCCGCATTCGCTAGCCGCCGTACAGCCGATCCAAGTCGACCAATTCGACATCGCGGCGATGCGCTGCCGCCTGTTCCAGTTCGGTCGTGAATCCCGACGACGCGAACAGCACGATCGTCGCGTCGGTTGTGTCGTAGTCGGATCGGCGGAGAATATCGGCGATATGGTCCAGCCGTGCCAAGTCGGCGACCCCTCGTCGGCCGAGGGTGGCTTTCGCCTCGCCGATCAGCGTGATCGACCTTCCGCTGACGCCGAGGACGTCGATTTCGTGCTTGGCGCGTCCCGCGTTGTCCTGCACGGTGGCGAATCCGATGTCGCCGAAGCCGTCGGGGCGGTTCAGTTCGTCGGGGGCGAAGCGGCCGGCCCAGTCGCGCGCGAGTTGCTCGAAATGGGCGCCGAGGATGTTCGATCGGAACGTAGGCGCGGCCGAGGACCAGACGCGGGCGGCCCGGCCGAATTCGAGTTGACCGAGGTGGGGGGCGGTGATCAGGCGGTCGAATCTGATCAGTGGGTCCGCCACGGTGATCGTCGGTTTCCGGGCGCGCAGTAGGTCGGACATGCGGGAGATATAGCCCGCCGACTCGAGCACGCCCAGTTGATAGCGGACCGCGTTGGCATCTCTGCCGATGGCACCGCCGATCGCCGTCGGCGTGTGGGCGCCTGCCGCGATCGCGCTGAGAATGTCGAAATATATTGCGCGACTGGTGATTCGCGGATCCTCGCGGAGTAGATAGTCGACTTCGCTGTGGGTGAATACGCCGAAGTCGACGGCGAGCAGGTTCGTGATCACCCAGTCGTCGAATTCTGCGACGCTGCGTGGAGTGCCCAGGATCAGCGGGCGGTAGCCCGGGATGCCGCCCACGGTGGCGTGCACGCGGAAAGCGACCTGCGGGTCGGTGATTCCCCAGAGTTGCGCGGCCTCGCGATAGTCCAATGGTGGCATTCTCAGATCGAGCATGACGCGACCACGCAGCGGTTTCGCGCCCGAGAGCAACTCGTGCATGACGCTGAGCGCGGAACCGCACAGGATCAACCGGCCGGTCAGTCCGCTGCCGCGTTGGGCACGGTCGTAGAGGTGCTGCAGGATCGACGGGAGTTCCGGTGCGTGCGCTACCGCGTACGGAAACTCGTCGATGACCACAAGTGGTGGTCTGCCTCGGGGAGTTGTTCGCTCGGCAACCTCCAGTGCGGAACGCAGCAGGGTCTCCCAGTCGGGTGGATCAGCTGACGTGGGGGTGGTCGACAGGTGTCCGCTGATGTCGGCGGCGAAGCGACGGCGGGAGGCCAAATCGCCCTCGTCCTGGACGCACACCGAGTACAGGCCGCCGACCTCGCGGCACGCTTCGGCGAGAAGTTGGGTTTTGCCGGTGCGGCGTCGGCCGGAGACGAGACCGAGTCGTAGGGGGCCGTCGAAGCCGCCGTCGAAGAGGAAGCGTTCAACCGCACCCCACTGGCGATCGCGGCCGACGATACGATCGGGCTTGTCCACGGCGCCTCCAACTAGGTAAATGGGTTTACCTAAATGATCGTAAACCTATTTACCTAGTTGGGGGTGAGACGCGGCGACGCGACCCCGATTGGGTTCTTCCAGGCGGTTCGCCTACACTAGAACGGTTGCCTGCGGGAGCTCTGTTCTCGCAATCCGGCAGCGAACCCCCAGTGGAAGGTATTTCCGCTGGCAGGCGCGCGTCCGGTGGGCAACTGACCATGTGCGACGGGTCGGCAATCCGGCGTACGTATACATCCAGGTCCAGGAGGTGCTGAAGTTGATTCAGCAGGAGTCGCGACTGCGCGTCGCCGACAACACCGGGGCGAAGGAAATCCTTTGCATCCGCGTGCTCGGTGGCTCGTCGCGTCGCTATGCCGGTATCGGTGACATCATTGTCGCCACCGTGAAGGACGCCATCCCCGGCGCCAACGTGAAGAAGGGCGACGTCGTCAAGGCTGTCGTCGTTCGCACCACCAAGGAACGTCGTCGTCCCGACGGTTCCTACATCAAGTTCGACGAGAACGCTGCCGTGCTGATCAAGCCGGACAACGATCCTCGCGGCACCCGCATCTTCGGCCCGGTCGGCCGTGAGCTGCGCGACAAGCGCTTCATGAAGATCGTTTCGCTGGCCCCGGAGGTGCTCTGACTATGAAGGTGCACAAGGGTGACACCGTGCTCGTCATTTCGGGCAAGGACAAGGGCGCGAAGGGCAAGGTCATTCAGGCTTTCCCCGCGACCGGCAAGGTTCTCGTCGAAGGCGTGAACCGGATCAAGAAGCACGTCGCTGATTCCGCGAACCAGCGTGGCGCCTCCTCGGGTGGCATCGTCACTCAGGAAGCCCCCATCCAGGTTTCGAACGTGATGATCGTCGACTCCGACGGTAACCCGACTCGCGTGGGCTACCGCACCGACGAAGAGTCCGGCAAGCGCGTCCGGATCTCCCGTAAAAACGGGAAGGACATCTGACATGACTACTTCTGAGCAGACTCAGCCCCGGCTGAAGGCGCGCTACCGCGCCGAGATCAAGGACGCGCTGAACGGCGAGTTCGAGTACGCCAACGTGATGCAGATCCCCGGCGTCGTCAAGGTCGTCGTGAACATGGGTGTCGGCGACGCCGCCCGTGACGCGAAGCTGATCAACGGTGCCGTCAAGGACCTCGAGCTGATCACCGGCCAGAAGCCCGAGATCCGCAAGGCCACCAAGTCCATCGCGCAGTTCAAGCTGCGTGAGGGCATGCCGATCGGCGCGAAGGTCACTCTTCGTGGCGACCGGATGTGGGAGTTCCTGGACCGTCTCGTGTCCATCGCGCTGCCCCGTATCCGCGACTTCCGCGGCCTGTCGCCGAAGCAGTTCGACGGCAACGGCAACTACACGTTCGGCCTCGCGGAGCAGTCCATGTTCCACGAGATCGACGTCGATTCCATCGACCGCCCGCGCGGTATGGACATCACGGTTGTCACCACGGCGACCAACAACGAAGAAGGCCGCGCGCTGCTGAAGCACCTCGGCTTCCCGTTCAAGGAGAACTGAGCACATGGCTAAGAAAGCACTGCGCATCAAGGCCGAGGCGAAGCCGAAGTTCGCGGTTCGCGCCTACACCCGCTGCCAGCGTTGCGGTCGCCCGCACGCGGTCTACCGCAAGTTCGGCCTGTGCCGTATCTGCGTGCGCGAAATGGCGCACCGCGGTGAGCTCCCGGGCGTGCACAAGAGCTCCTGGTGAGCTTGCGCTCCTCGTGAGTGCACCCGCCGCCTAGGCGAATATCGAAGCAAGGCACGGACTCTCGACGCAGAGTCCGTGCCTTGTTGCGTTGTAGTGACTTCAGTCGATGCGTTGAACGGGCTGCCCGATGAGGCGGGCGATGGTCGCATAGTCCGAATCCGCGTGCAGCACCTCATCCAGTCGACGAAGGTAGGGCGTTGTCGTCTCCGGTCGCCAGAACATAGCGGGCGGTGCGGCGTTCGCCGATGATCTCGAGTTTGCCTTCGCGGACCATGCGACGCAGGAGCGCGCCCGCCTGATTAGGGGTGAGCAGGCATAGCTCCGCGGTGTCGGCCCGCGATATCGGACCGTAAGCCCCGATGAATTGAATGATCATCTGTTCCTGCTGGATGGCGTCGGCGCCGCGTACCCGAACGTAGGCCGATGGCTCGTTGATAGCGCGGTACACAGAGGCCGACAGATGGTAGGTCCGATTGCGACCGTTGCCGCGCAGTTCGAGCAGACCGAGCTCGATCATGCGACTCAGCCCGGCGCGGGTCACGCCGAGAGTGCGATCGAGTCGATCGGCGATCTCGCTTGTTGACAGATTCGACTCGACGCGCAGCTCGTGCAGGACCTGGAGTTCGAACAGGTTCAACGGCTGTCCGGTGTCGGTGTCGCGGGCCAAAATGAAACGTGCGAGCGGCAGATCGGCACGGCCGAGTGGAACTACGACGCGAACAGACTGCTCAGTGGACTGGCTGTAGTCGGGGTTGCCCCGCCCCAGACGCAATGTCGCGAGGTACATCAGGCTGATTCCCCGACCGCTGCGCTCGACCAACCCGGCGCGCCGAAACGCGTCGGCGAGGATCGGACTGCGTGGGTGCGATGCGGTCAGCAGATTGTCCAATCGCACACCCGGGGGGAAACTGCCCGGGCTGTCGACGGAGAAGGCTTCGTCGTTCACCATGACCCGGATCGGTCCCACCGCGGTGTAGTCCCGGTGAACCAAGGCGTTGGCGATGGATTCGCGGGCGACCGTCGGCGCGACATTGGGCACTGCGATCCGTAACATGCCTGCTTCGAATTCTTCTTCGGTATTCCATCGACGCACCCGGTCGTAGAGCTCCTCTGCCGTCCGTAGCAGGGGTTCTCGGGTGAAGTCGTTCACGGTGATCCCCTGGCCGTGGAACTGCTGGAACGCGGCCTCATGGTTGGGCACGTAACGGGCGAGTGCTTGACTCGTGCCGAACAACAGGATCGCGCCAAGGGTGAGATGCTCGCGACCGTCGTCACCGTTGCGCAGAACCTGAAGGGCACGACAGATGTCGCGATCGGTCAGCTGGGGGACGACCCGATCAGCCGCTGAGTCGCCGGCCAGTCGCCGGAATCGGTCGAACTCGGCTGGGTCGAGGTCGGAGAATTGTGCACCGCGAGCGGCGACAGCCGCGAAATCGAGTGCGCCGCGGTCGATTTCGTGCGCCAACATCTCATGGGCGGCGAACGGGAGACATTGGGGAGTCCCATCGAGTTTCAGCGTGCGGCGCAGATACACGCCCGCGGTCGAGCCGACGATGTTGCGCGTCGCGGGAATCTCGACACAGATGACGTCGAGTTCGTCGATGCGGACAACGTCGGTGCGGGTCTGAACCAGCGGTATCGTCTTCGCGGCGATGAGGGCGTCGAGTCTTCGTGGGTCGGTCAACTTGCCGTGTCGGGGCGCCGCGCCCGTCACGGTTCCATCGTCCTCCACGCCGATCAGGATCACCCCACCGTTGCCGTTGGCCATGCAAACGACAGTGTTGACCAGGTCAGTGTCGTTGAACTTTCCCTCCGCCCCCCGCTTGAACTCCGTCGTGAGCGACTCACCCTCGGCGATCAGTGCTCGTGCGCCCGCAACGTCCATAACGACAAACATATCAAAACTTTGACGCTATTGATTTCGGCTAGATGATGACGCAAAGTTTTGCTACCTGCGTTGCGTGCTAGGTCAGAAATTCCCGGTCTGCCCAGGAGAGATCAATGACGAACGGGTGGTCGAAGTGGATTCCGTCGGAATCCTTGGGCGTCCATTCGCCGACCAGTAGGTAGTTGGCCGGATGCAGTGGTCGCACGCCTGCCGGGAGGGCACCGTGGATGGACTCCAACGCGAATATCCGGACGCTGTCGATGGCGCTGTGCTCGCCGCGCAGCTTGACCTCCCAGTACCAGGGGATCTTCGCCTCCGCGTAACGAGCCTTCTTCGCCTCGATGTCGCGATCGGTGTTCGAAGGGGACAGCACCTCGCCGACCATCACGGCATCATCGCCGCGCACATAGGAATAGGCCTTGCCGGGGCAGCGGTGAATCATGAAATTCGGCGTCACGAAGTCGGAGCGGCCGTGATCGCCGAAGAAGACGTTGGTCTCGGTGCGTACGCTCCAGCACTGCCTCGGGTCGATGCACATGGCCGACTTGGCTGATTGTCGAAGGGCTTGTGGGATGTCACCGACTTTGGATGAAATGTGGGCATTTCACTGCGTGGGGGTGGGTGGGTGTGTTCTTTGGGCGGATGAAGAAGTTCGTCACAGTCGCAGCCGTTTCCGTCGCCCTGTTCGGGGCGCCCGCCGTCGCATCCGCCGCCCCTATCGCTGATTCCGGGTCGGGAGGGTCGGGGTCTTCGGAGGGGGAGTTGATCTGTTCGCCGTTGGCGGGGATCTTGTTCGCTACCGGAAGTGTGGAGAAGCCGCCGCTGTACGACATTCTCTGCATGCTCACCTGAACGGGGAGTGGTCGATTCCGCAGCTGGTGCCTGCCGGTGGGAGTTGGGCGGTGAACAGGTAGTCGCGTTTGAGGTGTTCGGCGCAGGTGCTCTGGATGTACATGGAGCTGTGGCCGGCACCTTCGATGACTACTAGCTGGGCCCGGTTCAGTTGGGCCGCACCGGCTTTCGCGCCGTGCAGGGGAGTGGCCGGGTCGTATCTGCTGTTGAGGACGAGGATCGGGGCGGCGGTTTCGCGGTTCCATGGACCGGTGTAGCGGTCCCGGTCCTCGGCCTGCCAGAACGCGCAGGGGGTGGCGTTGAAGACCGCGGTTCGCCCGAAGTAGCGGGAGTGCAGGTCTTCGGCTGCCGCTGTCGCGCTGTAGACGGCGGGGTCGCGCGGGACGGTGCTGTCGGCGCATTGGATTGTGTAGAAGGCTTCGACGCGGTTGGCGGGGTGGTCGGCGGCGAAGACGGAGTCGGGGACTCGGGTGGGGAGCACCGTGGTCGCGTCGAACAGGTTCTGCAGCAGGATCGCCAGGTCGGGGTAGGTTTCGGGGCGAGAAAGGCTGCCCGCCGCGCCGACCACTTCGGCGAACGACCATGACTTGCCGTCGATGACGATCGGGGCGAGGCGGGCGCGTTCGGCCAGGGCGATCCATTTGAGTTTGGGGTCGCCCGCGGCGAAAGCGCAGCGCTGTCCTGCGGCGGAGCAATCGCGCAGGAAGGTGTCGAAGGTTTCGGCGATGCCCGTGGCTACGCCTTGGCGGGTATCCAGCGGCAGGTTCGCGCCGTTGACATTGCCCTCGAAGTCCAGCGAACCGTCGAACGCCATCGCGCGGACCCGGCCGGGGAACATGTTGGCGTAGATCGCGCCGACCTGGGTGCCGTAGGAAATGCCGTGGTAGGTCAGGGTTTCGTCGCCGACCGCGCGGCGCAGCAGGTCCAGGTCGCGGGCGGTGTTCGCGCTGGAGGCGTGGTTCAGGATGGGGCCGGCGTTGCGTGCGCAGCGGGCGGCGATGTCGGCGGACGCGGCGAAGAACGCGGGTTCGTCGGCTGCAGTGGCGGGGGTGCCGGGGAACGCGTCGAGGTAGGCCGCCTGCTCGGCCGCGCCGGTGAAGCACTGGGTGCCCGCGCTGCGCGAGACCGAGCGCGGATCCCACGAGACAACGTCGAACCGGGCGCGCAATTCGTCGGAGAACAACCACGGCCAACGGGCTCGCTCACGCAGCCGATCCACGCCGGAGGGGCCGGGCCCGCCGAAGTTGACGAACAACGTGCCGATGCGGCGGGCCGGATCGGCGGCGGGCAATTTGATGACGGCCAGGTCGATCTGGGCGGCCTGTGGGCGGTTGTAGTCCAGCGGCACCCGCGCGGTGGCGCACTCGAAGCCGTCCGCGCAGCTCTCCCAGTGCAACGAGGGCGTGGCTGCCGCGTCGGCGAGCGGGTCGACGTAGGGATCGGCCGATGCGGGTGCGGCGAGCGCGCCGATCCCGAGTAATACGGCGAAGAAGAAGGCCGTGCCCCGACGACGTGCACGGTGGGAAGACAACGGCCGAGCCTCCTGCGCAGATCCGACGAACCTCGCGAAGTTACCACACACGTGAGCCGGGCTCACGAGCGCAAAGTCATTGTGATCGAACACAATTCGCGCCGATCGGCCGAACGGACGGTGCGATAGCCGCAGGTCACGCCGGACATATTCGGAATATATTGCGAATTGTTCGGTTACCGCAGCATTACCGGCATCTGATAATCCTGTGCATTTTCGGAGAATGTGATCCGCGTGGTGGCGAACAATGTGTTCCGTGGCTACGGTCGAGGTCGTTGCGTGCAGTGCAGCATAAAGATGGGCGTCAGCGTCGATCCCTTGCCGGACAATCGCAGAGGATGTGAGTTCGTGACCCTGATCACTGAAAACAAGCCCCGTGACGTGGCCCACCGGCCGCCCCTACGCGGGATTCCAGCAGGCGCGATGCCGATAGTGGCATTTCTTTCCATTCTCGCCGGATTCATCGGCGCGGCCGCGTATACGCATTCCGCCGGATATTTCGTGACATTTATGACCGGTAATACCGAACGTGCCGTTCTCGGCTGGTTCGACAATGATCACCTGCTCGCCACCGGCGCCATCACCCTGCTTTTCTCGTTCGGGCTCGGGGTGTTCGTCGCCTCGCTGCTGCGGCGCAAGGTGTGGCGCAGCGGTCACTACGGGGCATCGGTGGTGACCACCGTCGCGCTGGCCGTCGCCGCGGTGGTCGACTTCGCTCTCGATCGCACCGGTGGTCAGGAGGTCGGCTTCATTCCGATCGCGTTCGTCGCCTTCGCGGTCGGCGCGCTCAACACCGCGTTCGTCAACAACGGCGAGGTCAGTGTGCCGCTGAGCTATGTCACCGGAACCGTGGTGAAACTGGGCCAGGGCATCGAAAGCCATGTCAGCGGCGGCAGTTCGCGCGACTGGCTCGGCTACGGCATGCAGTACGCGGCCTTCGCGGTCGGCGCCCTGCTCGGCGGGCTGATGAGCCTGGTGGTGGGTGGTGAGATGATGTTGATCGTCGCCACGGGGGTCTCGGCGTCGGCGATCGCGATCACCTACAGGGCCACCGGGGCGGCTCACACCGCCGCGTGACCAACGTCGCCGCACCCCGGGTTTGGTCCTGACCACGGCATTGCCTACACTAGAGCAGTTGCCTGGGCAGATCTGTGTCCGCTCCACGTTCGGCGTGAGTGGACCCCCAGGCGCCGAGAGCTCGCAAGAGAACTCATCCGGTCGGTAAGTGCTGACCGGACCAGCCGAATTGTTGTAGGCCCACGGTCACCTGCGCGCAAGCGTCGGAGATGTTGCATGGGAACCGCAGCGAGAAAGGTGTCGAGGTCAAACCATGACCATGACTGATCCGATCGCAGACTTCTTGACGCGTCTGCGCAACGCCAACTCGGCGTACCACGATCAGGTGAAGGCTCCCCACTCGAAGATCAAGGTGAACATCGCCGAGATCCTCAAGCGTGAGGGTTACATCGCCGATTACCGCACCGAAGACGCGACCGTTGGCAAGGCCATCGTCGTCGATCTGAAGTACGGCCCCAGCCGTGAGCGCAGCCTGCAGGGCCTGCGTCGCGTGTCGAAGCCGGGTCTGCGTGTGTACGCGAAGTCCACCAACCTGCCCAAGGTCCTCGGCGGCCTCGGCGTGGCGATTATTTCCACGTCGACCGGTCTGCTCACAGACCGTCAGGCGGCCAAGCAGGGCGTCGGGGGCGAAGTCCTCGCCTACGTCTGGTAAGGGAGGTCAGGACTAATGTCGCGTATTGGTAAGAAGCCCATCGAGATTCCGGCCGGCGTCGACGTCACAATCGACGGCCAGGTTGTCACGGTCAAGGGGCCCAAGGGCACCCTCTCGCACACCGTGGCCGAGCCCATCGTCGTCACCAAGGGTGAAGGCAATGAGCTCGAGGTTGCTCGTCCCAACGACGAGCGCGCGAACCGTTCGCTGCACGGCCTTTCCCGCACCCTGATCGCCAACATGATCGAGGGTGTCACCAAGGGCTACGAGAAGAAGATGGAAATCTTCGGCGTCGGTTACCGCGTTCAGGCCAAGGGTTCGAACCTCGAGTTCGCCCTCGGTTACAGCCACCCGGTGCCGATCACGGCCCCGGCAGGCATCACCTTCGCGGTGGAATCGCCCACCAAGTTCTCGGTGTCCGGGATCGACAAGCAGGCGGTCGGTCAGATCTCCGCTGTCATCCACGGACTGCGTAAGCCCGACCCGTACAAGGGCAAGGGCATCCGCTACGCCGGCGAGGTCGTTCGCCGCAAGGTCGGAAAGACGGGTAAGTGATCATGGCGCAAACTGCTAACCAGAAGGCGAAGCGGATTCCGCTGGGCAAGGACGCTTCCACGAAGCGTCGTCTGTCCAAGACCCGTCGTCACTTCCGTCTTCGCAAGAAGGTCGAAGGCACCACCGTGCGTCCGCGCCTGGTGGTCAACCGCTCCGCGCGCCACCTGCACGCTCAGCTGATCGACGATTCGGTGGGCCGCACCATTGCCGCCGCCTCCTCGATCGAAGCCGACGTGCGTGCGCTCGAAGGTGACAAGTCCGCCAAGGGCGCGAAGGTCGGTCAGTTGATCGCCGAGCGTGCCAAGGCTGCCGGTATCGAGGCGGTCGTGTTCGACCGTGGTGGTCACGACTACCACGGCCGTATCGCGGCGCTGGCTGATGCCGCTCGTGAAGGTGGGCTGAAGTTCTGATGACTGAATTTGCGAACGAAGGGAACGTCTGATGCCGGGACGTCAGCGGCGCGATGGCGGCGGCGGACCCGCCGGACCGAACAACAACAACAACAGCAACGCCGGTGGCCCTGAGGGCAACCGTCGTGGCGGTGGCGATCGTCGCGGCGGTAACGACCGTGGCGGCAACGCTGCCGAGAAGAACCAGCTCGAGCGCGTCGTCGCGATCAACCGCGTCTCCAAGGTCGTGAAGGGTGGTCGTCGCTTCAGCTTCACCGCCCTCGTGATCGTCGGTGACGGCAACGGTCTGGTCGGCGTCGGCTACGGCAAGGCCAAGGAAGTTCCCGCGGCCATCCAGAAGGGTGTCGAGGAGGCTCGCAAGAGCTTCTTCCGCGTCCCGATGATCGGCTCGACCATCGTCCACCCGGTTCAGGGTGAGGCGGCGGCCGGTGTGGTCATGCTGCGTCCGGCTTCGCCCGGTACCGGTGTGATCGCCGGTGGTGCGTGCCGTGCCGTGCTCGAATGTGCCGGTATCCACGACATTCTGTCGAAGTCGCTCGGTAGCGACAACGCGATCAACGTCGTTCACGCGACGGTGGCCGCGCTCAAGATGCTGCAGCGTCCCGAAGAGGTTGCCGCTCGTCGCGGTCTGCCGATCGAGGATGTCGCTCCGGCGGGCATGCTGCGTGCGCGTGCGGGACAGGGAGCCTGACATGGCTGATCTCAAGGTAACTCAGATCAAGAGCACGATCGGTGCCAAGTCGAACCAGCGCGACAGCCTGCGGACGCTTGGTCTGCGGAAGATCCGCCAGTCGGTGGTTCGTGAGGACAATGCTCAGAACCGCGGTCTGATCAACGTCGTGCGCCACCTCGTAACAGTTGAGGAGGTCTAGACATGACCATCAAATTGCACCACCTGCGTCCTGCTCCGGGCTCCAACACCGCCAAGACTCGCGTCGGCCGTGGTGAAGGTTCCAAGGGTAAGACCGCCGGTCGCGGTACCAAGGGCACCAAGGCACGCAAGAACGTCCCCGCGGCGTTCGAGGGTGGCCAGATGCCGCTGCACATGCGTCTGCCGAAGCTTCGCGGCTTCACCAACCGCTTCCGGGTCGAGTACCAGGTTGTCAACGTTGGCCGCATCGCCGAACTGTTCCCGCAGGGCGGCACCATCGGTAAGGCCGAGCTCGTCGCGGCGGGCGCCGTTCGCAAGAACGAGCTCGTCAAGGTTCTCGGCGACGGCGAGATCGGTGTCGCCATCCAGGTGACCGCCGACAAGGTGACCGGAGCCGCCAAGGCGAAGATCACCGCAGCCGGTGGCACTGCCACCGAACTGGCCTGACGGTACTGTAGTTATCAGTTGCACCGGACGAGCCTGTGAGCTCGTCCGGTGCCACTGTTAGAGTCACACAACGTATTGTCTGCCAAGACTCGTCATGTGCTTCCCGCATGGCATGACCATGTCGTTCGCCAGGAGGATTTGTGCTTTCCGCCTTCGTATCGGCCTTCCGGACTCCGGACTTACGGCGGAAGATTCTCTTCACGCTGGGGTTGATCGCGCTGTACCGGTTGGGTGCCGCGCTGCCGTCCCCCGGTGTTGATTACCGTGCGGTCCAGGACTGCGTGAAGATGGTGTCCGGCGGTGAATCCGCCGGTATCTACCAGCTCATCAACCTTTTCTCCGGTGGCGCGCTGTTGCAGCTGTCGGTGTTCGCGATCGGCATCATGCCGTACATCACCGCGAGCATCATCATCCAGCTGCTGACCGTCGTCATCCCGCGGTTCGAGGAACTCCGCAAGGAGGGCCAAGCCGGCCAGACCAAGATGACGCAGTACACCAGGTACCTGTCCGTCGCTTTGGCGGTGTTGCAGGCCACCGGTCTGGTCGCACTCGCCGCGCGCGGTCAGCTCCTACAGGGCTGCCAAGAGGACATTCTCGCCGACACCAGCGTCTTCGGCATGATCATCATCGTGCTGGTGATGACCGCCGGTGCCTGCCTGGTCATGTGGTTCGGCGAGCAGATCACCGAGCGCGGTGTCGGTAACGGCATGTCGCTGCTCATCTTCGCCGGTATCGCCGCGCGTATCCCGATCGACGGCAAGAACATCCTCGACACCCGCGGCGGCCTGGTCTTCGGCCTCGTGTGTGCCGCGGTGTTGGCCATCATCGTGGCCGTGATCTTCGTCGAGCAGGGTCAGCGCCGGATTCCGGTGCAGTACGCCAAGCGTGTGGTCGGCCGGAAGATGTACGGCGGTTCGTCGACGTACCTGCCGCTGAAGGTCAACCAGGCCGGTGTCATCCCGGTGATCTTCGCGTCCTCGCTGCTGTACCTGCCCAACCTGGTCGCCCAGCTCACCGGGTCGAGCACGGCAACGGAGCCGAGCTGGTGGCAGGAGATCATCCAGAAATACCTGGTGAATCCGTCCAACCCGGTCTACATCGCGATCTACTTCGGGTTGATCGTGTTCTTCACCTACTTCTACGTCGCGATCACCTTCAACCCGGAGGAACGCGCGGACGAGATGAAGAAGTTCGGCGGCTTCATCCCGGGCTACCGGCCCGGTAAGCCGACCGCGGACTACCTCAACTACGTCCTGAGCCGCATCACCCTGCCTGGCTCGATTTACCTCGGTCTGGTCGCCGTGCTCCCGAACCTGTTCCTCGACATGGGCAATTCGGGTGCGGTGGCGAACCTTCCGTTCGGCGGTACCGCGGTGCTCATCATGGTCAGCGTGGGTCTCGACACGGTCAAGCAGATCGAGAGCCAGCTGATGAATCGAAATTACGAAGGGTTCCTCAAGTGAGAGTTGTTCTGCTCGGTCCGCCGGGTGCCGGCAAAGGTACTCAGGCCGTCCTGCTGTCAGAGAAGCTGGGCGTTCCGCACATCTCCACCGGAGACCTCTTCCGCGCGAACATCAGCCAGCAGACCGCCCTCGGTCGCGAGGCGCAGAAGTACATGGACGCGGGCGACCTGGTCCCCAGCGACGTCACCAACCGCATGGTCGAAGCCCGCGTGGGCGAGCCCGATGCCGCGAACGGTTTCGTGCTCGACGGTTACCCGCGCACGGTCGACCAGGCCGACGCGCTGAAGAAGATCCTCGAGCACTTCGGCGCCGAACTCGACGCCGTGCTGTGCTTCGTGGTGCCCGAGGACACCGTGGTCGAGCGGATGCTCGCCCGTGGGCGCGCCGACGACACCGAGGACGTCATCCGCAACCGGCTGCGGGTCTACCGTGAGGAGACCGAGCCGCTGCTCGAGTACTACGACGGTCTGGTCGTGACCGTCGACGGTATCGGCGAGGTCGACGAAGTCAACGCCCGCGCGCTCAAAGCGCTCGGCAAGTAATTCTGGGATCGGAGTACTGAGGCCGCATGGTCTTCAACCGGAAGAAGAAGGTCGTGCCGTTCCGTTCGGCGGGCGAGCTCGATGCCATGCAGGCAGCGGGCGCGATCGTCGGCGCGACGCTGGTGGCCGTTCGCGCGGCCGCCAAGCCCGGCGTTTCGACGCTGGAACTGGACGCGGTCGCCGAGGCGACGATCCGGGACGCGGGCGCTGTCCCGTCGTTCAAGGGTTACCACGGCTTCCCCGGTTCGATCTGCTCCTCGGTCAACGATCGGGTGGTGCACGGGATCCCCTCGGCTTCGGAGATTCTCACCGAGGGTGATCTCGTGTCCATCGATTGCGGTGCCATCCTCGACGGTTGGCACGGCGACTCGGCCTGGACGTTCGGCGTGGGCAACATCATCGAGGCCGATCGGCTGCTCAGCGAGGCCACCAAGCTGTCGATGGAAGCCGGGATCGCGGCCATGCTGCCCGACAACCGGCTCACCGACGTCTCGCACGCCATCGAGTTGGGCACCCGCGCGGCCGAGCAGTTGCACGGTCGCAAGTACGGCATCGTCGACGGTTACGGTGGCCACGCCATCGGCCGCGAGATGCATATGGATCCGTTCCTGCCCAACGAAGGTGCGCCCGGCAAGGGCCCGCGCCTGGTGGTCGGGTCGGTGCTGGCGATCGAGCCGATGCTCACGCTGGGCACCGTCGACACCAAGACCCTCGAGGACGACTGGACCGTGGTGACCACCGACGGTTCGCGCGCGGCCCACTGGGAGCACAGCGTCGCGGTGACCGAGGACGGCCCGCGCATTCTCACGCTGCGCCCGGAATAGTTCGACTTTCTCGCGAGGTGGGCCTGCCAATCCGGGGTGTTGTCGGTGGTGTCCTGTATCTCTGAGTAATGAGATCTCGCATCGCGTTGATCGTCTGCGCTGCCACGGCGCTGCTGGCCGCCTGTGCCGAGCCGCCGTCGGACGCGCGCTATACCGGATCGGGTAACACCTACGGCACGGCCAACGCCGGTTTCGAGACCTGCATGGTCACCGATGCCGGCGGTGTCGACGACAAGTCGTTCAACGAATCCGGCTGGAACGGGGTCAAGGCCGCGATCGACGCCAATCCTGGCGTCTACGGTTCCTACCGTCAGTCCAACAGTTCTGCCGACTACGAACCCAACCTGCGGGCTTCAGCTGATGACGATTGCGATCTGGTGATCGGCGTCGGTGGGTTGATGGCGGAGTCGGTGGCGCAGGTGGCCAGCGAGTATCCCGATCAGCGGTTCGCGATCGTTGACTCACATGTCGACATGGGCAATGTGTACTCGATGGAGTTCAACGCGGCTCAATCCTCTTATCTCGCAGGGTATTTGGCGGCAGGCATGTCCAAGGCCGGCCGGGTGGCGACCTGGGGTGGCATGCAGATTCCCGCCGTGACGATCTTCATGGACGGGTTCGCGGCCGGGGTGGCCGGATACAACAAGGTGCACGGGACTGATGTCGCGGTGCTGGGCTGGGATGTCGCGGGTCAGAACGGGTCGTTCACCGGCAACTTCGACGATACGAGCGCGGGTCGCTCGCTTACCGAGAACTTCATCGCGCAGGGTGCCGATGTGATCCATCCGGTGGCGGGGCCGGTCGGGATGGGTGGGGCGTCGGCGGTGCAGGACGCGTCGGGGGTGAGCATGATCTGGGTGGATTCCGATGGGTACGAGGCGGTTCCGGAGTACAAGGACATTATGTTGTCCTCTTCGATGAAGGACATCTCCGCCGCTGTTCGGGTGGCCATCGACAATGCCTTCGCGGGGGGCGTCAAAGACGGTCGGTATGTGGGCACGTTGAGCAATAACGGGGTCGGACTCGCGCCGTTCCACGACTTCGACGCGAAGGTGCCCGAGTCGCTGAAACAGGAGCTAACCGATATTCGCCGCGACATCGTCGACGGCAAGATCGTGATCAATTCCCCTGCCGCGCCGAAGCTTTGAGGAGACTGCTATGCGACTCGAAGTTGTCGGGCTGACCAAGGCGTTCGGAACTTTTCTCGCCGACGACAATGTCGACCTGGTCGTGGAACCGGGGCAGGTGCACGCGATTCTCGGCGAGAACGGTGCCGGTAAATCGACGTTGATGAACATGCTCTACGGCATTCTCGAACCGACCAGCGGGCAGATCCTGATCGACGGTGTGCCGGTGCGATTGCGGTCGCCCAGTGACGCCATCGCGGCGGGAATCGGGATGGTGCACCAGCACTTCAAGCTGGTCGGGCCGTTCAGTGTCGCCGACAATGTGCAGTTGGGGCGCGAGCATGTGAGGCGTGGGAGTCTGGATCGGGCGACCGCGCGGCAGTCCGTGCGCGAGGTGTCCGAACGGTACGGGTTGGCGCTGGATCCGGATGCGATCTGTGCGGATCTGCCGGTGGGTGTGCAGCAGCGGGTGGAGATCGTGAAGGCGCTGTCGGGCAAGACCGACCTGCTGATTCTCGACGAACCCACTGCGGTGCTCACCCCGCCCGAGGTCGCCGAGTTGCTCGAGATCATCCGCAATCTCACCAGTGCGGGGATGTCGGTGATCTTCATCAGTCACAAGCTCAAAGAGGTCAAGGCGATCGCGGACACGATCACGGTGTTGCGGCGCGGCAAGGTGGTGGCGCAGGCGTCGCCGTCCGATTCCGAGGCGGAGCTGGCGGCGGCGATGGTCGGCCGGTCGGTGGTGCTGACTGTGGACCGGCCGCCCGCGCAGCCGGGGGAGGTGGCGCTGGACGTCAAGGATTTGACGGTGCTCGGTGAGCGCGGGACGGCGATGCTGGATGGGCTGAATCTGCAGGTGCGGTCGGGTGAGATCGTCGGGTTGGCCGGGGTCGAGGGGAACGGGCAGACCGAGCTGGCCAGGGCGGTGCTGGGAACCGTTGCACCCGACAGTGGTTCGGTGGAGATGGGCGGGGTGCCGGTGACCGGGTGGGATCCGTATCGGCGGATCGTCGCCGGGCTGGGGTACATCCCGGAGGATCGGGGACTCGACGGGCTGGCGGGCGATTTCACCGTCGCCGAGAATCTCGTGCTCAACCAGTATCGCGACAAGCCGCTGTCGAACAGGGGAGTGGTCGACAGCGCGGCGGTGCGAACACTGGCCGAGAAGGCCATCGCCGATTTCGATATTCGGACAAGGGGGCCGGGGGAGGTGGTGTCGGCGCTGTCGGGCGGTAATCAGCAGAAAGTGGTGATCGCACGCGAATTCTCCAGGCCCCGTTCGGTTCTGGTGGCCGCGCAGCCCACCCGTGGCGTGGATGTCGGCGCCATCGAGTTCATTCACCGTCGTCTGGTCGCCGAACGTGATTCCGGGACCGCGGTCTTGCTCATCTCCGCGGAGCTGGACGAGATCCTGGCCCTGTCCGACCGCATCGCGGTGATCCACAACGGGCAGATCGTCGGCGAGGTCGACCCGGATACGCCGCGCGAGATCATCGGCCAGCTCATGGCAGGCCACCGTCCCACAGACCCCGCGAGCTGAGGACATCCATGCCGAGTACGACGATCGAGCCGGACATCGACTCTTCCGGCGAACGCAAACCCAAACGGGACATCGGCCGCACCTTCCTCGGGTACGTGACCGAGGCCAACAGTGTGATGGTGACGGTCTATTCGTTGCTGCTGGCCTTCGCGATCGGCGCGCTGCTGATCATCTTCTCCGACGCGTCGGTGCGTGGGGCCTGGGGTTACTTCTTCCGCAAGCCGTCGGACGCGCTGAGTTTCTCGTGGCAGGCGGTGAGCACCGGGTATCGCGACATGTTCGAAGGCGCGATCATCGACATCGGCCGACTGCAACAGTATTTCGACGGTGAGGCCACGCTGGCGCAGGTGTTGCGGCCGATCTCGGAGACGCTCACCTATGCCACGCCGTTGATCTTCACCGGTCTTGCGGTCGGGTTGGCGTTTCAGGCCGGGTTGTTCAATATCGGTGGGCACGGGCAGTTCATTCTCGGGATGCTCGGCGGGGTGATCGTAGGGTTCTCCCTCGACCTGCCGCCGCTGTTGCACGTGCCGTTGGCCTTGCTCGCCGGTGCGTTGGCCGGTGGTCTGCTCGGCGCGGTTCCGGGTTACCTGAAGGCGAAAACCGGTGCGCACGAAGTTATTTCGTCGATCATGCTCAACAACATCGCCACGTTCTTCTTGATCTGGGCGTTGGGGACCACGTTCATTCACTCCACGACCTCGCAGGAATTGGTTTCCAAGCAGGTGGACGTGTCGGGTCGGTTGCCTCGGCTGCTGGGCTGGGCGGGGTCGGGGTTGCGGGTCAGCGTCGGGTTGCTGATCGCGTTGGCGCTGGCGGCGGGAATCTGGTGGTTGCTGCGCAAATCGACATTCGGGTACCGGTTGCGGGCAGTCGGTGCGAACAACAACGCGGCCGAAACCGCCGGCATCGACATCGGGCGGACCTTCGTCACCACGATGGGGGTGTCCGGCGCGCTGGCCGGGTTGGGTGGGGCGGCGCTGGTGATGGGGCTGAATCCGTACACGGTGAATCCGGGCACGGTCGCGGAGTTCGGGTTCGACGGGATCACCGTCGCGCTGCTCGGGCGGGCATCGCCGGGTGGGGTTGTCGCGGCGGCGTTGCTGTTCGGTGCGTTGAAGTCGGGCACCTTGCACATGCAGCCCGCCATTCCGGTCGAGATGTCCACGCTGTTGCAGGCGGTGATCGTGCTGTTCGTGGCCGCGCCCGCCCTGGTGAAAACCCTGCTGCACCTGCGCACACCGCGCGGTGGGCTCAACGCTTTGGAAGCGAGGGGCTGGTGAGTACTTCGACGCCGGTCGTCGTGCCCGAGGATGTGCGCCACAGTGCGGCCGGGGCTGTGCTCGCGGTGCTCGGGTCGGGGTTGGTGATTTTCGGGCTGCTGTTCATCGGGGACCGCACGACTACGTTTCGGCTGGATCAGACGTCTGCCAGCAGCTGGACTCTGCCTACGCTGGCGATCGTTGTGACTCTCGGGGTGCTCACGGCGTTGATCGGGGGTGTGCTGCTGGCTCGGGCATTGTCGTCGCGGGTGCACGCGGTGCTGGTGGGGGTCGCGGTGGTGGCGTTGGTGATCGCGGCGCTGTCGTGGGTGGTGACGCCCGGGGTGGGGTTCCCGGTGGAGTTCGTGTTGGCGTCGACGCTGTTCCTGGCGTTGCCGTTCATCTTCGGTGCGTTGTCCGGGGTGGTGTGTGAGCGTTCGGGCGTGATCAACCTGGGCATCGAAGGGCAGTTCCTGGCGGGTGCTTTCACTGCTGTGCTGTTCTCGTCGATCACCGACAATCCCTATGTCGGCATCCTGGCCGCGGTGATCAGCGGGATGGTGTCGACGTTGCTGCTCGCGTGGTTGGCCACTCGGTTCGCGGTGAACCAGCTGGTCACCGGCGTGATCCTGAACCTGCTCGCGCTCGGACTCACCGGGTTCCTGTTCGAACGGCTCATGCGCATGGACCATTCGCTGAATCGGCCCAGCACGGTGCCGCGCATCGGCGAATTCCTGCACGACATCGGACTCGGCTTCCTGACCGACATCCCCCTGCTCGGCCCGATCCTGTTCGACCAGATCCTGTTCGTCTACGTGGCGCTGGCCTGCGTGTTCGGCCTGTCCTACCTGCTGTTCCACACCCGCTGGGGCCTGCGCACCCGCGCCATCGGCGAACACCCCGCCGCCGCCGACGCCGCGGGCATCGACGTGAACCGCCTGCGCTTCTGGAACGTCACCTTCGCAGGCTCCCTGTCCGGCTTCGGCGGCGCCTTCTTCACCATCGCCAACAACGTCGCCTTCAGCAAGAACATGACCGCGGCGCTTGGCTTCGTCGCCCTCGCGGTCATGATCGTGGGCCGCTGGAAGCCGGTGGGCGCACTGTTGGCCGCACTGCTGTTCGGCTTCTCCAGCGCACTGGAACGCTTCCTCAACACGATGCCCGGCAACCCGATCCCCACCGAGTTCTTGGGGATGCTGCCGTATGTGGTGACGTTGGTGGTGGTGGCGGGGTTCATCGGGAAGGCGATCGCACCTGCCGCCGACGGGATTCCATACCGTCCGGGGGACAAGTAGGTCAGCCTTCGAGCAGGACTGTGACCGGGCCGTCGTTGGTGAGGTCTATGTGCATGTGGGCACCGAAGGTGCCGGTGGCTACCGTGGCGCCGAGTTCGCGCAGGGTTTCGGCGAAGGTGTTGACCAGGGGTTCGGCGATGGTGCCGGGGGCGGCGGCGTTCCAGGCGGGGCGGCGGCCCTTGTTGGTGTTGGCGTAGAGGGTGAACTGGCTGACCACCAGGATGGGGGCGTTCAGGTCGGCGGCGGAGCGTTCGCCGTCGAGGATGCGCAGGCGGAAAGTCTTGTCGGCCAGGGTTTTCGCGGTGGCTTCGGTGTCGGTGTGGGTGGCGCCGACGAGGGCGAGCAGGCCGTGGGGTGCGCCGGTCGCGACGGGATCGATGCGGCCGACGACCTGATCGTCGACGGTCACCTGGGCGGTGGTCACACGCTGCAGCAGTACTCGCACAGTCACCGATCATGCCGGGCGCGGGAGGCCCACGAAATCCGGGGCCGCCCATTCCGGTTCAGGCGGTGTGAGGGATTCAGAATGAGGATTGTAATCCCTTGTGGTGCACGAATTTACGGCACGTACGCGGTGGGATAGTTTGACACTCATGACCGAAGATCAACAGCAGCAACGCAAGAATCTGTTCCTGATGGGTCTCGCCGCACTGGGGGGTGTCGGCCTGTTCATCCTGATGTTCACGGTGTTCGGCATGGAGCCGAGCAGCGTGACCGGCGCCATCACCACGGGCCTGCTGGTCGCCGCGGCCGGTTGCTTCGGCAGCGCGGCCCGGATCAAGCGGGACGCCCGCCGCAACTCCTGACATGACGAAGGGCGCTGCGACCTGGTGGGAAGCAGCGGGTTCCAAGATTCGGACGCATGGGAAACAGCGGGGATGCGCGGTACTGCAAGATTTTTGGGGCTTTTCGCCGCGGCGATGCTGGTAGCGGTCGGCTGTTCGTCCGAGCCCTCGGGGGATGCCGCGGCGCCTGAACCGGTTGTCGATCTCGCGAAACTGGACGTCGGTCCGTATCCGAGGGTCGCACGGGAGATCACTACGACGCCGTCGTGGGCGTTGGCTCGGTATCTGGAGGGTATGCGGCTGAGTTCGGTGTTGCCGTTGCCGGTGGAGATCGATCCGCAGTTCGTGGTGCCGCAACCCGGCAGCCGGGCGTTTCCGAGGCCGGGGGAGAACCTGGCCAAGACCTTCCGTGACACGTTCGACGAAGACACGAAAGGCCTGGTGGCAGGCTTTTTTACCGGGGCCAGGTCGCACGAGGACCCGAGTATCTCGCAGGAACTGTCCGTCCACGCGATGCTGTTCGAATCGGTCGGTGCGGCGCAGTCGGCCGCCGTCGCGCTCCATCGCCGGGGCCACGGGCCCGATGTCGTGGCGGAGCCGATCAAGTCCACACGCCATCCCGACGCACTCATGCTGTGGCGCGATGACGAGCAGCGTGTCACGGGGTGGATGGCAACGGGTCGATTCGTCGTCAAGGTCACCTCGCGCAGTGAAGAGAATGTGGAACTGAAGATCTCGGATCAGGCCGCCGTGCTCCCGATCGCCGATAAGGCACTGACAGTCACCGCGGAGCGCCTTGCCGCTCATACGCCGACACCCGTGGACCGGTTGCAGTCGATACCCGTCGACCCGGACAAGATGCTCGCGCGCACCCTGCCCATCGGGCGCGAAACCGGTGCCGATCCGGTGTTTCCCGTTGTCCGCGACGGGCATGGGGCGCTACACGGCGCCCTCGACTTCGCCAACACCCGTCGTGGGTACGAGCAGGCCGGGGTCGATCGTGTGTCCGAGGACAAGAGCACGGTGTATCGCACCAGGGACGCGGCCGGCGCACGGCAACTGCTGGTCGAGTCGGGCCACGACAAGTTCTTGCGAACTGTCCAGACTCCCGCCGGATTGGCCGCAGCGACTTGCTACGAGAGTCTCAGACCGAAGACGGTCTCCCGCTACTACTGCACGGTGAGTCATGACCGCTATGCCGCGGTGGTGTCATCGAACCAGATCGCTGATGCGCAGCAGGCGATCTCGGCCCAGTACGCGATCTTGGTGAGCACGCGATGAGAGTCACGCGAAGGCGAACTGCTGGATACGGATTGGGGCTGTTGCTCGCTGTTGCGCTCGCGGTCTCGGCCACCGGCGCGACGGTGCAAGGGCAGGCGGCTGCTGGCGAAATCGATGTCAGGAAACTCGACGTGGGGAAATACCCCGTCCTCCCGCTGGACTTCCGGGAAGACAAGTATTACCACTCGCTGAAGAAGGGGCAGTCGCTGGCTATCGCGCGGCTGGCGGGCAGCGTGGCGTTGGGTACCGATATCGATGCGGGGTTGCGGTACGGCGTGTCCAGAGGTTCGATCGGTTCAAGAGCCGTTGACTCGTCCTCAGCTGGTCTCGGTGGAGTGCTCGCCGATGCCACGCAGGCTGTCGCCGACAAACACGGGATGATGTTCGGGTTCTCGGCGAGAAGCCGGTCCACACCGCAGCGGGAAAATACCTACGCGAGTTCAGCATTGGAAGCAGAACCCGACAGCGGTGACACCACCGCGGTGGGGGTCACTGTGTTGCAGTTCCCCGATCAGCCCCGCGCCCAGGCGGCGGCTGTCGAACTCGAGCAGGCCGACTTCGGCCTTGCGCCAGACCTCAACGCGGCGGTCGCATTGGGCAAATACCCTGCCGCCCAGGGGCATTGGCGTCCTGGCGTGCGATCGATGGTGGCGACGATGGCTCGCGGACAGTATGTTGTGCATGTTTACGCCGTCACGCCACGGCCCGATCTGGCGGCGCTACGGTCGTTGACCGAGCGCACCCTCGACGTTCAACTACCCCTGCTGGACGCGTTGCCTCCGCTGTCGGCACGGGAAATGCTGCGCCAGGACCTGGATCCTGACGGTGTGATCCGTCGAATTCTGGACACGCGAGGCACCTTCACGGGGCCAACGTTCAGCGGGTCGGGCAACATCACCGCAGTGCTGGTTCCGCGGACGTTCCTGCAGATCACCGAAGACCGACAGGAATGGCGGCGCGTGATCGACCTGGGCGGCATCGACCGGATCGGCATGATCAATGACGGTGCACTGTTGCTTCGAGCGCGTGACCGGCCCGCCGCAGTGCAGGTATGGGAAGCACGCAAGGACCTGCCGACGACCACGCCATTGGCCGGTCCGCCTGGCCTGCCGGATACGCACTGTTTCAACAACGCGCAGGAGGACTCGCCCGCGGAACCGTATGTGTCGATGCAGACGAAGTACCTGTGCGTCCTGCATTACGACCGCTACGTCGCCGTGGTCATGAGCAATCAGATCTCCGACGTGCATCAACGGGCCTCGGCCCAATACGCGATGCTGGCCAACAGCGCCTATCTATAAGGGGTTTCGATGACTCTGCGACCAGGCGCCGTGATCGGCGGATATCGGATCGAGCGGGTGCTCGGCACGGGTGGGATGGGTTCGGTCTACCTTGCCGCGCACCCGAGCCTGCCTCGGCACAACGCACTCAAGGTGCTCAACCCGGAGCTGACCCGAGACGTCGAATTCCGGGCGCGGTTTCAGCGCGAGGCCGACCTCGCGTCCAGCCTCGACCACCCCAATATCGTCGCCGTCAACGACCGGGGTGAAGCAGGCGGTTATCTCTGGATCGCGATGCAGTACATCGACGGCACCGACGTCGCGGCAGAACTGGTCAGGGATCCGCGGTCGATGACACCGCCGCGGGCGCTGCGGATCATCAGCGAGGTCGGCAAAGCCCTCGACCACGCGCACCGTCGTGGACTTCTGCACCGCGATGTCAAGCCGGCCAACTTCATGCTCTCGTCCTCCGCACACGACGACGAGCGTGTGCTGCTCACCGATTTCGGGGTGGCGAAGTCGCTGGCCGATACCAGTGAGATCACTGCGGCGGGTGCGATCCTGGCGACGATCGCGTACGCGGCACCAGAGCAGTTGCTCGGCGGTCAACTCGACCATCGCACGGACATCTATGGTCTGGGCTGTGCCCTGTACAAGCTGTTGACCGGGGCGAACCCGTTTCCGGCGATGCAGCCGGCTGCCGTCATGGCCGGGCATCTCTACGAGGCGCCACCCCGGCCGAGCGCTGTCAATCCACGGTTGCCTCAGGCCATCGACGACGTGATCGCCATCGCGATGGCCAAGGACCCCGCTGGTCGGTTCAACAGCTGTCGCGAATTGAGCGAGGCGGCAGATCAGGCTCTGACGGGCGGTGTGCGGCCCACTCCCGTGCCGTCGGCCGGGCGTCCTGCTCGTGTGCAGCGCATCCGACTACCCCGTGTACGTGTGCTGCTGGCCGCGGCGGTTGTCGGTGCGTTGGCTGTCGGCGCAGGTGTGCTGGTGCTTCGGCCCAGCGGCGGCGAACCGGCCTCGGCGGCTGCGAGCACCATGTCTTCCGCGGCCACGGGTCCGATGACCGCAGCACAGGTTCGAGCCGACAATCCGCAGTTCGCGGGCAAGACGATCGGCATCGTCGATGTCAGCGCACGCGAGTCGGTGAGCGGCGGTTCGGGCCAGGAGTTGTCGCATGCGATGTACCTGACGGGAACGCCGCAGTCGGCGCTGCTCGAGTCGATCGGCTTCGCGTACTACAGCGGATTCGTCCGCGTCGGGGACGAGGTGTCACCACGGGTTCTCGATACTATGGCGAAGTACCACGCGCTCGGCAACAACTATGCGGCCGACTACCTGCTGGTGATCCGCAGTGACCCGGACTCGGGAGCGGGGTCACTGCTCGGACTCGATTACAAGATCACCACTGTGCCCGCGAAGGTCATCGTCGTCGACGACCCGAAAGCCGTTGTCGCGCTGCGAAATTACGTGGCTGGTTCGGATCAGGTGGCGCTGGAGTCGCTGGTGCCCATCCTGCGTCGACACATCACCTGACAGCAGCCTGCCGGGCGTGGATCAGTTCTTGCCGAAGAACAGGATGTTGGTGCCGTAGTCGGTGAGGGGGGCGGTTTCGGCGGCTTGGCGGATGCCTGCGCCGGGGAGTTCGGTGACTTTCGCGAACATTTCGGCGTTGCCGAAGGCTGCTCGGACCTGGGTTTCGGAGGCATAGTCGGCGCCGTAGTCGGCCAGGGTCGCGAAATCGAGTGGGGCCAGGGGGGTTTCGAGGGGGGCCTGGCCTGCGGGGCGGCCTAGGGCGGCGTATTGGGTGGCGACGCCGTTGTCGTAGAGGCACAGTTCGTAGGAGATGTTTTCGATGGTGGCTACTGTGAGGACCGGCCACTTCGCTGAAAGGGCGACGGCGAGTGGGTGTTTGCCCAGGGCGCCGATTTCCCAGTTGAGGCTTTTCACCGAAATCCAGCTGCCCGAGGACTTTTCGACGAGTACGACGTCTGCGCCGAGTTCGGTGTCGAGGTTGGTTTTGGGTTCTTTGACGCCCCAGTGCTTGTCGTGCACGCCGGCGAAACGGCCCGCGTCGACCGGCTCGGCGCCGTCGGCCGCGTAGGCGGCGGCGATGGCGGTGCGGACCTGATCGAGTGCGTCCGGTGCTGAGCAGCGGACCGCGATCGCGCCGTAGGTCGCCGAGATTTCCACCGGGCGCGACGGGGGCTCCGGCATCGCCCCTGCGGCAAGGGGCTTCAGGCCGACAAGGGCAAGGCGCCAGTTGATCTCGTCGATGGTGGCCAGGTCGCCGCCCGACTGGTACAGGATCTGCTGTTGGGTCAGTCGGCCCGCGCGCTCGAGGGTCGGGCCGCCCAACTTCACCAACGCCTGGGTGGTCTTGATCGTCAGGTCGAGTTCCTCGACGCGGGTTTCCCGCAACTTCGCGGTACTGGCGGTCGTGGTCACTTCCGCGTACAGCGTGCGGTAACTCGCGATGGCCTGCTTGCGCGAACGGCCGACCATCAGCGTGCGCAGCAACGTGCTCAGGCTGGCCAGGTACTTGCCGGGCTGCTCGTGATCGCGCGCGTACATCGCCGCGCGGATCCGCACCGCGGACTCGGTCGCCGCGACCGCCGCGTCGTGATCCAGACGCATCAGCCAGACACCGCACTTGGACAACCCGTCGGCGCACATCGCCGACACATCCGGGTAGTCCTGCGCGACCTGGCGATACGCCGAACAGGCGCTGCGAATGGTGTTGGTCGCCAACTGTCGATGCCCGACCAGCCGGGTGGCCTGCTCGAACAACTTCAACGCGTCCTGCAGCGCACCGGCGTATTCGTAGGAGACATACCCCTCGACCAGCCAGTGCAGCCGGATCGCCACGGCTTCCTGCGCGGGCTCCAAAGCCTCGGCGGTGCGGTCGCGGCCCGACGGATCGTCGCGGGTGGCGAGCAGGCCCTGGGCGAACTCGGTGAGCGAACCGGCCAGGCGCAGGTAGTCGTCGGGGGTCTGGCTGCGGGTGGCAGCCCGGTCTGCGGCGACGCGCCGTTCGAGGCCGCTCAGGTCGGTCATGAGCAGTTCCATCGCGACGTCAATTCGGCCCCATCATCGTTCGTGCGCCGGCCTTCTGCGGCCGTTGTGCAATCGGTCAAGTCTGTCACAGATCGGTGACGACCGTCGGTCCGTTCCGGATGCCACTCACACTTGCTGGTGCCATGCTCATAACGGAAGGTTGGTGCGCGGCATCATCGACGCAGCGGTACTGCTCCGATCAGTTGCTGTTCGGCGGGAGTAGTGACTTGTCGCACCGTCGTCCGCGTCGCGGGCGTGTACACGGTCACCGACTGTAGGTCATTCGGGTGTTGCACAATCGTCACGTCAGCATCGAATTGATGGTCGTGGGAGATCCTGTCGCGCACCGTGATCACCGTCGCGGAGCCAGGAGGAGTGGTCGTGGGGACACCATCGAACACGATCATGATGGCGGCTGGGTGGGGTGTATTCGCCGACATGGTCTGGTGGCGAGCACTGTTGGTGATCGATGATGCCAATGAAATGGCGTGCGGCGCTGACACATTGGCGATCATGCGTTGCCAAGCTGCCGGGCGCGAGGTGTACACGACTGCGCCTGCGCCGAGCGCGATGGCGCGAAGAATTGTCTGCTGGGCCAGCGGCAGACTGGCGATAATTTCGATACGCCGCGAGCCTGAGCCGATGAGCGGTACAGCTACTCCACTACCGGAGGCGCTGGCACCGATGAGTTGGCCGCACCCCGCAGTGGGGACAGCGACATCGGACAGTGCCGTCGCTGGTCCGCGGTAACCCGCCTCGTAGATGTTGTTGGGGTCGAACGCCAAAGTATCCATGAGCGCCCACATTTGGCGGCGTGGCAGCTTCCGCAGTCCTTCCACCGGCGGGACGTCCCACTCGCCGATGGTGTCGTATCGCACGCGGGCGTCGACCTCGATATTGTCGCGTTCGGCGCCGGTACGGGCATAGGTCTCGCTGACTGGGCGTAGTCGGACCGTCACCGTCGTTGCCAGGCTGTGGACCGCCCAGAGCTTGGCGAGGCCGTCGGAATTGAATAAGTCGTTACCGATTTTATAGGTGGTGAGGTGCACCTTGCCATGCGAGAGCGAGTTCGCGGATTCCTCGAACTCCTCGGCCGGTACCCCGCGGGTCACCTCGCGGAGCGCAGCGGTCATCTCGGAACTGGTGAGGACTGAGGCTGTAATTCCCTGGGCGGCTAGGCGGTTGGTTACCCGTCGGGTAGCGGTGATGGCCGAGCGAAGTACTCCTTCGGGGCCACCACCGCGGTTCTGGACAGCCTTGGCGTTGGCCAGCGGATTCAGCCGTACCAATATCCACACCGTCCGGTGTGCGATGGCAGGTAGTGGGCCGAGGATCTCGTCGTACATATGTCCGAGATGCGCCACACTGGCGGCGTAACCGGATGCCACCGCGTCGGTGCCCGCTGTTCGAGTGCCGGTGCTGATGACATCCACCGAATCCAGTTCGACATCGTATTGTCGTAGGCAGTTAGCGATGTCGATGAGTGGCAGCATCTGGTCGGTGCTCAGCGAGCCACGCCGGAGCAGTGTCAGCGTGTCCGGCGGCGGGTCGATGCGCAGCATGGTGGTGATCAGGGTGCCGTCCCAGCGCACTCCGTAGCTGCCGCCTTCGGGCAGTGGAAGATCGACGATGGCCTCATCATCAACCTGGGGACGGTGGCGGAACTGACGCCACCGGTAGGCCACCCAGCGACCCACGCGCAGGCCCATCGGGGTGCCGCCGATGGGGGTCAGGCCGATGACAGCAGGCACTGCGCCCGCACTCACCGCCGCCCACCAGGGCGCGCCGAAGGCGATCACGACTAGGGAAGTCGCCACGGCAAGTAGGGCGACGGGGATAACCAGTCGCAGCGGCAGGTTCCGCAATAGCCACAGTTCATTCGAGCGGAGTTCGGCGGGTTCCGTGCTCACCCGGCGATGTCTTGGCCGGTCGCCGAGGGGTTCTGGCCGCGCCGGGTCTGAAGCGGGTCGCGATGGCACCGGCTGGTGACGCCCGCCCGGTGGGCGGCCAGACTCCCGGGGTGGGGGGGTACCTGTGCCTGGCCGACGCGCGGGAGCGCTTCGTTCGACGACATCGGCCGGATTGTTCAAAGAGCTGTTCACTGCATTCCCCCGAAATAGACCGTGCGCTGCCGAATTCTGTCCTCGACCACGTCTAGCGATGTACCCAACTCGTCGCGCTCGATCAGGACGTCGCGGATGACAAACCGAGCGAGCTGAGGATCGTCTCCAGCGCCGCCTTCATGTCAGCTGCCTCGATCCGCATCAGCACCGACTCGTCGACTGCACTGAGATCAATGGAGTCATCGTTGGCGAGCCGGAATTCGCGTTCCTCCTCAGCAGCTTCGATCAAGTTGCGGATGAAGCGGCCGTTACCGGCGAGGTCAACGCCACGACGTGGTTGGCCGCTCTGGTCGGTGCTCTCCATGTCGTAAAGCCGCTGGCAGACCTGGATGAGTTGCTGGAGCGCGCCTTCGGACAACTCTGAATCTCGTTTGTCACCGATGACCTTGCCGATTTGGCCAAGTTCCTCAGCGCTATAAGACGGGAACTGGAGACGCTTGGCGAAGCGGGAGGACAGGCCGTCGTTGGCGGCCAGGAAGCGGTCGATCTCCCCGTCGTATCCGGCGATGATGACCACCAGGCGGTCGCGGTCATTCTCCATCCGGGCTAGGAGCGTGTCCACCGCTTCCCGGCCGAAGGCGTCCCCGCCGGACAGCCCGACCTGGATCAGCGTGTAGGCCTCGTCGATGAACAGCACTCCATCCATCGCGGTATCAATGAGCGCCTCGGACTTGATAGCCGTGGAGCCGAGGGCCTGACCGACGAAGTCTACGCGTTTGGCCTCGACGACCTTGTCGGTCTTGAGGATGCCCAGACCGCAGTAGATCTTGGCGACCACGCGAGCAATGGTGGTCTTGCCGGTGCCCGGCGGCCCGGTGAAGGCCAAATGCTGACCGCGAGCCGAACTGGAAAGCCCCTTCTCCGCACGGATTTTGGCTAGCTGAGCACTGGACTGCAGCTTTGCTACTTGATTCTTGACCGACGCCAGGCCGATCTGCTTGTCGAGTTCGGCGCGCGCGTCGGCCAGAATCTGTTTGGCGCGATCCTCGTGTTCGGCCTGCTCCTTCGCCAACACCGCAGAGGCGGAAGGGATCGCCCACTTGTCTGTGCGAGCTTCGATGGCTTCGCGGTTGGTGACGGTGATCCGAAAAGTACGGTCCCGCATGGCAATTGCGTTTGCCTCGAAGTCGGGCACCTGCGAGTACACCTTCTCGAACAGCGCCTGCGCCTGGTCGGGTTTGCCAGCCTCACGCAGGCAGAGGCCGCGGCAGAACATCGCGGCGGTGCGGGCGGCCGGGATCGGGCCAGCCTCGGCCTTCTCCATCCGCTGAATCGCCTCGCCGAACAGGCCCAGTTGCGCGCAGGCGGTGCCGACCATCACATGGGCGCCGGCCGCCATGTAAGGATCGTCCCATTCTGCGGACGCCGCCAGGATGGTCATGACATCGGACCAACGCTGCGTGTTGTAGTGCATCACCGCGCGCACGTAGGCGGTGGCGCGATTGTCGATCTCGAACTCCGGATCGACGGTGCGAGCCTTGCGGTGCGATTCGAGTTCGTCGAGCACCCGTTCGGCTTCGTCGTACTCCTTGGTCGAGATGAGTTGGGCGGCGTAGGCCAGCCAGATCTCGGTGAAATTCGCCAGGGGATAGTCGATGTAGAGACCGGGTTGAAAACGTCCGGCCAGCGTACGCGGCGGTAGACCAAGACGACGCTGTTCGCGGTACAGCGTCGTTGTGCTGGTCTTGTGCAGATTGTGTAGGACGTCCTCGGTGATCTCGCCCGCGACAGCGCGTCCGAGCCACGCGTCGCACATACCGGGATCCCATTCGGTGGCACGCTGGAAGGCTAGTTTTGCGTACTCCAGATCGCGAGTCGACTCCTGTCCGTCGATGCTCAAGCCGAGCGATAGCATGCCGGCGTCGAACGCGCGTTGCGCCTGGCGAGTGTCGATCATGTGGTCAGACCCCGAATTCGTTGAACGAGAGAAGCTTTCATCGTTACCCCCACCAAGCTAGTGCTATCGCACTGACGCCGACTGTCGGATACATTATGTTTGATCGCCCCCTGTGGGCAACTGTAGGACGAAGTAGGAGTTGTTCAGGAGTGACAGCACAGTCGACTGGTGGCGTTCGCGCCGCTGAGCCCGAATTGTGCCGCGTGTCCGTCATCGGGGGGAACACCCAGCTCGACGTCGGCCTACCGGCCAATGTACCGATTGCCGCGTTCATCGGCGACCTGGTGAAGCTAATCGAATCACGTGATCCCGCTACGGCAGGGGAGGAGGACGGGGGGGAGCCGTTCAAGGTCGCGCACTGGACGTTGGCCAGGTTGGGCCGTGACATGATCCCAGCCGCTCAGACGCTCAACGATGCCGAGATCTACGACGGTGAATTGCTGGTGTTGCGCTTGGTCTCCGACAAGGAGTCACCAGCGCTGTTCGACGATGTCATCGACGCCGTATCACGGCTCACCGCTGAGGATTTCCGCAGTTGGTCGGCGACCTCGGCGCGCTGGACCGGACTGATGGTCGGCGTGGTCGCGACGGTCTTCGCGCTGCTACTGGCCGGGATCGCGCGCGGGCACGGTGACGCCTTTATCGCGCCCGCGCTGCTCCTCGGCGGCGCAGGGGCGGCACTGGTAGCCGCCGTAATCGCGGTGCGGAAATACGCGGACGAGTTGACCGCGACAGTTCTCATGGTGTGCCTGCTCTTGCTCACTTTCGCGGGTGCGGGGCTGCTTGTTCCTGGCGAAATCGGTCCTCCGCACGCGTTGTTGGGTGGTTCGGCCGCGTTGCTTGTCGCGATCGTGGGGTACCGACTGGTCGGCGCGGGAGCGGCGGTTGTTTCCGCCGTCGTCACCCTGTTGATCTTCGCGGGATCCGCAGCGGCTGTGCGTTTGATCTGGGACACCGACTTGCCGAAACTCGGTGCTGGCGTGCTGGTTGTCGCGTTGGTCCTGCTCACCGCGGTGCCGCGGCTCGCTGCGTTACTCGCACGCCTGCCCGTCCCTCCAGTGCCTACCGCCGGCGCCGCTATCGACCCGGCCGATCATGAACCGCGGCCGACTATCGAAGGTATCGGCGCGATCGGCGCCACGGTGTTGCCCTCGGCGCATGGGCTCGGACAGCGCGCGCGTGCCGCTAACCACTTCCAGACCGGGATAGTTTTCGGCGCGACCGTCGGCGCGGTTGTCGGAGTCCTCGCCGCTGCTGACCTGTCCGGCTCTGTTCGCTGGCAGGGCATCGCGTTGGCTGTCGTCGTTTCCATCATTCTGTGTCTGCGCGGCCGCTCGTTCGCCGATCTTGCGCAGGCTACCGTCTTGATTGTCGGCGGTTGCGTCACCTTCATGGCGTTGCTGGTACTCGTCGCTCTGGGCGATGATGACCTGCTGCTGCTCTCGGCCGGTCTGCTGCTCGCCTTCGTGGTTGGAGCCGTCGGATTCGGCGTGATCGGGCCACATATCGAGGTGACGCCAGTGACTCGTCGGCGCAACGAACTCTTCGAATACGGCCTGATCGTATCGATTTTGCCGTTGGTGCTGTGGGTTTTGGGGGTCTACTCGATGGCACGGAACTTCAGTCTATGAGCTGGCTGTTCGGAGCCGGGGCGCGAACGTTCTGTGCGGTGACTGTGCTCGGGGCCGCGTTGCTGGGTCCAATCGGATCCGCTGCGGCGCGGCCTGTGCAGAGTGTCAATCCGCCGGTTATCGACCTCGGTGCCTTGGGGGAAGCGCAAGCCATCAGCGGAAATCCGGCCCCCCTGCAGGAGACCGAGATGCACGCCCTCTGCCAAGAACCAACGCTGAAGGGGGACGTGCGCAACGCGCCCTTCGCGCAGAAGGTGCTCGATCTATCGGCTGCCTGGCAGTTCAGTCGTGGCGAGGGCCAGAAGGTTGCGGTCATCGATACCGGGGTCAACCGGCATCCGCGACTGTCCGCGTTGCAGAGTGGCGGCGACTATGTGTCCAACACCGATGGCACAGAAGACTGTGATGGGCACGGCACCATGGTGGCGGGAATCATCGCCGCCCAGCAGAGTAACGACGACGCATTTCATGGCGTCGCGCCGGCGGCCGAGATTCTCAGCATCCGTCAGCTCAGCCTGGCGTATCGGGCTAAAGATAATCGGAGTGGTGCGCAGGAGGGCGCGATCGACTCATCTGGTTACGGCAATCTGCTCACCCTCGCGGGCGCGGTCGTGCGCGCGGTTGACATGGGTGCCACGGTGATCAACATCTCCGAAATCGCCTGCGTCGCTGCGGGAACTGAGACCTCCGACCGGCAACTGGGTGCGGCAGTGCGCTATGCCTATGACCACAACGTGGTCGTGGTCGTCGCTGCTGGCAATGTCGGCGGCGGATGCGAGGATCAAAACGACGGCGTCGGATGGGCCAAAGTGAAAACCGTGGCTACACCGGCGTGGTTCAGTC
The DNA here is from genome assembly GCF_042714895.1 of Nocardia sp. NPDC058666. Lineage (NCBI taxonomy): Bacteria > Bacillati > Actinomycetota > Actinomycetes > Mycobacteriales > Nocardiaceae > Nocardia > Nocardia sp. NPDC058666. Next base: position 515,504 of record NZ_JBHXRY010000002.1, read on the forward strand.
CTTACGTACTGTCGGTGGCCTCGGTGGACCCTAACGGGGACCCCTCCGAACACAGCTTGAACGGCCCATGGGTTAGCGTCGCGGCCATCGGGCGCGATATTGTCTCGCTCGACAGCAAGACCGGCAAGTCTGGGTTGGTCGACGCGGTCATGGGCAAGAACGGCTGGCAACCCATCGAGGGAACCAGCTTCGCAGCGCCCTATGTGGCGGGGCTCGCCGCGCTGGTGCGGTCCCGATTCCCGGCCTTGACCGCACAGGAAGTCATGGACCGAATCACTCGCACCGCGCATTCGCCTGGTCAGGGACGCGATGATCGCGTCGGGGCTGGTCTCATCGACCCGCTCGCCGCCCTCACCGCGCAACTGCCGGAACAGCCGATCAGCGAAGGTGCCGATCAGTCTCGCGCCTTCCCCGAACCTCATTCCTCCAAGGGCCCCGACTCACTGCCGAGGGCAGTCGCCACCGTCGGATCCATCACTTGTCTCGCCGCGCTTGTCATCGGACTCGCTATTTCGATTCCGTTCCGCCGCGCCAACCGCAATGACGAGTTGCCCGATTTCGATTCGTAACGACCGGAGAAAAACCTATGGTTACCGAAGGTTTCGTGCGCCGAACCCGCATTGCGCCGCCGCGCGCACCGGGTGGCGAAACGGCGCTCAACGCACCGCCGGAGATCCCGAGGGCGGTGCCGGCTCCGCTACTGAGCAAACTCATGCCGGTGGTGATGATCGTTGCCCTGATCGGGATGCTCTTCATTTTCGCCAGGATGGGCCGTTCCATGCTGTCGAACCCCATGATGTTGATGTTTCCCATGATGATGGTCATGTCCATGGCTGGCATGATGATGGGGCAGCGTGGTGGTAGCGGCAAGAGTGCTGCCGAACTCAACGAGGAACGCAAAGACTACTTCCGGTATTTGGACCAGACTCGGCGCGAGGTACGTCGCACAGGCGCCAAACAGTTGGAAGCCTTGGTGTGGAGCCATCCAGCACCGGATGAACTGCCGTCGATCATCGGTAGTCTGCGGATGTGGGAGCGGCGGCCCAACGATCCAGATTTCGGGCACGTCCGGGTCGGTATCGGCACCCACCGATTGGCTACAAAACTCGCGCGCCCAGAAACTGGGCCGGTCGAAGATCTAGAGCCCGTCTCCACCGTAGCGTTGCGCCGTTTTGTGCGATCCCACTCAGTGGTACACCATCTGCCGACCGCGATCTCATTGCGCGCGTTTCCGGCCATCAATATCGAGGGTTCAGCGGAATCCACCCACATGTTGGTGCGTGGCATGCTCATGGAACTCTGCGCATTCCACGGGCCCGACCACGTGGCAGTCGCCATCATTTGTGCCGATCCCGACTCGGAGGAGTGGTCGTGGGCGAAATGGCTGCCGCACCTGCAACATCGCACAGAGGTCGATGGGATGGGCATGGCCCGCATGATGTACGGGTCACTCGGTGAATTGGAAACGACGCTCGCGGACGACCTGCTAGAGCGCGGGCGATTCATGCGCAACGCACCGCCGACGAAGGACCGTCTACATCTGGTAGTCGTTATCGACGACGGGTACGTCAATGGCTCCGAACGCCTCGTCAGCGAATCCGGACTCGATTCTGTCACCGTAATCGACCTGGCTGCCTCAGCGAGCGGTCTCGGCGCCCGACGTGGTCTGCAATTGGTCGCGTCCGAGGGCGAAGTTCTCGCCAAAAGCGCCAATGGTGCCGAGAAATTCGCCACTGCCGATCAGGTATCCATCGCGGAGGCAGCGGCGTTCGCCCGCGGTCTGGGACGCTACCGACTGGCCACCGCAGCACAGATTGTCAGTTTGGGTGACAGTTCCTCCACGACGGCGGATCCGGGTCTCATGGCGCTGCTGAAGATTCCCGATGCCGCGCAGATCGAAGCGTCGAGGGTATGGCGACCGCGGGTCAAACGTGAACGACTGCGAGTGCCAATCGGTGTCACACCTGATGGATCGCCCGTTGATATCGATATCAAGGAGTCGGCCGAACACGGTATGGGCCCACACGGCCTGTGTATCGGCGCGACCGGTTCAGGCAAGTCGGAATTCTTGCGCACCCTGGTGCTTTCGATGGTAACCACGCACTCGCCTGACCAGTTGAACTTGGTGCTGGTGGACTTCAAAGGCGGCGCGACCTTCCTCGGTTTGGATCCACTTCCACACGTCTCCGCCGTCATTACGAACCTCGAGGAAGAACTATCGCTGGTCGACCGTATGCGAGACGCCTTGGCCGGCGAGCTCAACCGCCGCCAGGAACTCCTGCGTGAAGCTGGCAATTTCGTCAATGTGACCGCGTATGAGGAGGCCCGCGCCGCAGGTGTAGCGCTCGACCCGCTGCCCGCGCTGTTCATCGTGGTCGACGAGTTCTCCGAACTTCTCGCACAGAAGCCGGACTTCGCGGACCTGTTCGTCATGATCGGTCGACTTGGCCGCTCGCTGGCTGTGCATTTGCTCCTCGCTTCCCAGCGATTGGAGGAGAACAAGCTGCGAGGTCTCGACACTCACCTGTCCTACCGGATCGGTCTACGCACCTTCTCCGCCAACGAATCACGCGCTGTGCTGGGCATTACCGATGCTTATCACCTGCCTGGTGTGCCGGGTGCGGGATATTTGAAGAGCGATGCGTCCGATCCGCTCCGGTTCAACGCGTCCTACGTGTCGGGGCCCTATGTCGCGCCGCGTGCCACGCGGCAGGCAGACGGCAGGGCAGTCATCGAAACGCCGCCACGGCTGTTCACCGCCGCGCCCGTGGAGGTACTGACGGCACCGGAACCCGAGGTACGAGCAGATCCGCTCGATCTGTTGCCCCCGCCTCCGCCTGTCGGTGAGGAAGGGGTCCCCGACAGTCTGCTCCAGGTGGTGGTTAAGCGGCTTACCGGTCACGGCCGACCCGCTCACGAGGTCTGGCTACCGCCACTGGTCGAGTCGCCTACGGTAGACATGTTGCTACCCGATCCGGCATGGCAGTCGCCGGTCAATCGGCATGGACAACTGTGGATGCCGATCGGCATCATCGATAAGCCGTATGAGCAACGACGCGATGTGATGACGATCGATCTCTCTGGCGCACAGGGCCATGTGGCTGTCGTCGGTGGCCCGCAGTCCGGTAAATCCACCACGTTGCGCACCATCATTATGTCGGCTGCGGCTACCCACACACCCGAGCAGGTGCAGTTCTACTGCCTCGATTTCGGTGGCGGTAGCATGGCCGGTCTCAATGGCTTGCCGCATGTCGGCTCGATCGCCAGAGGTACCGACGTAGACCGCGTGCGGCGTACTGTCGCCGAACTCAGCACTCTGCTGCGCCAGCGGGAAGAACAGTTCGCGCAACTCGGTATCGAGTCCATGGCTGACTATCGTCGGCGTAAGGTCGCCGCGCAGGCACAGGGGCGAACCGACGATCCGATTCTGGCCGATCAGTTCGGCGATGCGTTCCTGGTCATCGACAACTGGATGGTTATCCGCGATGACTATGACGACCTCGTCGCACCGATCGCGGTGATTGCTCAGCAGGGGCTCTCTCGCGGTATCCACCTCATCCTGGGCGCAAACGCGTGGCGGGAGATACGCGCGAACATCAAGGACCAGATCGGAACCCGGATCGAACTGCGCCTCGGCGATCCGGGCGATTCCGAGTTGGGCCGACGGGTCGCGGTCAATGTGCCGGTGAACCGGCCGGGGCGCGGTCTGACCCCCGATCAGCTGCACATGCTCATCGCCCTTCCTCGGATGGACTCGGATACCAACCCGGAGAACCTCTCGGAGGGTGTTGCTACCTCTCGCGAGCAGATGGCCGCCCTCTACGGCGAACGGCGCGCACCCGGTGTGCGTATGCTGCCGGAAAGTCTGCCGCGTGAACAAGTACTGCGAGAGGCCAGTGCGCGGGGCATCGTGCAGGGCCCGACCAGGGTCGTTGTCGGTATCAACGAAGCCGATTTGCAGCCAGTTGTCCTAGATTTCGGCGCCGAACCGCACTTTATGGCCTTCTCCGACGTGGAATGTGGCAAGACCACTCTGCTCCGCACTATCATTCGCGGAATTACCGACAACTCGACCTCGGAAACTGCCCGTGTCATTCTCATCGACTATCGTCGCACTCTGCTCGGCACCATAGAAGGCGACCAGCTTGCGGGATATTCGACATCGTCGCAAACGTGCGGTCCGATGCTCAAGGAAGTAGCCGAATTCCTCGCGAAGCGGATCCCTGGGTCCGATATCACCCCTCGGCAGCTGCGCGAACGTAACTGGTGGAGCGGACCTGAAATCTATATCGTCGTCGACGATTACGACATGGTCACCACGGGCGGATTCACTGACCCGCTGGCTCCGCTGCTCGAATTATTGCCACAAGCCCGCGACATCGGTCTGCACCTTGTCATCACTCGTCAGATGGGCGGTGTCTCCCGGGCCCTTTACGCCGGATTGCTCGGGTCGCTGAAGAATCTCTCTGTGTCCACACTGGTCATGAGTGGTTCCAAAGATGAGGGCAAACTTGTCGGCGATGTCCGGCCGATGACCTTGCCTCCGGGGCGTGGCGTGCTGTGGTCGCGTGCTGGACAAAAGATGGTTCAGATCATCGATCTGCCACCGGAGGATTGAGGCATGATTTCCAGGGGAGGGTTATGAACTCTCCCCTGGTTCTCTGGTGAGTGGAAAGGGATTCAAGTCCGCATCGAATCCCGGTGCGTCCCGCATCTTTTCTTGAAGGCTGTCCGGCGCATACTGGTCGGAACCTGCAAGGCTGTCGAGATGCTCCCATCCCAATTTGTCGAACTTCTCCCGATCCTCGGGCGATAGTGCGGCCTGCTCAGCTTCGGATTCGGCGCGAATCCGAGCGAACTCCTCGGGATCCCAGCCTGGCGGCGTAACTTCGGAACTACTCATGAGCCTTCTCCTACCATTTCCTGCTTGCGGTCACTTGTGACCAGAAGAACTAATTCTCGTGCATGATCTAGTATCGGACTGTACCGCTGGTCGGCCATGCCTGCTCGGCCACGAAAGAGGCTATCGCCCAACTGCATACCCTCGTCGACTCAGGACTGGTGGGTTCGCAACGCCTGGTCTGCTTGTCGACCCTCACAATGAACGCGGGTTGGGCCCGGCCGGTCTCCACGTCGCGGACTTGGGTGAAGTATTCGATCGCCATCGGCGTTTCGTCGAGTCGGTGTACGCGGATCTCGGTGCGATATGGGTAGATCTGGGTGGCGGCCATCGGAGTTCCCTCGGCGACCCAGGCACGGTACTGACCGATGGCCTCAGTCGACGAGGCGCTGCTACCGAACTCTGTGATCATGCCGGTCCGCGCGTCTACAATCCGCTGGCTGTAGCCCAGGTCCCAGTTGCCCGCGGCTTCTTCCGCCGGGCTCGGGCAGGGTGTTACGAGCCAGCCGTACTCGAATTCGTCGATATCGTAATGGGGATACAGTCCAACAGTTTTCGTGATGTGCTCGATGGCGTCCTCGGTCGAGCGCAGCGGTTCACTCACTACTTTGTCCCCCTCATGGTCGGCGTTGCTCGATGCCCCACGAGCATGGCATGCTCAGCAGTGACGTGCACAGCGGTACGAACTACAGCGACGGCGGTCGCACGGCCGGCAGGATGGGATGTCCCGTCGAACCCCTACCGGTTGGGCCCAAGGACGATGGTGGACGGAATACGGCTCTCGAATGACAGACGACGATCTACTGTCCGTGGTGCCGGGCATCGCGCTTCATGACGCGGCAACTGAATTCGTTCGGCGTTGCGGTGACAACATTGCGTCGGCACGACCGATCGACATAGCAGACAAGCTACATTCCGTATTTCAGGGTGCGGTAGTTCGCCCGTCGCCTCGACGTGATGGAGGGCCGATCGACCCCCACCACCAGTTCATGTGGGTGACCGAGGACGGTTCGGCGGTTGACCTCCGAGACGAACGCGTGGTGGACATCGAGAATGGCGTTGTAGCGGAGAGCGTGCGACTGACGGCTCTGCAGGTGTCGGTCGTCGCCGATCTCCTGCGCGAACTCGCGGCACGACTGCGTCCAGGCGCGGCGTTCGGGTTGTCCAGCGATGGTCTGACATTGGCTGGCTTCGCGGAACATCTTGCAGATGATCTTTCCACGCGGGCCGGTTCGCGGCCGAGCCGCACGGTCACGGTCAGTCTCGACGAATGGCCTTCGTGGTTGGAAGATGTCGAACGAGTACCTGACTCGGACTTGCGGAACGCGGTTGCTCGAATGTTGGACACGCTCGCCGAACAGGGGACAAGTGCCGAACCGATCGACGAGAAATCCGTGGTCGAGGCATTCGACGCGTTGGCCGGGGTTGTCGAGCACGCTCAACCTTCCGGTCTGCCACACGGCTACGACCCAGGCCTATTCCTGCGCAGTGTTGCGGGCAGAACGTTGTTCGCGGAGGCAAACGATATTCGCACCAGGTTGGCAGAGGAGGCTGACAGGGCGGAGTCGGGAGCTGGTGTACCGGGTCTCGTCGCACTGACAGAACGAGTAGCCGTCACGGCCGGAATTCTGTTGAAGGAACTCGCCGCGAGGCTGCGTCCCGGAATCACCTACGGACTGTTGCCTATGAAGTCGGAACTCGGGGTCATTGCCGACGACTTGGCGGCGGAACTCCTGGCGCAAACCGAATATGGACGCCCGACCTTCCACCCCGGTCCGACCAGGTTGTACATAGTCGCACCAGACCGCTTGAACCCGAGTGTCGGCAATCCTGGCGTGATGGCCCCGGTCGACCATCTCGCGTCGGCCGATTCGGTGTATATCGTCCCGGTGCACCCGATCTCACCCGAATCGGTGCGTGAGTATCAGCAGCTCCGCGAGTCAGTGCTGCTGTTATGCGGGATACTGGACGATCCGCGCGGCTCCGGAGCCGAGTTGCTGGCTGCTGCGGAAGCAATCCACGATCGGATTCGTGGCGAAATAGGCAGTGCCTCCCCGGCCGATCCGAGTCGGCACTTCCTGCATTTCGGGACTCTCACCCGCAATAGAACCGAGCCGTATGGGTTGACCGAGTTCGGCGCCTATGTTAAGGAGTCCCTCGCTGATACCTCGCGAACCCCATACCGCCCGCTGCTTCTGTCCCCTGTGGAGGCAGCTGTCGTTGCCGACTTACTGGACGAGCTATCGGCAAGACTTAGGCCGGGCGCCGCATTCGGGATAAGTACCGATGGGGCATCGCTTGCCGCGATCGTTGCCGATGCGGCGAATTCCTTTCGCGCTCGAACGGATTTCCGGCGCGACGCCTGCGCAGTTCCCGCTGCGGCTGCCTCGCCCACTAGATACCGACGACTCCGCAGCTCCGCTATCCGCTGGCTCGACACATTCGACGAGAATTGGACCGGTCAGCTCGGTGACAATGACGCGACTACCGCACTATTAGACCTTTATCTCTTGGCGCGGGACCGACCTTTTCGATCCGATCCGGCCCGAGCCGAGCCAGTCCGAGATCCGGTACTGCATCTGTGTAGCCGGGTCGACCGCATCGATGACGGCGTCCACCCGGTGACGTTGTCAGAGGAAGCGGGAGCTATCGAAAGCCTCCTAGTCACAAGCTCGGTTGATCCCGCGTCGTCTGCTCTCCAATGGTCCGGCCTAGCCGGTGTCCACGTCAGCAGCATGCTGGGTGAATTGGCCTTACGCCTCCGACCAGGTCCCGCATTCGGGCCGTCGAACAATGGTATTGCGCTGGCCGATATCGCCCACCGCCTCAGCGAACAGATCTGGAACCAGGTCTCTCCTGGCGTCTGACCGTAGTCCACCTACCTAAATTTGCCTCGGCCTCATCGATATCGGTCATGAGTCCTCATTCGGCACGACCATCAGGCCTTGCATATCTCGTCAGTCGGCATCGCGCGACTTGTAGCCGAGGTTGGCCTGACCCCACCGAGTAGTCGACGGCCTGCTGATGCGCCCAAGTCCTCGGGTACTACGAACTCTCGTGCCCATTGAGCGTTTCCGGGTAACGCTCACTCATTCGGGCGTTCAGGGGGTCGAAGAGCTCCACAGAGCCAGGTCAAACTGCATCTGGCCGCATGATCTCCACGCCGAGCGCTTGGAGTAGTTGCGCACAGACAGGTCCAGGTTCAGTCGCCTGACCGTTCTCAGGGTCGCCGGTAGGTCTAACTTTTCTGGATATAACTACTGAACCTTCGAAATGCGATCTAGCGTCACCTAAAGATATAGACTCCACCTCCCCCCTCAATTCATCTAGCCCCCACAGTTGATCAGATATCAGAGCAACTTCGGCACTATGTTCGACTTCGTGTCGAAACCGACCGATGCAATGCTGATCTACAAAAGACTGAACACTCGGGTGTATATTGGGTCCAGAAGTTCCAACATTCGACGACTGGCTGAATATTTTCCCACCGATCAGCAGAGATGTAACGGTAGCCGGATATAACTCAGACAAAGAGATCCTCCGCATCACTTGGCGAGATGAATCGCCGATAGTTGTCCAACGACTCGAGTTGATCGTGCCCAAAGTAATAGGCACCGGTGTGGTGATACCGGAAGAAGCGCCCTTCCCGTCCACGAGCAATATGGAATTCTCAGGCTGCTCATACCCTACAGGAAATACCGCTTCACCAAGACTCTCGCCGAGCTCAGCGAAATCTTCAACCTCCCCGGGCCGGAGAAACGGCAGCTCGAAACTCCAAAAATCTTCCATACTGTCGCCTCGCCTGAATTTCAATCTACCCAGGTTATGAATAACAGCCCGTGCTGCGGGAGTTGAAACAAGAGGGAAACGTTCATCTGTCGCGCAGCCTTCGATGCGTTCAACCATTTCATCAGCATCACGTCCGATATCCCGGTTCGCTGACCAGCCGTACTTGGCCAACCAGTTCATCAATTCGTCACTGACTTTCGTCTGATTCAGAAGAATAAATCCTTCGCCCGAAGTATCTCCCATACCCGCTTGTTGTGGGCGCCGATGCGCTCCCGGTCTTGCCTGGCCTGTTCGGGATCGTCGAAGTGCCGGTGCACTAAGATGAGGTTCTCCAGCGGCGTAACCGAGCCATCCTCACGAACCCGGTAGTGAGATGAGGTTTCCCCGTCGTTGCCCTCTTGGTAGAAGTCGAGGAAGTAGCCGGTCTCGTCGCACTCCGCGCGGACGACAATCCGCTCGCGGGACGACCCTTCTGGTGCGATCAACCCGATCCCAATCCTCATCGGTAGTGGATCCGGGAGTGCGGCGATGTGGGTCGTCCCCGGTTTCAGTGTTGTGACGAAGATGTCCCGCACCCGATCGGGCACCTCTTCTTCCGACCTCATATACTGCCCAATCCAATCCAATCCAATCCAACTCTAGTCCGAGTCGATCTCTGTCGACCGTGGAGCGGCGTCAGTTGGTCGCTTCTGTTACCCAGTTGGGAAGTGCGACGTTGTACAACTTGGCCAATCGAACTTCTTCGCGGAAATCATCTACAGAGGGCTGATCCGCCCATTTGGGCTCCGTGGGTCCGTACATATCGAAATCATATTTTCCGGTGTACCAAATTTCCAAACGTGCAGAGAACCATACGGCTGGGCGAGACCGCGTTGCCGCGCGATATTCGCTGAACCTATCGGCCACCTCGGCTGGGGGCGTCCAGGGCGCCATTTTTCCGGATATGTCTTGCACCAAGCCATTGATCTCCCGATGGCCACCGACTTCGCGGAAATGAATCTGTGCATATGTCCATCCTGGGGGTAGGGCGATATTGGTCTGCGTTTCGATCAGTTCTACATAACTTTCCATCGGCGGGTTTTCGCCCGGCTTCACCGGCGGAAGGGGGGTTTCCGTATTCAACTTCGCCTTTAGCCAGCGAGGAATGTATTCTTCAGTCCGCGGGAAATGGCGAAGATCATTTTCATACGCCGCCGAAGAGATTGGCGGGTCCCAGATTGGGTCAACCCATACGTTGAATGTAGCATTAAGAAAGTCGGGCGGTTTGATGTACATGCGCAGTGAGAGCCATGTGCCAATTCCATCTTCGTACCGTAGAAGGCGCATGTCAGTGAAGGCGCGCATTACTTCCGGTGGCAAATCGCCAACCCCGGCGGAACCATCAGCTTTGAGAATAGTGTACTTGATATCGAAATCGGTTCCAGAGCCCAATGCGGTTACTTCAATGCGTTCCCATCCCGGCTCCGCCGCCTTGATGATTCGGCCCGCTGTCCACAGAAGAATCCTTTCACTCTGTGTGTGCTTTTCATCTCTGGTTTGGGATGGGAATTCTAGGCGTTCAAACGGATGTGGCACGTTCATGCTGTCAGCTCCTAGAAATTCTGATGGCTTCTGAAGTGAAGGACGATTCGGTTGCTATTCGGGTTTGTTTCTTGCACTATCCAGTATGCGTAGTCTGGTGTTACACCCACGGATGAGTTGCTAGGGAAGACTCTAGCACGCTCTAATGCATGACCCGCTCTGTGTAGATTATGGCGATCCATCTCGGATCGCCGCCAGCTGTCATTGTGACGGCTCAGCGGGTCCGTTGATGGAAGTAGTATGTTGTTCTCTCGCCAGAGTTGCGAAAAGAGGCCGAGCGCCTCATTTATTGAGCCCGCCACATGGTCATGGGTGTGACCACCGCGGAAATCCTGACCAGGGTAGTCGATCTCGCCGGCATTGCCCACACGAGCTTGCACACTTCCTGCACGGGGGGGATGGCCTCCAGGACTATAGTCGGGCCTGAACGATGTCGAACCGTTTGCGACGTCGTCTGTGTGGAATACGCGGTCGCCGACCCTATATCGCGTGTTTGTGTGTGGAAGGCCGTCGGCGAGACTATCCCCCGGACTCCGTAGGTCGTTTCGTCGCATTGTCGAAGCATTGCCGAGTTCCGGATTGTTGTTGGTCCAAGTTTCGATGTGAGTAAAGGATGACTGTCCAGTCTCGGGATCGGCCGGTCCGGTGTAGAAATCCCCATGCCAATTGCCGTTTTGGTCGAATACTTCGTATCGGCAATTTGGCTCGAGATCGGTCCGTGAACTGAACGGTTGGTTGCTCGCATTCCAGTCCTGAATCGGTCGATAGTTATCGCCGCCCACTTGGAAATCTGGACCTGTTGGGCACCCAAATGTATCGAGCTCGAACTGCGGCCGGCCACTGGCGTCGGTGCGGAATGTGAATGGTTCAGGGTGACCGGTATCGACTCTGTAGTCAACGTCGGGAAGCGGATAACTCGCATCTGGGTTGGCTACCGGGTTGCCCGGATATCCAGTGCGAGTGTTGTCTACTTCGGTGTCGACATGCGTTATGCGGGGCGGGTTCGAGTCATCGGTGTAGACCGTAGTTCGCCGACCAGTGGAGTCGGCTATTTCATATCGAGTTCGAGGCTCCAACGTGGGGTTATCCGCTGGATCTCGATGAATGCTGTAGAAGGGTTCGCCATCCTGCACGACACGGTTGACAGTCTGGTCGAATGGTGGTGCTTGCCAGTCGATGTCGTTGTGGGTCGGGTTGACTCGGTCACCCGGGCGAACGGCTCGACTGACAGCAGACTCTGCGTTCAGATTTCCAGGTCTACTACTGGGGGCGTGAGCGTTGGTGTCATTAATTGAATTCGTGCCGTTGGAGTGATGTGTCTGCCATTGCCCATCCGGTGGGACTCGAGGGCTGCGGGATCCGTCGGGGTTGGTGACTGTGCTTGCGCTGAATACGTTTCCGTTGGCGTCGGTCCAGGCGGCTTGGGTGGGGGCTAGGACTTCTACGCCCAAGTGTTGGGCGAGGCGGTCGGCGAAGCCGTTGGTGGAGGCGTCGCAGCCGATCAGGCGGATGGGGGTTACGCCGTCCCAACCGGAGCGGCGGAGGAGGTCGCCGTATTGCTCGGGGGTGAGGGTTTGTCCGCCGATTACGGCGTGGCCGTCGGGGGTTATGTGGGTGTCGGCGGTGAAGCGGTTGGGGTCGGCGGGGACTCGGTGGGGGAGGTCGCCCATGGTGGGGTCGCCGCGGTGGTGGGAGATGCCGGCGGGGGTTTGTTCGGCGTGGTTGTTGTGGATGGCGTCGAGGTCGATTGTGGTGTTGGAGGTTGTGTCGACTTCGGTTGTCGAGGTCTCGGTGGCTGTTTCACGGACCAGCCGGGCCAACCCCGCCAAACTCGGATCATCACGATGAAATGACACTCCCGCATCCGTACGTTCACCGAAAGGCAGTGGAACAGTCGGATCACCCGAGTGAGGTTGATGAGCTGCGGTTGTCTGCGAACGAGGGCTTCGCCCTGACTCGCGGTTGGCTGTCTGTGAGCCTGTTGAATGTGGCAGGCCTGGGATCGTGTGTCTCGGTGCCCAGGAGTCCGTCGCGGCGATCTGGTGGTGGTCGGCGAGGTCGGCGAGGTCGGCAGCGTCTCGGAGGTCGAGGACCGTCCCGTCCGCGCGCACGATGCAGACTTGGAGACCGCCTGCTTCGCGCAGCATCGTCTCCGGTGGACTGTCGGTTGCGGTCAGCTCCTGGGTGTCCCACCAAACGGGGGTGTCGGAGTCACGCGGGAATACGACGAGTGTGGCGTGTCCACCGGTGAGGCGTGGTGTGCCGTCGGGTCGGAAGACTCGGTTGCCTTGTCGGTCGAGGCGTTGCCAGCGGGTGGCGACGTAGGCGGCTGATCCTGGTCCGAGTTCAGTGAGCAACCTGTGGAGTGCGCGGTACTGGTCGGCGATATCCATCGTGGGGTTGAACTGCAACCAGTCGGTGGCCAACCAGGAACTGATGTATTCGCGGTCGAGGCCACCTTGATAAACCGTGGACCCGTTGGGACCGATGACCGGCAGCATCCTCGGTGCAACGCGGGGGTCACCGAAGAAGGTGGACAGGCCGGCCATGGCCGCCCAGCCGCAATTGTTACGTCGGCCGGGGCCGTCGGGGCCTTCGCCGTTGACGAGTGCCGCGGCGGGGTGGGTGCGCGGGTCGAAGTGAGTTTCGAAACCGCCGTTCGTCGAGGCGAGCAGTGCCCGCATGTGTTGCTCGAGCATCGGGTCTTCGTGCGCCTGAACAGGATTGACGGAGAATCCGTAGTCGACTGAGTTGTAGTCGGGCAGCAGGCCATTTCTGGTGCCCTCGGGTGAGGACGGATTCCCCTGCTGCTCAGGGGAATGAGGTTCGGGTGAGGGTTGTGTCCTGGTGTTCGGGTCGGTCGATGGTCCGGCCAACATGGTCGAGTCTGGGGGTGGTACCTGTGTTTGTCCGTTCGGGCCGGAGGTCGGATCGCCGTCGCGGTGGAGTCGCAGATCGATGACGTGGACCTCGCCGCGGTCGCCGATCAGCACTCGCCGGAACGTCACTGCGACATCCGCCTCGACCAGGCGGCGGTGGTCGTTCGCTGACAGTGTGTGCTGGTGTGGGTCCGCATCGGCGGATACGACCAGCACGTTCGGGGTGGGGGAGGGTAGCGTGCCGACGCCTTTGTAGTGATCGACGGCGCCTGCCGCCTCCAGTACGTCCGCGGCGGCGCGGGCCAGTAGTTCGGTGCGGACGTTGTCGACCTGATCGCGCGCTTGTAGGTAGTCGAACATGGCCTGGTCGGCGAGCTCTTGGTAGCGGTCCGCTTCCTCGATCGCGGCCCGCGCGTCCAGATGTTCGCTGACGTGGGCGGCGCCGTGGTCGAGAACGCGTTGGGCGGCCGAGCGTCGGGGGCCGAGATGGTCGGTGATCGACTGCCACGCCTGTCGGGGGCCACGAATATCGGGGTCGAGGCCCAGGTTACGTGCGAGGACCTGAAGTTCGGCAGCAGCCGAATCACGTTGGTCAGCAGTACGTTCGATATCGCTGGCAAGTTCGGCGAGGGTCGCCGCGACCTCGGGAGTGGTCGTGACGTGCCTGACTGGCGGCCCGACGGTTTCCCAGCTGGCTCCTTCGGCCAACGACGTGTCCGCGCTCGCGTCGAGAGCGTGGGCGAGCTGTTCGAATTCCTCGACGATCATGGCGGCGGTACCGGTGAGGCGATCGACGAGTTGGCTTGCCGTGTCGGTCAGCGGGTCCACTCCGGGACGCTGCCTGGCGGCCGGTCCGGCGTTGCGCAGTGGATGCGCGTTGCGGATCGTCAGATCTGCCAGTGCCTCTATTTCCGCAGCGCGACGGACTATTTCGGCACGAATCTCGGTGTGGGTCGCGCTGATTCTGTCAGCATCCGGTTTGGTCGTCGTCGCGCGGAGGGTGTCGAGCCAGCCTTCCCTGCGAGCGATCTCTGCCCGGAGCCGGTCCGCTGTTCGTGCCGGGTCGGGCGCAGGAGCGGACTCCTGCTGAGACAGCAGGTCGGTTAGTACGGTGATGTCGGCTCGAACGACATCACCGACGATGTCGACCTCGTGTGATTTCAGGTGAGTGTCATAGACAAGGGCGAAGCGCAGCCAGTCAGTGTTGGGATCGGTCGATGTGCGTCCGGAACTCAGCGCGGTCGAGATATCGTGGCTGCCTGCGATATCCCGCAGGAATGCGGCGGAATCGACGTGACTCGGGACAGGAAACAGCTGCCCTGGCTCGACCACCGGCATTGGCTGGTTGTGCTCGGATTCGGACTCGCTCGCCGCGACAGCCGCCGCCCATGCGACCTCGTGGTGGGCCATCGCGGCCATGGCTTCGACTCGGCCCGCGCGAAGGACGTTGTCGCGGCGCAGCGCGTCGAGGGTTTCTCGGATGCGCGCGGGGTCCAATGCGGCGCGATCGACGGCCAATCTGCCGGCCAGTTCCACAACGGCAAGATCGACGTCGGCCGGAAGATCCAGCTCCGCCGCCGTGAGCCGATAGAGAGCGTGCTCTGACTCCGCGGGCACGCGATCGACGCCCGTGAGGGAATCGAGCCTGGCTTGGGCACGCAGATACTGCTCGGACCGGTGAACGAAATCCGCGCGCTGTCGGATGTCGGTGGCGAGCCGATCGCGAAGAAGTTGCTCGTGGTTTCGTGAATCAGCCGCGGTGACAACATCGGGGACGTCGAGGTAGGCCGCCCACGCAGCTGCCTCATTGCGCAGCGACGTTCGCCGGGCGGCTTCGGCCTGCCAGATGGCTTCGTCCTGTGGCCTCGAGAATTCCGGACCACTTCCCATATTCGCTGGATTACCGACCGACCGGTCGATGAAGGTCCCGCGCTCGCCCGCGATCTCACGGAGCAACCGCGCTCCTGGGTTCGTTCGGGTGACGTCGATCTCGCGCGAGAAGGGGATATTGGCGTCCTCCGCACGATACCGCTGCCAGGTGTCTATGGCCGCCTCGATGGCACCGGCCAGGCGCACATCACGTGCGTGCAGGTCGGCAGTGGCTTGTCGTAGGCCATTAGGTCCGAGGTCGGTCAGCGTGAGACCGAGCCCATCGGCCTGCCGCTGCAGGAGCGTGGCGTGGCGCAGGGCGTCGGCGTACGCGGCGCGAGCGTCGGGCTCGAGCTGAGTGGGATCGACCGGATTGGCATCGGCGAACCGGGTATCGGGGGCGGGTGCCATCGCGTGTTGCAGTCGGCGAACCAATTCAGGGTTTTGCTCGACGATCTGAGTAGGCGTCTCCGGTGATGCGGGATCCGTGTTGTTCGGGGTGGCCAGGTGCTGCCAGATGGCAGCGGTGCGTTCGGCTTCGAGACGCGCGAAATCCGGGTCCTCGGCATTCTCGGCGGTCCCTTCGTCCCAATACCGGTACGGGGTCCCGTCTGCGCGGCGTGGCGGTGGAGCGTCGGAAACCGTCTCTGTCCAGCCACGGAAATGTCGCTTGAGCAGTTCTCGGTTCTTGATGAGGATTGCGAGCTCATGCAGGATTCGCGCGGCATTGGGGGCCTGGACCTCCGCGAGTGCCTCGCTTTCCCCCGAGTGTCGCTGATCGTTCGCGGCGTTGATTCGGGACGGCGTATGAAAGATATGGTTCTGGCCCTGGCCATCAAGGCCTGAGCCGGATGGGTGTTTGGCGGTCGCGGCCGCCTGGTTCCACATAGCTACCCGCTCTCGCAGGCCGGTGACGATCCCTCGTAACCAGTTGCGCGGCCTGGTTGGCGTGGTTGCGGCGGCGGCTTCTGGAGCAGCCGATTCAGCCACCGGTACCGACTGGGGTTCGCTGAGGTGGCGCAGTGCAGTGCGCGCGGCATTGTCAAGCTCGGTCGCCGCCGCGTGATGGGTTTGGTGGAGTCGCTCGATCGCGGACGCGCGGGCCTGGTCGATCCGCGACGACACCGCGGGGTGACGCTGGAGCAGCGACTCCGGTCGCGTCGCGCCGCCGTCTTGACGCAGGGTGTTCGTGAGTTGTTCGACCGCCTGCTGACGGGTAGCTTCGAGCGCACGATTCCCGGCGCGATAGCTGTCGCCGAGTGCTGCGATGGGCCCGGAGACAGGCTGCGTTTCGGCGTGTTGTTCGGACGTTCCCAGGTCGAACACGTGTACGTTGCCCGCGTCGTCGATCACCACCCGCCGGTAGTCGACACCGATTCCGGCGTCTTTGAGTTCGCGCATGTGCTGCTCGTCCAGCACGGTGTGTGGGTCTGTGGTCGAAACGGCGACGGCACGCGGCGGACGCCCAGGAACCACGCCGTATCCATCGGATCGGATGTCGGCCCCAGCAGCGGCGAGAATGTCAGCGACAGCGCGTCGTGCTGCTGCTGATCGAAGGTCACTTTCGATCGCGCGGGCGCTCAAATACCGGTCCAGTTGCTGCTGCGCCCGCTCGTTCACCGCCACCAGCGCGTCGATCGTCCGCTCGGCGGCATGTCGTTGGTGGGAGAGGCTCACCATCTCGTCCGGCGTGCTGGGCTGAAGATCGTAAACCTTTGCCTCGGTGGCGATCTGGGCCTTGACATGGGCCCGGATGTTATCGGCTACGGTGCGTGGGCCCGCTGTGTGCGGATCGACGCCCACTTGTCGCGCGAGCGTCGAGAGTCGGCGCCGGGCCGAATGCTGCTCTGCCGCGGCCTCGGTGATCTGCCTGCTGAGCGAACTGAGCTGTTCGCGCACAAGCGGATTCGTCGGGATGTGCCGCGCGATTGGCTCGGGTGTGTTGGGTCCGGTCAGTTCTCCGCTGTCCGGCGACGTGTTCGTTGGTCTGCCATTGCTGTCGGGGTCGTTCTCGCTCGAAGAAGCCGCGCGTTCGCCCGCCTGATTGGGATCGATCCCGTGACGATCCTGATCCCGAGTCCCCGGGACGAACCCATCCCGACTGGCGACAGTGGCCGACCCATCAGGGCGGAACGTCTGCCACTGCCCATCCGGCGGAATCCGCGGCCGACGCGACCCGTCGATTCGCGGCTCCGGTGTACTGGAGAATACCCGACCCTGAGAATCCGACCATGCCGTCTTCGTCGGGGCCAACACTTCGACACCCAAATGTCGCGCCAACGCGCCGGCGAATCCGTTGGTCGCTGCGTCGCAGCCGATCAACCTGATCGGGGTGTGCCCGTCCCACCCGGCGGCACGGATCACCGGAGCCAACTCGGCGAGGGTGTGCGTGCGGCCACCGAACAGCGGCCGTCCGTCTTGGGTGAGGTGAACGTCGACGGTGAATCGAGCCGGGTCAGGGCGGACCTGCCTGGCCAACTCGGCCATACTCGGGTCATCGCGGTGGAACGACACACCCGCGTCCGTGCGCTCTGCGCCGGGCAGGTCGGTCGTCGGGTCGTTCGGGAGTGATTGATGAGTCGTGCTCGGCTCATCGCCATCATGGGGT
Source organism: Nocardia sp. NPDC058666 (assembly GCF_042714895.1). Taxonomy (NCBI): domain Bacteria; kingdom Bacillati; phylum Actinomycetota; class Actinomycetes; order Mycobacteriales; family Nocardiaceae; genus Nocardia; species Nocardia sp. NPDC058666. The sequence goes on from NZ_JBHXRY010000002.1 coordinate 533,130, forward strand.
CGAGCTTCGTGCGCAACCGCCGGATCGTGAGCCTGGGGCAACAACATGGTGTGGTTGTCGGTCAAGAACTTCACGAACGACGGATCATGTTCGCCGAGGAGTCGCCACGGAACGTGGGCGGTGGCGTTGTCCATCAAGCCCAAGCGACCCAGTTGGTCAGCGAATTCGGCTCGCAAACCAGCCAACTCGCCCACCCGAGCGGGGGCACCCGCAACTTGGGAGATCTCGGCCGCCAGCGACTGCAAGCGATTGAAGCGATCGCGTAGCTCGGACGTCAGCTCTGTTGGTTGTCCTTCCGGTGCGTGATCCGCTCCATTTTCGCCGGACTGATTACTATCAGAAGTCGTTCCTAGCGTGTCATTGTTCAGGGGCGGGGAAGGAGCTGGCGTCGATGGAGGACTGGCGGGTGTTTGTGTTGTCTGCTCAATTTCCGCCGCGTGCTGATGCGGGGTGCCGGCGGGCTCGATACCGGGCAAGTTCAGTGCTGTATCGGTAGCTGGAATGAGGTCCCGTGGGAAAAGCTGATCCGGTTCCTGATCCTGCATCGGAGTGTGCGAATCGGAATGGACACCGTCGGGTGACTGTGATGTATCGGCAACTTCCGCCCAGATGACATGCATTATTCCGTTGGCATCCATGCGGCGGTAGAGCACGCGGAACTGCCGTCCATCGGGGATAAGCACTTCTGCCTCGCCACGCTTTTCCGGCGGATGAAGGAACGAGATGTCTTTCCCGCTGGCTGAAAGGATGGTCAATTCTACGGTCGGGTTCCATTTGAACTTGTTTTTTGAGGTCGATACAAATCCGGGATCCTCCACGACGGAATCGACGCGGTTTTCGTACCAGAATTTCTGCATTTCTTCCGGCGAGAGCATCAATGATCTCTTGACCGGGCCGATGTGGTTCGGAAGAGCGGCGAGACCGCTGCGAATCAATTCGATGGTCTCCGTGGTGACCGTGTCGAGGGGTTCGCCGAATCGCAGGTGGCGATTAATTTCGGCGTATGCGTCTCCGGCGTAGTCGACGAGGGCATCGCGGACGGCTCGGGGGAGTTGGTCGCAGGCGTCTTTGGCTATTTGTTCCTGCGGCGTCAGTCCCGTTTCGGTTGCCTCGTTACTCGGTGCCGATGTGGCCGCGGCGTCTGGAGTAGGCGTGTTCGAATGCGGGGAATCCGAGGGCGGAGTGCCTCGGTTGTCGGGGTGAAGTTGTTCGTCGATCGTGGCTCGGATTTCGGCCAGGGTCTGGCCGGCTTCGGCGGCTCGGCGTAGGACGGTGAGTTCGTGTTCTGGTGAGTCGGTGGGAACCACGATCATGGTTTCCTCGGTGACCGCGATGGCGGTCATCGCGATACGGTCGGCGTTGACAGCTGTTTTGGTGTTGTCGGCCATCCATGCGCGATAGGTGGCGTGGTCGAAGTCCGGGTTTGCGACGAGTTCTGCGACTCGTGCGTGCAGGAGCTCGGCTTCGTGGGTGATCTGTGCCTGGAGTGCTTCGGTGTGCGCTTCGCGTTCGGCCGGGTTCGCGGCCGGGTTCACCGCGTCGAAATGATCGTTGGTTTGCTGTTCGATCGTCGCGAGTCGGCTCGTGACACCGAGGTCTATATCTGCTCCGGCGAACCATGGCGTCATGGCGCGGTCGACATCGGCGACGCTGTCCGGGGACCACAGCGCTGTTGGTTGGGTGTCGCGAGCGAACTGGATTACCGGTTCATGGGTGGTGTCCGGGTCGGCGTCGTAGCGGTGATCGTTGACGATCTTTTCGAAATTCTCGCGACGCTGGTAAGGGTCGAATGTCTCCCAGTACTTGTGTGGTCCGTGCTCGATCCCCGCACCGATAGTGTGGAGGGCGGTCACCAGTTCATCGATTTCCGCAGGAGTCAGACGAGATCCATCAGCGTGACGGACATCGAAGAGATCATGATCGCCCGTGATCGGTTTCCAGCCATCGACGGTGCGGCGTTCGACGATACCGTCGACGACTTGAAATTCTCCCTGTCCGCTGTTGTCGAGGGTGAGCCGGTCCATGCTTTTTTGGTATTTGAGCCAATCGCTATTGCGCCGGTCAAGTCGGGCTTGCAAATTCCTGCGATGCTCAGGACTCATTTCGGCGGTGTCCGGCATCGATAGCATTCCGGGTGCGAAACGTCCGACCAGCCCCTTCGCGTGTGCGGGTGCGCCGAGTTCGATATCAAGATCATTGATGGTCTTGTCTTTGATCGCCATCGGCTTGTATGCGGCACCAGCACGTATGTGTCGAACGGCATCGGGATTGGTGGGTCGCACTTCCAAGATCAGGTTGTTTGCATCGACATAGCGCTGTATTTTGCGCTGATTCTCGACCGGTATCCCGTGTTGCGATTCTATGACTTCGGAATTGAGCGGCATCGGCTCAGGTACCGACCGCTCACTGTCCTCCGGAATGTCCAGTTCGCTGTCAGGGTTGGCTGATGGGGTGTGGCCGTCCAGCGCGGGATTCGGTGTTTGTTCTGGGCTGGCCTGCGTATCCGGACTACTCAGGACTGGATTATTCCGCCCTTCGGCCAGGCGCCCTCCGTCCTTGCCTTGTGCAGAATCCGACCGGCTGTTGCCCGGGCGACTCCGTCCATCGGACTGTTGGTCGTCTGAAAATCGCGAGTCTGTTTGTTGAACAACAAAATTCGGCTGCGATCTGCCTCTGTTGTCCCGAACAGGTATTCCACCTGTGTCGGGGTCTCCTGGGCTCGGTCGAAGAACACCAGTAGTGCCATCGTTGGTCTCCCACGTGTGGTCGTATCGCTCGCCGGTGCGAGCGGGGATGTCGGCTGCCCAATTGTGGGCCTGGTTTGCTACGGCATGCGCGTCGGGATAGGTGGCTTCGGGGTGGGCGCGCATGTAGTTCGACTCGGTCAATTCGTGTTCGAGCATCACGATGTCTTGCGGCAACTGTCGACCTGTTGCGAGGCGAATCCATGCCTCCGCCTGATCTGGCGATGGATCGAATCGGGCAAGTATGAAGCCGCCGTTGTCGTAGTCGCGTAGGAGATGCTGCTCGCGCATCAGGTGATTCTTGATCTGGGCAATTTCCGTGTCGGTGAACCCGGTAGAGCCGTCGGATCGTTGGATGTCGGCGAGAGTAGCCACGATTCGGGCGATATCGCCGTCGTAGGACCGGAAGTGGTCGTAGGCCTCAGCGGCCCATTCGTCGTCGTAGCTGGGATCGCGCGGTCGGACAGCTCCACCAGATTGTTCCCATGCCTGGGCTACGTCCGACGCAGGCTGGGGTGCACTGTCACTAGCTGGGAGGGAGGCGTTGTTGCTGGAATTCAGCGCTCGATCGTGCCCTGGTCCGGCCAGATCCCGTCCGCTCGGTTGCGCATCTGTGCCCAGGCGTTCACCTTGATGCTGCTCGGATGGATTTTGCCGGTGTTCGTTCGGTAGCTGAGCGCTTGTTTGTCGATCGTCAACAGTTGGTCGCTGTCCTCCAACGGCGGATTCATCAGCGATCGTGCTTGAACTCGGTACTCGATTTCGGTCGGGGACTCGCGTATCCGTTGAAACTTCACTCGCCATTGTGGGGGATAGATCTGGTAGGCCTCGATGGGCCGTCCGCTCTGCATCGCCTTGTCGTACTCCAGCCCGATCAGATCGGTCGGGAGATTGCTCCCGTGCCCTGTCACCCGCCCCGTTTGTTTGTTCACTACGTAGCAGCCGCTCCCCACTCTGTGGTCCCGGCTCAACTCCGGTGGGGATATCGGCCGACATACCCAGCAGGTTTGGAATTCCGATATTGCGTATTCCCCCGAACCCTTGAGGACTCGGTCCAGATACTGTTGAACTTGTTCCCTGGTTTCCAGCTGTAGACTTGGCACTGACGGTACCTCCATCGGAATCGATAGATATAAAGGCGAGATCGAGAGACCTTTCGGTCATCGTGGTCGGTGGCTTGTCCGACATCTCCTTCGATTGCGGGTCCCACCATACTGGAGAATCAGCACCATGCGGAAAAACGATAATTGTGGCATGGCTACCGCCATCGACGGGATTTCCATCCTCGTCGAACATTAGTTGCCCGTCCGTATCACGCGCATGCCATTGGTTGTACACGAAGGCCGCTGATCCCGGCCCCATCTGTGTTATCCAGTCATGCAGTGCGGTGAACTGTTCCGGGATGGACATGCCCTGGCCATCGAAGTTCTGCCAGGAGCCACCGATCCAGTTCGCCGCACGGTCGAGTCCGCCCAGCTCACCTCGTTGATCGAGCCTTCCGTCGGGGAGATATTCCTCGTTCCGCGGGAGCGCTACAGCGGGCCGTCCGAGAAACGACGACAGTCCGGCCAGCGCGGTATCGAGGCAGTTGTACCAGCGGCCGTCCACTGTCGGACCGCCATCGTTGATGAGTCGTCCATAGTCGTTGGTCCGTGGGTCCGCGCCCATGATGAAGTGGTCGTCGTCCAGTAGCGCGTCCTGGACTGCTTGGAGGTAGGCATTGTCTTCGAGGGGAGCGAGTCTTTCTGAGCCGATGATGCGGGTGTCGTCGAGACTCGGCACGTGGGTGGGCGTATTGGCTTGTGCAGTCTCGATGCGAAGTTGGCGTAGCTCGGCTTCGGTGGGTGGGCGGGTGTCGGCGTTGGGGATGTTGTTGGTGTGTGTTGGTGTGTGTTCGTCAGGGGAGGGGCTGGTACCTGGACGCGCCTCGGGTGGTTCGGTGGTGTTAGGGATTGTGCGGATTGGAGATTGCGGGGAATTGTGGTCGGGACGGTTTTCGAGTTGGTCAAGTGCGGCCGCTTCGGCGAACAGTTGGTTGACGAGCGCGCGTTCGTCGGCGTTGAGCGGCACGTACGGCTTGAAGATGGTGTTGTGTTCGATGTCGGCGGCGATGGATGCCCGTCGTGTGGTGAGCTGTAGTTCGTAGGTATAGGGGATGCCGTCGACATCGATCCGAATGACGAGCGGGATGACTCGGTATCCGGGGTTTCCCTTGGGGGTGACGTACATGTTGTCGATTTCGACGATTCGGCCGCCGTCGCCGGATCCGATCAGTTGTTGGACGCGGTCGAGTACTTGTGCGAGGTGCACGGTGTTGTTGACGGTGATGCGAGCGCCGATGGCGTCGATGGCGTCGCCGACTTGGTAGTCGGGGCGTGGACGTCGGCGTTCGTTGCCGTTGACCATGCGTTGGACTTTGTCGATGATCGCGTCAGCTGGTTTGGTCCGTAGGTTGGTGGTGACACCGTCCAAACCTTCGGTCAACCGAGCCAGTTCGGCTTCGACCGCAGGTTCCACGTCATGGACGAGCCGTCTCGCGTAGTCATCGACAAGTACTTGTTCGGTGTCGGTGGGGTTCGCACCGACCTGGCGAGCTGGGTCGAGGAGTTTGCTGTCGGCGACCAGCGCAGCCATTCGTGCTCGGCCGTCGGGCAGGTGATTGACGCCAGGTGTGAGCGGGTCGAAGAGCGGACCTTGACCTGGGTTTTGGGCGACGAATTCGGTTATCGACGTTCCGTCGAGTAGCTGAGATTGGGAGATTTCCCGGAGGATCTCCAGCGCGGCGTCGCGACGACCAGGGTCGCGAATTGCGTCGGTCAGGTTAAGTGGGTGGCCGACGTCGTTGACGAGGCGGTGAATGATGCTCGCGACCTCGGGATGCCCAGCGAGAGCTTGATCGATCGCGTCATGCATGGTTTGTTCTGGATCTGAACTCAGCGATGACGTGTCGGTTGCGACGGATGTGGCCGGTTGCTCGTTGCTCGTATCGGTTGTTGATTCGGACGGTCCGTTTTCCGTGGTGCTTCCGGGGCGGCCACCATCGTGTGGGACGCCGACGTTAGGTCTCGGCACCGACGTATTAGGTGTGGCACCCTCTTCTGAGGTCCGGTGATCGGGGTTGGCAGGGTCTGAAGGGTTGCCTGAGATCGCACGACCTGGATTTGAAGGGTCTCGTGAAGTCAGCCCTTCGACAGGGACGACGTAGCCTCGGTCGTTGATCGGGCCACCTCGAGGATGGCCTCCTTGCGGTAGGTCGAGCACACCCTCGTTGGTGAAGAAGCGGACCTGACCGTCGCGGCTGACCACCGCCTCGATATGCGGAGTCTCCTTGTAGGTGACATCTTTGTGCATACTGTCGACCACGTCGGGTCGGAGTCGACGTTCTTCCTCCGACGGCGGGCCGGGTAGCCGATCTTCGGGATGCGTATGCAGGATGAAATTGTAGGTGTCTTTTAAATTAGTAGGGATTATTGTTGAGCGTTCTCCGCCGCGGAACAGTCGTAGATCGCCCTTGCTGTTCTGGATAACAGCGTGTTCCAGGCTCGCAAATTTCTGCAGTTCGGCGAGATGCCCGATATTTATTTCGCCTGGTCTGATGGGGATGCTTTCGTTCTCGGCCAGGGCGTTTGCCAATTGCTTGGCTTTCGGCGAGAGTTCGCCGAACGTTATTTCCCCGCCAAGCAGTCGCGAGTTCGACTTGTAATGTGTTGCCATCTCCCGCGTGTCGTCGGCGGCGATCTCCTGGACCGGGGTCGGCTGCTGATGAAGAATGGCTGCCTCGGCCGACGCCATCGCCACTGGCGGATCGATGTTTGTGCTGGAAGCCTGTACGGGTGCGGTAATTCCCATTGCCGGGATGTGAGGACTGGCACCAGCGCGCGGCCCGGTGACCGGCGTGCTGGGTGACACCGTATTGGGGTTCTGTGACGTCGGCGCGGGCTTGGCGGCGTTTGGCTCACGCGCATCGGCACCGGTTTGTGCTGGGGCCGCGTTCACCGTAGAAGCCGGCGTCACTGTCGTGGCTGATGGCACTGCCGCTGGTGCGCTGCTCACTGCCGCTGGCGCGCTACTCACCACCCCTGGCGGGCTGGTCGGCGTCACGACGGCCGCTGTCGGTGATGGCGAGGCGAGACTGCTGACCACCGATGAGGTCGCAGGGTTGGTCGTCGGTGCAGCCTCTGTCGGCGCGACCGAATCAGCCTGCTCGGAAACCTGTGGCCGACTTTCCAGCGCGTTATCTGACTGTGGCACAGCTGTATCCGTAGCCGCGGCATCGGGTTTGGGCGAAGCCGCGTCCGGACTGGCTTCACTGGTGACGGCCTGACCATCGTTCGCGACAGGTTCGGCGGTCGTAGCAGGAGAAACCTCGCTGACAGCGTTCGACGGGGCTTCTATGCCGGTCGACGTGCCATTAATCGCCGATTCTCCAACAGCGTCAGGTGTGGCACTCGTCGGTGCGGTTGCTGCCACAGGCGCTGAGCTGTTGGCGTCGGCGACTTTGGGAGATGCTCCCGGACGATCATTCGCGGCGTTGGTCGCCGAAGGTGCCACATTACTTGTGCTATTTCCGGTAGCGCCATCGCGCCCATTCGTGCCCGTTACAGAATCAGTACCCCCCGTTGAGCCTCGCGATCCAGTGTCGAGTTCTTTACTGGATTGGTTCGTATCTGTGGCGCTGCCGGGCGTGCCCGGGGTTGCTGGATTAGCGGCACCGCCGCGGTACCCATGAATGGCTGAGGGCCCCGCGCCCGACAACGCACCGCCGGTCAGCGAGCGTGGGTCGAATTCCCAGTGGCCGGTGAAGGCGCCAGTGGCCAACCACGCCGCACCGGCACCAGCCGCGCCGGCGATCATGCCGGTGAGGGCACCGTTTGTCATGCCCTTGACGCCGCCCGCGCCGGTTGGCAAGGCCCTGCCTACGCCGAACCCGACACCGCCGCCCGCAGCGCCGGCGATCGCAGAAATGCCAGCGTTGAGCTTGACCTTGTCCCAGTCGTAGCCATCGACATGGCCGGTTTGGTTCTGAATATACTGGACAAGCAATTCTTGGCTAGTGCCTTGCAGTGTTTCGACAACTGCTTCCTGGAATACCTCGAATACCAGCCCAGCAACTACTTTTCTGGCGGCGGCATTGGTGATTTTCCGCAATAGTGTGTTCTCGATCGCCGCGAGTAGACGCTTTGAGAGAAGTCTGAAGAATGTTCTCGCCGATGCGATAGCAGCGGCTTCCGCAGCGGGCGCACCCGGCCCGGCGCACGCGGCCAGAGCGAGTTCCGACATCAGCCAGACGCCGGCGATGTAGAAGTTGAGTTTGGCGGCTTGGAGTTCATCGCCCATCGCGTCGGCTGAGACCGCCAGACTGCTCCATTCCTCGCCGAGGCTGGCGAGCGAGCCGTGCTTGTCGCCGTCGGTTCCATCGAGAAGCGGGGTGATCCAAGCGATGATGGACTCGCCGCCTTGGCCGGACGGATACGCCGCGTTGACCTCGCCGATCATGGCTTGGAGATCAGGGACAAGGGCTTTCGTATCGTTGGCGACGGCGGTGAGGTCGCGCCCCATCTCCCACATACGGTCTTCGTTGCCATGGGGCCAGTCGGCGCCGACTACCCACTCGAGCCACTCCAACCAAGACGGAAACTGCAGAGCCACGCGAGATCACCTAACGTCGGCGCATCGCGACTGGTCGGTGAGTTATCGACCGATCCGGCATCGTCGATGATTCGATGATGGCATAGATCATTTCGCCCCCCAGAGCCCGCGCGTCACCTATCAGCATCGCCAACGACGAGCTGGCGTGAGATCGACTGTGCCACAGGTTGCTAGGCCACACAACGTGCACCCCACCAAGCTAGGTTGAATAGGTTGGTGGTGGTGCACGGTGAACCCAGCGGGTAGGGAACCAGTAGACTACCGGCGGGCTCCTTTGCGCAGCAACAAGTTACCTACCGAGTCGATGCCGAGAGGACCGGACAGTGATCGACGATGATGAGGCTTGCCGGTTTTGCGGTCGGTACGTGCTGGAAGTTGACGGGTGGGCGGAGTCGCTGCAGCCGTATCACCAGATGCGTGCGTCGTGGGACGTGAACGCGAGCTTTTTCCGGGGGTCGTATCACTTGGCGTGTGTCCGGAATTTTTCCGAGCGTGACACGTTCCGGAGTGAGGCTGCTACGTGGATCTCCACGGTCGAGGATGTCGTTACCCTCCGGCGCGGCGACGGGGAAACGTACGATGTTCAGCGGCGCGGGCTCGGCTTTATCGACGCGGTGGCGCTGCTTCCCAGCGGGAATGTTTACGAGAATCCGCGGTTCAATCGGTGGGCGTATGTGGAGAATGCTGGACCGTTCTATTTCATTGATATGAACGAAGCTGAAGCTCTCGGCCGAGGTGAGCGTGTGCGCGGCCGTAGTGGTGGAATGTCGAGACTCTTGAGTAAAGATCCGCAGGTGGATATTTCGGAGTGGGACTTGCAAAGGTTGTTGGAGTTCCTTGAAGTGCGGGATCTCTATCAAGAAATGTTGGACACACGCGAGCCTGAGTATCAATATCTGCGTTCCGGGCGAAATCGTGCCGGATTCGTGCTAACGTATTCACTTTCCTGCGTTCAGGAGTTTCCAGTCGATGTAAGTGATTTCTTCGGCGAGTACCTGTCGACGTACGTACGCAAACGGCTAGAGGACGCCTGAAAACCGAAGTCGATGAAAAAAGTGGGATCCATTGACGAAACAGTCATCGGACCGCGAAGTCTGCTTGGTCCGAACTCTAGTTGGAGATGACGAATGGGTTGCCACCTTTGTCATTGATGGACGTAAATATCCCACTGCCGAGGATTTTGTACGGGTAACACTCGAAGCGGGTCAGTCGCTCGACCGGTATTGGAGGCTAGTCGCGGAGTTCGAGACGCGCGCGGTGGGTGTGAACGAACCGGATTTTCCATATCCGTCGTGGGAGGAATATCATGCTTCTCTCGAAAGTGGAGACGTGGGAGTCCCGCGAAAGTAGTTATTGAGTTCGCTGAAGCCGCAAACGCGTCGCAGTAACGGTCAGGGGAGTCCTGAGCCTCGGATCGGGTCGGGTGGCAGATCCATTGGGCGCAGGTGCAAACCTGTGAATCTGGGTTGAGTTTGCCGTATGACTGTATGTCAAATTCTCAGGGTGTGCTTGGCGGTATCAATCACGTCGAGGTTTTCGCGGAACTCCCAATGCGCCGCTCTCGAGAGAGTCCCGATACTCCTCCCACGTAGGATATGGGAAATCTGGCTCACAGACCCCGACTTCCCTCGTCTCAAAGTCTGCAACGAGGCTCCATCTGCGATTTATCTCTATGAACGCTTCGCGAGAAACTCGCTCAAACTCCTCGGCACTCGAAAAATTACGTCCATCGATTGCAAAGGCAGCAACCCAGTCGTCATCGCCAACTAAGGTTCGGACCAGCCAAACATGCCGACCTGCGTTTTGCGAAGTCAATGGAGTCTCCCAACTTCTTGGCCGCGTGGTCCGCGGTGTATCAACGCACCGGCCAGTCAGTACAGGGCTTGCTCAAGCGTACCGCGAGGCTCCGTAGCTTGTGATGTGTTGAATCGGCTACCCTGCGATCGTCAAATTCTCCTCTAAGCGGCATGTCCTGGTCTATAGGTGACATAGGTCGGCGGGGTGTCCGATGGTACGGTTGCTTGCAAAGCTGTGATGTGCGCGGCGGTAGAGAGTTGAGGTCCCCATTGACTGCCCAAAAGCCGGATCGGAAGGTCTGCCTGGTCCGAACTCTGGTCGGCGACGACGACTGGGTCGCCACCTTCGTGATCGATGGACGTAAATACCCAACTGTCGAAGACTTCGCGCGGGTGAAGCTCGAAGCATTCGACGAAATAAATACGGGATGGAAAATTGTCTCGGAATTCGAGACGAGAGTCGTCGGCCCGAACGAACCGGAGTTTCCGTATCCGTCATGGGAGGAGTATCGGGCTGCCCTTGAAGGTGGTGAGCTGGGGGTTTCTCGGAAACCTAAACGAGTCTAGATCTGATGTAACACCAACCGCATGCGCGAAAAACTTCTTCCTATTGCTGTATCGCTGTGCGCACGGAACGTGCAGCGAGCTATCGCCTATGGATTCGGTTCAGTAGCCCTCTACTTTGGCGTGCAGAATCCGCTGAAAAGTGTGTGTGCCGTCGATATCGAGGTAGGGGCAGCCGTCGGTATCCTGGTGTAGCGACGCGGTTGGGTCGTCGGGTGCGATCCAGAGAAGTTTGCCGGCCTCGATCCACGGGCGTAGATCGAAATCGTAGTCACTGGCGATTTGGGTGTGTTCGTTCCATGCGCGCCAATGGCCTTTAGCATCATATACATCGTATTTCTCAGCCCCCCAAAAGTTTTCCAACGGGACCCCCACTGCGCGTTGGGTGCTGAAGTAGGTGGTATTCCATCCGGTGTGGGGGCCGATCGGGATCTGCGCGATGACGGCACGGACCGTGGGGCGTTCCAAGATGCGTGGAATCACGTAGGGGCGGTCGGGGCCTGGCTTGCGAAAGAAGGGCGCGGAAGTCAACGGTTCGACCAGACGGACCGCTCCTCCCATCGCCAGCCAGGTAGGGAGGACCGGGTCGACCACGCGACGTATCGGGTTTTCGCTGTCCCAGTACCAACCGTCGAGGTCGACGGTGTCCATCGGCCATCGGACAGGTTCGTCGGTGAACGGGCAGCGAGAGACGAGAACATCGGGAAGTAGTTCGCGGTACTGCTTGCCTAGCTCGATCGCTTGATAGATCGCCTTTTCGCCCTCGTCGGTGTACCCGAGGTCTTTGTACAGTCGCTTGAGCCGATTGCCTTCGTCGAGCAACGCTTGGCGTTCTTCGGCGAACTTCCGTGTGGCTTCATCGGTCACTGGATCTCCTTCGGCCGACCGCTACCAACTGTCATCGGTCACGCTCGTCCGCCGCCGTTCGTTCCATTGTTCGTGGTCTTCGGCATCAACGAACACCGGCGAATCACTGACGGCTTCATTGCGTTCGAGTGAGCCGGGGGGCGCCATCGAGGGTTTGGGCAGGCTGGGACTGGTGTCGCCGAGGTCCGGTAAGCCTTCGATGAGTTCGTGAATCTTCGGCATCTTGGCCCGCTGCTCAGTGATCGGCGCCATCAACTCCTGGGCTTTACGGCCTACTTCCGCGGCCGCGTTCTGCGCCGCGGAAGTCACGGCTTTGGCGATCTCGGCATTGGTGAGATCGTCGACAGTCGGCGAGATCTTCGTTTCGATCACCGCGCCGTCAGCGTTGACCGTTACCGAGATCCGTCGATTTTCCGCGTAGCCAGTGGCGGTGAGTTGTGCCCGCTGCTGTGCGACCTCGGCTATCGCCTTCATCTGACGGTTGAGACCGTCGAACACTGATGCCGCGTCGTCGACGCTCCTGTCCGCCATGGTGTCGTCTACCGGAACAATCCGGCGTTGTGGTCCTCGGTCTTCGCGGAGGACCCGCCCGATTCGGTAATGCCTGTCGCGAGGGCGCTCATAGAGCTCGAGACGGCTCTTGTGGTTGCGGTGATGTTGGTGCTGTTTTTCTCGAAACCCTTGTCACCGCTGGCGAACTTGCCGCCGAACGCATCATCGCCCCAGGCCGAGGAAGCCGCCGAGACGGCGGACTGGCCGGCGGTGGCGATCGCCGCGAGGCGATCGGCGATGGAATCGGCCGATGCTGCCAGTAGTCGTAGCTTGTCTGCGTTGACCTCGATGTGATCAGCCATCGGAATCTCCCCTGTGTGAACGTCTATCGCCCGCGACCCATCGGGCACTCGATTCGACTGTGCCACAGAGCGTGTCTCAGCACAATCGGGTAAGAGTTGTCGTAGATCGCGGCTAGCGCACGGTGCTGCGGGCCCGCATAGTGTACGGGTACCGTGAATCATGCTCGGCACCTAGCTGGTTGGGGTGGAGTGGCGGCTCGCGATCTGTCAGCTGTGGCGTTACGGAGGGACCTGAGAGCTGTGAGGGAATCGGTGGGGCGGATACCCGGACTCGAGTCGCCGGATGTCGGATTCAGCCTCGGGACCGGATCCTCCGTTGTGTCGGACGTGACGACCGGCCGTGGCGAATCGCGGCCCGCATCGGAGGATTGGCTGTACGAGGCGGCGCGAGCCTTCGTCGGGGTCGGTCCCGCTGGGTGGCGGCGCCTCGAAGCCGTTGTCGCTCTGACCGTCGTCGCTGGTGTGGCCCGAGCGGACTGGTTCGACGAGAAGGAACAGTCGGTGCGGGCCGAGGTGCCAGAGGCTGTCCTGGAGCTGGTTCGTGAGCACCGGTCACGGGATGCTCGGAAAGCCGACGGGCCATGGTGGCGGATGACTGTGCGACTGACAGTGCTCGGCGAAGTCGACTTCGAATTGGACTATGGCGCTGAGCCATTCCCTGATGATCAACTGTTCGCCCCGGAGGCGTACGCGGCCGACCTACTAGCGCATCCACGCAGTCGGCTTCCGGTGTGGTTGGCCGCGTATGTGCGACAGGAGGGCTCGCAGCGGCGCTCACCCAAACAGGCCGCACAACAGGCCAGGGCTGATCGCTCGCGGGGCCAGTGGGCAGCGCCGGTGCAGGGGTTGCCCACATTGTCGGTGATGTGGGCAAGGTGGGCTGTCCTCGCGGCCGTGCACGCCGCGATCGAGTCGCCGAGCGGACCACGTGTTTTGCCCTCATTCGGCATGTTCGAGACCGAGGGCAGGAGTGGCTCGTCTCTGTATCTATTGCCCGGTGATCGCGCCGTGTTGTCCGGCGGAGTGTGGGACGCGGCGGATCTCGATGCTGCTTACAACGGTGGTGCGGTGATGCCCGATTACTACCTTGGGGCGCCCGACTGGGTCGCGAATCCGGTATTGAATCCGCGAGCGGGCACTGGGTTGCTGTCGTTCTGCTTCTGGTGGGACGGGTCTGGGTGGTATCGAGGTGAGTCGGCGGATGTCGAGCATCATCGGTCTGCGATTCCAGAGGTGCTGACGGCGGCTGGTACGGCGGATGCGGTGTGTGAGGTTCTGCCGGAATCTCTTCGTGGTGAGCGGCTATCGGTAGCGATGGCGGCGGTGGCCGCGGCTGAGCGTGCTACAGCCTCTCGGGATGCCGTATCGGGTCTTTTTTCGAGTGAGGGCTCTGTCGACATCGATGGCGCGTTGTATCAGTTGTCTCTTGCTGGGTTGATAGGCGCAAGGGCGGTGCCCAATCTAATGTGAGGAACGCCTGTTGCGCCAAACGCTAAACCGCGAAATACATCTACTCTGGAGGGGAACCGATGGCTGAAGGTAACGCTTTTACCGGGTACAAGACTGATGCCCGAAACGGTGCTTTTGATAGCAATGGCGTCGCATTCGATCCCGCAGTCGCAACTGCAATGGCGCAGCAATGTGCAAATCTGACCAATCTTGTGAATGAATGCCTAAATATAATAAGGTCTGCGACGGACCTTCAGCCACTTAATCAAAGGGGCTCGGGGGCGAAGTTGGCTGACAAATTTAACGCGGCTGGAAAGAGGCTGATCGATACAGTTCTGCCTGAACACCTCAATATACTGAGGGACATGGGTGAGACGTTCGTGGCTGCGGGTAAACTATTCACGGGGGTAGACGACGCGTCTGCCGAGGCATTCAGAAATGGAACGTATACGAGTGATCAACTGGCCACAGCCTTCCAGGGGTTCACGAAACCGTCGGATCAGTGGTCGCCGCGGACCGCATTGTCTATAAGCGTTGGACAAGTAGAGCTTCCTGGATGGAAGCAGTCTCAACCGACAGAAATTCCTCTCTTGACTAATCATCATAAATATTCTTGGAGTGGGACTTATTCATCAGATTATGATGACAAACTGGCGGGAACCTCTCATGCGAATGCCTTGCAGGAACTTGTGGGAAGTGTTGGACTCTCAATGGATCGCGAGGTAAATATAGAGCCAGAGCCGGGAATTCAGTACCAGTGGGATGATTTTCATAACCACTGGGAACATTTCGCGCATACCTCTAACGTAATCTCCAGACTGGCGGCAATTGCGCAAGATTACCACAGAGTGTACGCGTACCTCGATGTGGGAATTCGTGATATGCACACGGCGGTTGATCAGCACCTTCAGGGCTACCAAGGAGACTCCACGGTCGGAGGGAAGTGGGCATCTCCTGGCGCATTGGCTGCCAAGGCGTCGGTATCGAAGTATATAGCCAGCGCGGAGGCGTTAGCGCGCGCAACTAAGTTGATGAGTTGGAACTATGCGCATGCTCAAGGCTGGATGAATCGTCTTCAAAATTTTCTGCCCTATCGCAGCATCAAAGAGGAGTGCGGAGATAATCCCGAAAAATGGGTTGTCGACAGCTGGATGAAAGAACTTCGACAAGCATGGGACAATTGGTACGGCGAGGGTGTTAAGGAATCGGGATCCGCAATCCCGATTATGCCGAATCCGAAGGATTCGCTATCGGTAAAGGTGCCCGAAATAGTGATTCCTCCTGTCAGCCAAGTGCCGGGAAACCCCTCCGGTCTGGGTGGGCAAGCGCCGACCGGGGGCGGAAGTCCGAGCATCCCGTCAACCCCGTCCCCATCAATTCCTACGACCCCCACTCCCTCCATTCCGACGACCCAGAATCCGGTAACGACTGAAGACCAGACACAGAAGACTCTTCAGTCCCTGTTGGAGCAGGGCAGCACGGTGCTACAACAGGGCGTTGAAGCGGTCGGAACGGCGGCCGAGAGCGCTTCCTCAGCCCTTACTTCGGCAATCACCGAGGGATTGACGGCTGCCACCGCCACAGACCAGTCGCAAACGCCACTGAGCGTGGCGCCGAGTGCCGGAGTCCCGTCGGGACAATCTGGCGGTGGGAAGTCGGCCATGTCCGGCGGTGCGGGTAGCGCCGGCGGCGCGGGTAGTGCAGGCGGCGGCGCAACGCAGCCGACAAAATCGCAACTGTTTCCCCGCGCCGCAGTGCAGGGGGTGCAGACCGCAGAGGTATCGACCGCCACGGCCAGAGCTGGACTCGCCTCGACTGGGGCGACCTCTGGCATGTCCAGTCCGATGATGGGATCGCCCGCGGCCGGTGGCGCGCAGGGGCAGGGGCAGGGCAAGGAACACAAGCGAGCCCAGTACCTCGATTCCGCAGAGAATCTCGATGCCGCTCTCGGCGATACGCCGTCAGCTGTCGTGCCGGTGGCTGAAAAATGATGGTGCGATGGCGATTTACCGAAGCGGAGTTCTACGTCCTGTGGATGGATAAGGCGGGAATGGAGCCGCCGGAACCGTTCATGTTCACCTCGCTGACACGGACCCCCGAGGATCTCCGCATCGAACTCCGGGAAGCCCGAGCGAGCTTGAACGAAAAGATGGATGGCGACTTCCACGCTGCGTTCGACGCGATGGCGAACCCCGATATGTACCTGTCCGCTTATGGGTGGAACGATCAGGACCCGTGGGGTGTTGATTCGCAGATTCGGGTGCGGGCTACCAGGAAGGGTCCGAGGGGCTACCTGATCACCCAGTTGCCCGGCGCGACATACTGGCGGCGCGGCGGCTACACCGTGAGTGAATGTGACCCGATCGAGTTGTCCAATGTGGTTATCGACGCGATGCCATCCGCTGAGCGCGGTAGTCGCGGGGATATGGCACTTACCGCGCCCGATCAAGACCTGGACTACGATCACGGACGCTCGGTGGTATCCGGTCCGCTGGATACTGCCGTGAACAAGACTGAGAAATTCCTCCAGGAGGCAGCCTTGGCGGCAGGAGAGATCTATGTTGTCCAGGGCCGGTCGGTTTTCGGTCCACGCGGAGCGACTCGCCACCTGGTTCGTTTCAGAGACCTCGCTGATGACGGCCGCTATGTCATCACTGAGAACCCCGCTTACGTTCGCGCGGTGGACCGAACGAGGTTCGTCTCGGTCCTCAACAGTCATGTCGCGTTGGTGATCGCCGCGATCAAGGACGAACGAGGGTCGGCTCGCACGTGAAGTAACGGCGATCCCGAGATGCGCGTTCGCTCGACTCTGCTCGCCCCGGCAGACGTAGGTCGTTCGACATAGCTTGTCGAACGACCTACCGAACGGCGAGGCTCTCGTAGCGCGCCGCGTGGAAGCTGCCGGTCGTCCTTGCTCGGACGAGCTGCTGCAGCACAACGAAGCGCACCCTTCAGATAGACTGAAGGGTAAGTGTCGCAATCAGATTGAGGATTTGCCAGCGAGGGTTGCAGGCTCGGGGGGAGGGCATCGCACATCTGGTGGCACCCAGCCCTCTCGGATGCGGCTTGATCTGGTGCGGTAGGCGAAATGTGTGATACTTCTAGACGAAGCGATCCGGGGAGGGAGTTGTCGATGCGCGAGTCGAGCGTAGAAGGTTCTGGTGGGGCGGACTGCCCCACCTACACTGCCGTTTCGATGAGCGGGTCGATCAAGGTTCGCACTTCCGAACAGGGGTTGCCACTTGGGCTGCGTGTGGATCCCGCTGAGCTGCACCGCGATCCATCGCAGCTCGCCGCCGAGATTCTGCGACTCTGCCAGCGCACCGCCGCGCGTGCCGGGGCTCTCCGACGCAGGCAGTTGGCGGAGGCTGGGGTGAGTGCTGAAACTCTCGCACTGTCCGGGCTTCCCACCGAAGCCGACGTAGCTCGTCTCGAGTACGTCGAGGAGCAGGAATACGACACCGAGCCGCAGAGCTGGCTCCGGACTATCTGAAGGAGGACGGTGTGGTCGGGTCGTGGGACGAGCTGGAGGCGCGAGCTCGCCAACGGATGTATCGGATCGAGGAACTCGGTGAGCAGATGCATGCGGTTCGGGAACGGGTGACGTCCGCGGAGGGTGCGGTGACTGTCGAAGTGGACGGCAACGGCGCTCTGGTGGATTTACGGTTCTCTGATGAGATCTCACGGATGTCACCAGACGACTTCGAGCGGGCCGTGGTAGACGCCGGCAACGAGGCGGTCCGCGAAGCATTCGCGCGGCGTGCCGAGCTGATCGCTTCTCTCGCTGAGGAGTTCGCTCCTCGGCAGGCAGTTTAAGCAAGTCTTGTGGATGTGTTAACCCACTGGCGCAACGCTATTGGTGCAAGTACGCTTTGATCTAGATCGACGGAGAATGGGAGGGGATCACGATGGGCGACCTGGTAAAGGCCGACTTCGCGGCGATCACGGCTTTCGGTAGTACTCAAGCGACAACGGCGGCGCAGATCGCTGGTGCGGCTGGCATCGATTCCGCTACGGCGCTGGCTTCGGCAGTGCCGGTGTTCGGGCTGATCGGTCAGGACTTCCTGATCGCCTTCGCCCAGGCGCAAGCGAACTACCTTTTGTCGACGGCGGAAATCGCGGCGGTGCACGGTCAGACTGCGGCGAGCGCCTTCGCGGGTGTCGCTGCCTACGAGAGCACGGATTTGGCGTCTGCGATTAGCTTCGCCCTCAAATCGTTGTGAGCGACGCAGTACTGAACCAGACGGTTCTCGATGTCTTGCGTAACAGCCCCGCAGGGTCGATGCTGGATCTTCCGGTCCCGGATGTGTTGACGCAGCTGGGAATTCCCCAGCTGCCTACGATTCCGCAAATTTCGGGGCTGCCGGAGATCGCGCTGCCGTCGATCGACCCCACAGCACTGATCCAGCCAGCCGTGGACCTGCTGAGCGGGTTCGGAACTGGCGCTAGCGGTGGCGGTTTCGATATCTCGGACGTGTTCTCGCTGATGTCCGGGGTGTTGTCCGATTCGTCCAGTGCGACGAGTCAGGCTGTCAGTAAGGTTTCGACAGGCTGGCAGAGCGACGCCGCGGTCAAGGCTCAACAGAAGAGCCTCAGCGTGGTCGATGACATCGGGAATGTTCAAGTACAGGGCACAAACCAGAAGGCAATTCTGCTCGACGCGGAACGCGTTGTCGCGCAGGGGTACGCCGAACTCAGCGTGGTGATCGCGAAGTTCGTGGCCGAGGTGATAGCCGGTATAGCACTGCTCGTGACGCCCGCCGGAATACCGACGTTGCTCGCGATGGCGTCTCAAGTGATCGCTGAGGCAACTGTCATCGCCGCCCGAACACGGGGGGAGTTGACAATCAAGACCGCCCAGATCGTTGCTGCTGGAATGAAAGTACCGGTGACCGGCGCTCCCACCGTTGCTGATGCGGCCCAGTTGGCGAACTTGGTCATGCAATCAGTGCAGCCGCTGGTCTCGCCCGCTACGGAGTTGGCCACCAAGGTCGTCGAAAAGGGCAGCGCGGTAGTCAGTGGCGGCTCGGACATGGTCAGCGACGCCGTCAGTGGTCTGCAGTCGAGTATCAGTGGCATACAGACGGCGACGAACCAGAACGGTCAGGGCACAACGGCTGGCACGCCATCTGCCATCAACGGTGGTACCGGCGCTGATTCCACTGGCGGTACCGGCAGCGGTGCAGGTGGTGGATCCGGCCTCGGGGGGCTAATCGGCGGATCCCCGGCCACATCCCCAGCAAGCAGTCCGCTGACCAGGGCTCCGGTCAGTGATACCAGCTCGCCGACAAATCGCGCAGCAGCGACGAGCACATCCAACGCGGCAGCAACGGGCCGCTCTGCGGCAACGCCGATGATGCCGGGGATGGGCGGAGCGAACCGTGCTGGTGCAGCAGAGGATTCGGCGGCCGGCAACGTCCGCACAGATCTCGTCACCACAGCGCACGGCGATGAAGTAGTCGGAAACATAGAGGGCGTCTCCAACCCGGTTATCGGTGGCGTCGAAGTTGCGGATGAGCCGCCGGACAAAGCGCTCACGCTCTGAATCATCACAGGCAGCAGGAGGATTACCATCATGGCCAACAACGAAATCGCTGGGCTGAGTTTCGATTCCGAATCGGCCTTGGCCGCCGCAGCCCAACTGGACGCGCTCGCGGATCGGCTCGCCGCGGGCATGGAGAAAGAACAAATCAAGCTCACCATCGTCTCCGCGGGCGCCGACGAAGTATCGGTCCAAGCCGCGCGAACGCTCAACTCGGTCGCCGCATCCTTCCAACAGAGCGCTGGTAACGGCGTAGCCGAGCTGCGAAAGCTCGCTACCGCCTTGCGGGCACAGACCAACGAGTTCGGTCAGGTCGAAGAGCAGAGCGCTCTCGGCTTCAAGGTATGAGCGAGCCGCCGCCGATGCTGGAACCACAGAATCCCGGATTCACCGGGACGGTATGGGAGTCGCGGCCATCGGAACAGTTGGCTCGAGATCTTGTGACGGGCGCGGGCGCATCATCTGCGGCCGAAGCCGGTCTGGCCTGGGGACGACTGGGTGTCAGTTTCGCGGCGACGGCCGTCGAATACGATCGCATTCTCGGAACCCTCAGTACTGCTTGGGAATCCGAGAACAGCAGCCAGGTCATCGAACGGTTCCGCACTCTCTCGGACTGGTTGACGTCATCGGCGACCGCAGCTGCGGGAAACGCAGCACAAGCGGAGTCGCACGCGCTGACCTACGAGATCGCGCGGCTGGCCATGCCGGACGCCCAGGAAGTCACAGCGCTTCGTGACCTGCAAAACCTCCTGGAGAGCGTGGGCGCGGCTATGGGCGCGCCCATGCTCGCGAAAATCGCGCAAGCCGAGGACGACGCCGATGCGGCGAAAGCCGTCGCCGCACGAGTCATGCGCACCTACGAAGCCGCGACCGAGAGGTTGGCGACACCGTGGGAGCACGAGCCCGCACCAATGGTCGCGCCTGATGTGCAGGCGAATGGCGGGACATTGAGTACCGCCGACAATCCCGAGGCGTCACCTCAGGCGATGGCTGGGGCGCCCGGGTATTCGAGCGGGCCGATCAATTTCGCACCGGTGAAGACCGCCTATCGTGGCCGAACCACTACCCAGGTCTCCTCGCGTGACTCGGAAACGGTGCGAGTACAGCCGGTTTCGGTGCAACAGGCAGGCACGATGCCGTTCGCGCCGGGCATGGGTGCCGGGCACGGCGGACAGGACGAAGAGGAGCACTCGACACGCTCTGACCTGGCTGGAGTTCCTGCCGGCGACGCTGAGCTCGGACTGGGCTCGGGGATGCAGGTAGCGCCCGCCGTACTCGGCGGACTGGATCCGAGTGCGCAAAGAGGTGTCCCTGATATTGCTTTCACTGCCTCCACTGCCGGTGGTGAAGCGATGCCGACCGCTGAACCCGCAGGCGGAGAGGGAGCTTCGTCGCCATGACGACTTTGACCAATGATGGCGTCCTGGTCCTCGCGCGTCAGCTCGGCGTCCAGACGCTGCCGCTTGTCCTCGCGGTGAGTCCGCAACAGGATTCACATAGTGACTTGACCCTTGCGCACGAGCGCGCGCGAGTCGATCTGATCGCTCAGCGGGTGATCGACCCCAACGGTGACGTGGAGCCCGATATCGCTGATGCGATGTTCACACTGGCACAGCCGGACCGGGAACTCGCTATGCGGATCTTCGGTGATGACGGGTCAGTACGTGTGTGTGTGGCCCGGCGTGGCGAGAACCATGCCGTTGCCGTGCGCCGCGACGGTAGCCTCGAACTCCGGTCCATATGGACCGACGGGTCTGGAGAATCGCTTGCCCGGCCGCTGATCGAGGCGTTGGGACCGAGCGAAGCCGCCTCCGTTGTCAATTTCAGCGCGCTCTCCGTGGACTTGGGCGAACGCTTCGATACCGCCATAACGTCGGAGGACTACGCGAGTGCCGTCTACAGCTTCGGTGTCGAAGACACCCAAGCCACGGCCTACGGACTCGCGTTGGCCTCCTGCCACGCATACGCCGAAGTTGTGGCCTATGCGTACTCCGACGGCGCGACAGACCGATCACCGGGAGCCGCCGTCGTGTACGACACCGGAAGGGGCCGCATTGTGGTCGCACCGGGTGTCGCTCCGGACCAGCAAGTCTGGTCCACACTGTCACCGGGCACCGATCACCGTTTCGCGCAAGCGATTTCGGGATTGATCGACCGATTGCCTGGGGGGAGGTGGCTGTCGTGATCCAGACATGAACACGCAGCTGCTCCACGCAGAGATGGCGATGTGCGACCGCATTGCCTGGCCGTAGTAAGTACACACAAGAGATCGAGGTACACACCGATGGTTGCAGTTGACGAAGCGAAGGTTCAGTCAGCGAAGGATGAGGTCGCGAGTGCAGTCGACCACATTCAGCGAGTTCTCCAAGACGTCCAGGAGCTGGTAGACAGCGGCAAGAAGGGCTTCGTCGGCGCTGCGGGAGCCGCGTATGTCGGAGCCGCATCGGCTTGGGACGAGGAAGCCGTCCGCCTGAAGGGGGTTCTGATCAAGCTCGAGGCACAAGTCGGCGAGGGGCAGACCACCTACGCCAAGATGGAAGCGGTGAACGAAGAGGGGTTCGCACGATTGACGAATCTCTGACCAAGTTTCGCCGTTCCCGACCATATTTGATAGAAATCACAAGGAGTAGAAGATGTCCGGTGTAACTGTCTACGACAGAGCCACAATGACCCACATGTACACCGAGTTGCGTCGGCTTCACGGTGAACTGACGCGGGCCGGTGTCGACGAGATGGAAGCGGCCTCAACGAAGTTGAGGGTTGCTTGGTCGGATGACGCCGGCAACGTCAACGAGGCTTACAATTCCGGTTTCGGGCCGGTAAAGGCATCGTACGACAACGAATTCAAGGACACGCTGGCCAAGCTGGAAGCTATCGCCACCGCGGTAGAAGAGTCGATGGGCAGCGCTTTCGGCGCGGATGCCAGGATCGCGGACGGCTTCGGAGCTATCTAACCGGAGTTTCAAACATGGCACCCCTCTTCGTTAGGGGTGCCATGTTGTCGTTGTTCTGATTTGGTCGGCATGACAGTCGACCTGATGGAGGATTCGTGCCAGCACAGTTGACTACCCGCGCCCAGGTCAATGGGTACAGATTCTTGCTACGGCGGCTCGATCACGCATTGATTCGTCGGGACGTCCGTATGTTGCACGACCCGATGCGGGCCCAGTTTCGTTCGCTGGTCGTTGGTGCCGTGCTGGCGGTGTTGGTGGTCGCAGGCGCGGTCATTCTGTCGTTGATCAGTCCTCAGGGCTCGATCGGCGACGCGAAAATCGTGATGGGCAAGGACAGTGGTGCGTTGTATGTGGTGGTGCAGGACCAGAACAAGAACAGCACGCTGCACCCAGTCTTGAACTTGGCGTCGGCACGATTGATCATGGGAACTCGCGATGTGCCGAAATCAGTAAAAGACAACAAACTCAATTCGTTGCCCCGTGGTCCGCTCCTGGGAATCCCGGGGGCGCCCGCTGCTCTCCCTGTCGCTGACCACGGCGAGAAATCGCAGTGGACCCTGTGCGATACCGTGGAACTGTCGGCCTCCGGCGGAGCCGTCTCTTCTTCGGGCGCGACAACTACGGTTATCGCGGGCGAGCTCGAGCTGAGTGACCGGATGAAAGAGACGGGCCGTGACGCAGCGCTGCTCGTTCGCAACGGTGCGAAGACCTATCTTATATACGAGGGTAAACGGGCCGAGATCGATCTGCAGAATACCGTGATACAGCGCTCATTGAAGGCGTCGAACCTGATGCCGCGTCCGATTTCCACCGGACTTCTCGGGGTGCCGACCGCAGTAGCGCCGGTGTCTCCGCCGGTGATCGAACGCGCGGGCGAGCCCGGCCCTGGCAAGCTGAGCGATGTTCCGATCGGTGGCATCATCAGTGTGGCCGGCCTCGACAAATCTGCGACCGCAGAGCTCTATGTCGTTCTTTCCGGTGGAGTGCAACGTGTTTCGGAGTTCACGGCGGAGTTGATTCGCAACCAGGACTCATACGGAATGAGCACCAGTAAATCCGTTCCGCCGGATACGCTCGATGGGATCTCGACGGTGGACACTCTTCCGGTCGACGACTTCCCGATCAGCACGCCGAAGATCCTCGCCGCTGATCTGAATCCCGTTGCTTGTATCGAATGGACGAAAACGGCCGGCACTGGACTTCTGCAGTCCGACGCAACCGAAGGAGCCTCAGATCGTGCCACCGTATCCTTACTTGCGGGCACGCGTTTGCCGATTTCCGAGAAGACGAAACCTGTCAAGCTGGTGACGGCTGACGGCACCGGCAGCCGCATCGATGAGGTCTACTTACCACCGACCACGGGAGAATTCGTACGGGTGACCGGAACTGAACCGGGCAGTCCCCGGCGCGACCCTGGCTTGTTCTACATCATGGACACCGGAATCCGGTATGGCGTGCCGGATATAGACGCCGCGGATGTGCTCGGGTTGGGGAGAACGCCCCATCTGGCGCCGTGGTCGATCATCGGTCAATTAGTTCCAGGGCCTACGCTGGACAAGCAGGCTGCGCTGGTCGGCCATGACTCGCTCTCCGCGGCCAACTGAACGGCCATGAGGATCCGCCTCCCCGATGTTCGGCCGTGCTGGGTCCGTCGATGCGGAGGTCGCGCTAATCGCTGGCGGTCGACAGCGCACGGGTGAATCGTGCCGCAGAAGGATGGCGGCGCCAGTTCATGGTTCGACGCTGAAACAGCGCGCGCGATGGGCCGGTTGCGGCCGGTCCAGCGAGGCGCGCGAGATGAAAACCTGAACGACGGTAGTAGTCGTGCAATTCAGTGTTTGTGGTCCACGCGTCTAAGCGCACCCATGTCCGCTGCTCGAGTTCGGCCAGGTTGGCCGCGTGTGTGAGCATCCGTTTGCCGATCTGATTGCCCGCGAACCGCAGATCGACGATCATGAAGTGCACGATCACGGATTCGGCCAACTCCCACGGTGACCACAACCCCGGATCTGCCCGCTGGTTCACCGTGATCGTCCCCGCCGGCTCCCCGTCCACCTCCGCGATCCACGTCTCCCCCCGATCCAACGCCCGCCCGACGGCCCCCGCGAAGATCTCGATCGGCCGCCCCCGCCCCGCCACCGTCCACTGATCCGACCCGCGTGCGGTCAGCCACGACGTGCGCTGGACGCGCAGGCGGCAGATCAGTGGCAGGTCGCCCAGGGTGGCTGGGCGCAGGCGCACCGTCATGGCAGGGCGACGGCCAACCCGGGCGCGATGCCCAGTGTGCGGGCGATGACGTCGGTGCCGGTGGTGTCGCCGAGCTGGTAGGCGAGTTGGTTGCGGCCCGCCAGCGAGCGGTGGCGGGTGGCGCGGGTGACGCGTTCGTGGTTGGCGCCGATGCGCAGGTGGTCCAGCAGCACGGTGCCGGTGGCGACGCCAAGGACCGCGGCCTCCTCGGCGGTGGCGGCGCGGGCCAACACGGTGTCGCGGTGGGCGGTCTCGCCGTAGCCGCGGTCGGCCAGGCGGCGGGTGGTGCCCTCGGGGATGTCGTGGGGGGAGTCGATGCCCGCGGCTTCGGCGAGGTCGCGGGGGTAGAAGCTGACCTCCCACGACCAGGGCTCGTTGTCCAGGAACTGCACCACGGTGCGGGCCAACACCCAGGAACTGGGGCTGACACCCAGCCAGCGCGCGACCTCGGGCTCGGCGGGTTCCATCCTGGTGCTGAATTCCTTGGACGGTTCCCGGTTGGCCGCGCGCGCGATCTCCTCGAAGATGTCGTGCGCGGACTTGGGGCGGTCACGCCGGATGTGATCGGTGACCACCGACTCCAGCACTTCCTGATTGCGCACGATCGTGCCGCGCGAAGTCGCTGTGTAGACCAGGTTTTCGGCGACCAACACCTGAATCGCGTTGCGCGAGGTGGTGATCGAGACCTGCATCTGGGCGGCGAGCTCGGAATGGCTGGGCAATCGATCGCCCGGTTTCCATGTGCCCGCACGGATCTCCTCACGGAGGAGGTTCGCGATCCGCAGGT
This sequence comes from Nocardia sp. NPDC058666, assembly GCF_042714895.1. Taxonomy (NCBI): domain Bacteria; kingdom Bacillati; phylum Actinomycetota; class Actinomycetes; order Mycobacteriales; family Nocardiaceae; genus Nocardia; species Nocardia sp. NPDC058666. The sequence continues at coordinate 558,583 of NZ_JBHXRY010000002.1, forward strand.
AGGTCGGACCGTCGGCCATCTTGCTCCTCGGTAAGTCGTGCAGGTAACGAAGTGTACTCGTATCGGTTACCTACGGCCGAGTAATGCTTGACAGGGAGCTTGCGAGGTTTATTGTAATGAACGTCCTGATCCGGTGCTCTGCGGCGATGACGGCGAGGCAACGTGGCTGGTTCGGAGAGTTCTACCGTAGTAATGGTTTTCCCCGACACGGTGCGCAGTGTCGACACCGCCGGACCCTCGGCACCCACCGGTCTGTTACCGCTGTCGGACATTCTCGTCCGGGCGTGTCGCGGACACCGGGTAGTCGGTGGACCCCTGCTGTGGTTCGCGCGCGATCTCGCCGTGCTGCACGAGAAACGTGTGGTCGGGCGCGGGGGAAAGGTCGATACCGACCTGGTGGTTCTGCGCGAAATCGACTGTCGCCGTGGTGAATTGGTGTTGGCCATCGACGACTGGGTCCTGCGTGGGATACCCCAGCACCGACTCGGCGCCACCCTGCACACCGAAACGGTCGGCGCGGTCATCGACCGCTTGGCCGAGGCTTCCGTGCGGGCGCACCACGCGCTGATGACGCTGTCCGCCCACGACGAGATGCTGCACTCCGCCTGGCACCACCTGGCCGAACTGGCCGACGCCTATGACGACCTGGTGCGTGATGTGTTGGCGGGTCGGCGACGTTTGCCGGAGTGGTGACCGACAGCGAAAGTGCTTGACGCCTAAGAACCTTCGCGAAGTGTGCGATATCGGCCCCCGTGTTAGCCTCGGCGAGACCATCGGGGTCGTTGGGTTGCATGGGGGATTTCGATGGGGGCTCGACGGCGCTGGATACTGGCCGTCTGTTCGGTGTTGGCCGTCTCGATGTCGGGCTGCGGTGCGGTCACCGACGGAGAAGTGCCGGAACCGGCGGTCGACCTCGGTCTTCTCGACGTGGGCGGCTATCCGACACGTCCGGTCGACTACGGTGCGGACAGCGCTGAACCCATGGTGCTGCACCGGGTGCGGGAGGCGCAGCGTTTGGCGGAGTACTTTCCGCTGCCGACCGAGGTAGACCCGTCGTTGACGCTGCTACACGATCGGCAGGAAAACGTCTTCGTCGGCGGGAAGACGAAGAGCTTTCCGACGATTCACCGCGATGTCAGCCTCACACCGATTTCCGGCGAAGCGTTCACCTCCGCGGGATTCATCGCGGGCTTCAATACCTCGGGAACAGCCGCGGAGGAGACAGCCTGGATCGGCTCAGCGCTGTCCTACGCCGGACTGGTGTATCGCGACAGCGCAACGGCCATCGCGGGGGCCACGGCGCTCGCTGACGCCGGGTTCAATCTCGACGGAGCCGAACCCGTGCAGTTGGTGCAGTTCCCGGCGGTGCGGTCCGCGTGGTTGCCCAAGGAACAGGTGCAGGCGGCCTGGCATGTGGTCGGCTCGGTTGTCGTGATCGTGGTCGCGGAGAGTCCGGAGAACCGGAAACTCGGCATCGCCGAACTGGCTCCGTTGACGACGCTCGTGGAAGGTGCGCTGCGGCGGCTGTCGGACCGGGTGGCCGCGTTTCGGCCGACTCCGGTCGATCAGTTGGCCTCGTTGCCGCTCGATGCCGACGGGTTGTTGCGACTGACCGTGCCGGAGACCACCGGTTACGAGTACGCGCACAAGCACGGCACCTACGACGCACGCGCGGACCTGCACTTGCGCAGAGACCCGCAACGGCACGCGCGCCTGAACGAGACTCACGGCATCGACCGGGTCGCCTATCGAGAGGCTGTTGTCGCGCGGGCCAGAGACGCCGACAGCGCTCGTCGGTATCTGGCCGACATCGCGGTCGGCAAGTTCCTGGCTCGGGAAGACTCGCCTGGCGGGCTGCCACAGGCTCGGTGCGCACGCAATCGCAGCGTGCGTCCGGGCCTTCTGCGCACCGAAAAGTACACCTGCTCAGTGGCTTTCGGGCGCTACGTGGCCACTGTGCATTCCCCCTGGTTACGTGACGCGCAGCAGCGGATCTCCGCGCAGTTCGCGATTCTTGTCAACAGCAGGTGAGGGCGAGCTGGATGAAGTACCTGGAGTTGTTGCGCAATATCGCGGCGGTGGCTGCTGTCGCGACGATGGCGGTGACGTGCGGGCTGGCCGTGCGGGCAGCGCCGGTATCGGGCACCGCCCTCGCCGGTGAGGTCGATGTACGTCGGTTCGATGTCGGCAGCTATCCGGTGGAACCGCTGGAATATCGTGCGAACTACGCGCACTCCCTCGAGCACGGCACCGAACTGGCGATCATGAGGTTGGCCGGACACATCGTGCAGGGCTATGAGGTGGACGAGGCCCTCGCTTTCGGTACGGGCTACGCGCCGGTAGCCGAGCCGCGGGAATACAGGCGCCAGCACGCGCAGGCCGATTTCCAGGAGGTGCTGCGTCGAAATCAGTTGGCCTACGGCATCGTTTCCAGCGTCAGCGCCACCGAGGGGACTGATATGGACTCGAAGCGGGGTGAGCCGGGTTTCGCGATCTCGGTGTTCCAGTTTCCGGATGCGGCGATGGCGTCGGCCGCTGCCGCCGAGTTCGAGGCGATCGACTTCGGCGTAGCGGCCGACGTCAACACCAGGGTTCAGCTGGCGGGACATCCCTCCGCGCGGTCACATTGGCGCCCCGAAGTCAGGACATTGGGCACCCGGTTGTCACACGGGTCCTACATGATCAGCCTGACGGTGAGTACATCGTCGCCGGAGCTCGCCGCGTTGACCACGCTCGCCACGCGGGTACTCGACAAGCAGTTGCCGTTGCTGGACTCGTTGCCGCCGCTGTCGCGTCGCGAGATCTACCGACTCGGCGATGACCCCTTCGACCTGTTGCGACGCACATTGAAGCTTGATCCTTCTCGCTACCCGCAGTTTCCGCGACGTGCCGCCGCCTTCGAGGCGGTCGTGGACGGCCGTGGGGCGATCCTTTTCCAGGTAGAGCAAGCTGAGCAGGGGCGGTTGTTCGGCGAAGTCGGAGTTGACCGTGCGGCGTTCGTGGACGGGACGATCCTGCTTCGAGCGCGGGACCCGGCGGCTGCGCACACACTGCAACACAGGCTGGCCGAGGGGAAACCCGACGTTGTCGCCGGGCCCGACGGTGTACCCGACACCATCTGCCGAACATTCGATGACCGGCGCCGATACACCTGCAATCTCAGGTACGACCGCTACGTGGCAACGGTGTTCAGCGACCAGATCGCCGACGTTCGCCAGCGCGCCGCTGCCCAATATGCCCTGCTGGCCAACAGTTGACGGGATCGCCGATGTCCGCACCGGGAAATATCATCGCCGGGTATCGCATCGAACGGCTGCTCGGGGAAGGTGGGATGGGCGCGGTCTACCTCGCCGCCCATCCCACGCTGCCCCGCCACGATGCGATCAAGGTCCTGTCTCGACGTTTCACCGGCGACCGCGAGTTCAGGGCCAGATTCGAACGTGAGGCCAATCTCGCTGCGGGACTGGATCATCCGAATATCGTCTCTGTCTACAACCGGGGCGAGGACCGCGGGCAGCTCTGGATCGCGATGCAGTACGTGTCGGGATCCGATGCGGCGCAGGCGATGTCGGCGGCTCCGCAGTCGATGACACCGGACCGGGCCCTGCGCATCGTCACCGAGGTCGGCAAGGCACTGGACTACGCACACCGATCCGGCCTGCTGCACCGCGATGTGAAGCCGGCCAACTTTCTGCTCTCGCCACGTTCAGGTGAACAGGAACGGGTACTGCTGACCGACTTCGGCATCGCGAAATCGACCACCGATACCGAAGAACTCACCCAGGACGGCGACCTGCTCGCCACCGTCGCGTATGCATCGCCCGAACAGCTGCTCGGCGGGGCGGTAGACCATCGCGCGGACATCTACAGTCTCGCCTGCTCCTTCTTCCGGCTGTTGACCGGCCGGAATCCCTTCGTCGGGACGGTACCGACCGTGGTGATGATGGCGCATCTGAACCAGCCACCGCCACGCGCGACCGACTTGCGTCATGAACTGCCGGTCGGTGTCGACCGGGTGCTCGAGGTGGCGATGGCCAAGCGGCCCGACCAGCGATTCGGGACCTGCGGTGAATTCACCGACGCGCTGCGTGCGGCGATGACCGGCGCGCAGGTGCGGGCTCCTGTCGGCGCGCCCGATCGGTCGTCGCGGCAATGGTTGGTGGCCGGAGCTGCCGCCGTGCTGGCGATTGCCGTGGCGGTCGGTGTCGCCGTCTGGCCGCAGCCGTCGAGCACGGGCGCGACGGCCGCGGTCGCATCGACAGTCATGAGCACGGCCGCTTCGCCGAAGCCGACCAGTGTCGGACAGGCGAAATCGGACAACCCGCAGTTTCTCGGACGACAGATCCTGCTGGCCGAGTACCCCTCGTACGGAGAGGGGATCGTCTACCTGCATCCAGGGGGACCGACCCAGTTCCTCACCGATCTCGGCTTCCGGTACCACCCGCGCTACTCGAATGCCGAGGCGAACAACAGCACCAAGGCCTTTCGGCACTGGTCGAGGGAACTGGAACCCACCGGCTCTGATGGGCTCGACTATCTCGTCCTCGTCCGCACCGACGACAAGGCAGGCGGCGGTATGGCCGGGGTCTCGACTGACCTGATCGGGTTGCGCAGCACCATCATTGTGGTGGACGACCTCGCCGCCGTCGCCGCCATCCAGAACTGGACGCCCGAGGGCGAAGCCGTTCTGCTCGAGAAGTTGCTGCCGCTGCTGCGTCGAGACGTGAAGTAACTCCGCGAGCAAGCCACGCCCGCACTGCAGGCGTGACTTGTCGGGTCAGTTGAAGCGGCGGTGGTCCACGCCGAACTCGTCGGCGACGGTGGCTGCCAGTTCCACGTAGGCGCGCTTGGTGGTTTTGTGCAGGCGGTGCAGGTCGATTTCGGCGCCCTCGGAGAGGTGTTCGTCGAAGGGGATGATGTGGACGGCGCGGCAGCGGGACAGGAAGTACTCGCGTAGCTGCTGGATGCCGACGTTGGGGGAGCCCTCGCGGGGCAGGTTGATGACCACTACCGCGTTGCGGACCAGGTGGTCGTGGCCGTGGAGCGAGAGCCAGTCCAGGGTGGCGGCGGCGCTGCGGGCGCCGTCGATGGCGGCCGACGAGATCAGCACCAGCGAGTGGGCCAGGTCCAGGACGCCGCTCATCGCCGAGTGCATCAGGCCGGTGCCGCAGTCGGTGAGGATGATGTTGTAGAAGCGCTGCAGGATGCGGGCTACGGCGCGATATTCCTCGTCGTTGAAGGCTTCCGACGCGGCCGGATCACGTTCGCTGGCAAGCACTTCCAGACGGCTCGAGCCTTGGGAGGTGTGCCTGCGGACGTCGGAATAGCGTTCGATCGACGGGTCGAGGAGTAGATCGCGCACGGTCGAACGGGTTTGGATGGCCACTCGCTGCGACAGGGTGCCGAAGTCGGGGTTGGCGTCCACGGCGATCACTCGGTCGCCGCGGATCGAGGCGAAGATCGAGCCGATGCCGGTGGTGGTGGTGGTCTTGCCGACGCCGCCCTTCAGCGACAGCACCGCGATCCGGTAGTCGCCGCGCACGGGTTGGCGGATGCGGGCCACGAGTTCCTGCAGGCGCAGTTCCTCGGCGGACATGCCGGGGTTGATCGCGCCGCCCGACGCGTGGTGCACGGCCTTGCGCCAACCGCTGCCGGGGGCTTTCTTGGCGCGCTTGACGGGGACGTCGTCGAGTGAGGGCTGGTAGCCCTGTGGTTGTGCGCCCCAACCTGGTTGGCCGTATTGCGGGCGTTGCTGGTTCGGGGGTTGTTGGTATTGCTGTGGGGGTTGGTATTGCTGCGGTGCGGGGCTGTTCGGCTGGAACTGGCCCGGGCCGTTGGGTTGGTGCTGCGGAGCAGGGGTGCCGTCGGGCAGGAACTGGCCGGGTCCGTTGGGCTGTGCCGGGGTGCCGTTGGGTGCGAACTGCTGGCCGGGGCCGTTGGGCTGTTGGTACTGGGGCGCCGGAGATCCGTCGGGCTGGTATTGCTGCGCGGGTGCGTTCGCGGGGAACTGTTGCGGGGCAACCTGATTCGGCTGCACGTACTCCGCAGGCTGCTGATACGCGCCGTCGGGGCGATACTGCGGCGAACCATCGGGCTGCTGCGCGGGAGCGGGCTGGTACTGCGGTGCCGCACCGTCTGGCCGTTGAGCGACACCATCGGGCCCGTAAGTGGGCAGGCCGTCCGGCTGCTGATGCTGAGCCGGTGTGCCATCGGGCCGCGGATACGGCGACGCGGCATCGGCTGCCTGCACGAATTCGCCTGAGCGGTAACCGGTTTGACCACCTTGGGCCGAACCCGCGCCACCCTGCCAACTCGACGCGCTCTGCTCAGTCGCACGATGCGGTGCGCCCTGCACTCGCGAATCATCCGAGCGGAAAACCTCGGTCCGATCCTCCGGTGCATGCGTCGGCGCCGGGTCACCCGGAACCGGATTGTATTGCGTCGCAGGGTAAGTCGACGGCAGCGCGCTCTCGCCCGAGGCGTACGGCGAACGCGGGTCAACTTCTGCGGGCAGCTGAGGATCGACGAACTCGCCAGTGCGGTAGGGCGACTCGTTCCGCAGCGCGGATTCGCCTGTCGCGTGGGGGGATGGCGCGGCCGAACGCCCGGCGTTCGAGGACGCTTCGGGAGTTGAGAAGTCCGGCTGAGGCTGCGACTCGGACGTACTGGCAGCGGCTGTTGGCGACTGCGTGCTGCCGGCGATCGAGTCTGCCTGCGCTTCGGTCGTCGCCGCGTTGGGGCGCGCGGAGCCTGCCGTGGTGGGTGCCGTCTCTGCGGGAGCGCCTTCGGCTGGCATCGACCATCCACCGGCCGAATGCCTGGCACCGGTCGGTCGCGACTCAGTGGATGCTGTTGTCGGCGAAGCGGATTCGGGTGCGTCGGGTTCGGCGGTGAGGCGAGTCGGCGCGGCTTGCGACGCGGTGTGGGGTTCGGACGTGAGTCGTGCCGGTGCGGCTTGTGACACGGCGTCGGTGGGCTGTGCCGCCGTCTGCGGTTCCGCGGTGGGGCGCTCGGCATCGGGGCGGGGCGCGACCGGCTGTGACTCTGCGGGGACGGTCAGGCGGGGCGGTGCCTGCGTCGGGCGGGCAGGTGACGGCTCGCTCGGCGGGGCCGGGAGCGGTGGCGGCGGGGGGAGATCCGGGCGCGGCGGGGGAGGGAGATCCGGGCGCTGCTGGGTGGGGCCGAGCGGGGTGAAGCCGTTCGACGGGGGTGCGGGTGTGCGCGCCGGGAGTCCGTTGGTGTCGGTCTTCGCCGCTTCGCCTGGCGTTGCGGGCAGGGCAGGGCCCGCATGCGACGGGGACGCGCTCGCATCGGCCGGGGCGGTGGGCGCGGGCTGGGCGGAGGGCCAGGGTGCAGGGTCGTTGACCGACGGGCCATGCCCGGTAGGCCGAACTCCGGCGTCGGACTGTGCCGGCGTGCGAGTTTCGCTGGTCGGCGGCATTTGCGGGCCGGGCGCGGTTTGCCAACCGGTGCTCGCCTGCTGAGGCGCCTGTTGCGGACGCGCCGCCTGCTCGCGAGTCGGCTGTGACAGCGGCGACTGCTGGACCGGAGTCTGCTCACGGCTCGCTTGCTGATCCGCGAGTTGCTCGCGGGGCGGCTGCTGAGCGAGGGGCCGCTGATTCGCAGCCTGCTCGTCAGTCGACTGAGTCCAAGGCTGGAACGTGCTCTGCTCGCCGGCTACGGCGCGGTGCGGCTGCTGCTCGTGAGTCGGCGGTTGCAGGACGGCGGCGTGATCGCCAGTCGTCGGGCGCAGCGGCTGCTCGCGGTTCGGCGGTTGGGGGAACGTGCCGTGCTCGCCGGTCGGGCGCAGCGGCTGTTGTTCGCGACTCGGTGTCTGCGGGAAAGGGCCCTGCTCGCCGGTCGAGGAGCGCAGTGGCTGTTGTTCGCGGCTCGGCGACGGAGACTGCGGCGCGTAGTCGCGGGTGGGCTGGTGTGGTGACGGGTCGCGAAGGGCGTCCGGGTGCGCGGGCTGGCGCGGGGGGAGTTCGGGGGACGGCTGTTGGTGGGACGGGCCCGGGATCGGCGCGTTGGGGGGCTGGGTGGACCAGTCGGAGACGGGCTGCTCGGTTCGGCGGGCGGGGTCGGCCGGGTGGGCGGACTGCTGCTGCGCGGCCTCTTCTTCGGGCTCGCGGTCCTTGCGACGGCGCCGGCCGCCCTTCTCCTTGCGCGGGGCATCCTCACCGCGGCCGAGGAAGCGGCGGCGTTTGGGCGCCTCGTCGATTTCGTCGTCTTGGGGCAGGTTCTCGACCGGAGCCTCGTAACCGACCTGAGTGACGTCGCTTTCCGACAGCCACGGCGGCAACATGGGGAGGCTGTCGTTGTTGCGGCTCACCGGCACGCCTCGTTCACCAGGGTCCCCCGATCTGATCGACCCACTTCTTACGACGCCGGTGAGTTTACGCGACAACCTCGGCACCGTGGTGGGTGCCTCAAAGCTAGCCGCCGCCCTATCACCACCCAGCGCGCAGCCCTCGGATTACCCGTGCCCGCACCCGGATTGCGGCGCACCCGCGCCTCAGATTCCCCCGCGCCAGCGTCGCGGATCACCAAGCGCCCACGCTCCGATTCACCCGGAACTCACACCCGGATTACCCAGCACAACCCCAGCTCGAGGTGTACGGTTCGGGGCACTTTTGCCTCTGGGCGTCCGGCCCGGTAAGCTTGAGCGGCGGTGCACCTATGCGCCGACTGTTCGCGTGCACGCCGACTGATCGTCGGCAGGCCACGGGCAGCACCCAAACTCAGGTTGAGCGTAACCGGGATCGCGGAGGATATGGCGAAGAAAGACGGGGCCATCGAGGTCGAGGGTCGAGTTGTCGAGCCGCTGCCCAATGCGATGTTCCGGATCGAGCTCGAGAACGGTCACAAGGTTCTCGCGCACATCAGCGGAAAGATGCGGCAGCACTACATTCGTATCCTTCCGGAAGACCGCGTGGTCGTCGAGCTGTCGCCGTACGACCTCTCCCGCGGCCGGATTGTCTACCGCTACAAGTGATGCCTGACGGCGTCGCGAGCTCCGCGCCCGCGGCGTCGCCCAGTGTCTCCAACCAGAGACACCACCAGACTTCCCCAGTCCTTCAGCTGGGGAAAAACTGTGTTCACACCACCTGTGTGGACCGACAAAAGATTGGACTGACGTGAAGGTTAATCCGAGCGTCAAGAAGATCTGCGAGAAGTGCAAGGTGATCCGCCGTCATGGTCGGGTCATGGTGATCTGCGACAACCTGCGCCACAAGCAGCGTCAGGGCTGATTCAGCCTCACCACCGGGCACCGATCGTCTGATCGGATTGACCGAAAAGAAGCACTCCCAGCTCCAGCACGCACATACGTGTGCGTGCCATCCACCGGCACGGAGGCCGGTGCCCCCACCTTGTAAAGACGGGGGGACGGACGGGGAGCAGACCTCCGCCACCATTAAGGAACTGCCACATGGCACGTCTGATGGGCGTTGATCTCCCGCGCGAAAAGCGTATGGAGATCGCGCTGACCTACATTTTCGGAATCGGGCGCACCCGCGCCACCCAGATCCTTGCCGAGACGGGCGTGAGCCCCGACCTGCGTTCCAAGGACCTGAGCGACGACGATCTCGCGAAGCTTCGCGAGTACATCGAAGCCACGGACTACAAGGTCGAAGGTGACCTGCGCCGCGAGGTTCAGGCCGATATTCGTCGCAAGATCGAGATCGGCTGCTACCAGGGCATCCGCCACCGTCGTGGCCTGCCCGTGCGTGGTCAGCGCACCAAGACCAATGCGCGCACGCGCAAGGGTCCGAAGAAGACCGTCGCCGGCAAGAAGAAGTAGGGATAGCGTATGCCTCCGAAGAGCCGGGCCGCTGGCCCGAAGAAGTCTCAGAAGTCGCGTCGCCGGGATAAGAAGAACATCCCGCACGGCCACGCGCACATCAAGAGCACGTTCAACAACACGATCGTCTCGATCACCGACCCCGAGGGCAATGTCATCTCGTGGGCGTCGTCGGGTCACGTCGGTTTCAAGGGTTCGCGTAAGAGCACCCCGTTCGCCGCGCAGCTCGCTGCCGAGAACGCTGCCCGCAAGGCGCAGGAGAACGGCGTCAAGAAGGTCGACGTGTTCGTGAAGGGCCCGGGTTCGGGCCGCGAGACCGCGATCCGTTCGCTGCAGGCCGCAGGCCTGGAGGTCGGCTCGATCTCCGATGTCACTCCCCAGCCGCACAACGGCTGCCGTCCGCCCAAGCGGCGTCGCGTCTAATAGCGGGAAAGGAAAAAGCTTAAAATGGCACGTTATACAGGCCCCATCACCCGCAAGTCGCGTCGTCTGCGCGTCGACCTCGTCGGAGGCGACCAGGCGTTCGAGCGTCGTCCTTACCCGCCCGGCCAGCACGGCCGCGCGCGGATCAAGGAATCCGAGTACCTCATGCAGCTGCAGGAGAAGCAGAAGGCTCGCTTCTCGTACGGCGTCATGGAGAAGCAGTTCCGTCGTTACTACGAAGAGGCCAACCGCCTCAAGGGTAAGACCGGCGACAACCTGCTGCGTCTGCTCGAGTCGCGTCTGGACAACGTCGTGTACCGCGCCGGTCTGGCTCGTACCCGTCGTCAGGCCCGTCAGCTGGTCAGCCACGGTCACTTCATCGTCAACGGTGTGAACGTGAACGTCCCCAGCTTCCAGGTTTCTCAGTACGACATCATCGATGTCAAGGAGAAGTCGCTGCCGACGCTGCCGTTCCAGGTGGCTCGCGAGACCGTCGGTGACCGTCCGGTTCCCGGTTGGCTGCAGGTCGTTCCCGGCCGGCTGCGCATCCTGGTGCACCAGCTGCCCGAGCGCGCGCAGATCGATGTGCCGCTGACCGAGCAGCTCATCGTCGAGTACTACTCGAAGTAGGCGTGTTTGCCGTACCGGGGCGCTCCCGGTACGGCCCACCTACGTCTGCTCTTTGGTGGGGGCACTACAAGGACCCCCGCAATCACTGATCAGGCATCAAATAGTGGATGCCCAGACAGGAAGTAGATCCCCATGCTGATTTCCCAGCGTCCGACACTGACCGAAGAGGTTGTGGCGGAGAACCGCTCGAAGTTCACCATCGAACCCCTCGAGCCGGGCTTCGGTTACACCCTCGGCAACTCGCTGCGTCGTACCCTGCTGTCCTCCATCCCGGGGGCCGCGGTTACGAGCATTCGCATCGACGGCGTCCTGCACGAGTTCACCACCGTCCCCGGCGTGAAGGAAGATGTCACCGACATCATCCTGAACCTCAAGGGCCTGGTCGTGTCCTCCGAAGAGGACGAGCCGGTCACCATGTACGTGCGTAAGCAGGGCCCGGGCACCGTCACCGCTGGTGACATTGTTCCGCCGGCTGGCGTTATCGTGCACAACCCGGACATGCACATCGCCACCCTGAACGACAAGGGCAAGCTCGAGATCGAGCTCGTCGTCGAGCGGGGTCGCGGTTACGTGCCCGCCGTGCAGAACAAGGCGACCGGCGCGGAAATCGGCCGGATCCCCGTGGATTCGATCTACTCCCCGGTGCTCAAGGTGACCTACAAGGTCGAGGCCACCCGTGTCGAGCAGCGCACCGACTTCGACCGTCTCATCCTCGACGTGGAGACCAAGAACTCCATCACGGCTCGGGACGCGCTGGCTTCGGCCGGTAAGACCCTGGTCGAGCTCTTCGGCCTGGCCCGTGAGCTCAACGTCGAAGCCGAGGGCATCGAGATCGGCCCCAGCCCGGCCGAGGCAGATCACATCGCCTCGTTCGGTCTGCCGATCGAGGACCTGGACCTCACCGTCCGGTCCTACAACTGCCTCAAGCGCGAGGGTGTGCACACGGTGGGCGAGCTCGTTGGCCGCACCGAGTCGGATCTGCTCGACATTCGCAACTTCGGCCAGAAGTCCATCGACGAGGTGAAGGTCAAGCTGCACACGCTCGGCCTCTCGCTCAAGGACAGCCCGGCGTCGTTCGACCCGTCCTCCGTGGTGGGTTACGACGCGAGCACCGGAACGTGGAGCGACAGCGGCACGTTCAGTGATACCGACGGCGGCGAGCAGGACTACGCCGAAACCGAACAGCTTTAATACGCCCAGGAGAAACCCACAATGCCCAAGCCCAAGAAGGGTCGCCGGTTCGGCGGCTCGGCGTCGCACCAGAAGGCGATCTTCGCCAACCTGGCCACGGCGCTTTTCGAGCACGGTCGGATCACGACCACCGAGGCCAAGGCCAAGGCGGTGCGTCCCTACGCCGAGAAGATCATCACCAAGGCGAAGGCCGGCACTCTTGCCGACCGTCGCGAGGTCATGAAGGACATCCGTAACAAGGACGTCGTCCATGTCCTGTTCGCCGACATCGGCCCCTCGTTCGAGGGTCGCGAGGGTGGCTACACGCGTATCACCAAGGCGCTGCCGCGCAAGGGTGACAACGCGCCGATGGCCATCATCGAGCTGGTTCGCGAGAAGACCGTGACCAACGAGGCCGATCGTGCCCGTCGGGTCGCCGCTTCGCAGAAGACCGAAGAGGCTCCGGCCGCCGAGGTCGTCGAAGAAGCTGTCGTCGAGGCTCCGGCCGCCGACGAGGCCACCGAGGACAAGAAGGACGCCTGATTCTCAGGCTTCCTGCCGAGCCCGTCACCCTTCGTGGGTGGCGGGCTCGGTTCTTTTCTGTGTGCGACTCCAGGAGGATGGCATGACGCGGGTGCGGCTCGGAATCAGTTATGACGGAACCGATTTCACCGGGTGGGCACGTCAGCCGGGGTTGCGCACGGTGCAGGGGGTGCTCGAGGAATCACTGTCGAAGGTGTTGCGTGAGGATGTTGTTCTCACTGTTGCCGGGCGTACGGACGCGGGGGTGCACGCCGAGGGGCAGGTCGCGCACTTCGACACCGACGCCGAGTTCGACGCCGACAAGTTGATGTATCGCATGGCGAAGTTCTTGCCCAAGGACGTGCGGATCACCGAAATCTCGCCCGCCCCTGAGGAATTCGACGCTCGCTTCTCCGCGATGCGCCGCCACTACGCCTACCGCCTCACCACCGCCCCCTACGGCGCGCAGCCGTTGCAGGCACGCGGCGTGGTGCCGTGCAAGCCGGGCGTGGATCTCGAAGCGATGCGCGAATCCTCACGAAACCTGTTGGGCCTGCACAACTTCGCCGCCTTCTGCCGCCGCCGCGAAGGCGCGACCACCATCCGTGAACTGCAACGCTTCGACTGGGAACGCGACGGCGACCTGCTCACCGCCTACGTCAGCGCCGACGCCTTCTGCTGGTCGATGGTCCGCAGCCTGGTCGGCGCCGTCTTGGCCGTAGGCGAAGGCCGCCGCACCCCCGACTGGACCCGCACCCTGCTCGCCGAAACCGAACGCTCGAGCTCGGTCACCGTCGCCCCCGCCCACGGCCTGTCCCTGATCGCCGTCGACTACCCCGCCGACGCCGACCTCGCGGCCCGCAACATGCAGACTCGCGAAACCCGCACGGTGCCGGTTCCCGACGGTGGTTGCTGTGGCGATTAGGCCTATTAGCCAAAGCAATTAGTTGGCTATTGTTCCCGGACCCATGTTTCTGGCGGATCGGTGATCGCAATACGCTATTTAGCGTGGTTGCACTCACATTCCTGGAATTCTGATTCCGGCTACTGCTAGATTCCCTCTCGTAGGCGCGAGTATGGCAACCACCTGGCCAATTCCGCTGCCAGCTGTGGTTGTCGAGAGAGTGGGTACCGTCGATGGATACGTCCACCGCGGGTTCGTTCGACGAGTGGGAAGCGGTGATGACCAACGCCTACGTCCCCGTGGCGATCGAACCGCTGGGGCAAACGGGTCCTTTCCGCGGCGAACTCACTCACGACACCTTCGACGGCGTGGAATTCAGCACGCTGTATTCCAGCGGACAGCGGGTACGGCGCACCCCGCGCTTGATCGCTCGATCGAACATCGAAGTGCTGTACGTCGGGATCTGCGTATCGGGTTCGGGTCGGGTGCGACAAGACGGTCGACTCGCGGAATTGCGGCGGGGCGACATGGTTTTCGTGGACAGCAGGCGGCCGAACTGGTGGGAATCCGACGGACTGCACGAGCAGATCGTTGTCCAGGTGCCGGTGTCGATCCTGGCCGACCGCGGGGGTTGGACTCAGCCACTCACGCCCTCGGCCATTACCGTCAAGGCCGATAGCGCGGCTGCGGTGGTCACCGACTTTCTCCGCAATATCGCGTCACTGCAGGCCGGTCACCCCGCGCAAGCGGCGGAATTGGCCGCGCACAGTGTGCCGTTGCTGGCCTCGGCCTTGGCATTGACCGCCGGGCAGTTGCCAGGGGAGCTGGGAATGCACGCGTTGTCGCGCAGGCGGGTGCTGGCGTTCATGCAGCAGCGGTGCATCGATCCAACGCTCACAGTCGATGACATCGCCCGCGCCTGCCTGCTGTCGCGGCGTGCGCTGTACCGACTCTTCGACGGCAGCGATGTCGGTGTCATGGCGCGATTGTGGAGTTTCCGGGTGGAGCGGGCGAAAACGCTGCTGCTCGCGGACCCGCAGCGGCCGGGCGCCACGATTGCCGGGCTGGCCGGATTCGCGAACGAGCGACAGTTCTATCGAGTTTTCCGTACGACGACGGGAGTGACGCCGGGAGAATTCCGGGGGAGGGTTCGATGACTACCGATAATGCCATTCAGAAACAATCCTTCGCGGAGTGGGAGTCACTGCTCTCGGAAAGCTATGTGCCATTGGCTGTCGAACCTGATCGGGAGGCGGTCTTTCACGGCAATATCGCGCGCACCAGCATGCCGGGATTCGACTTGTCGACCATCAGTGGCAGTGGGCAGCGGATTCGGCGGACCAAGCGGGGGATCGCGCGGACCGAGGGGGAGTTTCTGCTGGTCTCGATCCTGACGCAGGGGTCTGGACGGTTACATCAGGATGGGCGGGTTGCGGTGGTGGGGGCTGGGGACATGGTCCTGTATGACACGTCGCGGCCGTATCACTGGGAGATGGACGCGTCGTGGGCGCACGTGGTGGTGCAGACGCCGTTGGAATCGGTGCGGGACAATTCGACTGTGGTGCCTACCGCTGTAGCTGTGCGGGCGGCTAGTCCGGGTGGGGTGGTTGCGGGGTTCTTTCGCGATCTGGCGCGAATTCAGCAGATCGCGCCTGACCAGGCGAATGTCCTGGCCGATAACGGGATTGCGTTGCTGGCTTCGGCGGTGCGGCTGGCCGCGGGTGAGTTGCCGACCGGGCTAGCGGGGGAGGCGCTGGGGCGGGAACACGTTTTGGCGTATATGCGGCGGCGATTCACCGATCCCGGACTGACTGTCGACGAGATCGCGCGGGCTTGTCTGTTGTCGCGTCGCAGCCTGTACAGGGTGTTCGACGAGGGTGGAATCGGTGCGGAGTTGCGGCGAATGCGGGTGGAACATGCGCGCGCCCTGCTCGTGGGTGAGCGGGGGCGTTCGATGGCGTCGATCGCGCTGGCGTCCGGGTTCGCCTCCGATCGTCAGTTCTTCCGTGCGTTTCGTTGCGAAGTGGGTATGACCCCTGGTGAGTACCGGGAAGCGCACGGCGCCTGAGGAAACCGACGGGTTGGCACGCATCGTCGGTCGGCTGGCACGCAATGACAGTTTGAGGCTCGAAATTCTGCGAGAGAGTGAAACGAGCACTTTTATCAGGATGAGCGACGAGGGGTCACGATGAGCCGGATACGCGTGGCGGCTGTGCAAGCCGAGCCGAAATGGTTGAACTTGTCCGCCGGGGTGGAACAGACCATCGGATACATCGAGGACGCCGCCGACGGTGGTGCGCAGTTGGTGGCCTTTCCCGAGACGTTTCTGCCGGGATTTCCGTGGTGGATGTGGCTGAACTCCGTCGACTGGGGTGGGGAATTCCTCAACCGATATCTCGCGAACGCGTTGACCGCCAACGGTCCGGAGTTGCGGGCGATCGCGTATGCCGCGCGGCGCAAGGGGATTCACGTATCGGTCGGGTTCGCGGAGCGGGCCGGGCACGAGGTTTTCATGTCCCAGGCACTGATCGGCGCCGACGGGACTGTCGCGGTAGTTCGTAAAGCCGAACCGACAGGACTCGAACGGACTGTTTTCAGCACCTCGCTCGGTGGGCTGCTGGTCCGTGACACCGAACTCGGACGGATCGGCGTGCTCGGCGGCACCGATCATCTTCGTGCGGATATGCGCGCCCGAATGCACGAGCAACGGGAACAAATCCACATCGCGGCCTGGCCGGGATTCACCGTCTACTACGGCGAGGACAAGGACTGGGGTCCCGGACTCGATACCGCCGCCAGCGTGCGTTATGCGATGGACGGCGCGACACACGTCATCGCACCGGTGGCGGTGGTGCCGGTGGCCGGGTGGGAAGTTGTCGACGCGCGGATGCCGGACCGACGGCTGTTGCGCGGCGGTGGGGGAGTTTCGCGGATTTTCAGCCCTGGTGGGTTGGAGTTGGCGACGCCGTTGGCGGAGGGGGCGGAGGGGTTGCTGTTCGCGGAGATGGAGGTCGGCCGGTCGTTGCGGTCGGTGGGGGAACGTTCGATGCACACGCCGAGTGGGCGGGTTGTGCGGCGTGAGCGAGAGGTGGCCGAATCGGCGTGACCGGTCCGCCGGTGGGGCTATCGTGGCCGTAGAGTCGGTTATGTCCCGGAGGTCGGCTGCGGATGCCCATCGAAACGACGACGCTCGATTTCTCGTCGCCGACGCCGCGCGGTGCGGCTGTGGACGAGTGGGAAATGTACATGTCGCAGTCCTACGTCCCGGTCTCCGTCGACCCACATCCCGAGCGACCCTTCTACGGCCGCGTCACCTCGGGCACGCTGCCGGGTCCGGCGGATTTCACGCTGGCGACATTCGCGGGCAGCCATCAGGTGATGAGTTGCTCCAGGTCGCAGGCCCGCGCAGGCGAGGGATATCTGCTGGCCAGCGTGCATATCGACGGCCAGATGTGTATGAACCAGGACGGGCGCAGGGCCCCGACTCGTGCCGGTGACATGGTCTTCTTCGACACGTCCGTTCCGTACCACTGGGACAACGGGCCGGATGACTGGAGTGGCGGGGCAGCTTTCGAGGTGGTCATCGTGCAGGTGCCGTTGCGCTTGCTGCGGGCGCAACCGGGACTCGATTCACTGCGGCTACCGACCGCGGTGACAGTGCCGGCCGACAGTCCCGCGGGCGCGGTCGCGGGCTTTTTCCGCAGGCTCGCGCGGTTCCAAGTGGAAGCGCCGGCCGAAGCACAGACGTTGGCAAGCAGCGCGCTCGGCATGATCGGCTCCGCGGTGCTGCTGGCCGCGGGGAAACGGCCGGTCGACGAGCCTGCCGATCAGCTCAGTCGCGAACACGTGATGACCTACCTGCGCGAACACTGCACGGATCCCGGATTGACCATCGACGAGGTCGCGGCGGTCTGTCATATTTCGCGCCGCACGCTGTTCCGAATCTTCGACGGCGGTGACAGTGTGGGTGCGACCTTGCGCAAGCTGCGGGTTCGGCGCGCGCAGACCATGCTCGCGAGTGCGCGCCGACATTCGTTCGCCGAGGTGGCATTTGGATCGGGCTTCGCTTCGGAGCGGCATTTCTATCGCTGTTTTCGACGTGAAACCGGAATGACGCCGGGTGAATATCGGCAGGTCCATCGCGGATGAGTTTTTCTCCTTCTTGCCTTGCCCGTTCTGGAAATTGCTGAAAGGGGCTTGCGGAGTGGGGTTTTCGCTGGTGTCAACGCGTTGAGGGGGATCGGGGGCGCGGCTATTCTGAGGATGCCGTAGGTACGGCTATGTCTGAATCCTTGCGGGAGGACGCCGATGGGGAACGAACCGACGACGCTCGAATTTTCGGCGGCCACACCCCGTGACGCAGCATTTGAAGAGTGGGAGGCGGCGATGCAGCAGAACTGCCTTCCTCTCGCGGTCACGCCCCGGCAGGGCGCCCCGTTCGCTGGGCGACTCACTTCCAGTTCACTGGATGGCACAACCGATTTCGGGCTCACGGTGATCGGTGCCACGAATCAGGAAGTGCGCCGACGCGATCGTCATGTCAGGGCGGCTGTCGATGAGTACCTGTTCTTCAGCATTCAAACAAAAGGGCAGGCGCGTCTGGACCAGGACGGTCGATCTGTCCTGCTCAATCCGGGCGACACGTCCTTCTACGATACGAGTCGACCGTCTTGCTGGACTGTCGATGGTGCGTGCGAGATGGTGGCCGTGCAGGTCCCGCTCCGTCTGGTTCGCGCACAGCCCGGCGTCGGTCAACTGGTGATACCCACCGCGATCGCGCTGCCTCCGACCAGCGCGGCCGGGGTGGTGTCCACCTACTTTCGCGATCTCGTCCGCATCCGCGAGGAATCGCCTGCCCAAGCCGACATCCTGTCCCGCAACGCCCTGGACCTTGTGAGCTCCGCGGTTCTGCTCGCCACCGGTGAGCACCCGGTTGACGCACCCGCCGACACCTTCGGTCGAGAACAGGTCTTGGTCTACCTCCGCAAACACTGCACCGACCCGGAATTGACTATCGACCAAGTCGCCGCCGCCTGCCATATCTCCCGCCGCACGCTGTTTCGGGCCTTCGTCGGTACCGACGACAGCTTCGGCACGGCGCTTCGTAGGTTGCGTTTGCATCATGCGCGGAAACTGTTGGCCCGCAACAGGACGCAATCATTGCCAGCAGTTGCCTTCGACTCGGGGTTCACCTCGGAGCGACACTTCTACCGCGTGTTCCAACAGGAATTCGGGATGACTCCGGGTGAGTATCGCCGATCGCATATCGGATAGTCAGGCTGCTTGCGGCACTCGCTGTGGACGTCCTGAAAGAGGTTTTCCTATCGAGGTTTTCGCTGGTCATGTGACTTGCTATCGCATTGAGAGGCCGTGTGCACGGGACTATTCTGGGGTGATGCCGTGGTGACGGCTATGCCTGATTCCCGTTTTCCGGAGGACGCCTGTGGCGAACGAACCGACGACGCTGGAGTTTTCGGCTGCGGATTCCCGGGACGAGACGTTCGAGCAGTGGGAAGCGGTGATGCAGCAGACCTATCTTCCGCTGGCCGTTTCGCCTCGGCGGCAGGCTCCGATGTCCGGGCGGCTGACGTCGGGTTCTCTCGACGGCGGAGTCGATTTCGGTCTCACGGAGATTCGCGTCGAGAACCAGGAAGTGCGCCGGGGCGACAGCCATATCAGGGCAGCTTCGGACGAGTACCTGTTCTTCGGCATTCAGACGGTGGGGCGAGCACGACTGGAGCAGGACGGGAGGTCTGTGCTGCTGCGACCGGGCGAGGCAACGTTCTTCGACACCAGTCTGCCGTCGTGCTGGTCTGTCGACGGCGCGTGCGAGATGGTGCTCGTGCAGGTCCCGATTCGGTTGGTGCGCGAGCAACCGGGAGTCGGTCAGTTGGTGATTCCGACTGCGACGGCCATGTCACCGACCAGCGCGGTGGGCGTGATCGCCACCTTCTTTCGCGATCTGGTCCGCGTCCGCGAGCAATCACCCGCGCAGGCGGAGATCCTGTCCCGCAATGCCCTCGACCTGATCAGCTCGGCTGTGCTGCTCGGCACCGGCGGACGTCCGATCGACACGCCCGCCGACGCCTTCAGCCGTGAGCACGTGCTGATGTACCTCCGAAACCATTGCACCGAACCCGAATTGACCATCGACCAGATCGCGGGCGCCTGCCACATCTCCCGACGCACGCTGTTCCGACTGTTCGACGGCACCGGCGAAACTCTCACCACCACGCTGCGCAAGCTACGAGTCCAGCACGCGCGAAAACTGTTGGCCGGCAACAACACGCACTCACCGGCCACCATCGCCTACGCCTCCGGCTTCGCTTCCGAGCGCCAGTTCTACCGCGTGTTCGGTCAGGAAACCGGGATGACACCCGGTGAGTACCGGCAATCACGCCTGTAGATGATCAACATGGCACCGATTGTCAGAACCTTGGCGCGGACGGACTGTAAGTACGTTTGCACTTGCAGCACACTGGAATTCGTTGGACCAGTGAGGAGCGGGCGCGATGGCGATTCGGATTCGGGCGGCGGCGGTGCAAGCGGAGCCGGCTTGGCTGCATCTGCCCGCCGGGGTCGCGCAGACGATCGGGTTCATCGAGGACGCGGGGGCGGGCGGGGCGCAGTTGGTGGCGTTTCCCGAGGTGTTCCTGCCGGGGTATCCGTGGTGGTTGTGGCTGAATTCGGTCGACTGGGGGTCTGAGTTCCAGTCGCGGTATCTGGCCAACGCGATGACCGCCGATGGGCCGGAGATGCGGGCCATCGCCGATGCCGCGCAGTGGGCGGGGGTGTGGGTGGTGCTCGGGTTCGCGGAGCGGGCAGGCGACGAGATCTTCATGTCGCAGGCGATGGTGAGCCCGGCGGGGGTGGTGCAGGTGTCGCGCAAGCAGTGGCCGACGCCGCTGGAACGTGAAGTCTTCGCCGACGGTGTGCTGCCGTCGGTGGTTTACCACACTGAGCTGGGCCGGGTCGGCGTCCTGGGGGGAGCCGATCATCTGTGCCCGGACCGGCGCGTGGACCTGTGGCGGGAGCAGGTCCACGTTGCCGCGTTCTCCGGTTTCACGGTGTATCACGAGGTCAGCGAGGACATCGTGGTCGCGGTGAACAGTTCGGTCGCGCAGCAGTACGCGCGCGACAGCGGGGTGGTGGTGATCGCGCCGACGGCGTTGGTACCGATGACGGGATGGTCGGTGGTGGACGCGCGGTCGCCGCAGCACCTGCTGCTCAGCGGCGGGGGCGGGGTGGCGCGGATCCTCGGGCCGGACGGCAACGACCTGGTTCGGCCGTTGCCGCCGGGCAAGACGGGGCTGCTGTTCGCCGATCTGGTGCTCGACGAAACGGGCAATCCGTGGACCGACGGGCGAACGGACATTCGCGCGGCGGGGTAGGCGAAGTTGCCCGCCGTCAAGGATTCAGCTGCGAACCAGACGTGCGATCGCGTCGGTCGCCTCTTTGATCTTCGCTTCCGCTTCGGGTCCACCGGCCACCGCCGCGTCGACCACGCAGTGCGAGATGTGGTCCTCGAGCAGCCCCATCGCGACAGCCTGCAGCGCCTTCGTCATCGCCGAGACCTGGGTGAGGATGTCGATGCAGTACTTTTCCTCTTCGACCATCCGCTGCAGCCCGCGGGACTGGCCTTCGATGCGGCGCAGTCGCTTGAGGTAGTCGTCTTTGGCGGTGATGTAGCCGTGGCCTGCGTGACCCGCGTGCTCGCCGCCGGTCGCGGTGTCGGGGGTGGGTGTTGTCACCGAAGGTCTCCTCGCCTGCCTGGGTAGCTCGCCTGGCGAACTAATACCCCCCTAGGGTACAGTTTCGCGGCGGAATTGTCAGATGGGTCCCCGGTGATGCGCGCGACCGTGGCGGACGGAAGAATCGGTGGCATGAGTACGCTTGCCCGGCCCGCGCTCGCTGTCATCGGCGGCAGTGGCTTCTATGACTTCTTCGACAACGACGCGGTGCACGTCGAGGTCGACACACCGTACGGCGCGCCGAGTGCGCCGGTCGCGATCGGCGAGGTGGACGGCCGCGCTGTCGCGTTCCTGCCTCGGCACGGCAAGCAACACGAATTCGCGCCGCACACCCTGCCCTACCGGGCGAATATGTGGGCGCTGCGCTCGCTGGGGGTGCGCCGGGTGTTCGCGCCGTGCGCGGTCGGCAGCCTGCGCGCCGATTGGGGTCCGGGCACGGTGGCGGTGCCGGATCAGCTCGTGGACCGCACGTCGGGCCGCGCGCAGACCTACTTCGACGGTGGAGGCATTCACGTGTCCTTCGCCGATCCGTATTGCGATGATCTGCGCGCCGCCGCGGTGAAGTCCGCTGGTGACATGCGGGTCGAGGATTCCGGGACGATGGTCGTGGTGCAGGGGCCGCGGTTCTCCACGCGTGCCGAGAGTCGCTGGTTCGCGGGGCAGGGTTGGGATCTGGTCAATATGACCGGGCATCCCGAAGCTGTTCTGGCTCGTGAACTCGAAATGTGTTACGCGGCAGTCGCTCTCGTGACCGACCTGGATGCCGGGCTCGAAGAGGGCGACGGGGTGCACGCGGTGGATGTGTTCGCGGAGTTCAAGAAGAACCTGGGCCCGTTCAAGGAGCTCATGCGCCGCGCGGTCACCGCGGTCGACGACACCGACGCCTGCGATCGGTGCCGTGTGCACGCCGGGGTGTCGCTGCCCTTCGAGCTGCCGTAATCGCCGCAGCCGGGCGGTGACTTGCAGCGGGCATTCCGGTCGCGGCGCGCCCTGGGCCGATCACCCTTGCGGCGCGGTGACCTGCAGTTGAGCGAGCATGAACGCAGGCACCGCGCCGCCGTCGGGCAACGGTGAGACCTCCACGTCGACGGTGAGCCACCCGCCTTCCTCGGCCGCCAACCGCAACCCGGTCAGCCCGGCTCGGGTGGCGCCGGCCAGGATTTCGGTGCGCAACGCGGCGATCCTGGGCCGGTCGTCGGGGTGCGGAACGGTCCGTTCGTCGACCCCGCGCCAGCGCAGCCCCGGCATCGGCTCGGTCACCCACCGCACCGCACGGACCTGCGCGGTGTCGAGGATGACCAGGAACAGTCCGGGCTGACTCTCACGCAGCAGGTCCAGCGTCGCGGCTTCGAACGACTTCGGTTGCGGCGCAATGCTGTCGGTGACGTCGATGGCGATACCGCGCCAGTCGAACCGTCCTTCGTCGTCGTGACCGTTGCGCGCGGCCACCAGCAGCGAACGCGGGCCGATCCCCGAATACACGGTCGCGATTCCCGACCACCGGCTGCCGGGATCCGAACGCGACAGTGCCGCAATGACTTCCAACGCATTGTCGAACCGTTCGATGCGCTGGAACGGTTCGGCGCCGGTGTATTCGAAAGGCCCCGAACCGAAATGGGGTCCCAGACCCTCGGGTTGGGTTCGCACGATCCGGGCGTGCGAGTCGACCTGGAACGGCGCCACGCTCAGTTCCTCTTCAGGAGCTTTCTCGCCGACCCACACTTTCACCGCATGGGTGGACACCTCCGACCACAGCACCGGTACAGCCCGAAACTGCAATTGTGACCACGGGTTTCGCGACTTCGGCAGCACCTGCTCGACCGGCGCGCCCGTGGCATGAGCGGTCGCGATCAGCGCCTGCAACCGGGACGGGATCGCCCGCTGATACGACGCCCACTCGCGCGGCGACGTCCCCGCGCACAGCATCGACCAGGTATCCGGTCGGCCCAGTGTCTCCACCAGTTGCCAACGTCCGATGATCACGTGCGACCCCCTCGCCCCCATGAAAGCTTCACGAGTGCGCTCCATCGTGCCTGATCCGGCCGACGGGGCAAGTCAGGGGTGGCGGAGTGTCGTTAAGCTCGCGGCATGAATGCACCGCTGCGGTTGGAGATCATCGTCGCCAGCACCCGCCCCGAGCGGTTCGCGGATGTGGTCGCGGGCTGGTTGGTCACCGCGCTGCGTGAGCGGCCCGACTTCGAGGTGGGGGTGCTGGACCTGCGCGAACTGGACCTGCCTGCCGACCTGACCGAAACGCCTGCGGTCGAGGACTTCCGGGCGCGGGTAGGCGCCGCCGACGCGTTCATCGCCGTCACCTCCGAGTACAACCACGGCTACCCGGCCTCGCTGAAAACTGCGCTCGACAGCGTGAAGCACGAGTGGCGGGCCAAGCCGATCGGGTTCGTGTCCTACGGCGGGCTGTCGGGTGGGTTGCGTGCGGTGGAGCAGTTGCGTCAGGTGGTCGCGGAACTGCACATGGTGTCGGTGCGCGAATCGGTGAGCTTCGCCCAGGCCAAACGCCGCTTCGACAAGACGGGCATGACCAACGACGATGCCGCTATCGATGCCTGCGACCGGATGTTGAACCAACTGGCCTGGTGGGGAACGACTTTGCGGGCAGCCCGCACTGTCGAGCCTTATCCGGGCTGATACACGCCGCGGGATCTCCGTCGAGACCGGCGTAATCGTACAATTCGCGCGTTTTTAATCAGTTTTCTGACAAAAAGCGGCCCGATTGTACGATTACGCCGGGTGAATCCGATCAGGCCGACGCCATAGCGCGCTGCCCACGCGGTGCGCCGATGTAGGTGGACTCGCGCGGGATCGACACCAGCGTGAGGTTCACCCTGGTGGTTCCCGTGCGCAGCACCACCCGGTTGCCGATCGCGCCCGGCTGGAAGATCTCCAGGTCGGGGCGGGAAGCGGGCCAGCCGTTCGGGTCGCCGGTGAGGTAGATCGTGGTGACGCCGGCGTGCGGGGCGGGGGCGAGCACACCGTCGACGACCGTGGCGGTGAAACCCGCGTCGGACTGGTGGGTTTCGACCGCGATGGTCAGGCGTTCGGGGTTGCCCACGGTGGTGACCAGCTGCTCCCAGGCCTGCGCCCGGTCGGTGCGCACCAGCACGCGTTCGCCCACGGCCAGCGCGCGGAACACCAACTGCTGCGCCAGATACAGCTCACCGGCGACATACACCGTCGAGATGCCGGTGCCCACGATCCTGGTGGCAACGCCGTTGCCCTCGTCGTCGGAGCCGAGCAGCTGCCCGCAACCCGACGACGGAAGATGCAGGGCACCAATGACATCGATGGGGAACTCGGTGGTCGGGATGGTGTCGTCGACCCCGGGTACCGCGATGGGCAGGTGGGCCAGCAGCGCGTCGCGATGGCGTCCGCGCATGGACACCATGCCCTTGGACTTGGTCTTCTCCGGCAGCTCGCGCGCGGTCAAACGCCATGCGGCACCGACGCTGACGGACTCGGCGTCGCTACCGGGACGCAGTCGCACGGCGACCGTGGTGCCTCGCGAGG
The DNA here is from genome assembly GCF_042714895.1 of Nocardia sp. NPDC058666. Taxonomy (NCBI): domain Bacteria; kingdom Bacillati; phylum Actinomycetota; class Actinomycetes; order Mycobacteriales; family Nocardiaceae; genus Nocardia; species Nocardia sp. NPDC058666. The sequence goes on from NZ_JBHXRY010000002.1 coordinate 583,313, forward strand.
GCGCGACCCACAGCTGCGCGAGCAGATCCGAACCCAACTGCTTGGGGTCCACTGCCGCACCGATATTCACCGCGTTGCCGATCTCGGCGTACTTCCACCGCTGACTCAGCGTGCGCGGATCCAGACCGGCGGTGATCTGCTGCACGGCCTTGCGGATCTCGGGCGCGGTCAGGATGCGCGCGTTGCAGTCGGCGTCTTCGAGGGTGCGCATGATCCGCTGGGTGGCGATCGTGACCGCGCGCGACGCACCGTCGACGCCGCCACCGCGACGCTCGGTCGCATCGGGGCAGTTCACCGCGTCGAAACTGATCGCCAACCACACCGTGCGGTGCGCGGTCGCGGGTAGCGGGCCGAGCAGCGATTCGTAGATCGCGCCCGCGGGGGTGCCGGACCGGCTGCGGTGGCCGTGGCTGATGATGTCGATTCCGCTGAGCAGGATGTCGTGCTGGTTCAGGCAGGCGGCCAGTTCGGGCAGCGGCAGCAGGTGCGAGGCGTGCACGGCGGTGCGGGCGATTCGGGTCAGCCCGCCCTTGGGGGCAAGGACCTCGACCACGGTGACCACGCGACTGCCGTCCCAGTACAGGCCGAGCGAGCGGCCGTCGGTGTCACGGAAGTCGACGGTGTCGCCGAGTGTGTAGTCGCGCTTGCCCAGGTACCGGCGAATGGTCGACAGCCAGTCCAGGATCGTGCGCTTGCCGATCGGGATCAGCGGCAGCAAGGCCACCCCGATGGCGATGCCGAGCGAAGGCAACGGTGCCAGGCCGACGATCAGTGCCACGACCCCCGCGATCAGGCCGAGGACCTGCGCGATCAGTAGGTGCGGCAACGTGATCCGACCGAACAGCGGGCGCGGTCCCGCACCGGTGAACTCAGCCATTCGTTCCTCCCCCAGGTACCCGATTGTCGATCGGCGCCAGGCCGAATGCGAACAACTTCTGCCGGGAACTGTACTGTGTTGCCCGAGCGAGAGCACTGTTCGGGGGAGGAACCATGCCTTCAAAACCAACAACGCGCTGGCAGGTCAGCGGATACCGCTTCCTGGTGCGGCGAATGGAGCACGCCCTGGTGCGCCGGGACGTGCGAATGCTGCACGATCCGATGCGCGCGCAGACCCGTGCCTATGTGGTCGGGCTCGTGCTCGGCCTGGTCGTGCTGGCCGGTTGCGGCATCCTGGCGCTGCTGCGGCCGCAGGACAAGATCGGTGACAGCAAGATCCTGATCGCCAAGGAATCCGGCGGCGTGTACGCGGTGGTCGAGAACGTCGTGCACCCTTCGCTGAACCTGGCTTCGGCCCGGTTGGCTGTGGGTGAGGCGGCCAAGGCGTCGATCGTCAAGGAATCCGAGCTGGGGAAGAAGCCGCGCGGTCAGCTGATCGGTATCCCGGGCGCCCCGTCGTCGATTCTCTACGACAAGGGCGGCAAGGGTCGGGCGTGGACGGTGTGTGATCGGCTCAAGTCCGATGGCAGCGCCGATCTGACCACGTCGGTGCTGGCCGGTGACCCGCATCTGGGCGACAAGGCGTCGAAGGTCGAGCCGGGCAAGGCCATGCTCGTGAAGGGCAAGGACGCCACCTACCTGGTGTACGACGGCAAGCGTGCCCGCGTGAAGATGGACGATCCGGCGGTGACGCAGGCGCTGGGCATCGGCGGAGTGGTGCCGCGCCCGATCAGCGAAGGTCTGCTGAACGCCATCCCCGAGATGCTGCCGTTGATCACGCCCGTGATCGACAACCCCGGTGGCACACCGCCTTACAACGTGAGCGGCCACAAGATCGCCGACGTGGTGCAGGTCTTCAACGAGTCGAATCAGAACTATGTGGTGCTGCAGGACGGTCTGCAGCCGATTTCGGCACTGACCGCCCAGATCATCCGCAACTTCTATCCGACGGTCATGAACGGCACCACGATCCAGTCCACCGACCGCACCTTCGCACCGCACGTGCAGACGTTGAAGGTGCAGGATTATCCGGTCGAGCGACCCACCCTGATCAACGCCAAGGATCAGCCGGTGAGCTGCATGTCGTGGAAGCCGATCCCGGGTGCCACCGATAACGCCGACGCCACCGCGCGCGCCGAACTGACCTTGCTGACGGGTATCGATCTGCCGATCCCGGACAAGGCGAAGATGGTCGATCTCGCGCAGGCCGACGGCGCGGGCCCCAATGCGGACACGGTCTTCATCCCGCCGGCCTCGGGTGCCTACGTGCAGTCCACCGGTATCGAGCCGAACAGCCGTCGCAAGGACAGCCTGTTCTACATCGCCGACACCGGCGTCCGCTTCGGCATCAAGAACGGCGACGCGGTCAAGGCGCTCGGCCTCGAGCAAGTCACCGCGGAACCTGCACCGTGGCCGATCATCGGACTGCTCGCGGGTGGGCCGACGATGGGTCGGGAAGAGGCGATGGTCGCGCACGATGGTGTCGCGCCGGATCCTTCACCCGCGAAAAAGCCTGTCGCAACAGTGAATTAGTCCGGTGGGTCGCCGGATCTTCGGTGGTGGAGCGCAGTTCGGCGACCTCGGTGCGTAGCGCTTTGACCTCGTCGACCAGTTCGCGCAGCGTGTTCTCGGTGCGGTCGGCGGCGTCGTCGACGGTTTTGAGTTGTTCCACGACCCAGCTGGTCATGGTGCCGATGGCGAACGAGATCAGGCCGATGCCCAGCGTCATCAGGATCAGGGACACGAACCGGCCCTCGGTGGTCACCGGGTAGACGTCGCCGAAACCAACGGTGGTCACGGTGACCGCGGACCACCACAGGGCGTCGCCGAAGGATTCGATCTTGCTGTCGGGTGCGCCGTATTCGGCGTCGAAGAAGGCCAGGCTGGTCAGCAACAGGATGAGCACCGAACTGGTCGCCACGAAGGTCACCAGGCGGGTGCGCGGGTGCGTCGCGCGGTTGAGCGCGTCCAGCAGCAACAGCGACGCTCGGAGTAGGCGCAGCGGGCGGAACGGCGGCACGAGCACGACCAGCAGGTCCAGCGGGTGCTTGCGGATGAAGCGCGGCCGGTCGCTCGACAGCCACAACCTGACCGCGAAATCGACCGCGAACACCACCCAGATCGCGATATCCGCCCATAGCAGACTGGCATCCAGCGTCGGAGACGCGTCGGTGTCGAGCACCCGCCACGCGTACATGATCACGAATACCACCGCGAGCACGATCAACGGCAGATTCGTCGCGCGCTCCCACCGTTGTCTGCGGGTGAGGGGACGATCGGTTGAATTCATGCGGCTACCTGGCTTGATGGGTCACAGACTCCAGGACCGTACCCTGCTCTTCGGTCGATCAGGTCAGAGATCGTCGACCGACATCCCGAACTTGCGACGGATCGGGAACGAAGCCAGCACGCCGAGGACCAGGATCAGCCCGATGGCGCCCGAACCGATCAGTGCCACGTTGCGCGCGGTGTTGTCCGGCGCAGGCGGCGGTGCGGGCACGGCGAGCTGCTGACTGCGCGGCGGGCTCGACTGCTTCGGCGGAAGTTGTTTGGGCACTTCGTTTGTCAGCGCAGCGACCGGATCGACCGCGCCGTACCCGATGTATGGATTCCAGCCCTCGGCCGGTGCGTGCGCGGTGGCCTGCAGTCGTTCGATGACCTGCTTCGAAGTCAGATCGGGGAACCGGTCGCGCACCAGCGCGGCGACACCGGCGACGTACGGCGACGCGAAACTTGTTCCGCTGTAAGGCGAGTACTTGCCCTGACCGTCGTACTTGCCGTCGGAGATGCCGGTGCTGTGCTCGGGTTCGCCGGTGCGGGCGTCCAGCGAGGTGATGCCCTCACCAGGCGCCGCGATCCCGACCCACGGGCCGGGCACGGTGAACGACGACGGCGCGCCGTTGGCACCGATCGAGCCCACCGACAGCACGTACTCGTCGTACCAGGCGGGGTTCACGTAGGTGCGGATGGTGCTCCACAGATCCTGCGCGGGTTTGAGCGGGTCGGGGCCGGGATTGCCGGACTTGCAGGCGTTGTCGGAGTTGCCCGCCGAACTCACGATCACCGCGTCCTTTTCGACGGCCGCGTACCGCACAGCCGCGCCGAGCGCGCCGAACGCGGCTTCACTCGCGGGCGAACCGCTGTTGCACGCGACCAGCGAAATGTTGATCACGCGAGCGCCGAAATCGGCCGCCCGTCGGATGGCGCTGGCGAGCGAGGAGACCTTGCCGTAGCCGTCGGGCATGTCCTCGGGGGACTTGTCGCGTCCCGCGCCCTCGGCCTGATAGAGCGCGCTGGTCTGGCGAATGCTGAGAATGCGGGCCTCGGGCGCGACGCCGGAGAACCCTTCGCCCTTGACCTGGGTCGCGGCGATGATTCCGGCCACGACCGTGCCGTGCACATCGCAGTCCTCGGTGCCGTCGCCACCGGCGGCCACGTAGTCGCCGCCCGCCCACAGATCCGGCAGACGGGGATGCGGTGCCACGCCGGTATCGATCACCGCGACGAGTTGTCCTGCGCCACGGGAGAATTCCCACGCGCGTTCCAGATCCAGCGAGCGCTGACTCGCGGGAATCACCGCGGGCGTGGTGACCGGCTGGGTGCGCAGGCACAAACCGTTGACGCCACTGCCACGTTCGGTCTTGCCCGCGGGCGCGGCGGGATCTCCCGCGGGCAGCAGACCCGGGTCGATCGCAGGGGGTCGATCAGCGAAAGCTGTTCCGCTCACACCGATTCCGGCGTTGAGACCGACGACCATGGTGACGGCCGCCAGTCGGAGGCCCAGCCTCACAGCCCGCGGACCAGCGAGTAGAGATCGGCGACCCAGAACACCAGCGGCAGCACCGCGGCGACGAACGCGTACTCGAGCAGTTCGACCGCGCGACGCATCGGCGGGGTCGCCGACTGGTTCGGCACGATCAATCCCATCACCAACGCCGAGATCAGGATCACCAGCGCGGCACCGAAAACGACCAGGGGCTGGCGCATTTCGACCGCGACACCGATCAGCATCAGCAGCACGATCGCCGAACCGCCCGCGATCAACACGATCGCCTGTTCGGCGCCCGCGTAGGTGCGGCTGCGGAACATCAGCACCGCCGCGCACACCAGCGCCAGCGAGATGCCGGGCCAGTAGGCGTCCTCGGCACCGGCGTTGGTGGCCAGCAGCGCGCCGACCACGGTGACCAGCGTGGTCGCGCTGACCAGGCCTGCGAGGTAGTGACGGGCGCGCTCGGAGCGGGCGCGCAGGGCGTCCAGCGTCGGCAGGGCGCGGTGGTCGTCGGGGTCGTCTTCGGTCGGGTCGATCGGGGTGCCGGGGGAGGGGACCGGTGGCAGCGGCAGCTTCGCCAGCAGCATCGAGATGCGCGGCGACAGCGACAGCCCCGCCAGGCCGATCGCGGCCACCACCGCACCGATCGCCTTGAGCGGCTGATCGGTGAGCAAGCCCACCAGCGCGGCGGGCACCGCGAAGACCGACACGGTCGCCGCCCCGATGAACAGGGCAAGACCCACGCCGGTCACGCGCCAGGCAAGCACCGCGATCGCACCGAGCAACGCGAAGCCGAGCAGCAGGTGCGCGGCGCCGTAATGGTCTGGTACCAGCAGCATTCCGGCGGTGAACGCGGTCGGCAACGCACAGCCCGCCAGCACCAACGCTGCGGAAGCGTCGCGATACATGCGACTGAGCACGGTGCCCGCGACCACGCACAGGATCGACACGAACAGCGCCAGCGACCCCGACACCCAGAACGGCAGCGCGTCGGGCGCGGCCAGCAGGCCGAAGCAGCCCACCAGCATGGTCAGCGCGGCCAGCACCGAACCGGTGATGCGCGCGGTCTTGGGCGTCCAGCTGCGGTAATGGTCGGCGTCGGCGATCGCGACGTTGTACATGATGTCGTCGAACAGGGGAGTGGGCGCGGTGTGCGAGGCGCTTTCCAGCATCAGCAGCTCGCCGTCGCGGACGCCGTGTTCGCCCAGGCTCAGCGAGTTCGAGAACGGCGGGTGGCCGATGCGCGCGAGCACCCACTCGGCGGGCTCGTAGCGTTCGCCGTCGTTGTCGAAGTCGTTGGAGCGGCTGTGTTGCGCGACCATGTCGACGACGCTGGGAATGACGAGGGCGACCGGCACGTCGACCGGGATCGCCATGTCCACCTGCGTGTGCTTGGCCAGGATGGTGACCCGGGCCAGGTCGGGTGCGCGAACGATGCCGCGTGCCGAGTCTTCGTCCACTTGGTGATCGAGCCGCGCGTCCGTCAAAACTCCCCCAGTTCCGTCTCTACCTCGTGTTTCCGCTCAACCGGTCTTAGCGGTTGACAGTTTGCGGAACACACCGTTCGGACAGCAGAATGCCTGACGAACCATACGACATGTCGGCCACGACCTCTACACTGAGCCCGCGGCGACAGATAGCGAGTAGTCAAGCAGGGGGAGTCTTCGACCATGAGCACCGTCAGGTTCCAGCGCCGTGCCAGGCGCGAAATGCCGCGTACACCGGGTGGCGAAGTCACCTTGCAGCCGCCGCCGGAGATCCCACGGATCACCCCCGGTAGCCTGCTGCAGAAGCTGATGCCCGTGGTCATGGTGGTCGGCATGGTGGGCATGATGGCGCTGATGTTCACCCAGGGCAGCGGCATGCTGTCCAACCCGATGGCGATGATGTTCCCGATGATGATGATCATGTCGATGGTCACCATGTTCGGACAGGGTGGCGGCAAGGGCGCCAAGGCCGCCGAAGCCAACGAGGACCGCAAGGATTACCTGCGCTACCTCGACCAAGTCCGTAAAGACGTCGACGAGACCGCCAAGCAGCAACGCGCCTCGGTCGAATGGAGCCACCCCGAGCCCGGCCTGATCTGGATGCTCGCGGGCACCAGCCGGATGTGGGAACGCCGCTCCGGCGACAAGGACTTCTGCCACGCACGCATCGGCCTAGGTGGTCAGCGCCTGGCGACCCGACTGGTGGCCCCCGAAACCGGCCCCGTCGAAGAACTCGAACCCATCGCCGCGGTCTCGCTGCGCCGCTTCGTACGCGCGCATTCCACGGTCCCCGACCTGCCCACCGCCATCGCGGTGAAGGGCTTCGGCACCGTCGCCCTCGACGGCGACCGCGCCCAAGCCCGCGACATGACACGCGCGATGCTGTTGCAGCTGTGCATGTTCCAGGCCCCCGACCAGGTGTTGGTCGCGGTGGTCTGCGGCCCCGACACCGCCCGCGAGTGGGAGTGGACCAAGTGGCTCCCGCACACCCAGCACCCCGATTCCCAAGACGGCATCGGCACCCAGCGCATGTTCTACGGCTCCATCCGCGAAGCGATGGCCGGCCTGCAGCCGCTGCTGGGCAACCGGGTGCGCTACTCGCGTAACCAGCCCAACAACCCGAACATGGTGCACGTGGTGATCGTGGTCGACGGCGGCCTGCTCGAGGCCGAAGACGACCAGCTGCGCGAGTCCGGGTACGAGGGCGTCACCATCATCGACCTGTGCAATTACGCACCGCGCCTTGCGGTTTCGCGCGGCATCAAGATGGTCGTGGAAAACGGCGAGTGCCTTGGCCGCGGTGCCACCGGCAACCAGGAACGCTTCGCCACCATCGACCGCGTCAGCGCCGAACAGGCCCAACAGCTTGCCCGCCGCCTCGCCCCCTACCGCGCCGCCACCCAGCGCAGCAGCGACATCGAAACCGACGAGGGCGAGACCATCTCCACCTGGTCGCAGCTGATGAACCTCGGCGACATCGGCAACTTCAGCCCCGCCAGCGCCTGGCGCCCCCGCTATGGCCGCGAACGTCTGCGCGTGCCGTTCGGCATCGGCGCCGACGGTGCCCCCGTGGAACTGGACATCAAGGAAGCCGCCGAGAACGGCATGGGCCCGCACGGCCTGTGCATCGGCGCGACCGGTTCCGGTAAGTCGGAATTCCTGCGCACGCTGGTCCTGAGCCTGCTGGCCACCCACTCGCCCGACCAGCTCAACCTGGTCCTGGTCGACTTCAAGGGTGGTGCGACGTTCCTCGGTCTCGACGGCGTCCCGCACGTCGCCGCGGTCATCACCAACCTCGAGGACGAAGCCGACCTCGTCGACCGTATGAAGGACGCGCTCGCCGGCGAGATGAATCGCCGTCAAGAGGTCTTGCGTCAGGCGGGCAACTTCGCCAACGTCTCGGAGTACGAGAAGGCTCGTGCGGCCGGCGCCGATCTGGACCCGCTGCCCGCACTGTTCGTGGTGCTCGACGAGTTCTCCGAACTGCTCACCCAGCATCCTGACTTCGCGGAACTGTTCGTGATGATCGGTCGTCTGGGTCGCTCGCTGCAGGTGCACCTCTTGCTCGCCTCGCAGCGGCTGGAAGAAGGCAAGCTCAAGGGGTTGGAATCGCACCTTTCCTATCGGATCGGTCTGAAGACCTTCTCCGCCAACGAGTCTCGTCAGGTTCTCGGTGTTCCTGACGCTTACAACCTGCCGAGTGCGCCCGGTGGTGGTTACCTCAAGTCCAACTCGGGTGAGATTCAGCGGTTCCAGGCTTCGTATGTGTCCGGGCCGTATGTGGGTGGTGGGTCGGCGCGCGAAGTCACCAGTGCTGGCATCGTCGGCGGCGAGATCGATATCAACGCAAGGCTTTTCAGTGCCACCCACGTGGGTTTCCGTGCGGCCGACCGGGTTCCGTTGCCGGTGGAGCCGGAGTTCGAGCCGGAGCCTGTTGGTGACGAGAACGACCAGATGTCGAACTTGAACATGCTGGTCTCGCGTATCTCCGGCCACGGTCGTCCCGCGCACGAGATCTGGCTGCCGCCGTTGGACGAGGCGCCGACCATGGATCAGCTGATCCCGCGTTCGATTCTCACCGGCGACTACTCCGCGATCGCTACGTTGCGTGCGCCGATGGGCATTATCGACCGGCCTTACGACCAGCGGCGCGATCCGTTCGTGGTCGATCTGTCGGGTTCGCGAGGCAACGTCGCGATCGTCGGTGGCCCGCAGTCGGGAAAGTCGACGGCGCTGCGTTCGATGATCATGGCGATGGCGTTGACTCACACCGCCGAGCAGGTGCAGTTCTACGGACTCGACTTCGGTGGTGGCACACTGACCAGCCTGCAGGGTCTGCCGCACGTGGGTTCGGTGGCCAGCCGCCTCGACGAGGATCAGGTCCGGCGCACCGTCGCCGAAATGACCACGATCGTTCGCGCCCGTGAGGCGAAGTTCCGTCAGCTCGGTATCGAATCGATGGTCGAGTTCCGGCGACTGCGGTCGATGGACCCCTCGTCCAGCCCGGCTGCGGCGGGCGCGCACGACGATCCGTTCGGCGATGTGTTCCTGGTCATCGACGGCTATGGCTCGATCCGTCAGGATTTCGACGCGCTCGAGCAGACCATCATGAACCTTGCGGTGCAGGGTCTTTCGTATGGCGTGCACGTGGTCATCGCGCTCGCCCGCTGGGCAGAAGCCCGCCCGGCCCTTAAGGACCAGATCGCTACCCGCATCGAACTACGCCTCGGCGATCCGATGGATTCCGACCTCGGCCGCAAATTTGCTGCGTTGGTTCCGCAGGGCCGTCCTGGCCGCGGTATGACTTCCGAGTGCCTGCACATGCTCACCGCACTGCCGCGCATCGACGGTTCTTCCGATCCGTCGAACCTCGGTCAGGCAGTGGCGGCAGCGGTCGAGACGATCGCCCAGATGACCCCGGGTCGTCCCGCACCCCAGGTCCGCATGCTGCCCGACCAGCTGCCACGCGAACAGCTGCTGTACATGGCAGGAAACTGGCCCTCTCGCGTGGACCCGTCGACGAAGTGCCTGCGCATCCCGATCGGTATCAACGAGGCCGAGCTCGCTCCGGTCTACATCGATTTCGCGGAGAGCCCGCACTTCATCATCATCGGCGACTCCGAGTCCGGAAAGACCACGCTGCTGCGCTCGATCATCGACGGCATCGCCGCGTCGAACACCCCGAACGAGGCACGGTTCATCGTCGGCGACTACCGCCGCTCGATGCTGGGCATCATCCCGGAGGGGTACCAGGCCGGATACGGTTCCACCGCACCGCAATTCACCCAGAACATGGCTGATCTCGCGGCCTATGTGGCGAAGCGGACCCCCGGTCCCGAGGTGACGCCGCAGCAGCTGCGCGAACGCTCGTGGTGGACCGGCCCCGAGTTGTATGTGATCGTCGACGACTACGACCTGGTCGCGACCTCCTCGGGCAACCCGGTCTCGGCGCTGGTCGAACACCTGCCGCACGCCCGAGACCTCGGCTTCCACCTGATCATCGCCCGCCGTTCCGGTGGTGCAAGCCGTGCCATGTACGAGGCGACGCTGGCGCGGATGAAGGACCTCGGTTCGGCCGCACTGGTGATGAGCTGCAGCAAGGACGAAGGCGTCATGGTCGGCACCACCCGTCCCGGCCCCAAGCCGCCCGGTCGCGGCACGTTCGTCACCCGCAATTCCGAAGGTTTGGTCCAGACTGCCTGGATGCCGCAAGCGGAATGACGGTCGTCGAGCTCGTTGTCAGCGAAGCCAAGGTGTGGGCGCGTGGCGCCACCACCCACTGGGACGTCGCCCCATCGATTGTGTTGGGCAGCAACGGTTCCGATCTAGTCGTCGGTGAGCCGCTGGCACCGCCTACCCAGGCGGTGTCGGCGGTGCAGTACGTGTCCGGTGGTGTGATCGCGTTGCCGCCGCGGATACCGACGGTGGGCCAAGCCTTGTCCGCCGTACTCGGGGCGATCATGGACGCCCTGCGAGTGACGCCGCTGTGCGAGCGGATCGTGGTCGTGCACCCCACCGCGTGGGGTCAGCCCGATCTCGACCTGTTCGCCACTGCCGCACAGCGATTCACGCACGAGGTCGTATTCGAGACCTGCGCCCTGCGTGCATCGGCAGTCGACATCACCGCCAGTCGGAGCCGCCGCACCGCACTCATCGAGTTCGGGATGCTGTCGACCTCGGCGTCGTCGGTCATCTACGACACGAACGGCACCCACGTCGAAGCGGTCGAGGTCGAACCCAACCTCGCGGTCGCTGAACTCGATACCGAAGAAGGCTTCGCCCAGCTCGAGGGGTTGCTCGCGCGTCTGCTCGCTGACCGCCCCGCCGATGTGGTCCAGATTTTCGGCACCACCGATCCGGCAGTACTGGCTTCGGTAACCGCTGTGGTCGAAAGCGTGTGCGGCACAAAGACAACCGTCAGCCCGCTGACCGGAACCGACCTCGCGCGCCCAGCTCAGCGCGCACCCGCCTACACGCCGACCATTCCGCCCGCAGCGGAGTGGATGCAGCCCCTGCGCGAACGTGCCGCGGCCACCAACCCGGTCGACAACCGCCCGCTGTACATCGGCGCCGCCGCCCTGGTCGCCGTCATCGCAGCCGGAGCAATCGGTGGCTTCTTCTTGTTCGGCGGTTCCAGTGAGCAGGAGGTAACGGCTGCCGTCGCGACCACGACCGCGCCGCTGAGCGTCTCGGCACCGCCCCCGTCGACCTCAAAACCCAAAACGAAACCCGCCCCTCAGATCCTCGGCCGAGTCGTAATAGCGGTCCCCTCAGGCTGGCACAGCACCACCGCCACAGAAGCCCGCACCGACCTTGCCCCCGACGACGCCACCCGCCAACGCATCACCATCACCCAGAAACCGGTCAACGCAGGCGCAGGCTACGACGAGGTAGCCACCGACCTCGCCGCCCAAATCGCCAAAAAACCCGCCGGAACCGTCACCCCCGTCCGCCGCGACGTAGTCTTCGCAGGCCGCCCCGGCCTGTCTTACGAAGAGCGCCCCGGCGACGGGTCAACAGTGCGCTGGCAGGTTCTCGTCGAACACGGCATCCAGATCAGCATCGGCTGCCAATACCCCGAAAACGGTTGGGCCGGTGTGATGTCCGCCTGCGAGCAGGTCGTCGGATCTGTTCACCTAGGTCCATGAGCGGCGGCGGTCAATCACCGCGATCTAGCGCTGCTACTGCGTCGCGCGCGACCTCCGGGTGCCGCCTGATCGCGGCCCTCAGTTGGATCATCTGAAAGTCGTATCGTGACTTCTCCAAAGCCGTCCGCCAGCCCGGTCGGCCCTCGGCCAGCTTCTCGACTACCAAGAACTCGATGAGGTCCTCCAGCGTCGGGCGGAAACGACGCCCACCGACCGGTAGGTGCAGGCGCTTGAGCGGCCTACCCTTCAGCAGGCGCTCCCATGTCGGCGAGGTCGCGCACACCTGCAGGTGGGCTTCCGGATAGCTGTCCGCCTTCTCCCGCTCGAAGTCGTAGTGCAGAAGCTCCTCGGAGCACTCGATGTCCGTGCACAACAGCATTACTGATGTCACGACCATCAGGTGCTTGCCGGATGAGTCGGGACGCAGCCGCATCTGGAGCCCGATATAGAGCGGAGCAGTCTTCCCAGCGAGGCTTACAGGAATACCTTCCATCCTCAACAGGTCGGTCTTCGTCGGCCGATACTGCACCACTACTACACCCTCGGCCTTGTCGACCGATGCTGTCAGACGAACGTTCCCGCAGACAGTCTGGTTCAGTAGATCGGTGAGTTCGTTCGCGAACGCCATCGACCTACTGACCAGGTCAAACCTTGGCAACTGGCGTGTTATAGAAGCCGCCGATCGCTACCCATGCGCGACGGGCGATAGACGACTCGAACTCGCCGGTGCGCGCTTGGGCCGCAAGTTCGTCGAAGGTGCACCCGACTCGCCGCAACGCGTTTGCGATCGATTGCCGAATGTCGTCGGAGGTCAGTTCGATCACCGAGCCCTGCGGCCCGAGTACTGCGGTCATGGTTCGCCCCCTTGCTTAGTTCACCGATCCTCGTGCACCGAATACTAGGCGCTGAAGGTTACGAATGGGCCTGGAACTGCATGGATGTTGCCCCGTCTCGTAGGAACAAGCAAACCAGACGGGTCTGACATGTTGCTGTGGCCCCGGCTTTGTGAAGCGGCGGGCGCACTCATGGTCGGTCTGGACGGCTAGGCCACTCATTCCCTCACTCACTCGCTCGGGAACGGCCGAACGGGGCTGCGCCGTTCTCGGTGACCCGGTGAGGATCTGGCTGACGGCGACGGGCATGTTCCCTCTGGATCGCGGGCCGCAACGGCATCCGTCACGCACTGCTGGACCGCATGGTCGATATGCCATCTGTACTGGGGTTATGCTGTTTAAGTTAGGAAATTTCGGTCTCTGGATTCCGCAATTTCGGAACTTCTACGCGTCGGATGGACCTTCGGATCGCCGTGCTCCTCTTCGGTGAGGCGCTGCTCGGCACTGCACCGCCAGCGAGGTCGGCGGTACAGACGCGACCGAAACCCACCGGAAAGTTGTTTTGATCAATTAGGTAGCCGACTGCTGTGACACTTTTGGGAGGCGATGAGACGGAGCCGATCGCTGGGGCGATGCGTCTGGATCGGCGAGGTGCTTTGACCAGGGAAAATACGTTGGGACAGGGGACATGACAACGCGACCGGTAGGGCTGCACATCGATCAGAACGTCGGGGCCGCCTATATTCAGATCAATGACAAGCCCGTGGCCCGGACGGTCGAGGTAACCGCCGACGTCTTGGTGGACCTCGACGCACTGGATATGGTCGTCGGGGTCGAGATCCTCAATCTGACCTCGGAGATTCCGATCGGCCAGATCGAGCGGCAGTTCCACATCCATTCGGACGCGGTCGCGCTGCTACAGAAGATCCGCCCGTCGGTGGCTAGCTTCTACACTTCGTTCAGCACATCGGCGGGGAGCGCGACCAACACGACCGTGAGCTGCGAGGCTGTTCAGCCCTGCTGAACAAGGACGTTCGGCCGATCGGCCGGGCTTCCGCTGTGCTGACCAGGCCCTTTGACCAGGTCAAACACGTCTGGAGGCTACGAGGATATGTTGTCGGTTGAGGAGTTCGACGCGTTGAGCCGTGCTGAGAAGTTCACCGCGATGCGTTTGGAAGACGATCACGATTTCGGCATGCCGAGTGTGCCGTCGCAGAAGGAAATCGACGCGTACCTGGCTGAGGGGAAGACTCCTCCTGAACCAGGCCCAGGGCCGTTCCGCGCTCGGCTGTCGTCACTGCAAACCGATATCTCGTCGCACGTGGAGGATGGGGCCTCGCGGCGTAGCGCGTAGTTGCAACTGCATGCGTCGAAAAAGACCCTCAGAAGGTCCTTTCTGACTGGCCCGACGGGTACTTTTGCTGCAATGAACAGCGCGACGAACGTTCGTGCTCGGCTGGCGGAACTGGCCGAGTCGCAATGGGGCCTGGTCACCACCGCTCAGGCCGCGATCGTTGGCGTGAACGGCAAGCAACTGCAGCGCCTGGTCGATCACGCCGTGCTGGAACGGCTGCGCCACGGCGTCTACCGGTTGGCCGGAGTCCCTGATCATCCAGTCGAGCCGATGCGTGCGGAATGGCTCGCGCTCGAGCCTGCCCGCCCCGCGGGTGAGCGCATCCGCGACGACGTCCCCTCGGGTGTGGTCTCCCATCGTTCCGCCGCCGACCTGCACGGCCTCGGCGATCTCGACGCCGACTACTTCGAATTCAGTGTCCCGACCCGCTGCGGCACCCGCAGCCCCGACGTCCGCTTCCACCGAGCCGTGCTCGCGCCGAACGATTGGACACTGGTGGATGGACTACCGGTCACAACGCCCGTGCGGACCATTCGCGACCTCGCCGCAGCCCGCACCGATGGCGGTCACCTGGCCTCAGTGGTGCGCGATGCTCTGATTCAGGGCGCCTCGGCCGACGAGATAGTCAAGGCGTTGCGCAACTACGCACCCAATTACGCCATGTCTGTCGACCACGCCTCCGCGCTGCTCAACCACTTCATCACCCAAGCGGGCATTCCGGAATCAGCGCTCGTGCTGGCGGCACCCGCGCTCGAACCGCTGCTCGCGGCAAATAATGCTTGGACTCGGGCTCTTGACCAGCTCGTAGGTGGTCAACACAGCGCGCATCTGGCCGCCACGCTGGCCTCGCCGACCGCCACCGGAGCGGAGATGCAGGGAACGCCCAGCCCGCGAGTGCGGCTGTCGTCGATGAAAGTTGAGCAAGCGGTTCGCGAGCGCGTGAACCGTCTGGCTCGAGCGGAAGGCCGGACCGTCTCCCAGACCATCGCGCACTTGCTCGACGAGCATGATCGGCATCAGCGGTTCGTCGCTGTCGCCGCGTCGCACGCAGAGGTGGGGTCCGAGTACTTCGCCGAGGTCGAGGCTTGGGATGGAACGCTCGAAGACGGCTTCTCTGGGCGTTGAAATCTCTCGAGCGCCCCCGCTGGTCGCGATGTTCTATCTCCGAGGTCGCCTGTGCAACAAGGTAGAGACGTGTAAAGATTTCGACGAAACCTTTACACGTCCCGCAGACGTGCAAAGTTTCTTGTGACGACATGTGCTGTCGGGAGGGGTGATCTCCGGCCTCCGGTGGTGGATGGGCACACGGAACGACAGCAGACGGAGCGGCTGATTGCTAAGGGCGAGAACAAGTTCCGCGCCGACGAACATGCGCGAAGCGCGCATCTATGGTGCCGTTCCGGCGGCAAAGACCATTCGAGCCCCCGAGCAGCAGCTCGGGGGCTCGAAAAGGTGTAGATCAGAACAGGCCGGCGAGGGCCTGGTCCGTGCTCTGCAGCTCCGAGTTACCGGACTTGACCAGCGCGCCGGCACCCTCGAGGGTCGTGTTCAGCTGGCCGGTGTGGGTGTGCCACATCGCCTGAAGTTCGGCGTACGCGTCGTTCGCGGCACCTTCCCAGGCGACGCCGACGAAGTCCTTGACCAGCTTGTTGTAGTCCTCGAGCATGGCCGAGATGGTGCGGGCCTCATCGATGATGGACTGGGCGCCAGACGAGACATCGTCGAAATTGGCGGAGATAACGTTAGACATGAGATTTGCTCCTCAGGTGTGTGTGGCTGGCGAGATGATCTGTCACATCACGGGCAGGTCGAGGCTCGAGACCTGCTTTTGGACCTGGTCCGAGAAGGCCTTGTCCTCCGCCTCGAACTTCTCTGCAGCCTTCAGGATGCTGTCCGTGGTCTGGAGCAGCTTGTCGTTCAGCTTGTCCGCCTGGAAGTAGTAGCGCTCCATGAAGGAATCGAACGCGACGCGAGCATTACCATGCCAGGTCGCGGTGGTCGCGTCTTCCCTGGCCTTCAGGCGCTTGATCGCAGACATGAGCTGGTCGTGCTGATCCTTGCTCTTCGTCGCGAACGTACGGATCTCTTCGAGCTGGGTTGTTGCTTTGACCGCCACTGCGGCTCCTCTCGAGTTTGGTCTGCTGACCGTGTTGAAGATCGATCTACTTACTTGGACGTCTGCGGGGCCCGATCGGTTCCATCGAATTTCGATGAATTTTGGACGGCTCCGCCGACTGCTGCCGACGTGGCTGCTGCCGACGTCGATACCTGGCCCTCGAAGGCTGGCGTGTCGAACATCGAATGACCCCCTCTCCCCGGTTTGGTGGCCGATGCCGCGTGCTGCACCCGCCACTGCCGCATCACTCTAGTCAACGCACCGGCGTGTGGCTACCCGGTCAGCGTGGAGACTGGGTCTTGACCACCGTTGCAGGCAAGAAAGTCACTGGATCTGACTATTCGCGAACAGTGCGTACTGTGCCGCGGCCCTCTGATGCGCGTCCTGTAACTGGTCAGCTTCTACTACGGCAACGTAACGTCGGTACTGCACGGCGCACAGAAACCGTTTGCGCTCTCCGGTGTCTTGGAACCTGTCGTTCAGGCGAGGGTCAGTGTTCTTGGCGCACTTGGCATCCGGCAGCTGCGATGGACCGGCGGCTACCTCGGAGCTGGGGACGAGTAGTTCGATCGCCCGGTTCAGTAGCACTTTTGCTGAGTCTTCGTCGCGTGTTCTCACCAGTTCTGTACCCCAAGATCGTGTGAAGCGATCCGCGCCGACCTCGGAATACAAGTCATCGTTCTTTTGTTGTTTCCTATTGGCTTGGTAGTACCCGTTCTTGTCCAGTGTGAAATATTCGCGCTCATCAATGCTCGCAAGCTGTTTGGGGTTGAGTCCCCTCCGGAGCATCCCATCTGGATCCGGGGGTAGTCGAAGAAAATCAGCCGGCGAAAGCGACGGAAGCCTGTCCAATAGTGATATCTGGGTCTTGTAGGTCTTCTCCGCGAGTGTGATCAATTGTGCGCCATTTTCTTCGCGTAGTCCCACGTGTATGTACATCACGTAGCGCCCGTGGGCGAGAGTTGATCCGAGCGTTGGAATGCCGGGTCGTCGATGACTGTTTGCTGCGGGGAAACCTGGCAGAGCTAATGTCTGGTTTTCATTGGCCGCGACAGCGAAGTCTGCATCGGACATTTCTTTTGCGACGCGCATGGCAGTCGCATCGTCGGCGAATTGCAGCACTGTGATGCCGGAGAATCTGGGTTTCAAGCGTTGACGTTCACTTTCAGTAAGCGTGTCATCGGCTGCTCGATTGGATGAGACCGCGAATTCCGATTGGTCGGTGCTCCCGCTTGCGTAGCCATAGAGCATCTTATTGCTCTCAAGGACTTTTCGAGTGGCCTTGCTAAGATAAATAGTCGCGGTGCTCGCAGAGGTGAGCGGACTTCCTGCACCGTACTTGAACTCGGGATCAATTTCCGTACCGAGAGCGACATTGCCGGCAAGTCGATTCGCGGCAAGACTCAGCGAGCTCCGCATACTGGGGCTGTACTCATAAATTGTGTCAATAGGCTCGACTGGGTATTTCGCAACGTCGAGAGTTCGAGTATCTAGCTCCCCTGGGATCCCCGAACCTGCGACTGTGGCCCCGCATCCGGTTGCGAAAAATGCTAGGGCGGCTGCGACGCCAAACCGAACAATCCGTGAAAACATAAAGTTCCTTGAATTTATGGAGTGGGGCATCATTTGCCGTTCGCCAGAAGTGCGTATTGGGCAGAGATCCGCTGATAGGCGTCCTCAAGTTGGTTGGCTGAGATATCTGCGGCATATCGGTCAAAATTTACGCTGCAGTAATAACGCATCCTTGTTTTTGACGTCGGGTTCTTCAACTCGTAGCACCGTGCAATCGGCAACGCGGGCGGCGACGAAACTTTTCGGTAGAACTTCGTAAAAGTGGCGTGTCGGTTCGTGACTGCGATGGCTGCTGCTGTGTCTCTTGCGCGGTACAGGTAGCCGCCGTTGAATCCGACGCGGTCGACTCCTGCGTCTTCGAACAGGGTGCGATCGAACTCGGCCTGCCGCGATATCTGCAGTCCGCCGTGCCGATCGTAGACACCGGGGACTGTAAGCCCTGGTGCCTGATCGTTGATGGCGGGGACCGTACGAGCGAGCATGCCGTCCCAGTCGGGTGACAATGTATCCCGCTCTTGCGCTGAGGCAGGTTTGAACTCGGAGATTCTTCCGGGTATTGCTGCCAGGCTTTTGGTGACTAGGTCCATCATGCCGGGTAGGTCTGTCGTCGACAGCTCCGTGCTCAGATGGTCCCAAACTGCTGTGAAAATTATGAACTGGCCAGTGGAATACCACGAAAACAGAGTCTGGCGGTTTGCTTTCTGATATGCGCGAGCATTAGGGAATTGCGGAACGGCAACTATGGCCTTTTCGGGATCGGCCGCGAGTTCTGAATCAACCAGTGTGTTCATAGCGCTCGTTGCTGATGCTTCGCTATCGAAAATCAATACACGGTTCTCCAGCGACACTGACAATGAGAGGTGTGCATCGGAATTGGCCGCGCTGGTGAAACCTGAAACAAATCCAGCGAGAGCTTCTTTATGTGGTTCGAGGTCTGATCCGACCCAAGATCCCATGGTTTGGTGATTTATTGTCGTGAAGACCTTGGGTATAGTGTCAGAGTAGTGTTTCAGGCGAGTATCGATTTCCATCGGCAGTGGAATATGATTGGCAAGCCTCTGGGCCTGGACTGCGCGACCTTGCGCCTCGTCGATAGGCTTCTCTAGAGGCTGCGGCACTCCCGAGTAGTTTCCCAATTCCAGTTTGCTGAGATCGATCTGCGGTTCCGCTGGAGTTGGAGGCGCCGGAGTCGCGGATTCGCCGCCGCAGGCCGCGGTGAAGAGTAGGCCGATGGCAATCGCGGTAGCTGCGATCCCGCGGGCGTGATCACGCGACGGTAGACCCCACCGCCAGTCACGGCGGTGAGCGCCATGCGGTGGTTGCAGGTGTATTTTCAACACATCCCCCTAAATGGTAAATGCAGATCTAGCGTACTTTGGACTTCAGAATCGGAACCAACTGATCAACCAAGGCACGTTCGGAGTCCGGGGACCAATTTCTCATTGCCGACACTGTTGCTGGTGCATCGACGGGAATTACGACCGCGCGAGAGCTCGTAATCTGGTACGGGAGGCCCAATAGCCCTCCGCCGCCAGCCTTTTCGTCGCTACGGAGGACGATTACGTAGGTCCCATCGGCAGCTTCCAACGACCCGTATACGTCATTGAAAGCTTTAGGTGACGCTTCGCCTTCGGTGTTGGTGTACTCGAAGTTGTACACGAAGCCGAGTTTCTCGATGAACTGTGTTTGCGGGGACCCGGTCAGATAGACGCCGAAGCCCTTTGGATTGGTGACGTCGACGATTGTGACCGTCTTGCCCTGGAAGGCGGGATTGTCCTTGCGAGCCTGCTCTAGGGGCGTCAACGCCGCCGCACTCACTGATGAAGACGATCCCGAACCCGGTGTGTTGGTGCCGGGCTTGTCATCGCCGGACAGCGCGAAGATGCCGATGCCGGCGATCAGCGCGATCGCGACGACCGCCGCACCGCCGATCAGCAATGCACGCTTGGGCTTGGGTGCGGGGCTCGGAGTGAGTGCTGCGAGGCCGGGCATCGATGCTGACAGGCGGGGATCGGTGTGCTCGCGTGGGGGCGGCATTACCTGGATCGGGTAGGTCGGCGAGGTGTGGTGGCCGGCCGGATTGAAGCCTGGGACAAGGGCATTGGCTGCCGCGTCGGTGAATTCGCGGCAGGTGGCGAAGCGTTCGGCGGGGTTCTTGGCCATGGCGCGGGCGAAGATGTGGTCGATCGCGGGGGGCAGGCCGGGGCGGACCGCGGTGGCCAGGGGTGGGGGTTGGTGCAGGTGGCCCATCATCACCATGGCGGGTTGTGCTGCGGGGTAAGGGTTTTGGCCGGTGAGGAGTTTGAAAAAGGCGCAGGCCAGGCTGTAGATGTCTGCTCGGTGGTCCAGGGACGCGCCGCTGAGCTGCTCCGGTGGCGCGTAGGCGATCGTGGCCAGGAAGCTGCCGGTCTGGGTGAGTTCGGAGGCGTCGTCGGTGGACTTCGCGACGCCGAAGTCGGTGAGCAGGACGCGTTCTTCTTCGCTGTCGTCGTTGCTGGACAGCAGGAAGTTGGCGGGTTTGACGTCGCGGTGCAGCAGACCGCGGCGGTGGGCGTAGTCCAAGCCCTTGCCGACTTCGGTGGTGATGCGCAGGGCGCGCAGTGGCGTCATCGCGTGGGGGTCGCGGGCCAGTTCGGCGGCGGCGTCGGTGCCCTCGACGTACTGCATGGCGATCCACAGTTGGTTGTGTTCGTCGCCGCGGTTGTAGACCGACACGATATTCGGATGGTCCAGGCCGGCAGCGAGATTGGCTTCGCGTTCGAAGCGGGCGCGGAACTCGGGGTCGCGGCTCAGTTCGGCGCTGAGGACCTTCAGTGCGTCCATTCGCGGCAGGCTCGGGTGTTTGCCGAGGTAGACAGTGCCCATGCCGCCCGCGCCGAGGATCCGCTGGATGCGATATCCACCCACGATGGTTCCAGGATTCAACGCCATGTCCCACTAACTCCTGATTCGACAGAAAACGGAGCCGCCTCGGGCAAGGCCCCCACACACTGCAGCGATTCCACCGGGTCAGCCTAGGTCACGGTCTTGGCGATGGTAGGAACGAGTGTCTCCACCAGGCGCTCCGGTGACTGATCGGTCCAGACCTGGAAGGCCTGGATCGTATTGAGGTCATCGACGACGACGACCTTGGTCGTGGCGTAGACCAGTTTGGACGGCAGGCCACGCATTCCGCCGTTACCTGCTTGGTTGTCGGTTCGCAGGACGATGAGGACTTCGGCATCGAAATCCGATGCCGACGTTTCGAGCGAGACCGAGCGTGGGCCCTTTTCGTCGCCCGCTGCTTTCAACTTCGAGGTGTAGCGGAACCCGATGTCCTGCAAGAACTTCGCCTGCGGGTCGCCGTTCAGAAAGACCGACATCGATGAGCCGGTGTAGCTCACTGCCGCGACGATCTTGTTGTCGAACTGCGGGTACTGGGCCCGGACATCGGCGAGCATGGTCTCGTTGGTCGCGGTTTTGTCGGACGGTCTGGTGAGGAAGTACGTTGCCGAGCCGACCGCGACGGCGAGCACGACGGCAAGGATCGCCGGCACGAGGAGCCGTCGGCGTTTGGGGCGTGCGCCGGTGTTGCGCAGGGTATCGACAAGATTCTGATCGTGATGGCCGACGGGCTGCGCGAAATTCGTTGTCGGCGAATAGTTTCCGTGAACGTCGGTCCGGGCGGTCTGATACGAGCCACCTGTCGAATAGGCGGACTGCGTCGGGTGTCGCGGATCAGTGGAGTGGGGTCCGGGTGCCTGGTTCGCGGTGCCCAGCAGTGCGGCTTCGGCGTCGCGGGTGAATTCCCGGCAGGTGCTGTACCGATCGGCCGGTTCCTTCGCCATCGCTTTGGCGATGACACGGTCCAGCGCGGGCGGCAGGTCGGGACGCACTGCTGTCACCCGCGGCGGCGGCTCGTGAAGGTGGCCCATCATCACCATCGCGGGAACAGTCGACGGATACGGGTTCTGGCCGGTGAGCAGCTTGAAGAAGGCGCAGCCGAGGCTGTAGATATCGGCGCGGTGGTCGAGTCGGCCCGCGACCAACTGTTCCGGCGGAGCGTAGGCCACCGTGGCCATGAAACTGCCTGTCGCGGTGAGGTCTTGGCTGTCCTCCGCGGACTTGGCGACACCGAAGTCGGTGAGCAGCACACGCTCTTCCTCGCCGGGATCTTCGGGCTTGGCGAGCATGAAGTTGGCGGGCTTCACGTCGCGATGCAGCAGGCCGCGGCGATGTGCGTGGTCCAGACCCTTGCCGACCTCCGACACGATCCTCAGCGCGCGCGCGGGCGTCATCACCGAGGGGCCCTTCTTCGCCTCATCGCTGGCGTCGATGCCATCGATGTACTGCATGGCGATCCAGAGCTGGCCGTCCTCTTCGCCGCGGTTGTACACCGCGACGATGTTCGGGTGGTCCAGACCTGCGGCGAGGTTGGCCTCACGCTCGAACCGCGCGCGGAACTCCGCGTCGGTGGACAGGTCGGCACTGAGTACCTTCAGCGCGTCGGGTCGGGGCAGGATCGGGTTCTGGGCCAGGTAGACCGTGCCCATACCCCCACTGCCGAGTACGTTCAGCACTCGGTATCCGCCGACAATTGCGCCGGGCCGCAACGCCATTCGGTCCTCCTCCTCGTTGTCGAACGCCCGGACAACGAGCCTTCGGACGAAATCTAGCAAGTAAGCGACTGGTCCCGCTTACTTGCCCGTGAGCATCGCGTACTGCGCGTTCAGCTGTTGATACGCGTCCTGAACCTGGGCGCTTTCGACTTCGACGTAGTACCGATCGTGCTGGAACCCGCAGACGCTGGCGCTGGCGTTGACTTCCTTGCCGTCGATGATGGCGATGAACGTGTAGCAGGCGACGTTCTCGCCGAGGCCGGGTGGCGAACTGAGCGGTCTGAACACGCGATTCGCTGTCGCCAGCGCCTCAGCTCTTTTCGCCCGATCCGCGAACAGTCGCTTCGATGCTTCCGGCGTGCGACTGCGGATGACCACTGCCTCACCGAAGGAGACAAGGTCGATCTCGAACTCGTCCAACCGGGCCAGTGCCTCGGGGCCGGCGTTCACCATCAGGGACATATAGCCACGGCCGGTGAACAGACCGTCAGGTTGAGCCCTCGGAGGGTTCTCCGGGCTGCTGGGCAGCGTGCGGCCGAGCAGCCCGTCGACGTCGAGCGCAATGTTGGGAAGGTCCGCGTTGGGGGTCGGCGTGAACTTGTCCAACAACGGCAACTGGAGCTCGAGCAGGCGCTCTACGTGGCCGGTGAGCGAGGGCAGATCGGCCGGCTGGCTCTCGTCCTCGATCTTGATGAACACGACGTAGCGATCATGGACAGTCCAGGACCCGATGGAGGAAATGCCGGGGCGCCAATGTGCTGTGGTGCCTGGGTATTTGGCGATCTCGACCGGCTGGTTGTCCCTGTTGTAGGTGAAGTCGTCGTGCTCGAGGGTTGGACCTACTACCTTTGCCGTCGCGGCGTCAGGGAACATCAGCACGGCGATATTCGCGCGGCGGCCCTTGTTCAGTGCGTTGTCGACCGTAGACCACGAGTTCACCCACCCTGCGCTGAGATCCTTGGCGACCTCATCGAACGTGTCGTTGATGACCATTCCGCCCAGACCCTTGCGGTTCAGCACGATTGGGGTGGGGAAGAATCCGCTCACGGAGATGTATGCCGGGTCGGCCTCGAAGGGCAGGATCACGTAGTCGCCGAGCCGTTGCGATTCTCGGGCGCGAGCTTGCTTGTCGCTCTTGGCATTACCGACTGTGCGCGGGGCTGACGGATAGTTTCCGACGTCGAGGGTGGTTTTGGGTGGTGTGGCCTGCTGCGCTTCGCCGGACACGGTCGATCCGCACCCGACGGACGCGGTCGCCAGCGCACAAGCCGTGAGCAGTGCCGTCATGATGCGACGTTTCTTGTCGCCGCCGAAGCTGATCATTGGGGTCTCTCGATTCTGCAGGGTGGACGCACGGCAGTCAGCGGTCGACCGCGAGCATCTTGTACTGGGCGGAGATCTGCTGCTTGACCTCCTGGATATTGAATCCGGTTACGCGCGCTAGGTACCGGTCATACGCGACGAAGCACATCGCTTCGACCATGAAGGTGTCCTCCTTCGGCTCGTAGCAGGCGGCGATGGGCAGGTTGCGGGGGCTGTCGACAGGTTTCACATCATCGAGATGTGGCGCTATCAGCGCAGCCTGGAGACGTTCCGCTGCTTTGGCGTTCTCTGCCCGGTAGACGATGAAGTAGTCGGAGTCGCTCGAGACCAGGTCGACACCGGCATCGACCAAAGCGGGTTTGGTGGTGCCAGGCGTGTTGTCGTAGGGCAGCACGGTCTGTGCGGGTCCTACGGCGCCCACGGGCAGCTTGCCGACCCACATGTCTTTATCGCTGGGCAGTGTCCGACTCAGCATTCCGTCGGTGTCGATCGGCAAGGCGGCGATTTTGTCGACCGGGGTGGGGACGTACCCAGGCAGCATCTCGATGATCTTGGTGTAGGCCTTGCTCACGAATTCGATACCGGCAGCGGGATCCGCGGGTTCGGTCATCGGATCGTCCAGTCGCACACCGAAAACCATCGTGTCCTGTGCCATCCACGAGTCGAGCGAAGTTCCGGCCCAGTTGCTGCGAGCGTTCGGAAATCCTGGAATATCTACGCTGCGACCCGCGCCACGTTCCTGTTGCTTCTCCGGGATGCGCTGCACAGCGGTCGCGGCCTCGGCTGCAGTGCCGAATCGATAGACCTTGATCGATGCCTGGCGGCCGAGGATGGATTGGGCGCGACGGTTGCCCTGGGTTTCCCAGCCGACGATGAGCCCCTTGGTGACCTCTGGGAACACGTCCTCGTCGATCCTGCTCATCGATCCGGGGATCTTCGAGGTGACGCGGGGCGTCGGGGAGCTCATGTGCTGGAACCTGTAGCTGCGGTCCACATCGTAGGGAAGCGGAACGGCCGCGCCGAGGCGGACGGCTTCGATCGCCTGGCCGGTGTCGTCCGCTTTGGAGGTATTCGGGTCGCGGGGCGCCGACTGGTAATTTCCGGTATCGAGCTGGTTCAAATCTATTGTGGGCGTGGCAGCTTCACTGTCACCGCCACATCCGGTGGCAACGGTGACAATCGCGAGGAGGGCGGCGCAGAGTCGCAAATCAAGTCTCATGGTTGTTCTCACTCGCTCCTGGCCAGGACGGCGTATTGGGCTGCCGCCCTTTCGTACAGGGCGGGGTTGGTTGTTCCGGTCACCTTGGACTTGGAAACCACGACGCCGACATAGCGGTCGCGGACAACCGCGCACAGCATGTCGTAATGGCGGAGGTTGTCTTTCTCGTACAGCTGGATGCAACGGGCATCCAGCAGACCCGGCGGCGGGTCTATTTCCTCATCGTTCTTGCCCAGTGTCACCAGTGCCGATTGCAGACGAAATGCCCCGGCGAGGTCCTTTGCCCGGTAAACGACCCCGACGCGTCGACCGATCAGGTCGACGCCGCTGTCGGCGTATGCCTGCTTCATCAGCGCCGGATTCCGTTCGAAGTGCAAGTGACCCGATGGCGCGTAGGCATAGAAGTCGAGGTCGTTCGAGAACACGTCGCTGTAATCGGCGGCCTCGGGCATGGCTCGTCGCATGATGCCGTCGGGGTCGAACGGGATGTCGAGGACATCTTCGAACGGTGTCGGTTTCAGGTCGGCCATTTTGGCCAGCTGCAGGTCAAGGGCCTTCTTCAGGTTCGTCTTGACCTTGGTCTCATCGGGTTGGGGCAGCGAGTAGTTGGTGACCAGCAGGTAGCTTCCCCTGGTCACATAGGCAGTTCCCGTCGACCAGTCCTTCGACGATGCTTTGACGTCGGGATGGCCGTCGACAGCGAACACGTGCGACGGCTCGTCCAGCGTGGCCTGGACCATTTGGTCGCCGGCTTTGCTCGCTGCCTGCTCGGTGGGAAACCGAAGCACTGAAATGATCAGCTTCTTGAGACTGCGCATATTGCCGTTGGTCCGCACGACGTACGTGCCCGCGACGAGCTTGTTGTCGAACATCGCAGCTCGGTACTTCTCCGGAAGGACCGGGGCCCGAAACGGATCACCAGGAGCGGTGAAGGCCTCCACACCGATTACCTTGTCGATCTCGGGATCGACATCGGTCGACAAGATGGTGTAGTTCAGCATTCGCTTCGACTCGTGTCTGCGAACGTCGTCGGGTGTCGATGACCGGGGCAGCACATAGGTGGTGGGCTCGGGCGAGAAGCTGCCCAGCCGCAACGTCGAGATATCGACAGGAGACATCCCCGGCACCGCAGCGCCCTGCACCGTCGACGCGCAACCGGCGGTCGCGACGGTACCGACCATGGCCAGCATGAGCAGCCTTGTTCGCAACTTCATCGGATCCCCCCGTGATTACTCGATGCCGTGGCGGTGCCGACTCGGCGCGGCACGGTGGTCGGTGGCCTGGTCGGTCGGCCGCTTCGGGCCTTGTGTTCGGCGAGGATACTACTCGACTCCGACACGGGCGCGCTGTGTGCGGGAGTGCGGTCGTCGAGTAGGAGCGCGGTGCGGTCGTGTCCGTGGGTCATCGGGTATTGGCGAACAGTGCGTACTGTGCGGCCGCACGCTGGTGGACGTCCAAAAGCTGATCGCTGCTGACGATCCCGACGTACTGCTTGTAGGCCACCAGGCAGCTGAAGCGTTCGACGGCTTCCGATCGCCGATTCTCGACGCAGACCGTGTCGGGGACCTTCGGGGCGGGGTCGGTGTCGAGTCTGACCGGCCAGGGGAACAGCTTCTCGGTGAGCGCGCGGTCTGCGATGTCCGCAGAAGGGGTGCGAATGACCATGGCGGCGTTCGTGATTCCGACCTGTTGGGCTTCCATGCGGGTCAGCTGTTTGTCGACGTAGCCCCGGTCGCTGGGGAGGACTCCGCCGGTGCCGAAGTGGACCGCTCCCTGCTTGCCGGTGAGGATGTAGCCGCCGCCGGCGGCGTCGGGGCTGGTTGATTTGTCGGGGTTCAGGGTGCGCATGAGGACGTGATCGGGGTCCCATGGCAGGGCCAGGATCTGCTCTTGGGTGAGTGGGGCGGTGGCGGTCAGCGCTTGGATCTGCTTGGTGAGCGCCGATTCGGTGCGCTCGGTGAGGGCGGCGAGATCGGGGGAGTCCACCGAGAGCAGCACGGCGATCACGTAGCTCCCGTGTGGCATGAACACGCGCAGGAACGGGGAATCCGGGTGCCAGTGGGCGTGGGCGGTGGGATGTACGGACAGCGCCACCTGCTGGCTCTTGCCTTGTTGGATACCGAAATCGACGTCGTAGAACTCCTGCGCCGCCGCGGCAGCGCGTGCCGCGTCCGGGAACTGCAGCACCGTGATGTTGGCGGTGAACTTGTTGTCGGGTTGCTTGGACGGCCAGTCGAAGGCGGAATAGATCGACTTGTCGACTGAGGCGCTGCCGGATTCGAAGCCGAACAGCATCGTGTGCTTCTCCGCGACAGCGTCCATGCCATCGTGCATTCCCATCGAATAGGGAACAACCGTGCTCCACGCGGTACCGGCGTCGGTGCCGTACTTCATCTGGGGGTCGATCGTGCTCGGGTCGATCACGTACTCGGCCAGGCGCAGCGCTGCTACCTCGTAGCGTTCGCTGAACGGCAGCACTGGATCGTCGTCGTGGGCGTTGAGCGGCTCGACGGGGTAGGACCCGGTGTCGAGGGCGCGGATGTCGGTTTCGCCGGGAAGCGCGGTACCGGTCATGGCGGACCCGCAGGCGGTCAGAACCGTTGTCAGGGTGGCGGCCAGCAAGGCGTGGCGGATTCTCATTTCGTGTTCACCAGCAATGCGTATTGGGCGGAGATTCGCTGTTGGGCGTCGAGCAGTTGGTTCGACCAGGTGTAGGCCGCGTAGCGGTCGTAGGACACCGCGCAGTAGAAGCGGATGGTGAGGCGTTTCTGTCTGCCGATGTATTCCTTGCACAGCGCTGTCGGCAGATCCTTCGGTGCGGCTGTTCTGGTGAACTTCCTTGTCAGCCCGCCCATTTCGTCTCGCACGGCTTGCGCACCCGCGACGTCACGGGCTCGATAGACCTCCGCGCCGTCGACGGAATACAGGTCGACGCCGTTCTCGTCGATGAACTGCGCGACCTCCAGTGGGTTGCTCGCGAAATGTCTGGAGGTTCGGGCCGCGTAGGCACCTGGCGGGTTGATCCACCCATCGTCTTTGGGACGCGGCAGGGTGCGGGCTCGGATGTCCTCGCGGTCGCGCGGGAGCTCGAGCATTTTGTCGCTGGGGGTCGGCGTGAACTCCGCGATCGACGGGACGACCGTGTCGAGGCTTTTGCGGGTCAGGTCGAGCAACGCCTGTTTGTCGACCTGCTTCAGAAACATCTTCGGGTAGTCGTAGATCCAGGTGTAGACCACGAGATGGCCGGTCGCGTACCAAGATCCGATCGATTGCTTGTGCGGCTGCCAATGTGCCTTCGCCGCAGGATATCCGGGAATTTCGATCGGTTGATTGGCGGCATAGCCGAAGTCGAGCTGTTCCAGCGCGATCGCCGCGGCGGCGGCCCGCTGTTCGTCGGGAAAGATCATCACGGCATTGACGAGTTCGATGCCGTCGTTGTTGGGTTCGCTCTCACCCGAACTCACGAATCCGCCGATGAAATCCGGTGCGGCTTCAGCGAATCGGTCGATAGCCATGAACCTACCCAGCGACTTGTCGGGCTCGAGAAACACCGACGCCATCCACGGATTGGCGTGGACGAACCGCGGGTCGATGTCGCCCGGTGTCGGGACGTAGTCGCCGAGACGTTCGGCCTCGATCCATCGGGCCTGAGGCATGCTCGTGACCGTGCCGAGCCGGCGCGGCTGCGTGGGATAGTTGCCGACGTCGAGTGCGGCCAGGTCCACCGGCGGGTCGACAGCCTGTGGACTGTCTGCTGACCCGCAGGCGGCGACGGTGGTCAGCAACGCGGCCGTGAGTGCGGCACATGCTGCTCTGACAGGTCTGCTCGAACGCACGGCAATCATCCCTCCCCGAAACGATGGTCGGGCGGAATCCTACGTCACCGGCGTGGGGGAGGGGGTAGGTCGCGAACTCACAAACTGTTCGCCAGCAGTGCGTACTGCGCCGTGATCTTCTGCCGCGCTTCAGGTTCGGTGTCTGCGCTGATCATCGCCAGGTACCGCTTGTACGAGACGTAGCAGCGGTAGGCGAAGTTGTCCTCTTTGCCTCTGTCGTTGAGTTTGTGGCAGGTGGCGGTGGGGACGTCGGTGGGGGCGGTGATGGGGTCGTAGTGGGGGGCGGTGGTGATGAGGCCTTGCATGAGGGATTGGGTGGCGGGGTGGTCGCGGACTCGGGTGACGAAGCCGCCTTCTACGGTGGCGTAGGCCTCGACTTGTGTTGTGTCGACCAGGGTTTGGCGGGTGGACAGGTCGGCGGCTTTGTTGATCAGGTGTTCGGGGGCGTAGGTGGCGAAGGTGTCTTCGTCGGGGTGCATGGTGGCGCGGACGGGGACTACGGCGCGGGCGAGTAGGCCGGTGGGGTCGACGGGGAGGTCGGGGATTTCGGCGGTGGGGGTGGGGGTGAATTTCGCGAGTTGGGTGAGTTCGGCGGCGAGGGTTTTGTCGACCCAGGCGGTGAGGTCGGTGGCGTCGGCGTGGGGGCGTTGCAGGAACAGGGAGATCACGAACTCTTTGTGGGCGTAGAAGGCGCCGACGGTGGCAACGCCGGGTCGCCAATGGATGTAGGCCTCGGGGTATTTGGTGGAGGCGAGTTTGCGGTTGTCGGGCGATACGGCCAGGTCGACGTCTTCGAGTTCGCGGGCGGCCAGGGTGGCGGCCGCGGCGGTGGGGAAGCGCAGCAGGAAGTTGGTGACCGCGGTGATTTCGCGGACGGGGCGGTTGTCGTCGTCGAGGTCGGCTTTGTCGGCGCCCTGCACGGCGTAGCCGGTGATGAATTGTCGGTTCTCCAGAACGGGTTTGGAGACGTTGGCGACGAAATCCAGGGCGCGTTCGACGTCGGGGACCACCGCGTCGCCGCCGCCGTGCCACAGTGACGGGTCGATCCGCACGGTGGGCACCACCGCCGCGGACATGCGCATGCCCTCCACGAGGGGGCCTTTGTCGCCGGCGGTGGCGGTGTAGGCGTGCCGGTCGACGGCGAAAACGCCGGTCTCCAGGCCGCGCACATCGGGTTCGCCGGGTAATGGTGTGCCGGTGACGGCGCAACCGGTGAGTAGGGCGCCGGCCAGGGCGAGTGCGATGCGAAGTGTGGTCGAACGAATCATCACAAGCCCCCGATGTTCTGCCGCGATAGGTACCAAGTTACCGGACCGCGCCCGCCCAGGGGGACCGAAGCGGGGTGCTTGCCATACTCTGGATGTCATGGTCACCTCTGCGCTGCGAGGCCGATACCTGTGAGGGATCGGCAGGTCGAAGTGGTGCTCGGAAGTCATGCGGTCGCGCGGGTCGCGGGGGCGGTGATCGTGGTCGCCCATCGAGCACCGGGCAGGCTCGCGCCCGGCGATGTCGCGGCTATCGCGCTGGAGTCGTTGGCGGAGTTGGTGCGTGACGCGCACGAGCAGTCGCCGTCGGGTCCGGGGTCGGTGGTGGCGCGCGAGGCCACGCGGTGGCTGATGAAGTACGCCGAGCAGATCTCGCCGGGGGTGCCGATCGATTTCGGGGTGCTGTCGGCCGCGGACAACGGTGGGGTGGCGATCTTCCTGCACGGGTCGGTCACCGCTGTGCTCGCCGATGAGCGTGGGCCGCAGTACTACCGCGGCAGCGATGCGGCGTTCACCGTGGATCGGGTGGCTTCGGAGCCCGCGAAGGCGGTGGCGCTGTTCGTCGACGATGCCAAGGGGCGCATCCCGGATATGCCGACCGAACGCGGAATCGGTTGGCTGGTCGAAGGAATCGCGCAGGCCGGGGGCGCGGTGATGTGGTCCAACGATGTGCGCAGTCATGTGCGCACCGCGGAGCCTGCGAGCGGAACACGAAGGCCCCCACCGGCTACCGCGCGCATCGATCGCGAACCGCGTGCGGCGCAAGCGGATTCACGTCCGATCGAGCAGCCCGCGACGGGGATGCAGCCCACCACGTCGATGATGGACGCGGTCACCGGCGCTTCGCATGGCACGGTCGACACGCCACTGGCCCAGCCGCCGCACGCGGGAACCAATCCCGCGCCCGAACCTGATCCCGACCTGCAGCGCAGGCTCGAGGCCACGGCCAAGTCAACGGTGCTGGTGGTGAAGGTGATGGGATTCAAGTGCGCGCGTGCGCATCCCAGCGATCCGCGCTCGGCGTTCTGCACGGTGTGCGGGATGCCGGTGGACCAGACGCAAGCGCTGGCCGAGGTCGTGCGGCCGCCGTTGGGGATGCTGGTGCTCGATGACGGCATGACCTACCTGATGGCCGCCGACGCGGTGATCGGGCGCGATCCGGAGAACTCCGAGGCGGCCCAGCGTGGACTCATCCCGTTGCGCATCGACGACACCTCCGGGGGGATGTCACGCGCGCATGCCGAAGTGCACCTGGTGAATTGGGATGTGCAGCTGTTGGATTGCGGTTCCACCAACGGAACTCGCAGCCGGCATCCCGGGTATCGGGATTGGGTGCGGCTGACTCCCAATCAGCCGGTGGTGCTCATCCCCGGCACCGAGGTGATGATCGGCAACCGGGTGTTGCGCTACGAACCGGCCGCACCCCCGCCTTTCGGCTAGGAATACCTTGACAGGCAAGTGGTTTCGCCGTTGAGCACGCCTGCCCGGAAGGCGTCGACACGGGAAAATCCGCTGGGCACGGTCTTGCCTTCGGCGTCACTGGCGGCGAGGCCGTCGGTGAGCAACCCCGACACCGCCTCGTCGAGATCGCCCGCGGACAGCTGGATATCACCCTCGCTCACCGGGCGGTCGGATCGCGCGAGCTGACCGGTGACCACACCGGATAGACAGGCCGCGCGCAACCCGGTCTTCGCGCCGGTCAACTCCTGCCCCTGACTGCGCTGCACGGCCAGCGTGTAGCGGGAGATGAACACCACGTACCCGTTGTAATCGCCGCCGACCTTCACCGGCAGTGGGCCGTCGTCGTCGGTGTCGGTCTTGCCGCGTTCGGCCAGACCGGGCACGTCGGTGGCGATGGTGTTCTTGGCGGGGCAGTAGGTGACCGGGTCGGTGACCGCGCCGTCCACGCAGTCGATGCCCGAGCCCGCGTAGTCGTAGGTGGGGGCTTGCTTGACCGGCAGAATCGCCTGCAGGGCCTTGCTCAGTTCGACCAAATTCGCTTTGGAGACAGGGTATTCGCCGCGACCGGAATCGCCGGAGAAGCTCTGCGGAAGGCTGCCGCGGCGCGAGTCGATCTCGGCCTCGTCGATGCCCTTGCAGCCGCGCGGTCCGTCGGTGAACCCGATCTGCACGGCGGTGACGCGTTCGAAGGCCGAACCGTGCACGCTCTCCGGGTCGTCGGGATCGGAGTCGCGAATCGAAACCGTCGCGGCCAGAACGGAATTCAGACCGTCGGAGGTGTTGATCGTGAAGTGCTTCGACTTGCCTTCCGCGACATGACGCATGAACGCGCCCGCGAAACAGTCCGCCTGCTGTTCCTTCACCAGGACCTTGGTCTTCTTGGTGACCATCTTGGCCATGGTCTGAATCGCGTGCCCGTACTCGTGCGCGAGCACCATCACCACCGACATCGGGCCGAAGGTCTCACTCATGGTGGGCAACAGCATCTCGCGGTCCCAGCCGATGGAGTTGTCGGTGCGGCAGTAGGCGGCATTGACCAGGTGGTAGGTGGTTTCTGAGCAGAATTCCACCGACTGGCTGCGGGTGGCGCGCGCGTTCCAGGAGATCAACTTCTCGACCGGATCGAAGGTTTCGCCGGGGAATTCCGCGCCGAAACCGGCCTGCCAGTACGACTGGATGTCGTCGATCGCGTTCAGCGCCAGTGTGTCCACGTCACCGCCGTCACCGTTGGACGCGGTCAGCGACGAATCGGGCACGTTCGGACGCGGTCCGTTGGGCCCGCCGGTGGTCGGCAATCCCGCCACTTGGAACGGATCGTCATAGATCGAGACGCCGTGCCCGTCGATCGCCCGCGTGCAACCAACTCCGAGCAGCGCACACAGCGCGACGGAAATGGCAATGAACACTTGAGCTTTCGGCATTGATCCCCCTGGTCGGCCGGTCACGCATGCAGGTCGAGCGCCGGTTCGGGACTGAAGCCAACTCGGGGGCACCGCCGATGTCCGGGCGATGGCATAGTATCCGCTCCATGTCTTCACCGGGGGCGCAGACCATCACAGTGCGCCATGATGGAACCGAACGAGTCTTCGAAGCGAGTCAGCAGATCACCATGGGCCGCGCGCCCGAGGTCAGCCTGTTCGTGGACAGTCCGCTGGTCTCGCGCGTGCACGCCACCCTGCGCTTCGCCAACGGCGCGTGGGTGCTGGCCGACAACGGCAGCACCAACGGGGTCTTCGTCGACGCACGCCGCCTGAACCAGCCTGTCTCGATCGACCGGCCCACGCAGGTGCGCCTGGGCGACGCGATCACGGGGCCGCTGCTGCATCTGGTGCCCGCCGCGCCCGCCGCACGGCACGCGCAGACCATGGTCGCGCCGCCCTCGCAGCAGCGCCCGCAACAGCAGCGTCCCGGCTTCCAGCCGCCCGCGCGTCCGCAGTACCCCGCCACGTCGCAGCTGCCCTCGCAGCCGCAGGACAACATCAACATGACCCGCCGCGCCGACTCGTCGATGCTGCCGCCGGTCCGCAAGGCCGCCTCGACCGAACCGGTCGCGCGCGGTGACAGGATTCCGCCCGGCGGCCTGAGCATCGGCCGCACCTCCGACAACCAGATCGTGGTCAACGACCCCCTGGCTTCGCGGGCGCACGCGAAACTGCTGTCCTCGCCCGAAGGCCTGGTCATCGAGGACCTCGGGTCGGCCAACGGCACGTTCGTCAACGGTCACCGTCAGCAACGCGTGGTGCTGCGCGAGCGCGACATCGTCACCATCGGCAACGTCGACTTCGCGGTCACGCAGGGCGCGCTGGCGTTGCGGCAGAAGCCGGTGGCCGAGCAGGGGCTGTCGGTGCACGGGGTCGGGTTCACCGTCGAGGGCAACAAGCAGTTGCTCGTGGACGTGAACCTGACGGCCGGGCGCGGCACGTTGACCGCGCTGATCGGGCCCTCGGGCGCGGGCAAGTCGACGCTGTCGAAGTTGATCGCGGGCAATACCCAGCCGTCGGGCGGTGTGGTGACCTTCGAAGGTCGCAATCTGCACGCCGAGTACGAGGCGCTGCGTTCGCGCATCGGCATGGTGCCGCAGGACGACGTGCTGCACCGTCAGCTCACCGTGCGCCAGGCTCTGGGCTTCGCCGCGGAGCTGCGGCTGCCGCCCGATACCACCAAGGCCGATCGCCAGCAGGTGATCGACGGTGTGCTGCAAGAACTTTCGCTCACCGCACACGCCGACACCCGAGTCGATCGCCTGTCGGGTGGTCAGCGCAAGCGCGCGTCGGTGGCGATGGAACTGCTCACCGGTCCGTCGCTGCTGATTCTCGACGAGCCCACGTCGGGTCTGGACCCGGCGCTGGACCGGCAGGTCATGCAGATGCTGCGCGAACTGGCCGACGCCGGGCGCGTGGTGATCGTGGTGACGCACTCGGTGGCCTGCCTGGACATGTGTGACCAGGTAGTACTGCTGGCGCCCGGCGGCAAGACCGCGTTCGCCGGGCATCCCGGTGGCGTCGGTGCGGCGATGGGCACCAGCGACTGGGCGGAGATCTTCGCCATGGCCGCGGCCAATCCCGACCAGGTGTTCGCGGCGTATCGGTCCCGGCAGGCGTATGTGCCGCCGCCACCGCCGGTGCAGCCAAACCGCGGCAATGTGGGGGCGCCGCCGCAGTCCAGCGGGATGCGGCAGTTCTCGACGTTGGCGCGCAGGCAGGTGCGGTTGATCTTCGCCGATCGCGGGTATCTGATCTTCCTGCTGGTGTTGCCGTTCATTCTCGGTGCGTTGTCGCTGGTGGTGCCGGGTGAGAACGGTTTCGCGCCGGGTCCGCTCGTGGCGCAACCCGACGGGTCGTTCGCGCGATCCGGTGGCAGTGAGACCCAGCAGTTGCTGGTGGTGCTGATTCTGGGTGCATGCTTCATGGGTGCCACGCTGAGCGTGCGCGATCTGGTGGGTGAACGGTCGATCTTCCAGCGTGAACGCGCGGTGGGTCTGCTGCCCTCGGCGTATCTGCTGGCCAAGATCGCGGTGTTCAGCGTGGTCGCGTTCCTGCAGTCGGCGGTGCTCATCGGGATCACGCTGCTGGGGAAGAAGGCGCCCGGTGCCGGTTCGCTGATCCCCAACGGCAGCATCGAGCTGTACATCGATATCGCGATGACCGCGGTGTGCTGTGTGGTGTTCGGTCTGCTGATGTCGAGCCTGGCCAAGTCCAGCGAGCAGGTCATGCCGATGCTGGTGGTGATGATCATGGTGCAGCTGGTGATGGCGGGCGGCCTGATCCCGGTGACCGATCGACCCGGCCTCGAGCAGGTGTCGTACCTGTTCCCGGCCCGATGGGGGTATGCGTCGGGGGCGTCGACGGTGGATCTGCGCAACCTGTTCTGGGGTGCGCAGCCGGACACGCTGTGGGATCACACCGGGTGGATCTGGACGTTGGACATCGTGATGGTCATCGTGATCACCTCGATTCTGGCTCTGATTACGTGGAGTCGACTACGACTGAAGAAGTCGCAGGCATGATCGCGCAGGTCAGAGTCGTTTCGGCGGGCATGATGCGCGGGCCCGTCGCCGACCGGGCACACTTGATCCTGTGACCGTTCGAGTTGGAGCCCTACATCT
Source organism: Nocardia sp. NPDC058666 (assembly GCF_042714895.1). NCBI lineage: Bacteria > Bacillati > Actinomycetota > Actinomycetes > Mycobacteriales > Nocardiaceae > Nocardia > Nocardia sp. NPDC058666. The sequence goes on from NZ_JBHXRY010000002.1 coordinate 618,835, forward strand.
GGGGTGGGACGTGGTGTCCGTCGCCGCGGGTGGCGGTGCGAACCCGGTCCGCCCGGTACAGGTGGAGGGCACCTACACCCCGCCCGCCTACCTGCTCGCCGACGCCGCGGGCAGGCTGCACACCGCCGGTGTCGACCGGCAGCGACCGGACCTGGGGATGGCGATCGCCGACGTGCGCGACATCCTCGGCCACCCGCAGATCGTGATCGCCGGCGCCACCTGGCCCGCCGAACTGGTCTTCCGCGCGCGGCTGTACAACCCGCTGGCCTCGATCGGCAAGTACCTGCAGGGCAAGCCGCAGGTCGTGGCGCTGCCGTATCCCGACAGCTGGCCCGAGGACAAGGTCGAGGTGTACGCGGCGCTGGTCGAGCAACTCGACGTGATCGTGGAACCGCTGCCGGAGAGCGTGGCGCTGTCGGGTTATGTGCGCGCGCTGGGGCTGGTGTCCCCGCCCAGTGAGCGGCACCGCAACGGCGTCGGCGCCACCGGGATCTACTCCGACGGTCGATCGCTGCTGGTCGTGGCGGTACACGGCGACGACGAACAGCCCACCGAATCCACCGAGGTCCCGGTCGGCGCCGAGGCACTGCGCGACGCCCGCACCGCCGACAACGTGGTGATCGAGGCGATGGCCGCGGCCCGCTCGATCGGCGCCGACACCTCGACGGTGCTGCTGGCGGGCAATGTCTGCTTCAACGACGCGCTGCGCTTCGCCTTCCAGAATCATCTCGGGCAGCGTCTGCACGTGGCCGATCATCCGATGCACGCGCTGGTTCTGGGCGCGGCGCATCTGTTGGTCACCGAGCCTGACGAAGACGACGAGGAGGATGATTATCCGGCTTCCGGACATCCCGCTCAGGCCGTCGCCGCGCAGGTCGGGTGGGGTGCGCAACCCACGGCACCGCCCGCCGCGCAACCGCCGGGACCAGCCGGATTCGTCGCAGGACCGGCTCAACAACCCAGCACGCCTCGGCACGCGCTCGACGCCGACAGTCGTGGCGGGCTGCTGGGCAAGGTGAAGAAGGGTTTCCTCGGTGCCCCGGCCGTGGTCGGCGCGTTGGCGTTGGTGGCGCTGCTGCCCGACCCCGCCGTCGCCTCGGCCACCGAGCAGGTGAACTGCTCGTTCACCCCCTACGCGACCACCGTCCCGCGCGAAGGCATCGCCACCGCGCGCGCGACGTTCGTCGACGACTGCGCGACGCCGGGTATCGACACCCTGCGGTACCTCATCCCGCGCGCGACCGACCCCGGACCGCCGGTTGTGATCTGACGTCCCGATTGGGACTCGGTCATGCGTGGCTGGTATCGTTGCCCGTTGGCGTGTGGAACGTCGAACCGTTCGCGGGTCGGCGTCAGCTCGATGTCCTGGGTCTCCACCGGCCGCCAGGACGCTTCGATCCACCCGACAAGGGCCGGCAACACCGACGACAGACAGGGATTCACTGTGCCTACGTACAGCCCCAAGGCGGGTGACACTACCCGTAACTGGTATGTCATCGACGCCACTGACGTAGTCCTCGGCCGTCTCGCCGTGCAGGCCGCTGGCCTGCTGCGCGGCAAGGGCAAGCCGACCTACGCACCCCACGTGGACGGTGGCGACTTCGTCATCATCATCAACGCGGAAAAGGTTGCCATCTCCGGCAACAAGAAGCAGAACAAGCTCATCCACCACCACAGCGGACACCCTGGCGGCCTCAAGTCGCGCACTGTCGGCGAGGTGTTGGCGACCCGTCCCGATCGTCTCGTGGAGAAGGCCGTCAAGGGCATGATCCCGAAGAACAAGCTGGGTAACGCGATCGCGGGCAAGCTGAAGGTCTACGCAGGCCCGAACCACCCCCACACCGCGCAGCAGCCGGTTCCGTTCGAGATCAAGCAGGTGGCCCAGTGACCGCTCCTGAAGAGTTCGCAGCCGAAGAATTCGACGCCACCGACGAGGTCATCGTCGAGATCGTCGAAGACGGCGAAGCCTACGATGATGCCGAGTACGTCGAGGAAGAGCTGGCCTTCGAGCCGCTGTCCCTCGACCGCCCGGTGCAGACCGTCGGCCGTCGTAAGGAAGCCGTCGTTCGCGTGCGCATGGTGCCCGGCACCGGCAAGTTCGAACTGAACGGTCGCACCATCGAGGATTACTTCCCGAACAAGGTGCACCAGCAGCTCGTGAAGTCCCCGCTGGTCCTGGTCGAGCGTCTCGAGAACTTCGACATCTTCGCTCGCCTGGTCGGCGGCGGCCCGTCGGGTCAGGCCGGCGCTCTGCGTCTGGGCATTGCCCGCGCGCTGATCGTGGTCACCCCGGACGACCGTCCCGCCCTCAAGCGTGCCGGCTTCCTGACGCGTGACCCGCGTGCCACCGAGCGTAAGAAGTACGGCCTGAAGAAGGCCCGTAAGGCGCCTCAGTACTCGAAGCGCTGATTTACGCACTGTCGAGGGCCGTCTTCGCTTACTTTTGGTGAAGACGGTACCGTCGGCGGAGCATGTGCGAGAGCAGGCTTCCAGCACGGCTGGTCGCCTGCTCTTGTGCTATCTGGACCTACGACGGTAGAGGGTTTATGGGACGGCTGTTCGGTACAGATGGAGTTCGAGGGCTTGCCAACGAGTCGCTGAGCCCCGAGCTCGCGATGCGCGTGGCGGCCGCGGCGGCGCAGGTGCTCTCGCGCGGCAAGAAGCGTCCGGTGGCGGTGCTGGGTCGCGACCCGCGTGCCAGTGGCGAGATGCTCGAGGCCGCGGTGACCGCGGGCCTGACCTCCGTCGGTGTCGACGTGCTGTCGGTGGGCGTGCTGCCCACGCCGGCCGTGGCGTATCTGACCGGCCTGTACGACGCGTGCTTCGGCGTGATGATCTCCGCCTCGCACAATCCCATGCCCGACAACGGAATCAAGATCTTCGCCGCGGGCGGGCACAAGCTCGACGACGCCATCGAGGCACGGATCGAAGCCCTGGTCGCCGAAGGCGTCACCGTACGCCCGACCGGCGCGGGCATCGGCCGGGTGCGTGGTGATTACACCGTCGAGGGCACGCACGAGCGGTATGTCGAGCATCTGCTGGAATCCACCGGGCAAGACCTGTCCGCGTTGACTGTTGTGGTCGACTGCGCGCACGGTGCGGGCTCCGAGGTGGCGCCGCAGGTGTACCGGGAGGCGGGCGCGACGGTGATCGCGATCAACGCCGAACCCAACGGGCTCAACATCAATGATCGTTGTGGCTCAACGCATTTGGACAATGTGCGAAGCGCGGTGCTCGAGCACGGTGCGGATCTGGGCATCGCACTCGACGGTGACGCCGATCGTTGTCTTGCCGTGGATGCCGCCGGTGAGGTCGTCGATGGTGACGCGATCATGGCGGTGCTGGCGTTGGCGATGCGCGAGGCCGGCGAGTTGGTCGACAACACGTTGGTCGCGACCGTGATGAGCAATCTGGGTCTGCATATCGCGATGCGCGCCGCCGAGATCACCGTGATCACCGCTGCGGTGGGTGACCGGTATGTGCTCGAGGAGCTGCGTCGCGGTGGGTACAGCCTGGGCGGTGAACAGTCCGGGCACGTGGTGTTCCCGCGGTTCGGAACCACCGGTGACGGGGTGCTGACCGGTCTTCGGGTGATGGCGCGGATGGCGCAGACTCGTTCGTCGCTGGCGTCGCTGGCCTCGGTGATGACCACCGTGCCGCAGGTGCTGATCAATGTCCCGGTGTCGGACAAGGCTGCCGTCGCGGCTGCTCCCGAGGTGCGCGACGCGGTTGCCGAAGCCGAGCGGATCTTGGGGGAGACCGGGCGAGTTCTGTTGCGGCCCAGTGGAACCGAGCAGTTGGTGCGGGTGATGGTGGAGGCCACCGATCCGGCACAGGCTCGCCAGCTGGCCGACGATCTGGCCAAACGGGTCGCTGCGGTCTAGTTGCCTGGCGGGTCCGGTGCGCGACAACTAGTATTGGGATACGCCGTAAGGACCTGTGTGCTCGTGGCGCGTGTGTGCTGCTCGGCGCAGGCGGTTACTGTTGGCGCGCACCACGATGGAAAAGGGGGCCGATCATGGTTCCGTCGCTGCCAGCCCGCAACTATCCGTACGAGTACGGCGAAGCAGACCAGCCACACCGCTGCGGTGGGGCGTGTGGGCGGCCGGGGTGTCGCGAAGTGCCGCAGGGGTATTCGCACACGGTCCCGATTCGCGACGAAGGCTATGGTCAGCCCGCGTATGAACCGGTTGTCGAGCCGCCGAGCACGCGCGCGTTCGCGGTGCCCCGGGTGCCGCGCTCTCGTTCGTTCATCGCGGTGGTCGCCGTGCTCGGTGTCACCGCCGGTGCCGGGCTGATCGGGGCGAAACTGGGTTCCGATATCGACCTGTTCGGTGCGGCCGAACCTGTTGTGGTGCAGTCCTTTTAGAACTGTCCGGCGACGAAACCGGTGAACAGCACGGCGAAGCCGCCGATCTCGCCCGCGATGAGTCCGTACATCGACAGCCGCAGTTCGGCGGGGATCTGCCCGTCGAACTGGTTGGCGGTGTCGCGTCGTTTGCCGTGCAGGGCGTAGCTGGCGATCGCGCCGACGAAGAACGCGAGAATCACCAGGTCGGCGGTGAGATTGACGATCGTGGGCCAGGCGCTGAGCTCGGTGAACACCGCCAGCAGGATTCCGGCGAAGGAATACATCAGCGCGGCGCGGTGGGCGATGTCGACGTAGACGTGCGCCGCGCCGTCGACCCGGATGCCGTGGTACTTCCAGATCCCGAGCAGCAGCGCGCTCAGAAAGATGAAACCTGTGATGAGCAGGGTGATTCGGGTGTCGACACCTAACATGGTCATTCCTCGGTGAGTAGCCCACCGGACATGTGCCAACGACGGGTCGCACGAACAGAATCCAGCATCCGGCGATCGTGCGTCACCAGAATCAAAGTGCCGGTGAACGATTCGACGGCCTGCTCGAGCTGTTCGATGGCGGGCAGGTCGAGATGGTTGGTCGGTTCGTCCAGGACCAGCAGGTTCACCCCGCGCGCCTGCAGCAGGGCCAGGGCGGCGCGGGTGCGTTCGCCGGGGGACAGGGTGTCGCAGGCGCGGGTCACGTGCGGGCCGCGCAGGCCGAATTTGGCCAGCAGCGTGCGGATTTCGGCGTCGGGCCAGTCGGGCATCGCGGCGGCGAAGGTGTCGGCCAGGGGTTCCATGCCGCGGAACAGTCCGCGCGCCTGATCGACCTCGCCGATCTGCACACCGGAACCCAGTGCGGCGGAACCGGAATCGGGTGCGAGCTTGCCCAGCAGCAGGCCGAGCAGGGTCGATTTGCCCGAGCCGTTGGCGCCGGTGAGCACGATCCGGTCGGCCCAGTCGATCTGCGTGGTGATCGGGCCCAGCGTGAACTCGCCGCGCGCGACCGTGGCGTTGTTGGCCGTGGCGACCACCGCACCGCTGCGTGGCGCGGTCGCGATCTCCATCCGCAACTCCCACTCCTTGCGCGGCTCCTCGACCACGTCCAGGCGTTCGATGCGACGCTGCGTCTGTCTGGCCTTGGCGGCCTGCTTCTCGGTGGACTCGGCCCGGGTTTTGCGGCCCATCTTGTCGGAGTCGTTCTTGCCCTTGCGGCGGGCGTTGCGCACACCGTGCTCGAGCCAGTTGCGTTGCATCTGCGCGCGCGACTCCAAACCTGCTTTGGTGTCGGCGAATTCGTCGAAGGCCTCGCGGGCGTGCTTGCGGGCGATCTCGCGTTCGGCGAGATAGGCGTCGTAGCCGCCGTCGTAGAAGCCGGTCTGCTGTTGGGCCAGATCCAGTTCGAGGATGCTGTTCACGGTGCGCGCCAAGAACTCTCGGTCGTGGCTGATCACCATCAGGGGTACTCGCACGCCTTTTACGAACTTTTCCAGACGGTCCAGGCCGTCCATGTCGAGGTCGTTGGTCGGCTCATCGAGCAGCAGAATGTCGAAGCGGGACAACAGGACTGAGGCCAGCCCGGCGCGTGCTGCCTGGCCGCCGGACAGGCCTGTCATCGGGGTGTCTAATCCGCTGGCCAGGCCGTTGGTGAGACCCAAGTCGGCGGCAACTTCTTCAGCTCGCTGGTCGAGGTCCGCGCCGCCCAAGGCGAGCCAGTGTTCCAGTGCTGGGGAGTAGTCATCGTCGCCACCATCGCCGAGGCGTTCCGCGGCCGCGTCCATCACCTGCTGTGCGTGCGCGACTCCCGTTCGGCGCGCGAGGAATTCGAGCACCGGCTCGCCCTCGACGCGTTCCGGTTCCTGCGTGAGGTAGCCGACGGTCGCGTCCGGCGGGCTCAGCACGATGCTGCCCTCGTCCGGATCGCGTTCGGCCAGCATCCGCAGCAACGTCGACTTGCCCGCGCCGTTCACCCCCACCAGCCCGATCACATCGCCGGGAGCCAGCGTGAAATCCAGGTCGGCGAACAGGGTCCGTTCGGCGTGCCCCGCGGAGAGGCCGTTGGCGTGCAATGTCGTGCTCACCTCGACAATTGTGCCCGTCTCAGGGTCTGACCCTGAGGTCGGGGCCCGCGGAAATCAGGGTGCGTATAGGTCTGTGGACCGATGCGGGTGCGGGTCCTCCGACGGCAGAGTGGAGATATCACCGCTCCACAGGAAGGCACACCATGACCGCCCCCGCCCGCCGCCTCACCCGTTCCACCAGCAACAGCTGGATCGCCGGCGTCTGCGGTGGTCTCGCGCAACGCTACGGCTGGAACCCCAACGTCGTCCGCCTGGTCTTCGTCGCCTCCTGCCTGCTCCCCGGCCCCCAGTTCCTGATCTACCTGGCCATGTGGATCCTCATCCCCAAGAAGTAGCCCGACCCCCGCGGCAGCCGCTCGCGGATGAGACTATGGAGGCACCCCCGCCAAGTCGTCATCCGCGAGTTTTCCGTTGGAGGAGCAGTCATGGTCACCTCGGGCGAGTTCCCCGGCCTCGGCCTACCCGACATCGACGCCCACTCATCTTTGGGCGGCCTCGGCGCCGTAGAACTGAACAACCCGTCCCTGGACCTGGACAACGACGGGGTCGCCGACTCCCTGTCCACCGGCGACACCGACTCGACCAGCATCTGGTCCGATTACGACCATGATGGGTTGGCCGACCATGTGACGGTCGTGGAGGAGGACGGGGATTATGCCGCTTGGGAGTATCACCGGCATCCGGATGGGACGTCGGAGTGGCGTAGGACTGACCAGGGGAACCTGGAGAAGTAGATTTCGGCCCGCCGGTGAGGGAACCGGCGGGCTGTCTCGTGCGTCGAAGTAGGTAGGGCGCCGGTGTGGCGTGCCTCGAGAGCTGGAGGTGGGGGATGGGAACAACAGTTTCGGGCGGGGTCGTGGTGAAACCGGAGGCGATAACGCAATCGGTCGCAGGCTTGCAGACCGCGGTGACCGAGGTGCGCAAGGCGGCAAAGGCTGTAGACGCCAACAGCTGGGGCGACGGCATGAACGGTGCCGACTACGAAGCCGGCCGTGCCTACCTCGAACAGGGAAAACGCATTGCGGCAGGACTCGACCGAACCGTCACGTGGCTCAAGGTATGGACCACGGCAGCCGAGGCGGTCGCCGGCGCGATCGGCAAGGCGACCGTCGAGTACACCGACGTGGACGGGAAGAACGCACGCGATTTGAACCAGGTCGCGGCGAAATGACCTCCGACGCGGCGAGGGGGCCGGCATGACCAGATCGGTGAACGACATCCTCGACGAGGGCGCCAAGGGGCTGCTCTACTTCGAACAGTTGTTGCCGCGGTACCAGCAGGCCTTCGGTGGTATCGGTGTCAGCGTGTCGATCGACCAGATCGAGGCCCGCTACGACCAGGAGCGGGGGATGAACCTCGCGAAGCTCGATACGGCGGCTACCGAACTGCAGAAGATGCTCGGCGTCGCCGACACCCAACGCACCGCGCAAACGGCAGCGGCGAACTCGCTGGGGTCGGCATGGCAAGGGAACGCGGCCGAGGCCGGAATCGGACGTCTGCGGGAGATCGTCGGCATGGCGGCCCAGGACCGGGAGAAGGTCGCGACCCTTGCCACCGCGATGTCGGGTGCCGTGCCCGCCTTGCAGCAGATCATCGAGGCCAAGGCGAACACGGTGAAGGCCTTCGCCGCGGGAAACCGGCTCGACATCGGGAGTCAGAACACGCTGATCACCATCGGCGAGATAACCGTGGTGGACATCGACCAGATCATCCGCGGTAGTAAATCGGGGGACCTGCTCCCGTCTCTGCTGAACCGGCTGGTCGGAGTGAACGAGATCGAGGACCGCACCAAGGATCTCGATCGCGGCTCCGACCAGTGGAAACAGGCCGTCAGAGAGATCTGCGACGACTGGCTGAAAACTGTCTTCCAGAAAGAGTTCACCGACAAACTCGATCTGTTCAACGCCCAATGCGCGACCACACGGACTGCTGTTCAAGACGAGTACGCGGCCATCGAGGCGGCGGCGGCCGGGGTCGAGGAGCGCAGCTATCCGTCGGTTGCGGGCAGCGGGACTGCGCCCGTCGAAAACGGCGATTCGAGCAAGGCGAAGGGTGACGGGTCGAAGGGCAACGGTGATCAGTCGCAAGGGAATGGTGGACAGTCGCAGGGCAGTGGTGGCCAGTCTCAGGGCAGTGGTGGCGGGACCACCGCGGCGGGAGCCAAGACCGACGACACCGCGGCGGCAGCCGCATCGCCGGTGAAAGCCGCGACGCCGACCACCGACGACTCCGCCAACACCGATACCAGCGCCGCGCTGACCGCCCTCACCTCGACACTGAGCGAACTCGGCACCACCGTGTCGAGCGCATTGACCGGCGAACTCGGCACCGCGCTCACCTCGGCGGTCGAGTCGGTAGGCACCTCCATCGGTGACGGCATCGAGCAGTTGACCGAGCAGGCGAGCGGTCTGCTGTCGGGTGAGCACGAGGCTTCGTTCCAGCTCGGTGATACCAAGGTGAGCATCGAGGCCGGCGAGAACGGGCTGGCGTTGACGACCACCGACGCCAACGGTGACACCCAGCAGTATCGGCTGACGTTGGACGAGAACGGGCAGCCGGTGATCGAACCGGAGTCGGGTTCTACCTCCAAGGATGATTCCAACGGTGTGTTGGGTTCGGGCACACCGGAATCCGGTACGGGACCGGCCGAACCCGAAGCTGAGTCCGGGGTTGGCGGGGCAACCCCGGGAACCCCGACCCCTCCCGAAACCCCGGTCGCCCCCGAAACTCCGGTCACTAGCGATGGAGGTAACGGTGACCAGTCCCCAGGTTCCGTCGGCGGCGGTATTCCCGGTGCCCAACGCCCACCCCAGCAAGAATCCGACGGCGAGCACACCCCAACTGTCGACGACCACCCAGTGACCAACCCCGGTGACTCGGGCGCAGTCCTCGCCGAGGCAGGCCCACTGTGAGAACCGTTCGCACACCGAGTTCGATAACGGGAGAATGATCCACCGTGGACTACGCCGCCGAGATTGAGCAGATCGCCGCGGAAGCACGCCGCCGCTCGGCGATCCTGATGGACGAAATCGACGAGATCAACCGCCAAACCGCACTGCGCGCCGAACAATTCGCCATCGACGCAGCCCAACGGCTACGAGAACTAGAGGAGCCCGCCGAGGAACCAGCGGAGCCCGAGCCCGTTGCGCCACAAGCGACTGTCGAGCAATGGGGCCAACCTGTGGTGCACGCACAGGTACCCCCACCCCCTCCGTCGGTCGACCCCAACTGGACCCCGGAACAGCAACAACAAGCCGAAATCCGCGCAGCAGTCGCCCGCGCAAAAGCCGCCCGCCAAGCCCAATCCACCGTCGCCCCCACCGACGGCGACTTCGACCCGGAATCCGAGTACTACCGCCGATCGACCTGGCTGGACTAACCGGCGTAATCGCCCACTTCGCCCCCGAACAGTCAGAAATCTGGCGGTTGAGGCCACCGATTGGTCGATTACGCCGGACAGACCAGGATGGGGTGGCAAGGATCGCCCACCTTTGTCACCCGGCCGCCGTCGAACCCTGTCGCTGAACCGGCGGCCTGGCCCGTTGTTGGATACGATGGCGCCGCCGACGTGTGGGTAGGGGTGGCTATGGTCGAGTTCATTGCTGGGTTCGCGGTTGAACGCGTGCTCGGGCGGGGTGGGATGGGGACGGTCTATCTGGCTCGGCATCCCCGGTTGCCGCGGTCGGTGGCGCTGAAGTTGTTGGACGAGAACATGTTCGGTGACGCGGAGGTGCGGGCGCGGTTTCAGCGGGAGGCCGATCTCGCCGCGCGACTGGATCATCCGAACATCGTCGCCGTGTACGACCGTGGCGTGGAAGGGAATCGGCCCTGGATCGCGATGCAGTACGTGCGGGGGACCGACGGGGCCGCGGTCGGGGTGTTCGAACCGATGCGGGCGGTGCGGGTGGTCAGCGAGGTGGCCGGTGCACTGGACTTCGCGCACAGCCACGGGGTGTTGCACCGCGACATCAAGCCCGGCAACATCCTGCTCGGCGAGTCCGTACACGGCCTTCCCGAGCGAGTGATGCTGGCCGACTTCGGGATCGCGCGCTTACGTGTCGATCAGAATCCGCTCACCCAGACCGGATCATTCACCGCCACACTGGCATTCGCGTCTCCCGAGCAGCTAGCGGCATCCACGCTCGACTCACGATGCGACCAATACTCGCTGGCCTGCGCCTTTTTCGCGATGCTGACAGGCGCGTCACCATTCCACGCGACCAACCCGGTAATGGTGATCCAGTCACACATGTCAGCCCCGCCACCGCCGGTGACCCGATTCAGACCGGACCTGCCGCTCGAATTGGATGCGGTGCTGGCGAAGGCGATGGCGAAACGGCCCTCGGACCGATTCGCGTCCTGCGGAGAGTTCGCGGACGCGGTGCAGCACGCGTTCCGGACGTCGGCCGATGAGGCCTCGGACACCGGTTCGCTCGTCATGGCGGGCTCGGCGATGGTGTCGGTGGGTGCGCACGCACCAGCACCACCAAGACCCGCAGCGCCGAGCCCGGAACCACCCAGACCTATGGACGCGATGCCACAAGTGACGGACCGCAGGGCCGTCGACTGGGGACCGGTGCGACCCCCGGAAGTAAAGGGCAGACCGGGCTCGATCGCGATGACCATGAAACGGGAAGCCCCACAGCCCCGCAACCTCCAGCAGCGTGAACCACGCCTACAACCACGACAGATGCTGATCCTGCTGTACGTGTCGGTGCTGGCCGTGCTGTTCGTCCTGATCACCACTGACATCACCAACTGGTAGTCGCACCGATCAGTGCGAGGCCCGGGCTGCGTATTCTGTTTGCGACACAGCGAATTCAGGGGGATGCATGTATCAACGAGTCGACCAGCGGCCGTCGGGCGGTGGGACCGGAGTGACTGCGGCGGTCTTCGCGTTGCTCGGGAGCACGGCCGGGTTGATCGGGTTGATTTCCTTGGTGACCGAGTACGTCCGCTATGAGTACTCGCCCGGCCTGAACTGGTTCTCGGTCCTCGGGGGCTGAAGACAGGTGCACTGTCTTGCTGGCGCTGGTGGAGCTTGGGCGGGCTCGTCGCGATGGTCGGCCGATCCCGCTGATCGGGGTCGCAGAGGAGCCTCCGCAAGGGTCCTTCAGCCCGAAGGGATGATGAGTCCGCTACGTCGAATAACTGTCGAGATGGCGGCGGACCTCTGCGGCGAAAACGCGGGTGCCGGTTCGTTCCAGCACTGACAGGAGGCCGGTGACTGATCTCGGGTCTCGACGGTAGGAGGATGCTTGGCCGCGCAATGTCGAGATTGTCAGGCCGGGGTGGAGGTCCAGTTGGTCCAGGAGGAATTCGTCGGGGGTGATGGCGGTGAGGTCGTACGGCTTTACGGCGCGTTCGGGGAAGTCGCGGATATTGAAGGTGACGAGAACCTCGGCGGCTGACCGCACAGCTGCGGCGAGTACGTGCCGGTCCTTCGGGTCGTTCTCCATGCCTTCGATCAGCGACTCGTAGCCGGTCACCATCGCGTCTGGGAAAGCGGACTGCATTTTTGCGATTCTGCTGTCGACGCTGTCCGCCGCGATATCGCAGCGATATCGCGGCGGATGAGGCTGCCGCGGAGTTCTCTCAGAACATCGGCAGACCAGAGCGGACGGAACATTTGGGCATCCGCCATGCGAAGAAGTGTGTCGGAAAGGTAAGCGGGGTGCAGAACACATGCATCGAGGAACACACTGAACGGCATCCGGGCGCCCTACTCTGAAAGGGGTGGTGTTGTTGTGGCCGTGTAGATTCCGGCCTCTTCGCCTTCGATTGCCATGGCGTCCAACGTGGTTCGGCGTTCGGTGCGGACGCGGTCTTGGTAGGCGAGGATGTCGCGGAGCAGGACTCGGCGGTGGCGGCCTCGCATCGAGTAGGCGATTTCGCCGTCGGTGAGTAGGCGGACCAGGGTGGGGCGGGAGATGTTGAGCAGGTCGGCGGCCTCCTGGGTGGTGAGCATCGTGTTGTGGGGTGCGATCGAGACGGCCAGTCCGTTGGACAGGGCTGTGACGGCGTCGCGCAGGACGGTGTAGAGCTCGTCGGGGATGTCGAGGTATGTGCCGTCGGGGCCGACGAGTCTTGCCTTCGCGCAGGTGTTGTCGATGCGTAGGCTGGAGATCAGGTTGTCGAGGTCGGCAGGGTCGTCTGGTGGGAAGACTGTGCTCTCCCGCAGCATCGTGGACATGTCGCCAGTGTAGCGCTATTCGAAAAAAACGAAAGGTGTCGCGATACCCTCGAGACGGCTAGAAGTCCCGATGGTGACAGTGAATTCGAGGGTCTAGCCGCGGATCAGTTTGGCGACGGTGCCGATCGACAGCTTCGGGGTCTCGACCTCGACCGGCGCGTTCGGGTCGACCACCTTCGTGTGCGGGATCTCCGCTTCCGAGTCGGCGAAGGGGGCGTACTTCTTGTCGGCGAGGACCGTGGCGAGCAGGTAGCCGGTGACCAGGGCTCGGGTGGTTTTGTCGATTTTGTGGTCGTAGCGGCCTGCGCCGAGGGCGGCGAAGAGGCGGCGGCCTTCGATGATGTCGGTGGGGGTGGCGCCGTCGATGGTGCGCAGGATGGACGGGCCGGACCAGGCGGCGGCGAGGGCGCGGGCGTTGCTGCTGACCGAGCCGAGGTCGTCGCCGGACAGGATCAGGCCGGGCGTGTCGATTTCGGGTGCGATGTTTTCCGCGGCGGGGGAGGTGGGGGCGGGGAACACGGCTACTACGGCGGCGACGCGGCGTTGAGCTGCGGCGATGACGGCGGTGCCGGCTCCCATGCCGTGGCCGGCCAAGGCGAGGCGGTCGGGGTGGACGCTGATGGTGCCGTCGCCGAGACGGACCTTGCTCACGATGTCCAGGGTGGTGAGCAAGTCGGTGCCCAGGTCCAGATGTGACGGGATCGGGCCGCGTTCGGTGTCGGGGGCTGCGACCACGAAACCCCACGACGCGATGTGTTCGAGCAGGCCCTTGTAGTTCTCCGCGCTGGTCAGCCAGCCGTGCGCGAACGCGACAGCGGGCAGGTTCAGGCCGGACTCGGGTGTGTAGACCACACCGGGTTGGCCCGCGATCCCTAGATTCCCGCGCAACACCCGGTGGGGGCCGCGCACGGACAGGGTGCTCAGGAGCGATTTCACAGACACCGACACGGCCGAAACACTAGCCGATCAGTAGGGTGGTGGACCATGTGCGGAATCGTGGGGTACGTCGGATACCGGGATGCGCTGGGCGTTGTCGTCGACGCGCTGCGACGCATGGAGTATCGCGGATACGACTCGGCGGGGGTCGCGATCCTCGATGGGAACGGGGCGATCGCGGTCGAGCGGAAGGCCGGGCGGCTGGCCAATTTGGAGGCCGAACTCGGCGAGGTGGGGGTCGATCGGTTCGCCGGGTCGACCGGGATGGGGCACACCCGGTGGGCCACCCACGGGGCGCCGACCGACCGCAACGCGCACCCGCATCGCGACATTTCGGGCAAGCTCGCCGTGGTCCACAACGGCATCATCGAGAACTTCGCGCCGCTGCGCCGCGAGCTCGAGGACGCGGGTGTGGAGTTGCGCAGCGACACCGATACCGAGGTCACGGTGCACTTGGTGTCGCGTGCCTACGCCGAAGGGCCGACCGCCGGTGACTTCATCGCGAGCGTGCACGCCGTGCTGCAGCGGCTGGAAGGCGCGTTCACGCTGGTGTTCACCCATGCCGATCATCCGGGCACGATCGTGGCGGCTCGTCGGTCGACGCCGCTGGTCGTTGGGGTCGGCGAGGGCGAGATGTTCATCGCCTCCGATGTCACCGCGTTCATCGAGCACACGCGCGAAGCGGTCGAGCTCGGCCAGGATCAGGCCGTGGTGATCACCAAGGACGGGTACACCGTCACCGATTTCGCCGGTAATACCGAGGGCGTGGTGAGCAGGCCGTTCACCATCGACTGGGACCTGGCCGCCGCCGAAAAGGGCGGCCACGACTACTTCATGCTCAAGGAGATCGAGGAGCAGCCCACCGCCGTCGCCGACACCCTGATGGGGCATTTCGTCGTCGACGACAAGGGCGGGCGGATCGTTCTCGACGAGCAGCGCCTCGCCGATCAGGAACTGCGCGAGTTCGACAAGGTGTTCGTCGTCGCGTGTGGCAGTTCGTATCACGCTGGGCTGCTTGCCAAATACGCGATCGAGCACTGGACCCGGGTGCCCGTCGAGGTGGAGCTGGCCAGCGAATTCCGTTACCGCGACCCGGTTTTGGACCGGTCGACGCTGGTGGTGGCGATTTCGCAATCCGGGGAAACCGCCGACACGTTGGAAGCCGTGCGGCACGCCAAGGAGCAGAAGGCGCGCGTGCTCGCGATCTGCAACACCAACGGCGCGCAGATCCCGCGCGAATCCGACGCGGTGATCTACACGCGCACCGGACCCGAGATCGGCGTCGCGTCGACCAAGGCGTTCCTTGCCCAGGTGGCCGCCAATTACCTTGTCGGCCTGGCCTTGGCACAGGCGCGTGGCACCAAATACCCCGACGAGGTCGCGCGCGAGTTCGCCGAACTGGAGTCGATGCCGAAGCTGATCGCGCGGGTGCTCGAGACCGCGCCGCAGGTTCGGGCCATCGCGCGCGAGCTGGCGCACGTGCCGACCGTGCTGTTCCTCGGGCGCCACGTGGGCTACCCGGTGGCGCTGGAAGGCGCGCTCAAACTCAAAGAACTGGCCTACATGCACGCCGAGGGATTCGCGGCGGGCGAGCTCAAGCACGGGCCGATCGCGTTGATCGAAGAAGGCCTGCCTGTGATCGTGGTGATGCCGTCGCCGAAGGGTCGGCCGGTGCTGCATTCCAAGCTGCTCAGCAACATTCGCGAAATCCAGGCTCGCGGGGCACGCACGATCGTGATCGCCGAAGAAGGCGACGACACGGTGCGCCCGTTCGCCGACGACCTGATCGAGATCCCGGCCGCACCGACGCTGTACCAACCGCTGCTGTCGACGGTGCCGTTGCAGATCTTCGCCGCCGAAGTGGCGCAGACGCTGGGATACGACGTGGACAAGCCGCGCAACCTGGCGAAGTCGGTCACCGTCGAATAGGGCGTGGTTCGCGACTGAATCGCCTTCGCTCACTACCGGTTAGACTCCGTGCCGACACAGTGTTGCTCGATCGGGAGGGGTTGACGGGGTGGGGGTGGGAAACGCCGCGTCCTTCGCGGGGTACAACATCGAAAGTGTGCTCGGACAAGGTGGAATGGGCACGGTCTACCTGGCGCGGCACCCCCGGTTGCCGCGACTGGTAGCGCTGAAACTGCTCAACCGTGAGGTTTCTGCCGACGCGGAGATCCGTCGGCGATTCGAGCAGGAAGGCGATGTGGTCGCCCGCCTGGACCACCCGGGAATCGTCGGCGTCTACGACCGCGGCACCACCGACGGTCACCTGTGGATCGCGATGCAGTACATCCAGGGCAGCGACGTGTCGAAGCTGGATCCGCGCTCGATCACCGCCGACCATGCGCTACGGATCATCAGCGACACCGCGGCCGCGCTCGACCACGCACATGCCCACGGCGTGTTGCACCGCGACGTGAAACCCGCCAATATCCTGCTGGCGCAACCGGAAGCGGGTCGGCCCGAGCGCGCGGTGCTGACCGATTTCGGCATCGCTCGACTGCTCGACTCGACCACTCAGCTCACCGCGACGGGGACCTTCACCGCGACGTTGGCCTACGCATCGCCCGAGCAATTGTCGGCAGAAGTGGTGGATCACCGGGCTGATCAATACTCACTCGCGTGCACTCTTTTCACGCTACTCGCGGGCCGAACTCCCTATGCCAGTACCAATCCGGGGCAAGTCGTCGCGGGTCATCTGAGTCAGCCGATTCCGCGATTGAGCGGGTTTCGGTCTGATCTGCCGCCGGCGCTCGATGATGTCTTCGCGCGAGCTATGGCGAAGGATCGGGACGAAAGATTCAGCAGCTGTGGGGAATTCGCTGCTGTTGCCGGTGAGGTGTTGCGTGGGCGGGCGGTGGCGGCGTCGAGGATGGCGCCGACTGTTTTCAATCAGGGGGCGGGAGTCGGGCGAGCGCCTATGCCTGGGCCGCCGCCGGGTGGGTTCGCGTCGGTGCCGCCTGTTGCGCGTCGACCTCGGCGTAAGTCCAGGAAGGCGCGGATCTTCGCGGGGTTGGGATTGGCGATGGTGGCTGCGATTGTTGTCGGGTATGTGCAGCGCGACCCGATTATGCAAGCCTTGCGCGGCTGGGGTGACGATTATCAGGTCATCGCCGACGCCTTTCCCGAATTGATCCCGCCAACTCATACAAGACCTGGCTGGCTCGGCACCAAATGTAGATCTCGTACCTATTCAAATGGGACAGCCCCGGCCATTACCTGCGACAACAAAGAGTCCGGGATCAAATTCGAACTAAAAAAATACAGCAGCGAAGCCGAAGCGACGTCGGTGGTATATATGTTCGTGCCGGACCGGACGCGAGACAAGGATGTTTCGCACCCCAGTGATCAGACACAGGTCTCGGTCAGCACGCGCCCGCCGACCGGCATGGGGGCGGACCGGACGGTGTACACGCGGTTTCCCGGTGACCAGAATCGGGCGGCTATCGTTTTCGAACTGGAATGGGCGAATCACACCGCTGACGAAACTTTTCAGCAATGGTGGCCACAGGCCCCACTCGGGCGGGGTGAACGCTGACATGGTCCAGCTCGAAATTGGCCAGTCGTTCGCGGGCTATAGCGTGGACGGCGTTCTCGGCCAGGGTGGCATGGGAACGGTTTACCTGGTTCGACATCCGAGGCTGCCCATGCAGGTGGCACTCAAGTTGCTCATCCCGACTGCAGCGACAGATCAGGAGTCGCGGCTACGGTTCGAGCAAGAGGCGCAGGTCATCGCGCGGCTCGAGCATCCGAATATCGTCGACGTCTATGACACCGGCACGACCGACGGTCGGCTGTGGATCGCCATGCAGTTCGTGCGCGGCGGCCACGCCGGTCAGCTCGCCGTTCGCTCCTCGGACCCGTCGCGTGTGCTGAACGCGATCGGACAGGTGGCCGACGCGCTGGACTATGCCCACTCTCGTGGCGTCCTGCACCGCGATATCAAGCCTGCGAACATTCTGCTGGCCGCGTCGGATGCCGGTCGCGGAGAACGGGCCGTGCTCACCGATTTCGGTATCGCGCGGTTGATGGCCTTCGATGGCGGGCTCACCGTGGCGGGTTCGTTCACCGCGACGATTGCCTTCGCCTCGCCAGAGCAATTGTCCGGCACCAATGTTGATCACCGGACGGATCAGTATTCGCTGGCCTGCACGCTGTTCACGCTTCTGACGGGCGAAGCCCCTTTCAATTACCTGAGCGCTGGTCAGGTAATTGCGGCTCACCTCGCCAAAGAGCCGCCGCGGGTGTCCACGTTCCGACCAGACCTGCCGACGGAGCTGGACGAAGTCATCGCTCGTGGCATGGCGAAGTTGCCGGACCAGCGTTACGCCAGCTGCGGTGAATTCGCGGCGGCCGCACACGCGGCGCTGGCCGCTACACCGGACCCCCGGCGACTGGCCGCAACGGTGCACGCGCAGCATGGCATGGGCTCGGTGCCACAGGGTGCTCCGTGGGGGGCGTCGCCGAACGGACCGGCGCCCGATTGGGTGGCACCATCCGCCCAGGGTAGGACGCGAGGGCGACGTGCCAAGCGAGTGCTGATCACCTTGTCCGTGGTCGTCGGCGTCGTCGCCGCATTCGGCGTCGCGGGGAGAATATATGGTCCCGATCTGCTGGAAAGGCTCAATTCCGAGGAATGGGGAAGTCGGAATCAGGCAATTGCCGACCAGTTTCCGCAGTTGGTATCAAAGGGGAATTATGGGACGGGATGGCTGGATTCCGACTGCATCGCCAAGATTCCTGGCACGCCGTCACAAATCGGTCTGGAAGATGAAATATTTTTCGTCAACGGAATTGGTTGCGAAGATGAAGGCAATGACAATCAATTTATCGTGATGGACTTTGATACCCCGGAGCGTGCGAAAGCTTTCCTGCGTGCTCTCTCGGAGAACCCGACCGCCACCACCAGTTGGTCTGAGCCCCATCGGGACTCGGATACCCCGCTGGCTATCGTCCATTCGACGTTCTCGGAAGGCGGTGAACTGCATGCCGGATTTCCTGGAGATCCGGAGCGTGCAAGGTTCGTCATCACCTTCTACCAGTTCATCCCCGGCAAGACCGGGGAGACGGTACGTGACGAAGTATGGCGAAAAGCGCCTCTGGGAAGTGGATGAGCGGCGCATCTCGGAATAACCCGTGAGTACGCCGCCTCTGAACCGTTCAACCAGCGCAGATGCTCACTTGACCGTGATGGTGCCGCGCATGTCCGGGTGCAAGGTGCACATGTAGCGGAAGACGCCTGGTTGGGTGAAGGTGTAGGACCAGTCGCCCTTGTCGATGATGGGGCTGTTGAGGCCCATGGCCTTGTCGCCGATGCCCTGCACGTTGTGGGGGGCCTTGTCGGAGAACTTCCAGGTGACCGTTTCGCCGACCTTGATGGTGGCGTCGGCGGGGGAGTACTTCATGTTGGCGACCTCGACCGTGAGGTTGGTCGGGGGGTGCACCTGGGGGGTGGTCGTGTTGACCGGGCGGAAGGTGCGGGTGGGGGTGGAGGCGCCGTTGTCGGCGTCGCCGGAACAGCCGGCGGACAACAGGGCGGTGGCCACGACGAGGCCGGCGACAAACCGGGTGGATGCGGCGCGGGGGCGAACCATCGACATGGGTGTGGAGCGTAGTCTGCGAACGATCGCGGGACGGTCGGCGGCCCGTGCGGGCAGCTGGGAGACGACTGTGTCGGATCGGCGTGGCTATTACACCGTGGAGCAGGTTCGGGCGGCCGAAGCGGAGCTGTTCACGCGGGTGCCTGCGGGAATGCCTATGCGGCGGGCGGCTTTCGGGTTGGCCGGGGTGGTTGTGGATGAATTGCGTTCGCGGACTGGGGGAGTGGTCGGGCGGACGGTGGGTTTGCTTGTGGGGTCGGGGGATAACGGTGGGGATGCGTTGTGGGCGGGGGCGTTCTTGCGGCGTCGTGGGGTTCGGGTTTCGGCTGTGTTGTTGAATCCTGAACGGGCGCATGGGGACGGGTTGGCGGCGTTGAAGGCGGCTGGTGGGCGGGTGGTTGAACGGCTGGGGGCGGTTGATCTGGTGATCGACGGGATCGTGGGGATTTCCGGGCGGGGGCCCTTGCGGCCTGAGGCTGCGGAAATCGTTGCGGGGGTGCGGGTTCCGATCATCTCGGCGGATCTGCCCAGTGGGGTCGATCCTGATACGGGCGCGGTGGACGGGCCTGCGGTGACGGCGGATGTGACGGTGGCGTTCGGGGCGTATAAGCCGGTGCACGCGTTGGCTGTGCCGCACTGTGGGCGAATTGTGTTGGTGCCGATCGGGTTACGGCTGCCGGAGGCGGGGTTGGTGCAGTTGGATCCGGGGGATGTCGGGGCCGGGTGGCCGGTGCCGGGGCCCGCTGATGACAAGTACAGCCAGGGGGTGACCGGGGTGTGTGCGGGGAGTGCGAAGTATCCGGGGGCGGGGGTGTTGTGTACGGGGGCTGCGGTGGTGGCTACCTCGGGGATGGTTCGGTACGCGGGGGCTGATGGTGAGGTGTTGGAGAAGTTTCCCGAAGTTGTTGCCAGTGCGACTGTTTCGGAGACGGGGCAGGTGCAGGCTTGGGTGTTCGGGCCGGGGGCCGGTGTTGATTCGGGGGCTCGGGATCGGTTGGTGGAGATTTTGGGTAGTGATCTGCCGGTGTTGGTCGATGCCGATGGGTTGACGATTCTGTCGAAGGAACCGGGGCTGGTTCGGGGGCGGTCGGCGGTGACGGTGCTCACGCCGCATGCGGGGGAGTTCGCGCGGCTCACCGGGGCTGCGCCGGGAGCTGATCGGGTGGGGGCGGTGCGGACGTTGGCGCGGGAATGGGGGGTGACGGTGTTGTTGAAGGGGCGGGCCACGGTTATCGCGTCGCCGGAGGGGCCGGTGTTCGTCAATGACGCGGGTGGGGATTGGGCTGCTACGCCGGGGTCGGGGGATGTGTTGTCGGGGATTATCGGGGCGTTGCTGGCGGCGGGGCGGGAGGCGGGGTGGGCGGCTGCGGCGGGGGCTCGGGTGCATTCTTTGGCGGCGAATTTGGCTGCTTATGACGGGGAGGATGCGGGGGCGCCTATTTCCGCGACGCCGTTGTTGGGGCATGTTCGGGGGGCGGTGCGGGTGTTGCGGGAGGTTGGTGGGGATTCGGGGGGTGGTGGTTTCAGGGAGGTGGGGTAGGGCAAAGCCACGGGGTTTGGGTGGTGGCAGGGAGGAGGGTAGGGCAAAGCCACAGGGTTTTGGTGGTCCCGGGTTGTTTGAGGCTGTGTTTTTGGAGCGCTGGCGCGCTCGAGCGCGGCCCCTGAGGGGCCGCGAGTTAGCCACCGTTGCTGGAGGCTGCGCCTCGGACGCAACGGCGGCTAACTCGCGGCCGGGCCGCTACGGCCACTGCGTGGCCGCTGCTCCCTATGGGTCGCAGGTGGGGGCTGGGTTTGTGGGGTGAGGGCGGAATCGGGGTGTGCGAGGTGTGGGGGTCGGTGCGGGCATGGCGGAATTGGGGTGTGTAGGTGGTGGGGCGGTGGTTTTGTCGCGCCCAGGTGGGGGGAAATGTTCGGGTCCTGGCAGGATCAATGGGGTGAATGCGCAAGTGGAGACGGTCGTTGATCTGGATGCCATTGCTCATAATGTGCGGGTGCTGCGGGAGTTCGCGCAGGGGGCCGCGGTGATGGCGGTGGTCAAGGCTGACGGGTATAACCACGGGGCGGTCGAGGTGGGGCGCGCGGCGTTGGGGGCGGGGGCTGCGGAGTTGGGGGTTACCACGGTAGGGGAGGGGTTGGCTTTGCGGGCGGCGGGGATCGATGCGCCGATTCTTTGTTGGCTCAACACTGTTGACGCGGATTACGCGGGGGCTGTCGCGGGGGATCTCGAGATCGGGGTGTCGTCGTTGGCGCAGTTGCGGGCGGTGGAGCGGGCCGCGGTGGGGGTGGGGCGGATGGCGACGGTGTCGGTGAAAGTGGATACGGGGCTCAATCGCAACGGGGTGTCGGTGACGGAGTATCCGCAGGTCCTGCGGGCGCTGCGGGGGTTGGTCGACGGGGGTGTGGTGCGGTTGCGGGCGATTTTTTCGCATCTGGCGCATGCGGACGAGCCTGCGCATCCGATGTTGGATCGGCAGCGGGAGCGGTTCGTGGAGGCGATCGCGGCGGCCAAGGAGTTCGGGCTGGAACCCGAGCTGGTGCATATTTCGAACTCGGCGGCCACGCTGACCAGGCCTGATCTGCATTTCGACATGGTGCGGCCGGGGATCGCGGTGTACGGGCTTTCGCCGATTCCTGAGCTGGGGCAGTTCGGGTTGCGGCCGGCGATGACGTTTCAGGCCGAGGTCGCGCTGGTGAAGGAAGTGGCGGCGGGGGAGGGGGTTTCGTACGGGCATCGGTGGGTGGCGCCGCGCGACACCACGGTCGCGCTGATCCCCGCGGGGTACGCCGACGGGGTATTCCGGTCGCTGAGTGGGCGTTTCGAGGTGTGGTTGGGCGGGGCCCGACACCGTAATGTCGGACGCGTGTGCATGGACCAGTTCATGGTTGACCTCGGCGACAACGCGGGCGGCGTGCGCGAAGGTGACCGCGCGGTGCTGTTCGGCGGCGGCGCGGGACACCCGCACGCGCTGGACTGGGCGCGGGCGCTGGACACCATCGACTACGAAATAGTCTGCGCGCCAAAGGGTCGCGCGGTGCGCCGCTACGTGGGGACCGGCCGATGACGCGGCGCACGGTGATCCGTCGCGGCGGCCTGGCGACCGCGGGACTGCTCACGGGGTTGGCCATCGCCCATTCGCTACGGCAGATCGGCGCGCGGGTGCGCTGGCCCGCCGAACGCGACGAATATCGCGACGAGAACTTCGCGCTCATCGATGAGGACGAACCGGGGTCGGTGCTGTCCGACGACGGTGTGTCGCTGGCCACCCGCACCTACGGTGACGCCTCCGCCCAGGTCACGGTCGTTTTCGTGCACGGATTCTGCAACAGCATGGAGTCGTTCCACTTCCAACGCCGTGACCTGGCGCAGCAGTACGGTGCGCGGGTTCGGCTGGTGTTCTTCGACCTGCGCGGCCACGGACGCTCCGGCACCCCGACCACCGACAGCTGCACGGTCGCGCAGCTGGGCCGCGACCTGGCCACCGTCATCCGCGAGTGCGCGCCCACGGGGCCGGTGGTGCTGGTCGGGCATTCGCTGGGCGGCATGGCCGTGCTCGCGGCGGCCGCGCAGTTCCCCGAACTGTTCGCGACCAGGGTGCGCGCGGTGGCACTGTTGAGCACCGCGGCCGCGGAGGTGACCTCGACCGGGATCATGCAGCTGCTGCGTCATCCGGCGGTCGACGGGTTCCGGATGGCCGTGCGGACCGCGCCCACGCTGGTGCAGTTCAGTCGCAGCGCGAGCAAACAGGTGCTCACCCCGGTGCTGCACGTGAGCTCGTTCCACGGCCCGGTCAGTCCCACGCTGTCGCGGTTCACCACGATGATGATCGACCGCACCCCGGTGGCCACGATCGAGAAGTTCCTGAAAGCCATTGAGCTGCATGATGAGTCGGCCGCGCTGCCCGTTTTGGGTGAGATGCCGGTGCTGATTCTCGGGGGCGCGCACGACATCGTGATCCCGTTCCGTAACTCGCGCGACCTCGCGGCGGAACTGCCGGGCAGCGAACTGGTTCGGGTGCGTGAGGCGGCGCACATGCCACACCTACAGTTCCCCGAGGTGACCGCGGCCGCACTCGACCGGCTGCTCGAGCGCGCGGGCCTGGCCGACGCGCACGGTGAGGAGGCCGTCGGTGGCTGACCCGCAGCAGCGCGTGCTCGACACCGTCGAAGACACCGAAGCCTTCGGACGCGAACTCGCCGACACCCTTCGCCCGGGTGACCTGGTCGTTCTCGACGGCCCGCTCGGCGCCGGAAAAACCGCACTGACCAGGGGAATCGCCGCCGGGCTCGGTGTCGCGGGCCGGGTCAGCTCGCCCACATTCATCATCGCGCGCGCCCACAAAGCCGGGGTTCGCCCCGACGGCACGCCCGGGACCGCGATGATTCACGTCGACGCCTACCGCCTCGCCGGTGACCTCGACGAACTGGACGCACTGGACCTGGACACCGACCTGCACCACGCGGTCGTGGTCGTGGAATGGGGCAAGGGGGTGGTCGAACACCTCACCGACCGTCACCTGCGCGTGCAACTCGCCCGGGAGCCGGAATCCGATGTGCGCACGGCGATCTGGGAATGGATCGAATAACGCGCGATCAGCTGCGCACCGGTGCGCGCGCAGCGCCGATACCACCCGGTATTGTTGAGACAATCATGCTCGTACTAGCAGTCGACACCGCGACACCCGCCGTTACAGCGGGATTGGTGCACCTGTCACCTGCCGGTGAACCCGGCACCCGCCCCACCGTGGCGACGCTTGCTGCCCGCGTGAAGGTCGACGCCCGCGCACACGCCGAGGTCCTCACCCCGCAGATCCTGGAATGCCTGGCCGAAGCGGGCGTGCGCCGCGACGAACTCGACGCGGTCGTGGTCGGGCTCGGACCCGGTCCGTTCACCGGGCTGCGCGTGGGAATGGCCACCGCCGCCGCCTTCGGTGACGCGCTGGGACTCCCGGTGCACGGGGTGTGCAGCCTCGACGCGATCGCCGCGGACACCTTCGGCGAACAGCGCGACCCCGGCGAACTGCTGGTGGTCACCGACGCGCGCAGGCGCGAGGTGTACTGGGCGAAGTACCTCGACGGTGCGCGCGTGGCCGGTCCCGAGGTCAGCAAGCCCGCCGACGTGCCGGTCGGTGAGGCCGCCGCGATCGCCGGGTCGGCCGCGCACGTGGACTATTTCGATCTGCCGGTGCTGCCCAGTGAGACGCCCTCGCCCGCCGGGCTGGTCACCGTCGCCGCGCCCGCACTGCTGTCGGGTGACGTGCCGCAGGCGCTGGTGCCGTTGTATCTGCGCAGGCCGGACGCGGTGGAGAACAGTTTCCGTACCCTCGACCGGACCGGGGCGTGAGTGTCGTGACCGAGTACGTGATCGCCGCAATGACGCTGCCCGACATCGACCGCTGCGTCGAACTGGAACACCTGCTGTTCCCCGAGGACGACCCGTGGCAGGCGGTGTCGTTCCGGTCCGAACTGGCCGGCGGGCACAACCGGTACATCACCGCGCGCAACGCCGACGGGGTGATGGTCGGGTACGCGGGCATCGCGCTGCTGGGCGACGACGCCCATCCCGAGGCCGAAGTGCACACGATCGGGGTCGACCCACAATGCCATCGGGGCGGCATCGGGACGCTGCTGCTGGAAGCGCTGCTGGCCACCGCGGCCGAACGCGGCGGTCCGGTGTTTCTCGAGGTGCGCACCGACAACGCGCCCGCCATCGCGATGTACGCCAAGCACGGGTTCCACATCATCGGGCTGCGCAAGAACTACTACCACCCCAGCGGCGCCGACGCGTACACGATGCGACGGCCGGAACTGACCGCGGCAGCGGACGAATGGGCCGCACGCGGTCGGCAGGACGAGGTGCTGTCGTGATCGTCATGGGGATCGAAAGCTCGTGCGACGAAACGGGAGTCGGCATCGTGCGCCGCCATCCCGACGGTTCGGTCGAACTGCTCGCCGACGAGGTCGCCTCGAGCGTGGATCAGCACGCGCGCTTCGGTGGCGTGGTGCCCGAGATCGCTTCGCGTGCGCATCTCGAGGCGATCGTGCCCGCGATGCGGCGTGCGCTGGCCACCGCGGGGATCAGCAAGCCCGACGCGCTCGCGGTCACCATCGGGCCCGGCCTGGCCGGTGCGTTGCTGGTGGGTGTGGCCGCGGCGAAGGCTTATGCGGCGGCGTGGGATGTGCCGTTCTACGCGTTGAACCACCTCGGTGGGCACGTCGCGGTCGACACGCTCGAGCACGGGCCGATGCCGCCCGCGGTGGCGTTGCTGGTGTCGGGTGGGCATACGCATCTGCTGCAGGTGACCGATCTGGGTGAGCCGATCACCGAACTCGGTAGCACTGTCGATGATGCCGCGGGCGAGGCTTTCGACAAGGTCGCTCGGTTGCTCGGGCTCGGGTATCCCGGCGGGCCGTATCTGGATGCCGCTGCGGCAGACGGTGATCCGCGCGCGATCGCGTTTCCGCGCGGGATGACCCGGCCGCAGGACGCGCGGTACGACTTCTCGTTCTCGGGGCTCAAGACCGCTGTCGCGCGGTATGTCGAGGCGGCGCAGCGGCAGGGGATCACCGCTGATCAGCTGCCTATTCCTGATATCGCGGCGTCGTTTCAGGAAGCTGTGGCCGACGTGTTGACCATGAAGGCCGTGCGTGCGGCCAAGGATGTCGGGGTCGACACGATCGTGCTAGGCGGGGGTGCCACGGCCAATTCGCGGATTCGGTCGTTGGCCGAAGAGCGTTGCGGGGCAGCGGGTTTGACGTTGCGCGTGCCCAAGCCGCGGTTGTGCACCGATAACGGGGTGATGATCGCGGCGCTGGGGGCGCATGTGATCGCGGCGGGGGCTCAGCCTGCCGCGTTGACTGTTGCTACGGATCCGGGGTTGCCGGTTTCGGTGAGCGCGCTGCGTTAGCGTCCTGAAAGGTGCCTACTCGGTGGGGGCCACAGTAGGGCTGGGTGCCGGGGTTTGTGTGTTGGGCGTCGAGGGGCGACGGCCGCCGCCGGAGGAGCCACTGTCCAAGCCCAGCGGCGACTCCGGGTAGGGAATCTGGGGAAGGTTCGGGTCGGGTCGCAGGGTGGGTGCCGTCGGTGATCCCGGTACGGGGTTCGTGGTTGTTGTCGGCGCGGAGGTGGGTGGCGCCGTGGTCGCCGTGGGGGGATCGGCGGCGGGCGGGGCGTTGGTGACGCCGGTGCGTTCGGTGCTCTCGCGGGTAGCCGGCGTCGGTTCGGGCGCGGGCATAACCGGTAAGGGGGATTGACGCACAGTGCTGCTGGTGCCCGCGGGCGTGACGTCGGGGGTGTCGTAGTTGACCGCTTGCACGCCGTAACCGATCACCAGGCCGACCACCACCACCGCGCCGGCCAGCGTGCCGACGACCTTGGCGAAGGTGCCGCTGGACGTGTCGGCGTGCGCGCCGCTCGGCAGAGTGGACGGGGCGGCGGCATCGGCGACCAGTGCGGCGCCCTTCGCGATCGCCGCTTCGGGATCGGGCACGGTCAGTACGGGGACATCCAGGCGTGCCGCGAGAGTGTCTATGACGCAAGGGATATTGGCGCACCCGCCGATCACCGCGACCGCGTCCGGGTACTTCGGCGAACGGGTGAACACCGACGACGAGAACAGTGCGATATTGCGCAGCAGCCCACCGATGAGCTCTTCGAAATCAGGGCGGGTCAGCTCTAGCCCTTGTCCCGCAACATGATCGATGGTGACCACCGGCGCCAGCGACAGGTGCTCCTTGGCGGCGCGGCCACGATTGGTCAGGGTGGTGCGGTTGGGCCTGGTGCCGCGGCGGGCGTAGTGCAGGTCGACCAGGTGGTGGTAGATCAACTCGTCGATGGCGTTACCGCTCAGCGACGGCGTACGTTCGGTGTGTAGGACCACGCTGTCGGCGTAATCGGCCACGGTGACACTGAGACCGGTTGCGCCCAGGTCGATCACGGCCACGGTGGGGTAGCGGTCCAGCAGACCGGTACTGCGCAGGTAGGCCAGCGCCGCGGCGCCCTCGGTGACCAGGTGCAGATCGCGGTGGCGCGTACACGCGGCCCGAATCGCCTGTGCCTGTTCCTTGTTGCGGTACGCCACGGCCACGCTGGTGGGGGGACGCGCACGCGCGGACTCGGCGCGACGCTGCCCGCCCGAGTAGCGGCCCAGCGGTTCGCCCATCATGCTCATACTCGCGGTCTGCGACACCGGCAGCTGCGTGGTCATCAACTCGATCGAGGACGACACGAGATCGCCGAGATCGGAATGTGCGGCGTCGGCGGAAACCACTCGGTAGTCGAAACTTTGCTCGCCCGCGGGCCCTGTCGCGACCAGTGCCGAGCACACCACCTCGTTCCCGGCCGAGATGCCGAGGGATGTTCGCATGTTCACCTCCCTTCGCGCGGTTGGTGCTTTCCTGTGCTATGTCACAGCCTGTTATGCGAACGTTACAGATTGTGGCAGTCGAAGTGAAGACCACTGCCCAGTGTGGGCGTGTCGAAAATGCGACATCGGCAGAACCCAGCCTTGAGTGCTGGCACTCTCGCGTATAGAGTGCTAGTCGGCACTGTGTTAGCTGTACTCGTGCCAGTCGACTTCTGGGCTTCGGTCCCGGCACCCGCGACGACGGGGCCTGTGCGCAGGGTCGCGAGCTGACCGAAACCGGTCTGGGACACCAGTTCCGGACAACCGAATTTCCCCGAAAGTGGAGGGCTCAACGTGGCGAGCGTGAACATCAAGCCGCTCGAGGACAAGATCCTCGTCCAGGCCAACGAGGCCGAGACGACGACGGCCTCCGGCCTGGTCATCCCGGACACGGCCAAGGAGAAGCCGCAGGAGGGCACCGTCATTGCCGTCGGCGCGGGTCGCGTCACCGATAAGGGTGACCGCATCCCGGTCGACGTCAAGGAAGGCGACGTCGTCATCTACAGCAAGTACGGCGGCACCGAGATCAAGTACCAGGGTGGGGAATACCTCATCCTCTCGGCGCGCGACATCCTGGCCGTCGTCACCAAGTAAGGCCAAACGCCGCATCAGCGTTCCGCCCCGGCGTCTTTCACTAGACCCGGGGCGGATTGCGTTCACAAACAGGAGCTGAATCCTTTATGCCCAAGCAGATCGAGTTCGACGAAAAGGCTCGCCGGGCTCTGGAACGCGGTGTCGACAAGCTGGCCGACGCCGTCAAGGTGACCCTCGGCCCGCGTGGTCGGCATGTGGTGCTGGCCAAGGCCTTCGGTGGCCCGACCGTCACCAACGACGGCGTCACCATCGCGCGGGAGATCGACCTCGAGGACCCCTTCGAGAACCTCGGTGCCCAGCTCGTCAAGAGCGTCGCCACCAAGACCAACGACGTCGCGGGCGACGGTACGACCACCGCCACCGTGCTGGCTCAGGCCTTCGTGCGCGGCGGCCTGAAAAACGTTGCCGCGGGCGCCAACCCGATCACTTTGGGCCAGGGCATCGCCGCGGCCGCGGAGAAGGTCTCGGAGGTGCTGCTCGAGCTCGCCACCCCCGTGTCCGGCGAGAAGGCCATCGCCCAGGTCGCCACCGTGTCCTCGCGTGATCCCGAAATCGGCGACATGGTCGGCAAGGCACTGACCACGGTCGGCAAGGACGGCGTTGTCACCGTCGAGGAATCCTCGACCACCAGCACCGAACTCGTCATCACCGAGGGCGTGCAGTTCGACAAGGGCTACCTGTCGCCCTACTTCCAGACCGATCCCGAGGCCCAGCAGGCCGTGCTCGAGGACACCTACGTCCTGCTGCACCGCGACAAGATCAGCTCGCTGCCCGACCTGCTGCCGCTGCTGGAGAAGGTCGCCGAGTCCGGCAAGTCCGTGCTGATCGTGGCCGAGGACGTCGACGGCGAAGCGCTGTCGACCCTGGTGGTCAACTCGATCCGCAAGACCATCAAGGCCGTTGCCGTGAAGGCGCCGTTCTTCGGTGACCGTCGCAAGGCGTTCCTCGACGATCTGGCCGTGGTCACCGGCGGCACCGTGATCAACCCCGATCTCGGCGTCACCCTGCGCGAGGCCACCCTCGAGCAGCTGGGCCAGGCCCGGCGCGTGGTGGTCACCAAGGACGAGACCGTGCTGATCGACGGCGCGGGCTCCGAATCCGACATCAAGGCCCGTGGCGCGCAGCTGCGTCGCGAGATCGAGGCCTCGGACTCCGACTGGGATCGCGAGAAGCTCGAAGAGCGTCTGGCGAAGCTGGCCGGTGGCGTCGCGGTGATCAAGGTCGGCGCTGCCACCGAGACCGCGCTCAAGGAGCGCAAGTTCCGCGTCGACGACGCGGTCGCCGCTGCCAAGGCCGCGGTCGAGGAGGGCATCGTCCCCGGTGGCGGTTCGGCACTGGTCATCGCCGCTGCCGCGCTGGTCGAACTGCGTGACTCGTTCACCGGTGACAAGGCCGTCGGTGTCGAGGTGGTTCGCAAGGGCCTCGAGGCGCCGCTGTACTGGATCGCCACCAACGCCGGTCTCGACGGTGCCGTCGTGGTCGCCAAGGTCTCCGAGGGCAAGGACGGCTTCAACGCCGCCACCCTGACCTACGGCGACCTGCTCGCCGACGGTGTCGTCGACCCGGTCAAGGTGACCCGTTCCGCCGTGGTGAACGCCGCCTCGGTCGCGCGGATGATCCTGACCACCGAAAGTGCCATCGTGGAGAAGCCGGCTGCGGCCGACGACGACCACGGGCACGGTCACTCGCACTAAGAGGTAACGACGAAGGCCCCCGGATCGCTGCGGCGATCTGGGGGCCTTTCGTCATCCGCTAGCTGGCGACCGGCGGATCTTGTGCCTGCAGCGTGGCCAGTAAACGGGCGCGCAGCGACGGCGGTGGTGGGGTGGGGGTTGCGGACGCGAGCTGGGCGAGGGCTTCGCGGGTATGGCGAACCTCGCGCAGGAACTGCGTACACAGGGTGGGATCTTCGGTATCGATGATGGTCTGGATCGCGTGATGGTCTTCGTCGTCGATCAATCCGAGCGCGACGGTGTGCGCGAGATCGATCTGGGCTTCGTTCATCTCACGTCACCCCCAAACTTTTCTTCAGTCGTGTCAATCCGTCCCGAATCCGGGACTTCACGGTCGGTAACCCGATGCCGAGGTAAGTCGCAACCTCGGCGTAGGTCCGCCCGCCGTAGTAGGCGAGCGAGATCGCCTCGCGTTGGGTCTCGGTGAGAGTCGAGAGCCCGCGCTGGACGGCCTGTTGTTCTAGTCTGCGTTCCACCTCCTCGGTGACCTCGTCGAATTCGTGACCGAGCACCCGGATCCCGTACGCGACCTCGCGCTGGGTGTGGGCTTGCTCGGCACGAACCCGGTCGACCGCGCGCCGGTGGGCCAGCGTCATCAGCCAGGTCACCGCCGACCCCTTGGCGGGGTCGAAACTCGTGGCGGTGCGCCAGACCTGGAGATACACCTCCTGCGTGGTCTCCTCCGCGTACCCGGGGTCGTGGAGCACCCGCAGGACCAGGCCGAAGACACGCGCCGACGTCCGGTCGTACAGTTCGGCAAAGGCTTGCTGGTCGGACAGGCTGCATCGGTGTAACAGAGCAGCTAGCTCGACGCCTTCGGCCGCGCGTGCGGTAACCGCAGAATCCACGCTCGGTGGAAAGGCTTCGCTTCGGAACCCATTCTGTGTCATCGGACACGAATGTAGACCGAGGCTATGACAGCCGTCTGCCCGGGGTGTCTTTGTTCGGGGTGCCAGTTGTTTGCTAGGGATTCGGTACGCCGGACCGGGTGGATGGGAACAGATTTCCCACCGGCGCGGAAGAGTCCTCAGACCGCCATGCGCCGCCGGTTGCGACGGGCGTGCATCTCGCGTTCGGTCTCGGACATGCCACCCCAGATGCCGTAGGGCTCGCTGACCTTGAGGGCGTGGGTGCGGCACTGCATGAGCACGGGGCAGGCCCGGCAGATCTCCTTGGCGCGCATTTCGCGTGCGGTGCGGGCGCGGCCGCGTTCGCCGTCGGGGTGGAAGAACACCGCGGAATCCTGACCGCGGCACAGTCCACGCATCTGCCAATCCCAGACGTCGGCGTTCGGACCGGGGAGGTGAGTAGGCATGGGCATGGTGAACTCCTTGTTGCGCGAGCTCGTCAGCGTTGTCGAGCGAAGTGGTGCGGCAGGTCTTCGCGCCACCCGTTGCGGGGTGACCGGCTCGACGGTGCCTGACGGTGCCGCTCGGATGTCGCTGCGTTTTCGCGCGGCGCCAACCGTGGCGATGAGTTACGTTAGGTGCAGGCGGGAAATTACGTCAATAGTTCGGCGCATGTGTTCAGTAAATCTGCAACGCTGAAATTTAACCTTCTCACTATTTACATTTCACACTCGATCCCCCCATACTGTTTGGTTGGCTATGGATCGGGTGTCTTCGCGTAGTCGAAGCATCCCATGTTTTCCCAGGTCGCGCCGGTAGAGGCCCTGTTTCCCGCGGTGCGGCTCCCCGTGGACGAGTGCGCTGCGTCACAGTGACCTATCCCGACTGTGCGCGAGTAGATGGCGAAAACGGGGCGCGAAGGTTAATTGCGCGAAACGCATGTGAATTCGAGACTTTGCGGTAGTGGGATCGGAGAGCGGAGATTTACCTGATGGCAACATCGACGCTCGGATGAAATGCTGACTGTTTGCTGAATGGGTTTCTCGCGTACATAACACGGGAACGGCCCGGGCCTGTCGGCGGCTAGAGTCCGGAC
This sequence comes from Nocardia sp. NPDC058666, assembly GCF_042714895.1. Taxonomy (NCBI): domain Bacteria; kingdom Bacillati; phylum Actinomycetota; class Actinomycetes; order Mycobacteriales; family Nocardiaceae; genus Nocardia; species Nocardia sp. NPDC058666. The sequence continues at coordinate 650,662 of NZ_JBHXRY010000002.1, forward strand.
GTGCGTACAACGGCCTCACCCGCGGATATCGGATCCGAAATACTCGCTTCGACTGCTTTCGGGCCCACTCCGGGCCTGGCCGCTGCGGAGTTGCCGGAGCCCGGCGACCCACTGTCGAGGTGGTACCGCGCGGTCGCGCTCGGTGGGCAGGGGCGGTACGCCGCCGCCCGTTCTGACCTGCAGGTATTGGCTCGAACCAGGATCGATCCGGGTCTGAAATCGCTCGTCGAGAGCACTCGGGGATCGCTGCTGCGCCAACTCGGCGATCACGCGGGCGCGGCGGTCTTCGACGGCCGTGCGGCCACGCTCGCGCTCGGTGCCACCGGAGCGATTCGCGCCGAAGCACTTGCCGACGCGTATACGGGGCTGGCCGCTGACGCGTTGGGCACCGGCCGACTCGCCCTGGCCCACACACTGCTGCGCCGCGTGCCACCACTGCTGGCGCAGGCACCCCCGCGCGCCGAGGTGCGCTGGCACTGGGTGCGCGCGGAAACCGCCCTTGCCGGCGGTGCGGGCGCTGAAGCCCTGCGCGACGCGGGCAAGGCCGTCGAACTCGCCGCGGCCCTGCCGTCAGTCCGTCATCAGGTGAAATCGGCACTGCTGGTCGCCGCTGCCACCGCCGCCACCGGCGACCTTGTCAGGTCCGCTGAACTGGCCCGCCAGGTCGACCTGGACTGCCGCGACAACGGCCTGCTGCCGCTGCGCTGGGCCACCGCCATGCTGCGCTCCGGCGTCGACGAACCGGCCGCCGCGCGCATCGCCGCCGACGAAGCCGCAGATCATGGTGGCCGTCTGCGGGTCTGGGGTGGCGACATCGCCCCGCTGGGTGCGTGATCGCCCGCGGATGATCTTTCTGAGAGCACGGTTAGAAGCGACCACGCCCGCTGGCGGCCGATTCGCGGGTCGCTATTGTTAGTCCCGTTCCGCCTTTTCGGTGGAAGCTCGGTCACATTGGACCGCGCCACTCGTAACGCCAGGAAAATCTCTGACGATGACGCATATGGGCGAAGAGTTGGACCTCGCCGTCGCTGCGGCTGCGCAGGGCGACAGGACCGCTTTAGCTCGGGTATTGGAACTGGTCCGTCCCTTGGTAGTTCGCTACTGCAGGGCGCGGATCGGGGCCGCGGAGCGCGGACAGCTGTCCGCGGACGATGTTGCGCAAGAGGTCTGTTTGGCTGTGATGACCGCCCTGCCCCGCTATCAGGATCAGGGTCGGCCCTTCATGGCCTTCGTGTACGGAATCGCTTCGCACAAGGTCGCCGACGCCCATCGCAACGCCGCACGTAACAAGTCGGAAGCGATGGCCGAAGTACCAGATGTCATATCCACCGACCAGGGACCGGAACAGCGGGCTCTCGACTCGGAGACGAGCAGGCAGATGAACACTCTGCTGGCAACGCTCCCCGAGAAACATCGAGAAATCCTGATCCTTCGTCTGGTCATGGGTCTGTCAGCAGAGGAAACCGCAGTCGCCGTGGGTAGCACGGCGGGGGCGATACGGGTTGCCCAGCACAGGGCACTCGCGAAACTGAAGTCACAAGTGGCGAGGGCAGGTGAAATGTATGGCTAGGGATGGCGAGCACGGTCTTGGCAAAAGCGGTCCCTACGCCGCCGAGGGTGCCGGTGACTCCGGGCCGGTCGACATCGCGGCGGTGCGCAGCGATGATGCGCTGATCGACGCGATCATCGGCGACGGTCCGGTACGTACCGACAGTCCCGAAGAGTTCCAGCTGGCGTCGTTACTCGCGGATTGGCGGGCCGATGTACTGGCCGCACCGATGCCTGCGGGCCCTGATCTGGACACCGTGTTCGCGGCGGTCAATCAGGAGATCGGCGCACGGCAGGTTCGAGTCGGAGCTTCCTCGCGCGGACGTCTGCGGCTGGTCCGCCCGATCTTCGGGGCGGCAGCGGCATTGTCGTTGGTGTTCGGCGGTATCACGGCATTCGCTTACAGCGCTGCCCCCGGCGATCCGCTGTGGCGGGTCAAGGAGGTCGTGTTCAGCGAACAGGCCCAGTCCACCGTCGTGCAGTACGCCGACGAGGATCTGCTGGCCGCGCAGAACCTGCTCACCTCGGGCGATCCGGAACAGGCCAAGGCCCGGCTGGAACAGGCCTCGTCCAACGCGGGCCAGGTCGACGACCCGGTCAAGCGCGACGATCTGATCGCACGCTGGAACCTACTGCGTGACCAACTACTCGCGCTCGCACCCGAAATCGGCGCGCAGTTGCCGCCGACCACGGTCACCCCGGCCAAGCCGACCACCCAGGCACCGGTTCCGCCCACGTCGAACCCAGGTTCGCAGGCTCCGGTCGCACCGACCGGTCCCGGTGGCAGCACCGATCCGCAGCCGCCGGTCATCCTGGAAACGCCCGGTCCCGAGACCAAGCCGGTGGTCCCGCCGGTCGAGCCCACGCAGCCGCCGGTGACCACCCCGCCGCCGGTGACACCGCCGGTCACGGTCGATCCGACGACTCCGCCGACCACCATCGCCGAACCACCGCCGGTCATCGTGCCGACGGTGGTCCCGACGTCGGAACCGCTGCCGCCCACCGTGCCGTCCACGCTGCAGGTGCCGCCCGCGGCCACGATCCTGCAGACCCCGCCGACGGTGCCGTCTCCCTGAAGCACCACGCAACGATGAATTGAACACACACCAACGACGAAGGCCCCGAACAGGTTCGGGGCCTTCGTCGTGTTACCAGCTCAGTTGTCGAACCCGTCGAAACCGTCGCCGTGGAACGCCTCGTTCATCGACGCGTCCGCGTAGCCGCGGCAGTAATCCCACGTGACGTAAGCCTCGGGGGTGGGGTCGTAGGCGGGCTCGTGCGGACGGACGGTGCCGTCCACGAGTAGCTGCAGCAGGTTCGCCCGCAGCATGTCCCAGTCGTGGTAGTGATCTTGCCGACAATCCTCACAGCTGACGACCAGGCCGCGGATTCCGCGGTGGGCCAGCAGGGCTTCGTATACGGCGAGGTCTGCGAGATCTTCCTCGACCGCGAGGCGCTCATGAGGATCCAACGGCTCACCGGGCTCGATAGCGTCGAGCGCGGCAGACGGGTCGGAGGGGTCTCCGGCGAAGGGATCCGGCGGGAGGCCAGGTGGTAGATGGTCACGCACATCCCCACGGTACGCAGTACTCGGTACATCGCGCCAGCGATGCGGGGGGCAAGTTTTGCCGAAGGGCTCACTTCACAGCCGTATCCGGGCGCCGGATACCATGGAACGCAGGCGTCGGCGACTTGTTCTCGCCGACCGATCCGACAGCTTTTCCGCCCGAGTAACCGACGCACTGTGACCAACGCGTCGGTTGCTACCACGACCAGGAGGGGTCGATCCGAATGAGTAATCCCGTATCGGGCGAACGAAACGCGGTGCGCCCTCCTACGGGGGGCGACGATCCGACCAAGATCGCCATGCTCGGCCTCACGTTCGACGACGTGCTGTTGCTGCCTGCCGCCTCGGATCTCATCCCCAGCTCCGTCGAGACCTCCAGCCGCCTGACCAGGGACATCACCCTGCGTACGCCGCTGGTGAGCTCGGCCATGGACACCGTCACCGAGGCTCGCATGGCCATCGCCATGGCGCGTGCGGGCGGTATGGGTGTGCTGCACCGCAACCTGTCGGCCGCCGATCAGGCCGCCCAGGTGGAGACGGTGAAGCGCTCGGAGGCGGGCATGGTGACCGACCCGGTCACCTGTCGTCCCACCGACACCCTCGCCGAGGTCGACGCCATGTGCGCGCGCTTCCGCATCTCGGGCCTGCCCGTGGTCGACGAGACCGGCGCGCTGGTGGGCATTATCACCAACCGCGACATGCGTTTCGAGGTCGATCAGGATCGTCGCGTGGACGAGGTGATGACCAAGGCGCCGCTGATCACCGCGCGTGAAGGGGTCACCGCCGAGGCCGCGCTGGGTCTGCTGCGTCGCCACAAGATCGAGAAGCTGCCCATCGTGGACGGCAACGGCCGCCTGCGCGGGCTGATCACGGTCAAGGACTTCGTCAAGACCGATCAGTACCCGTACGCCACCAAGGATCGCGACGGCCGCCTGCTGGTCGGTGCCGCGATCGGTGTCGGCGAGGATTCCTGGTCGCGGGCCATGGCGTTGGCCGATGCCGGCGTCGACGTGCTGATCGTGGACACCGCGCACGGGCATCAGGCGCAGGTGCTGCAGATGGTCGCCAAGGTCAAGGCCGAGGTCGGCGATCGCATCCAGGTCGTCGGCGGCAATGTCGCCACGCGCGCGGGTGCCGCGGCTCTGGTCGAGGCGGGCGCTGACGCTGTCAAGGTGGGTGTCGGTCCCGGCTCCATCTGCACCACCCGCGTGGTCGCCGGTGTCGGCGCCCCGCAGATCACCGCGATCCTGGAAGCCGTCGCCGCGTGCAAGGCCGCCGGTGTGCCGGTGATCGCCGACGGTGGCGTGCAGTACTCCGGTGACGTGGCCAAGGCCATCGCCGCCGGTGCGTCCACGGTGATGCTGGGCTCGCTGCTCGCGGGCACCGCCGAATCGCCCGGTGATCTGATCCTGGTCAACGGCAAGCAGTTCAAGAGCTACCGCGGCATGGGCTCGCTGGGCGCCATGCAGGGCCGCGGCCAGGCCAAGTCCTACTCCAAGGACCGCTACTTCCAGGACGACGTGCTCGCCGAGGACAAGCTGGTCCCCGAGGGCATCGAAGGCCGCGTTCCGTTCCGCGGCCCGGTCAACCAGGTGATCCACCAGCTCGTGGGCGGCCTGCGCGCCGCGATGGGCTACACCGGTTCGCAGAACATCGAGCACCTGCAGGATGCGCAGTTCGTGCAGATCACCGCCGCGGGTCTCAAGGAGAGCCACCCGCACGACATCACCATGACCGCCGAGCCCCAACATGCCGACGCCGGACACCGCCCTGGTGTACTCCGGAACCTGCCTGTTCGAGGGGACGAACCTCTCCGAGGGGCGCGGAACGACCACGCCCTTCGAGGTGGTGGGCGCGGAGGGCATCGACCGGCGGTGGGCGGAGGCGGCGAACGCGCTGGGGCTGCCGGGGGTGTGGTTCCGGGAGGCGTACTTCACCCCGACCTTCTCCAAGCACGTGGGGAAGGTGTGCGGCGGTGTCCGGCTGGTCGTGCACGACCGGGCCGCCTTCGACCCGGTACGGGCCGGGATCGGGCTGCTGATCACCGCGCGGCAGGTGTGGAACGGCTTCGGCTGGCGCGCCGACCACTGGATCGACCGGCTGACCGGCTCGGACCGGGTACGGACGCTGGTGGACGCGGGGGCGGACGTGGACGAGGTGGTGGGCGACTGGGCGGTGGGACTGGCCCGCTTCGAGGCGGTGCGCCGGCCGTACCTGCTCTACCCGTGAGCCTGCCCCGCGACCCGACCGCGGCCCGACCGTGAGCCGACCGCGTCGGGGGTCTGGTCGGGCGGGCGCCGCAGCAGGATGCTGACTGCACCGGAGGCGCGGCGTGGAGGGGGGACG
>NZ_JBHXRY010000003.1:0-468183 GCF_042714895.1 Nocardia sp. NPDC058666
GCGGTACTCAGTGTCACGCTCACAACGTCCGATCTCGCCCATGTCTACGGGAAACTACACGGTCGCCGTGTCTCATCCGAGTCTGACAGATAGGGCTTCACCGATCGGGGAGTCACGGAGGTATGTGATGGCGATAGCATTGTCGGCTATCGTAAAGCTGGCTGGGCCGACTTGCAAAATAGATCCGAGTACCCTTGGAAAGGGTACTCGGGTGACCAGTCCTAGCCTCAAATTTGTGGGGCTAAAGCCCGATGTTGAATGTGAAAGGAACTACTCCAACCGACGGGCCGCCGACCACGACCGGTCGAGAGATCCGACCCGCCGGGCGGGAGCAAACTACGCGAACACTTCTGCCAACGAACCAGCGGTCAGCACTCGCTTTGCCCACACACGAAGCTCATCGGCATCAGCGTCCTGAACCCGCTCAGTCACAGCGCTGGGCAATGGACCGAACTTGACGGTCAACAGTTCGCCCAGCATCTCGACACGGCCTGCCACGCGTCCACGGGCCTCTCCACGGGCTTCCCCGCGTACCTCTCCGCGTGCTTCCAGCCGTGCCGCTGTCGGTCGTCACACCTTCCTTCGCTCGAGGCCCGAGACGATCGGTCAGCGCCCATTGCGTCGAAGTCGATGCGAGCGGCGAGTTCCGCATCGATGTTGACGCGGATCTCGCTGGCCGCGTCGGCCGGGTGACTCAGGATCTCTCTGGCGTAGGCATCGTGTGGGTTCGTCGGCTTCTTGGTCATAGCGGAAAGCTACCGTTCGGGCCGACGCGGTGCCGTGGCAGTCTCGACCACGTCGACGCTGCGGCTATTTGAATCGACTAACGGAGATAGCCGAAAGATCCGGCAATGATGTCGGACTGTCATCGGTGTGCGATCCGTATTCAAGCGAACTCAGGAGACCATCCTTTACCCAAAGTGTAATAAATCCGGTCACGGTCCCGTTAGCGTCCGTGACTTCTCCGAATACCGGCAGCTCGCCATCCCCGGCAGGGCCCTTTGATGCTTCGGGGGCGATGCGGAAGTCCAGGCTTTGGGACCCTTTTCCCCAGGCGGCAACCACTTGGACGTGTGAAACTTGGGACACAAAGTTGTCCGCTCCGGGAAATTCTACTGATAGCAACTTTCGAAGAATTGACTCTTCGTGAGTATTGAGGGGACGTGGGCGTACTTGTGCTCTGCTCATTCTTTCCCATCTGCCTGACCACCGATGGTGCTATTAGAGGGTTGGTCGCCGACTTCTATCAGGTCAGGTTCCGGCAGAGTGCGAGGGCGCTCGTCGGTGACCGCGCCGTTCGCGAAGATCCCATCGGCGGAGTCGACCGCTCGTGCCGCCCCTTGCTGCACAACCAGATCGACGCTGGGCGACCCAATTCCCCAAGTCGATACGACCTGCGAATACGGGATCTGTGCTCGGAACTCGTCTGCGCCCGTTCCCCCGCCTGACAGCATGTTGGTGACGACTGCGGATTCGAGGTCGGTCAGTGGGCGTGGCTGAATGGGTGTGCTGCTCATCGGTCTCCTCCTTGTAGAGGGCGAGGATTCCCTCGGCGGTCTTCTTCAGTTCGCGGATGTCGTCGTCGACAAGCGCTGCGATTGGCGCGGTTGCCCGGACGCCAGACCAGAATGTCTAGTGCCGTCCGGCGGACGACGCCCCCGATCGACCCCCGATCAGCTGGCGAAGGCCGTCGTGGAACTGCTGATCAGTGCACGGGTCGATGTGGATGTCTTCGCCGCGGCGGGAGTAGAGGTAGCGGCCGTCCCCGCGGACGTCGAACCAGCTCACGTACCTCGGTGGGGCCGGGCGGGGAGTCTGGCAATCGTGGCTGATCTTGACGTGCCCGCTGCTGGTTCGGGGTGCTGCCAACAGTTTGCGCATCCGAATCGACTCCCGGCTTCGACCTGAGGTCCAGGAATCCTCCGGGTGTCGATCATGCAGGCTCGCCAGGCTTTCCACCATCCCTCCCGCAGTACCGACGGCGCTGCTGCCTGCCACCGATGCCACCATCCGCGGGACGACATTGACCGAGCCGGCGTGAGATCGCCGCTGCCGCTATAGCGATTCTGGCGGTGTGTGATCAGCCTGGCCGCTGATGACGACATCGGCATGTGCTCGTGTTCGGTTGGCAGCGAAGTGAACGTCCTCTGCGGCCATCCAACGCTGCCAGAGCGGCAGGGCTCCCTCACCGTCGCGGGCGAGCCCTCGTGCGAGCCTGACCTCGGGGGACGCTTGGACCCAGATCGACAGGGAATTCCGGGCAGCGGATACGCCTTCCAGGATCAGGACCTTCGGTGGGGCGACGTCGTGCCACTCCGCCAAAGTCTGTGTACCCCAGTCGTATCGTTGATACCGGCCCGCTTGCCTGTTGGCGATGGGTGACAAGATCTGTTGCTCGAGTCGGGCCACCAATCGAATTGATTGTCCCAGGACGCGAAGTCATCGGTGTGGAGCAGCGTCGCACTGCACGCGGCGGCGAGTTGGGCTGCAAGAGTGGACTTTCCGGCGCCTCCTGGGCCATCTATGGCGACCGATTTGGTTGAGCCCAGTCGCGGTGTGCTGCGTGCAACGAGAACAGCGAGGTCCTCGATGAGCATGGGGATCACACTCCTTCGATCAACGAATCGGTGGTGGCGACAGCCTGACGTCCGCACGGGCCATCGTCAAACTGATGTCATGGCGGGCGGTGTCGTGGCGGTTCCGTAGCGGTGGCGTGGCTTCCGGCTTCGGGTCTTCGGCTGGATCGTTGTGGGTAACAGATTCGCACCGCACGGAAGGCGAAACCCGATGCACGCTCCCGCAATTCGCACACCCCACCAGACCGCAACCGACCCTCACGAGCTGCTTCATCGCAGCCTCGATATCGGGTTGCAGTTCAAAGCCGGCCAGGAGATCTTCGGACGGCGCAGCACCGCGGGGCAGATCCGCGACCTTCTGGTCGCTGATCTGCCCGTCGAACCGATGACGGATGACGAGGTGTTGGCTGACTTCGTGGACCGGGTGTTGCCGCTGTGCAAGAACGAGGCATCGCCGCGGTTCATGGGTTTCGGTGACACCGGCGATGATCAGCTCGCGCTGGCGGGCAGTGTGCTCGCAACCCTGACTCAGCAGAACATGATCAACCAGTCGTTCGACAGTCCGAGTGCGACTTTCATCGAGATCACGGTTCTCCGGTGGTTGCGGGAGCTGCTCGGCTATGCGAATCCGTCAGTCGCGCAGGTGAATTCCGTGTGGGATGTGGGCGGCATGATCACGCCCGGCGGGACGACCAGCAATACCGTGGCGATGATGCTCGCCCGTGAGGCGAAAGCACCGGGCACGATGCAGTCCGGGATTGTCGATCCGAGCCAGTTCGCGGTGGTCGTGCCGCGAGGGATCGGGCACTACAGCGTGAAAGCCGCGTTGACCTGGATTGGTTGTGGTGCCCACATCATCGACGTCGCTACCGATGGGTTCCGTTACCACACAGACGAACTCGCACGGATACTGCGGGAGCATCGTGGTCGGGTGATGGCGGTGATCGCCTATGCCGGCGACAGCCGAACGCAGACCGTCGACGACCTGCGTGCCGTGCACGATGTGGTGCGGGAGATCGACGCGAAGATCTGGTTGCACGCGGATGCGTGCTGGGGTTTGCTCGCGGCGTTCAGCCCGAGCCTGCGGGACAAAATCGACGGCATCGCCGAGTTCGACAGCATCACCGTGGACCCCCACAAGATCATGGCAGTGCCGTACGGGCTGAGTGCGTTGCTGGTGCGGGATCCGGCTGTGGTGCGGACGATTTCGACGTACTCAGACCTGATCATGCAGGAAGACTTCGCGTTCGGGCAGGTCACCCCGTTCATCGGCACCAAAGGGTGGATGTCGCTGAAGTTGTGGATGATGATGCTCGGTCGTGGACGGGCAGGCCTGGCGGAGTTGGCTGATCACCGACATGAGGTGGCGAAAACGTTCGCGGCGTTGGTCGATACGCATCCACGGTTGGTGCGGCTCAACAACCCGGACCTTGCGGCAGTGGTGTTCGCGTACCTGCCGGCGGGCATCGAGGCTGGAAATCTGGACGCGGCAGAACTGGGTCGACTCAACCGGCTGAACATCGCGATCCATGCACGGATGCTGGCCGAGGGCCGCTGGCATCTGCATCAATTCACCCTCCCCGATGACCTCGCCCGCCTTCGCGCGGGAGCGGTCGTGCATCCGTTGCGGTTCATGGCGAACAATCCCGCGGTCACCGAGGCCCACATGCGCGACGCCCTTGCCTACCTCGACCACCTCGCCCTGGACCTGGACGGAGAAATGCCATGAGTACCAAGAGATTTCGCGCCGTCTACGAGACCGAGGGCGTCTACGACCAGCTTCTGTTGCGCCACTACTACGGCGGCACCGAAGACATCGACCTGGTGGCGGACTGGCTCACCGAACACCACCATGCCCCAACCGCTTCGCTGGAAGTTGTCGAGTTCGGTTGCGGCACAGGTCGGATCACCGAGACGATCGCGCCCTACGCACGCAACCTTGTGCTCGCCGACTACAGCGAAACAATGGTGAACGCCGTTGCCCAGAAATTCCCTGAGGCTCGGACGATCTGCGCGGATACCAGCGACGCCGTGACCGTGCTCCTGCGGCAGGGCCGGTCGAGCAGTTTTGACCTGGTGACGGCGTTCTGGTCGCTGAGTTACCCGATCGGGGAGTTCTTCGAGGAACTCTCTCCTTCGGGTGTGCGACCTCGACAGGATCAGGCTCGCGCGCAGGCCCGGGCGCGGGAATTCGTGCTCGACCTGGTCCGGTTGGTCGCGCCGGGCGGACACCTGCTCGCCATGTTGTTCGACGCCGAGAGCCCGGAACAGCAGTTGGTGACCCGTGGCTGGGAAGTCGTCGCGCCATTTCCCGATGGTGGCCGCGCCTACACCAGGAACGTACTGGTCGACGCACTCCGCGAAGCCGAAGGTCGAGGTGACGGCACGTTGACACACACGCGCCTCGGGGGAGTGGCATGGGCACCCAGCCGGGATGCGGCGCGTGAGTGGTTCTTCGGGGTGCATTTCAAACACCATCCGCTATTGCTCGATGATCCACAGCTCGCGGAAACGGTGGAGGAGTTCCTCGACCGATACGAGATCGCAGGTGGCGGGGTCGCGCTGCCGAGCGGAGTCCACCTCATCGACTTCCACGCCGCCGCGCACCCGTATGCGTCGCTGCCGATCGGCTTGTCGTCATGACGCCCGAGCTGTTTGCCGCGGCAGCGCAGCTGTGTCGAACATTCACCCCTGCGGGAGGGTACGGACTCGTTTACGGCTCGCAGGCCGGCACGGGAGACTCGCGCTCAGATCTGGACCTCGTCTTGGTCGGACGCGATCGCCCTGGTCGCTACCTGATGGACGGCCTGGTGGGCGCGGTTCGGCGCATCCACGATGATTTCGGGTTGGCCGACGACATGGAAGTCGACTACGAGACAAAACTTTTCGCGACCTATGCCGATGTCGATCGTGCTGTGAGTCTGCGGTGCTTTCCGAGGATCGATGGGGTGCTCAGCCCTGATCCGGTGGTTGTCGAAGCGAGCTGGTTGAACTCGCCCGCGTTCGCGCAGCGCCTGGTGCTCAACGCTCTCACCAGCGAGCACGTGTTCCTCGGTGGGAACGTGGGCCGGTATCGCGCTGATCGTGCGCGGGCGGAGCAGGCTGTGGCGGTGCTCGCGATCTCGATGCTCGCGACGCCGGAGATCACAGTTCCGCGTGCGGTGCGGGCGTTGACTGGCGTGGCCGGTGGTGCGCAGGGAAAGGATTTCTTGGGCTACACCCACCCTGCGCGCCTGTGCTCCACGGTCCAGTCGGGCCTGGCGTCGCTGGTCGCTCGGAACCTGGTCGAGGTCGTCGATGGCGCGCGATTCCGCCGGTGCCACGTCAGCCGCAGCTATTCCACTTCACACGCCTGCGACAATGGGCCCACCATCCCCATCGAAAGGAATCCAAGGTGAGCTCTGCCGGTATTGTGCCGCTGCTCGGACGTGTCGCTGCCGTTGTGTCGGAGGCGATCGTGCGAGTCCGCCCGGAAATGGCGGATGCGGACCCGGTAGTGCGACGATCCGATCGGGCCGACTTTCAATCCAACGCCGCGTTGCCGTTGGCGAAGAAGGTCGGGATGCCACCCGCTCAGCTCGGTAGCGAGCTCGCGGCCCATCTCGATCTCAGCGGTGGCGTGATCGCTGATGTGCAGGTGTCGGGCCCCGGATTCTTGAACATCTCCCTCGCTGAGCAGGCGATCTGGGAAAGCGTGGCCGCACGGTTGGCTGATGATCGGCTCGGTGTGCCGGCCAGCGAGAACGGGCATCGGGTGGTTATCGACTACTCCGCGCCGAACGTGGCCAAGGAGATGCATGTCGGGCATCTGCGGACCACGATTATCGGTGACAGTCTCGCTCGGGTTTTCGGGTTCCTCGGTGCTGATGTCGTGCGTGCGAATCACCTCGGCGACTGGGGTGCCCAGTTCGGGATGCTGATCCAGTACATCGACGAGCATCCCGAATCACCGTGGCACACAGACGAACTCGATGCCGAGACTAGCGCGGTGTCGGCGCTGGACAGCCTGTACAAGGCTGCCCGCGCCCAGTTCGACGCCGACCCGGCTTTTGCCGACCGTGCACGAAACCGCGTGGTGGCCTTGCAAGCTGGCGATACGGATACGGTCGCGCGGTGGCGGGAGATCGTCGCCGAGTCCGAGAAGGCCTTCGGTGCGATCTATGACCGACTCGGTGTCCTGCTCACCCCCGATGACTATGTCGGGGAGTCGTTCTACAACGACCAACTCGCTGACACGGTCACCGAACTCATCGACAAGGGCGTAGCAGTCGACAGCGATGGCGCGATCGTCGTGCTGTCGGAACAGGTCACCGGTCCTGATGATCAGCCTGTTGTGCTGATGGCCCGCAAACGCGACGGCGGGTACGGGTACGACAGCACCGACCTGGCCACCATCCGATACCGCATCGCCTCGCTGAACGCGGACCGCCTGCTGTATGTCACCGATTCGCGGCAGGCGTTGCACTTTCAGCTGATCTTCGAAGCCGCCCGGCGAGTCGGGTGGCTCACCGAGGCGATCCTAGTCGATCACGTGGCTTACGGCACGATCTTGGGACCGGATGGCAAACCGTTCAAAACCCGTGCGGGAGGAACTGTTCGGTTGATGGGCCTGCTCGACGAGGCCGCCGCGCGTGTCCGCGCTGTTGTCGCCGAAAAGAACCCGGACCTGTCTGCGGCTGAACTCGACACTATCGCTGAGCAGGCGGGGATCGGTGCGGTCAAGTACGCGGATCTATCGACGTCGCGGGTCAAGGATTACAGCTTCGACCTGGACCGGATGACCACACTCAACGGCAACACCGGTGTCTACCTGCAGTACGCCCACGCCCGCGTTTGTTCGATCCTGCGCAAGGCAGACGCCACCACGCAGATCACGGTCGACACTGCCGGTCCGCTCGAACCGGCAGAACGGGAACTCGCACTGGTCCTGGATGGCTACGGCACCGTGCTGGCGGAGGTGGCTGATGCGTTGGAGCCCCACCGTTTGGCGGGCTATCTCTACGATCTGGCCCGCGCGTACACCACCTTCTACGATCTGTGCCCGGTCATCGCAGCTGATGAACCGATTCGCTCGAACCGAATCGCGTTGTGCCAGTTAACTGCTCGAACATTGGAACTCGGGTTGGGTCAGTTGGGGATGGCGGCTCCGCAACGGATGTGACCCTGCGGCCGGACGCTCGCCTGCATCGACGCTGCGTCCGGCCGACAGTCCGTAAACTTGCCGACAAGACCTTCGACGTGGAGAGGACGGACATGGCATCCAGTGGCCCGTTTCCCCGGCAGCCGCCGGACTCGACGTCGGATCCAGATGCCATCGCGCACAACGATTGGAACGCCTTCGCCGAGATCGAGATCCTTCGCGACCATTGGGCGGTGAAGCAGTGGACGCCAGGCCGGACGGGCTACTACTGGTATCTGACCTTCGTTGACTCGGACCTGAACGCACTCGCTGCCGATTGCCAGAAAGCGCTGGCAATCGGCGGGGTTGATCCGGTGCCATTGGATGCGCTGCACCTCACGATGATGGGGGTCGGCGACACGAACGTTGTCTCTGACCAGCAGATCGACGAGCTGGTTTCGTTTGCCCGCGAAAGCCTTTCGGAGGTGAAGCCGTTCGATTTGACCGTGGGACCGTTGAGCGGCTCGCGCAGCGCGATCAGATTCTCGGTCGCGCCATGGGATCCGCTGCTGGACCTGCATCAGATCCTGTCAGTCTGTACGGCACAAGCCTTGCCGAACTCGTCAGCACCGAATTCTTCCCGGTTCCGCCCGCATTTGGGCATCGCCTACAACAACACTGACCGCGCTGCCGCTGAGGTCATCGACGCAGTCGCGGCGGTTCGTACGGCCAGAAGCGTCACCGTGCGGGTGAACCAGGTCGAGTTGGTCGTGTTGCGACGAGATGGCCACGCCTATCGCTGGACGACCCGAGCAGTGCTTGCGCTGGGTGGTTGAATCCGGCTCTCCGGCGCGATCAGGGGTTGGGCCGAACGACGCCACTGCGCCAACCGCTCGGCATAAACGCGCGACGGTACACGATGCCGGGATTCCAGCAGCGCGCCGAGTTCATCGGCCCGCTGCCACACCGACCTGATCGGACGATCCGAAGACGCGTCGAGAGCCTCGACGCCGAGCCGAACCGCCCGCTCGACTTCCGGGTGGCGTTGCAGGACAAGCGCAGTCGCCACATCCAAGCGCACCAACGTTGCACTCCACACCGAGTCCGACTGCGAAACATGGTCCTCGACCAACTCGCCGAACTCGAGGGCCTTGTCGAATCGCCCGGCCGACAGGAACGCGGTGGCGGCATTGGCCATGAGGCGCGCTTTGCCGTAGGACTCGAAGGTCAGCGCGGGAGTCAGGCCAGGGACCACATTGTGGTGATCCGCCAGCGACATCGCCTGCTCGATAGCGCGCTCGACCTCTACGGTGTCGCCCAGCTTCCCCCAAGCGCGGGCTAACCCGTTGGAATACAACCGGATTGCCTGAGACCCTGAGTCGGCCAGCGAGATCCCTTCCTCGGCCAACGTCACCGACAGCGCGAAATCGCCTGCGTAATACGCGCAAAAGCTCTCAGTTGACTTAACCCACGCCAGCATCTCGCGATCCTCGATCAGCGATGCCAGTACCTGTGCTTCGCGGCAGTACATCCGAGCGCTGCCGAACCGACCACAATTCACCGCCATGTACGCCAGCACTCCCGACAGCCGTGCCGCGATCCGATACAACTGCTCGACATGGGCGGGGTGGCGACGTTGCTGGAGAAGAAGATTCACCCGCTGACGTAGCTCTTGAACCTCGCCCGCGAGATGGCGTGGTCCCTCCGCCTCGTAACGGTCGACGACCTCGCCGAGCGCAAGACTCAGCCCGTCGACGAGATCACCATCACCACGCAGCTCGGCAAGCTGATGCAGCCGACCGACGATCGCATCCGACCTGTCGAACTGACCGACATCCGGCACGATGGTGGGCGAAACCGCAGATCGGGCAGACTCGAACCGATGGCGCTGACCGTCGTCCAGACGCGCCAGTAGGGTGTCCATCGCGGCGGCGTGCTGGTTCGTGAGTGTGATTGTGGCACCGCGCTTTTCCCACTTGCGAACAACCGACTCCGTAAATCCGAGACGTTCGGCCAGATCCGCTTGCGTGATCCGCAACGCGGCAGTACGCATCGCGCGGACCTCAGCGCCGGTCCAAGCTGTGACAGCCACGCCAACCCCCCGCTCTTCGCAATGCGACGACTCGCCAGGTTCGAGGGTAGAACCTCCTGAGGCTGAACGTCGACGCCTTTCGGCAACCGCGGAGACTGAAGGCTTCGCCGACCGGGAGTCGGCCCACTCACCGACCCCTCAGCTGATCGCCGAGATAGCCCCCGCGAGTTCGACTCGGCTGGTGATCCCCAAGCGGGGATAGATGCGGTAGAGGTGAGACCCCACGGTGCGGTGGGACAGGTAGAGCTTTTCCGCGATCTGACGGTTGGTCAGCCCTTCGGCTGCCAGCGTGGCGATCTGCAGTTCCTGGGAGGTGAGTTGGTCGCGGGCGGTGGGGGAGCGGCGGGTGCTGGTTTCGCCTGCGGCGCGTAGTTCGTTGCGGGCGGCTTGGGCCCAGGGGTCCGCGCCCAGTGCGTCGAAGGTGTCGCGGGCCGCGCGTAGGGGTTCGCGGGCTTCCGCGGTTCGGCGTAGGCGGCGTAGGCGGCGGCCGTGGTGCAGTTGCAGGCGTGCGCGGTACAGCGGCCAGGTGCCGACGTGGCCGTTGAGTGCGTCGGTGTAGGCGGAGTCCGCGTTGGTGTCGTCGGCGAGTACGGCGCGGCTGTATTGGTCGACGACGAGCAGCATCGGCGCGGGGAGTCGCTGGGCCAGTTCCGGTAGGTCGGCCAGCAATTGTCTTGCGGTGTCGGTGTTTTCGGAGGCGACGGCGGCGTCGGCGAGTTCGGGGGCGATCCACCAGCGTCGCATGGGGTGGCTCACCGGGTCGGTCGGATCGTAGACACGGGTCAGGGCCGCGAACGCGTCCTCGGCGCGGCCGTCCAACAGCAGGAGCATGCCGCGGGTCTGCTGGGCGGCGACCTGGATGCATCGCATTCCGGTGGCCAGCGGGCTGGCGCCGATCGCGCGCAGGTGCTCGTCGGCCAGGTCGGCTTCGCCTCGCAATGCGGCGATCATGGCCAGGTTGGTGCGCCCGGCGACGAGGTAGAACTCCTCGCCGGTCTCCTCGGCGAACGCGCGGGATTCCTCGGTCTCGGCGCGGACTTTGTCCCATTCGCCGAGCCAGATGCGGCTCCAGTTGCCGGCGCCGAGGATGCCCGACAGCAGTCCGAGTCGTCCTTGTCGGCGGCCGATTCCGGCGGCGTTGTCGATGTAGGCGGAGCCGCGGCGAAAGTCGCCGAGGAACAGCGCGGCGTAGCCGAGGAAGCGCATGGCGTCGGCGTCGGTGCGGTCGGGGTCGAGTCGCGCGAGTTGGTCGAGTACGTCGCTGCCGCGTTCCCACGGCATGCTGTAGGCGGCGATGGCGAGCACTCGTGGGTCGTGGGCGGGCAGGTCGAGTGAATCCAGTTGGGCGGCAATGGCTTTGCGTGACTGGTCGCAGGCGTCCTGGAAGAAGCAGCGGGACGCGGCGCGCCACAGTACCTCCGCGGCCAGGTCGGTATTGCCCGCGGTGTGCACGTCGGCCGCGATGTCCACGAGCTCGCGGATGCGGCGTTCGTGGTCGTCGTAGCGTTGGAAGGCGACGACTTCCTCGACCCCGGCCAGGCGTGCTCGTTCGGTCGGCCCCAGATTGCTGAGGTCGGCTCGGTCGAGCAGGTTTTTGGCTTCGCGGCGCGCACCGGTCTCGCTGGCCAGTTCCGCGGCGTGCAGAAGCAACGCGGTCGTGCGGTCGGGTCGCTGCGACAGTTCCGCGGCGCGGTGCAGGGCCGAGACCGCGGCCATGATGGCGCCGCAGGCTCGTGATCGCTGCGCATACAGTTCGAGTTGCGCGGCGATCGTGTCGTCGGCGCCCAGGGTGGCCGCGGCACGATGCCACAGTTGTTTGTCGGGGAAGTCGGCGAGGACGTCGGCCAAGATGGTGTGCGCGTCGAGTCGTTGTGTCAGCGGTGCCCGGACGTAGGTCGCCGAACGCATCAGCGGGTGCCGGAAGCGCAGCACCGGCCCGGCCATCTCGACCAGGCCGACGTCGATTGCTTCTTGCAGGTGGGCGGTGCCGACCGGGGTGTTCGCGAGTTGGGTGGCCGCCCGAAGCAGCCTGCCCGCGTCGCAGGTGACATCGGCGGCGAGCACGACCAGCAGGGCCCTGGTGGGCTCGCTGAGTTCTGCCGAACGCGCGGCGAAGGCGGCTTCCAGGCGGGCGGTCAACGGGAAATCCTCGACCACTCGGTCGGTGGTCTGCGCCATCGCGCGCGGTAACTCGGTGAGCGCCAACGGATTTCCCGCGGCTTCGCTGAGCAGTTTCAGTCGCAGGTTGCCCGACAGTGCGGGTGCCTGTGCTTGTAGGAGTTGCGCGGCGGCCTGTTCGTCGAGCGGTTCGACCATGACGTCGGGCAGCCCCGCTCGACGTGCGGAATCCTCGGATCCGGTTCTGGTGGCACCCAGCACGAAGACCGCGTCACTGCCGATCCGGCGGGCGACGAAACTGAGAACGTCGGCGCTGCAGCTGTCCAGCCACTGCAGATCGTCGAGGATCAACACCGTCGGCCGGACCGCGGCGGCTTCCCCGACCAGTTGCAGTGCGGCCAACGCCACCGCGTACAGATCCGGCGATCCGTCTTCCTGGCCGAACGCCGCACGCAGGGTGTGTTGATGCGACACGGGCAGCTTGGCCACTTCGGACTCGAGCGGGCGCAGCAGTTGGTGCAGGGCGGCGAACGGCAGGCCGGCTTCGTTCTCGACACCGTCCGCGCACACGACGGTGAGGTCCTGTTGGGTCGCCCGCTGCCGAATCTCGCTGAGCAGAGCCGACTTTCCGATACCGGCTTGTCCGCGCAGGACCATCGCCGAACCATTTCCGGCGACCGCGCGATCCAGCAGGTCGCCCAGCATGGCCAGATACCGGTCTCGACCGATCAACGAAGACTGCGACAGCACACCACTCACCGCCCGATCCTGACAGAGAACCACTGGTTCCACAACGCGACGACGCAGGTCGGTGCGGTAATCGGGCAGTGACTGAGTCATCGACGGCCGCCATGACTCAGTCATGGATGCAGTCGTTCGACTGATTCGTAGGGGGTGGGTCCGCTCGTAATTTTATCGGCATGACAAACACCTTCACCACCACCGACGGCGCCGAGATCTTCTTCAAGGACTGGGGCACCGGCCAACCGGTCGTCTTCAGTCACGGCTGGCCGCTCAGCGCCGACGCCTGGGACGACCAAGCCCGCCTGGTCGCCGAGCACGGCTACCGTGCCATCGCCCACGACCGCCGCGGTCACGGCCGCTCGAGCCAGACCTGGGACGGCAACACCATGGACCGCTACGCCGACGACCTGGGCGAACTGCTCGAACACCTGGACCTGCGCGACGCGGTGCTGGTCGGCCACTCCACCGGCGGCGGCGAAGTCGCCCGCTACCTGGGTCGCCACGGCAGTGCCCGGGTCGCCAAGGCGGTGCTGCTTGGCGCGGTGCCGCCGGTGATGGTCAAGTCCGAGACCAACCCCGATGGCACGCCGATGGCGGTCTTCGACGGGATCCGCGCCGGCGTCGCCGCCGACCGCTCGCAGTTCTACTGGGATCTGAGCGAGGCCTTCTACGGGTTCAACCGGCCCGACGCGATCGTGTCGGAGGGTGCGCGCCGGGCGTTCTGGCGGCTGGGCATGCAGGTCGGGGTGCGCGCCGCCTACGAATGCATCGCCCAGTTCTCCGAAACCGATTTCACCGCGGACCTGCTCGGCATCGACGTGCCGGTGCTGGTCGCGCACGGTGACGACGACCAGATCGTGCCGCTGCACGACTCGGCGACCAAGGCGGCGGAGCTGATCAAGAACGCGACGCTGCGGGTGTATCCCGGTGCGCCGCACGGCCTTTACGGCGAATTCCGCACCGCGTTCGAAGCCGACCTGCTCGCGTTCCTCGCGCACTGACCACTTTCAGCACACCTTTTCAGGAGACCATCATGAGCACCCCCACAGTCATCCTCGTCCACGGCGCCTTCGCCGAGTCCGCCAGTTGGAGCGGCGTCATCAGCAGGCTGCGCACGGTCGATGCCACCGTGATCGCCGCCGCCAACCCGCTGCGCGATGTCGAATCCGATGCCGACATCGTCCGCGGTCTCGTCGACTCCGTCGAGGGTCCGGTCATCCTCGTCGGGCATTCCTATGGCGGGCAGGTCATCTCCCAGGTCCAGGATTCGAAGGTCAAGGGACTGGTCTACGTCGCCGCCTTCGCCCCGGAAGAGGGCGAGACCATCGGCGAACTGTCGGGCAAGTTCCCTGGCAGCACCCTGGGCGAAACCCTGAACCAGGTGCCGCTGCCCGACGGCACCACCGACTTCTACATTCAACCCGCCAAGTTCCACCAGCAGTTCGCCGCCGATATTCCCGCCGCCAAGGCCGCGATCGACGCCGCCACCCAGCGCCCGCTCAACGATCGCGCCCTCAACGGCAAATCCGGTGCACCGAACTGGAAGACGTTGCCGTCGTGGTTCGTGTTCCCCGATGCCGACTACAACATCCCGGTCGCCGCGCACCGGTTCATGGCCGAACGGGCCGGTGCTCGCACCACCATCGAGATCGCCGGCGCCTCCCATGCGCTGCCTGCCTCCCAGCCCGCCGCGGTCGCCGAGGTCATCCTCACCGCGATCGAAGCCGTCGCCGGCTGACACTGCCGAACATCCACTCCCGCAACATAATTGTCTCGAGGAACCGTCATGCGTATCACCGCCATCGTCAAGCTCACCGCCGTCGCGCTGGGTGTCACCGCCGTTGTCGCCAGCGCCGGCTGCGCCACCGCCCAACCCGCGCCGTCTGCCACCGAACCCACCATCGTTCTCGTCCACGGGGCCTTCGCCGAATCCAGCAGCTGGAACGGCGTGATCGACAAACTCACCGACAAGGGCCTGACCAGCATCGCCGCCGGAAATCCTCTGCGCAGCGTGGCCGGCGACGCCGACACCGTCCGCAGCGTGGTCGCCTCGATCGACGGCCCGGTCGTGCTGGTCGGACACTCCTACGGCGGGCAGGTCATCTCCCAGGTCCAGGATCCGAAGGTCAAGGGACTGGTCTACGTCGCGGCGTTCGCTCCCGAAGAGGGCGAGACCATCGGTGAGCTGTCGGGCAAGTTCCCCGGCAGCACGCTGGGCGGCACCCTGAACAAGGTGGCACTGCCCGACGGCAGCACCGATCTCTACATCCAGCCCGCCAAGTTCCACCAGCAGTTCGCCGCCGACGTCCCCAAGACCAAGGCCGCCGTCGACGCCGCCACCCAGCGTCCGCTCAACGACCGCGCCCTCAACGGCAAATCCGGTGCACCCAGCTGGAAGACGATCCCCTCGTGGTTCGTGTTCCCCGATGCCGACTACAACATCCCCGTGGCCGCGCACCGGTTCATGGCCGAACGCGCCGGTGCCCGCTCCTCGGTGGAGATCAAGGGCGCCTCGCACGCTCTGACTGTCTCCCAGCCCGGTGCCGTCGCGAAGGTCATCGTCGAGGCCGCCGCCGCGATCAGCTGACCTTTCCCCCCGAACAGGCTGTGTCGCGTGGACCACTCCACGCGGCACAGCCTGTTTTCGGTAAGTGAGCAGTTTTCGGCCTGGCAAGTGAGCGGCGCCGCAATCGACACTGTTGCCACACAGGAACTTTCGCTGAGAGGAACTCATATGACCGTCGTGTTCGTGCACGGTGCCCCCGAGACCGCCGATATCTGGGACGGTGTGCGGGACCACCTCGCGGTCGACAGCGTCGCGTTGCGTTTGCCCGGTTTCGGGTCGCCGCGGCCGCGGTCGTTCGGTGCCACCGTCGACGAGTACGTCCAGTGGCTGGTCGAGCGATTGCGCAGCATTCCGGGTCCGATCGACCTTGTCGGGCACGACATCGGCGCGGTGTTGACCTACCGGGTGGTCGCCGATCCCACTGTCACAGTACGAAGTTGGGTGGCAGACAGTGCAGGGGTGCTGCATCCAGACCACCGCTGGCACGAGCTGGCCAAAGTCTGGCAGACAGTCGGCGCGGGCGAGGAATTCGTCCGCCAGGCGGTCGCCGTCCCGAAAACCCTTGGCACGACATTGCATACGCTCGGACTTCCGGAAACACACAGGGCCCACGGACAATTCGACGCTGAGATGGGCAGTGCCGTGCTCGACCTCTACCGTTCCATGCTGGAAAGCCGCTACCGCGCCTGGGGACCTTCGACGAGAACCCGCGCACCGGGGCTGGTCGTCCACCCGGTGCGCGACGGTCTCGACGAGTACGGTTCGGCGATCGAAATCGCACGTCAGCTGGGTGCCACGCTCTACCTCATGCCCGGCGCCGGGCACTGGTGGATGCTGGACGATCCCGCTGCCGCCGCGCAGGCCCTGTCCGATTTCTGGCAGTCATTGTTTCCCGCGACAGGTGCTCAGTGGCCGTTCAACTCCTGATGCCAGAGCAGATCGCTGACTCGCTCTATCGCGGTCGACAGGTGGCGGCGGTAGGTGCTGAACGGCAAGCCGAGCAGTTCGGCCGCGACCTCCTGGGTCGGCGCGCCCTTGACATAGGTGGCGTTGAGCGCGCGGAACAACTTGTCGCCGCCACGCTCGCCCTGCAGCACAAGCGTTGCCTCGGTGAGCAATTCGGCCAGATCGCGACCACTTTCCAGTACCAGACGGCTGCGATGGAGCGGATTGGCCGACAGCGCGACCGGCTGCCGTAGCGTGCGCAACGCGTCGCGCACGGCGGCATCGAATTCGGGACGCGACAACACCACCAGCTCGCCGTGCCCGCGGACCGAACCTTCGGCCATGGTGGTTCCGGCCAGCATGGCGTCGGTCTTCTCCTGCAGCCAGGGGCCCGCCGGTTGGGCGCGCCAATCGTGGGCGAACAGGGCGTAGCGGTGCTCGCCCACGGTGGGCGGTGCGTCGATGGGCAGCATGTTGATGTCGCCGAGGTGGGCGTTCCAGAAGCCGTCGTCGCGCATCACCACGAACGACCACGCGATCCGCTCGCCGCGAATCATTTCGCCGGTGGCCCGCCACTGGGCGAAGGTGGTCGACGGTGCGGGGCGCTGGTAGGCGGCCGGGTCGACGGTGAAGCGGGCCAACGCCAGGTACTCACCCGAGCGCAGGGGGCCGTGTCCCCTGGCGTGGTTCCACGCGGCGGCAACAACGGGATCATGTTCCGCGCCTTCGGAATCGGTGAGCTCGAGCCATGCCGAGAAGGCGACCGGGTCGCCGCTCAGGGTCGAGTGATAGACCCGGAATCCTTCGGGTTGCCGGTCGAGCCAGAACTGCGCGATCGCCGCCGAGGCGGGTCCTTCGGTCTGCTCGGCCAGTTCCAGCACCCGCGCCCGGTCCTGTGGTCGGTAGGGGCGATCGTCCACGACACCGACTTCGCGCCAGACATTGAATTCCGACATCTGCCGATCGGCGCGGAACACGAAGATCAGCGCACCGGTTGCCTGTGCCAGCTGAGTGCTGGGGGCCGAACGCACCTGTGCCAGTAGCGATTCGCGCAGCTGGTTGTGCATCTGCGCGAACCCTTGCGGGTCACGCCATTTCAGGTCGGCTTCCAGTGTTTCCCGGACCACGTCGTGGGGGAACAGGCCGGTGTCGGTCGATTCGATGAACGGCTGCACCCGCAACCACGCGAACAGTTCCGCGGCCTGCTCGCCCATCAGCGACCGCAGCAGCGACTCGGAGGTGATGTAGGCGTGCGCGCAGATCTCCAGCGCTCGCCGGTGTGCGGGACTGGGTGTTTTCCCGACCAGTTGGCGCAGCAGGGTGGAAATCGTGTCCTGGTTCGGTGCCCACATCGGTTGTCGCACAGCAGCTTTGGTGGCCAGCGCCGCGGCGAGCGCGAGGGCCAGCGGGTTGCCGCCGGTGAACTCGAGCAGGGCCTGCTGTGCGGTGGCGGGCACCTGGCGCGCGTGCAGGAACTCCGCGGCCTCCTGCGGCGCGAGGTTGCGCACCGCGGTGACCGA
This sequence comes from Nocardia sp. NPDC058666, assembly GCF_042714895.1. Classification (NCBI taxonomy): domain Bacteria; kingdom Bacillati; phylum Actinomycetota; class Actinomycetes; order Mycobacteriales; family Nocardiaceae; genus Nocardia; species Nocardia sp. NPDC058666. The sequence goes on from NZ_JBHXRY010000003.1 coordinate 17,681, forward strand.
CAGCAGGTCGACCCAGCCCGGATCGGAGGTCCACACCGGGTCCGGCGCGCCCCGTCCCGCGACGACAACGACGGCCCCGACCGGCAGTTGCGGCAGAAAGCGCTCCCACAACCACCCCTCCAGACCCTGGCACTTCTCGAAGGTGTCCACGAGCAGCACCACGCCCGGTTCGCGCACGGCGACCCCGGCGGCCGCGACGAAACCTTCCGGCGTCGGCGTCACGGTGCGCCCGTCGACCTCGACGACCGAACGACCACGCTGCTGCGCGAGCCTGGCGAAACGGCGCAGCAGCGTGGACTTGCCGATCCCGCCCGGACCGTGCAGAAACTGCACGGGGTACGCACCGACCGCACCGTCCAGGGCGGCTTGGAACCGAGCGAGTTCGTCGTGGCGGCCCACGAAGGCACGGTCACGTCCCCTCGCCAAGCTGTCGGCGAGCACGCCGCGCTCGTCGCCGGTCAGGCTCATCACTTCTCCTCTGGGGCGTGTTCGCCTCGATCGAGGCGGCACCGGCGCCGAACCGGTCTCGTCGGCCAGGCTAGCGGTCGTTGCGCGGTCGGGCCGCACGTGTTGGACCTGGTAGCAGCAGGTCCGGGTCTTGTCGGAGGATGCGCTGCTCGAGGGCGCGCAGCGAACGTCGTGGCTCGATGCCGATGTCGTTGATGAGCCGTTCGTGGATGCCGCGCAGTGCCGCCAGCGCCTCGGTTTGTCTGCCGGTGCGGTACAAGCCCAACGCCAGCAGTTCCCACCGACGTTCCCGGTAGGGGGTCGCGACCACGGCCTCGGCCAGCGCCGCGACCGCCCGCGCGGTTTCGGGCCCCGCGTGCGCGGGGTCGTCGAGTGCCAGGCGCGCGGCTTGGAGTTCTTCGACCGCGACGTCGTGCAGTTCGGCGAGCTTGGCCCTGATCCCGATCAGCTCCGGTGCCGGGCCGAGTTCCTCCCACGGTTCGCCCCGCCACAGGGCCACCGCGGCCGCCAAATCCATTGCCGCCCAACTGGGATGCCCGTTGTCGAGATGGCCCATCGCACCGGCGACCCGCGCCGCCAGCTGCTGGTGATCGATGAGCGGGCCCGGAATGGTCAGCGCGTAGCCGCCGACGTCGCGCCGCAGATACCGTGGGCCCACCTGCGGGCCCAGTGCGGCGCGCAGGCGCCAGATGAGCCCGCGCAGGGCCGACACGACACTGGCCGGGCGGGCGTCGCCCCAGATCTGTTCGATCAGGTACTCGTCCGGAACGGCCATGCCGTGTGCGGCGGACAGCGCAGCCAACGCTCGGCGAGAGCGTGGACCACCCAATTGCGCTGGTGCGCCGTCGATTTCGATGGCGATCGGGCCGAGGATGCGGCAGAAGACGGTCGGCGAGTCCAACCGACTACTTTCCGGTGAGGAAGTCCAGGAGCAGGTCGTTGACCCGCTCGGGTGCCTCGAGTTGCATCCAGTGACCGATTCCATCGAGGCGTTCGTACCGCCACGATCCGCGGACATGCTTGCCGGTTCCGGTCATCGATTCCTCGGTCAGGAACCGATCCTCGCTGCTCCAGATCCCCATGACCGGGGCGAGCACCGGCGGCAGTTGGGGTGGCTCGACCAGCAATCGCGGTCCCGCGCCGGTGCGATACAGCCCGAGCGAGGTGCTCAGTGCCCGCGGATCGCGCAGTCGCTCGATGACCTCCGGCAGGTCCGGGTGGGAGCTCAGCCACTGTCGCGCGTTGGCGAAGTCGTCCTGCGACAACCAGCGCTCCGCGATACCGGGAAACTGGAAAAGCAGGAAATACCACGACTTTTCGCGCTGGGCCACCCCCGCCTCCACGTTCGCGGCCGGACTGCCCGCCGACAGCAGGCTGACACTGGCCACCCGGTCGGGGACGGTGGCCGCCAGGAGCTGGACCAACGGTGATCCCCAGTCGTGCCCGACCAGGTGCGCACGCTCGATACCCAACTCGTCGAGCACGCCCACCAGATCGCGGACGTAGTGCGCGAGCTCGTAGTCCGCCAGCTCCACCGGCTTGTCCGAGGCCCCGAAGCCGCGCAGGTCGGGCGCTATCGTGCGGTATCCGGCCGCGGTGAGCGCGGACACCTGATGACGCCAGACCGCGTGGGTGTCCGGGAATCCGTGCACCAGAACGACATCGGTCCCGGTGCCGCTGACTTGCACCTGGAGTTCGACTCCGTTGGTCTCGATACGCGTCAGCGCGGACCCTGCACCGCGTCCAGTGGCAAGGCCGGCCGAATCACGACCGGTTTCAACGATATTCACTGAGAGACCTCCTGTTGCGCTTGCTCTACGGAGGTACTTTCGCGCCGATCACCGCTCACTTCCCAGACCAGTTCCTGCCCAGTTCGTGCCCAATCGGACGTTGCGACACGGATCAGTCGCGCGCCGCTGTCGGGGTGGCGCGGGTTTTGCGGGGCGCGGCCGAACGCGGCGGCTGGGCGCGCATGTGGTCGCGCACGCGGGTCATGATGTCGCCGAGATGCTCGACATCGTTGTCGGTGAGGGAGTCGAACAGCAGGTCGCGCGACAGTTGGATGTGGCCGGGCAGGATGCGGTGGAACAGCGCGCGGCCGCGGTCGGTGAGGGTGACCAGGGTGGAGCGTTCGTCCTCGGGGCAGGGCGCGCGGGTGATCAGGCCCGCCTTCTCCAACAGCCCGGCCTGGTAGGTGAGGCCGCTGCGGCTGTAGACCACGCCGTCGGCCAGCGCGGTCATGGTGAGCGGGCCGGGGGCCTCGAGCAGGCGGGCCAGCAGTTGGAACTGCACGTAGCTGATGTCGCCTTCGGCGCGTAGCTGCTGTTCGATGGCGTGTTGGAGCAGTCCGACGGCTTCCAGCAGCGCGAAGTAGGCCCCGAGTTGGCCGGGCTCGAGCGGCTCGACGTCGCTGCCGGTGTGCGCGGCCGGGGTGGAGTCGTGGTCTGCCATGCCCCCATCCTATCTGCTTCGAATTCGAAACAGAGTGACCACGATCACCGCGATCGTGGGTATTGATTCGAATTCGAAGCAGGTTACTGTCTGTACATGCTTCGAGTTCGAAGCAGATGATGGAGGAGAGATCATGAAGGCAGTGCGATTCCACGCCCACGGCGACAGTGCGGTTCTGGCTTACGAGCAGGCGCCCCAGCCCGTCGCCGCCGCCGGGCAGGTGGTGGTGAAAGTGGCCGCGACCTCGTTCAATCCGGTGGATGTCGCGATCCGCGCCGGGTACCTGCAGCAGGTGTTCCCCGTGTCGTTCCCGCACGTGCCGGGCATCGATGTGGCGGGCACCGTCGCCGAAGTCGGTGCGCGGGTGAGCGATTGGGCAGTGGGGGACGCGGTGGTTGCCTTCCTGCCGATGAATGCCGACGGCGCGGCCGCGGAATACGTCGCCGTCGCGGCTGACCTGCTGGCCGCGGCGCCACGCACCATCGAATTGTCCGACGCCGCAGCACTTCCCGCGGTCGGGCTCACGGCCTGGCAGGCGCTGTTCGAGCATGCCGGTCTGGTCGCGGGCAACAGCGTGCTGATCAACGGTGCGGGCGGTGCGGTCGGCGGCTACGCCGTCCAGTTGGCCGCCCGTGCGGCAGCGACGGTCACGGCCACCGCGAGTGCGCGCAGCACCGACCGGGTTCGTGCCAACGGTGCGAACCGAATCGTCGACTACACCGCAATTCCGTTGGCGCAGGCGGTATCCGGGCAACGTTTCGACGTCGTACTCAACTTGGTGTCCACCTCGCCGGAAGAGACCGCGGCCCTGGTCGACCTGGTGGCCGACGGTGGAATCTTCGTCAGCACAACCACTCCCGGTGAACCCGACCCTGAGCGCGGAGTGCGGGCGGTCCGGGTGTTCGCCCGCAGCGATGCCGCTCAGCTCGCCGAACTGGTCGCGCTCGTGGACAGCGGCGAACTCCGCATCGACGTTGCCGACCGCCGACCACTGAGCGAGCTGGCAACCGTTCACGACGAAGCCGTCACCGGAAGGCTGTCGGGCAAAACGATCCTGCTGCCCTGAAACGAACCCTCTAACCTGTTGCTGCACAAGGAGTTACGTCATGTCTTTCACTCTCGATCCGCAAGTCGCCGACGCACTGGCCCCGATGGCCGCGGCGATGGCGGAAACCACACCACCGCCGGTCGGCGATGTCGCGGCCCGTCGCGCGATCCTCGAGCAGGTCATCGCCCACACCGACACCGCCCAACCGGTCGCCGCCGACGTCACCATCACCGACCACACGATGACCACCGCCGACGGCGCCTCGATCCTGTTGCGCTGGTACGTGCGCGACGACCGCGGCACCGAACCCGGTCCGGCCGCGATCTACCTGCACGGCGGCGGCATGATCCTGGGCCACGTCGGACTGTTCGACGGGTCGGTCTCGCGGTACGTGTCGGCCAGCGGCACCCCGATCCTGTCGGTGGACTACCGACGCGCACCCGAACATCCGCACCCCACGCCGGTCGACGACGCCTACGACGCCCTGGTCTGGCTGCACGACCACGCCGCCGACTTGAACGTGGACCCCACCCGCATCGCGGTCTTCGGCGACAGCGCGGGCGGCGGACTGGCCGCCGCGGTGGCGATCGAGGCCCGCGACCGGAGCGGACCCGCGATCGCGCGCCAGATCCTGCTCATGCCGATGCTCGACGACCGCACCAGCACGCCCGACCCGTACCTCGCGCCGTTCGTGCTGTGGTCATGGGACGACAACCGGACAGGCTGGCAAGCCCTGCTCGGCGACGCCGCGGGCGGACCCGACACTTCCGCGTACGCCGCGCCCGCCCGCGTGATCGACCCCGAAGGGCTACCGCCTGCGTACATCGAGGTCGGCCAACTCGACATCTTCCGCGACGAGGACCTCACCTACGCCCTGCGCTTGTCGCAGGCCGGGGTCCCGGTGGAGTTCCACCTCCACACGGGCGTTCCGCACGAGTTCGAAGGGATCGCCTTCACCTCCGACGTCGCACGCCGCGTCATGGCCGACCGGGTTCGAGTTCTGGCGTCGCTCTGAACACCGTGACCCGCCCCGTCTTCCGGGGCGGGTCAGTCGTTCGACGGCAGTGCGCCGTGTGTTGACAGCGCCGATTCGAGGTTGTCGAGGTAGGTGCGAACCGGGCCCACATCGAGAAGTCCGCTCTGCGCGGTGGTTTCGGCCACGGCGGGCGACAGCTGGGTGTGGGCTCGGCGCATGACCTCGACGTCGTCGACGGCGATCCCGGCGTGCGCCACCACGGCCCACAGCGCCTCGAACATCAGATCGCGCGGCGGAGACACGATGTCGCGCAAGGCAGTTCGCGCATCGTCGAACTTTCCTCGCGCGACCAACAGGGCGGGCTCGACCCACGGCTTGTACGGCCCCCAGTCGGTGTCGGGATCGAACGCGGCGATCCGTTCGAGCTCATGACGTCGCAGAGACAAGCTCAGTCGGGCCAACGGCAGCAGTCCACGCTCGAGCCCTGGCATTCCCGCTCCCGCGAGTGCCGCGGCCGCTGCCTCATAACCTGCCTCCGCGGTCGCGAGATCGGCGGTCGCACTGATCCTGAGGGCGCGATACCAGGTGGTGAACACCTCCACCAACGGCAACTGATAACGCTGGGCGACCGCGTCGGCGGCATCGGCGTGCCGGTCGGCACCGATGTAATCGGCGACCGCGCAACGGGATTGGAGCCGGATGAGGTGGCCGAGTACCTCATAGGTGGCGAGCTTGCTGGTCGCCGCGATCGCGATGATCTCGACGCCGATCGCCTCGCGACGCGGCGCCAGGCCCGCCCGCTGAAAACTCTGCATGAACACCGCGTTGAGCGCGAAAACCAGCAGCGACGGATCGTGCAGCCGTCGCGCGATCTCCTCGGCCTGGCGCGCTGCGCGCAGCGGTCGAAGTGCGGCCTCGGTCGGCTTTTCCGTCGGTAGCTCACCGCGCGATTCGACGGCGATGGTGGCCAGCAGCCGGGCACGGTCGGCGTCGTCGTGATCGGGGAGCTGCCGCAGCGTCTTCTCGGCGATCGCGACCAAGCGGTGATCTTGCGCGGGATCGTCGGATCGCGTCCAGATCGCGGGAACGTCGTAGATCCCGATGACCCGCGCGGTCAGCTCGGGATCGCCGAGCTCCGCCGCCGCGACCACCGCCGAAATGCGGTGTCGGCGAGCAGCTTCCAGCCCGCCGCCACCGGTCACCGCGAGGTCGCGCATCAGCCCGGCGGTCGACTCCAGCCGCGTCCCGGCGCGTGGCGGAACGGCGCTGTCGTAGGCGGCCCGCGCCTGTTCCCAGACCTGCGCGGCGGGATCGGCGGCACCGGGGTCGAGGTGTTCCGCCTGGCGCAGCAGATCGTGTTCGAGGCGTCGCAGTCGCGGCCCCGGATCGATGCCCAGATCCTGCGCCAACATCCGTCGGGCACGGGCGAGGACCGCGAGCGCATCGGCTTGCCGGCCCGACCCGTACAGCGCGGTGGCCAGCAGACCCCACGCGTCTTCGCGCCACGGATGCTGGGCCACGTGCGCGTCGAGGTCGGGCACCGCCGCCGCGGCGGCGCCCAGTGCCAGTTGCGCTTCGGCGCGCCGCTCGACCGCGAGCAATCGCTGCTCGGACAGTCGCGACCGCTCGGCCTGTGCCCACCGCTGGTCGCCGAAGTCGGCGTAGGCAGGTCCGTGCCACCAACTCAACGCTTCGGTGAGCAGCGAGAATGCTTGGGCGGCAGGCAGTGTCGCCGCGGCGCGCACGGCATCGTCGAATCGCCACGCATCGACCGCGTCGGGTTCCGCTCGTAGCGCGTAACCCAGGCCCTCGGTCACCAGCAGGCGGGCCGGGGTGCGAGGCGGGCGATCGGGTTCGAGGGCGCGCCGCAACCCCGCGACGAAGGTCCGAATCGCGCCGATCGCGTCCGCGGGCGGGTCGTCCCACAGATCTTCGACCAGCAGACCGACCGGAACGACGCGACGGTGCGCCAGAATCAGCCGCGCCAGCACCTCGCGATAGCGCGGACCGCGCAGCGCGACCGGCTCGCCCCGGTCGTCGCGCACGGTGACCGCACCGAGCACCTGAAACCGCATCAGGCCAATGTAGTGCGCGTTCATCGGATGCTCATCGCCGCACCGCACGCTCGAACTCGATCCGCACAGACCGTGCGGACCCGCCTTCGAACGAAAGAGCCACCGCGATGACCAGCACCATTCCCGGCTTCGACTACCACCGCGTCCCCGTCGCCGACGACGTCGCGCTCAACGTCGCCGTCGCGGGCTCGGGAGGCCCGATCGTGCTGCTGCACGGATTCCCGCAGACCCACCTGATGTGGCGTCACGTCGCCGCCGACCTGGCCGCGGACCACACCGTGATCGTGGCGGACCTGCGCGGTTACGGCGACAGCGCCAAGCCCGCCGAGGCCGGACCCGACACCTACTCCAAGCGGACCATGGCCGCCGACATCGTCACCGCCGCACGGACTCTCGGCCACGAACGCTTCGCGCTGGCCGGACACGACCGCGGCGCGTTGGTCGCGTTCCGTGCGGGTCTGGACCACCCCGATGCGATCACCCACCTGGCCTGCCTGGACGTGCTGCCCACCCTGGACATGTGGGATGTCCTGCACGGCACCACCGCCGCGGTCGGCTTCCACCTGTACCTGATGGCGCAGCCGCCGGGACTGCCCGAACAGATGATCGCCGCCAGCGCCGACGCGTTCTTCGGCTACTTCCTCGACCAGTGGACCAAGGATCCGGCCGCGATCCCCGCGCCGGTCCGCGCCGCCTACCTGGCCGCCTGCCGCGCCGCGGTGCCCTCGATCGTGGCGGACTACCGCGCCTCGGCGACGATCGACGTCGACCACGACCGCGCCGACCGGGCCGCGGGCAACCGACTGTCGATGCCGGTGACGGTCATGCAGCAGGACTGGGGCGCAGCACTGGGCTACGAGGCCACCGCGCTGTGGTCGAGCTGGGCACCGAATCTGGACCACCGCACCGTCGACGCGGGCCACTTCATGGCCGAAGAGGACCCCGCCGTTGTCGTCGCAGCCCTCCGCGATCTGGTCCGGCGTTGAGGTCGAGCACCTGGTCAGCTGCCCTCCGCCGCGAGTAGTCCCGCCATGCCGAGGAAGCACACTCCGCTACCGAAGTCGATCCGGCGCGACGTTCGCGCGGAGAAACCGGTCGCGCCGATGAGACCGCCCACCGCGACGTAGCCCAGGCCCACGACCAGCTCGATGCCGACATACGCCGCGCCGAGCAGGGCCAGCTGCGTGCCGAAACCGCCCGCGGATTCGTCGGCGAACTGGGGGAGCAACGCGGCGAACAGCAGCAGCGCCTTCGGGTTGCTGATCCCGACGGCGAACTCGTTTCCGACCACGCGCCACCGGATCGCGCGCGCGACCGGACCCGGTGACGAGTCGGCCTGCGGCCGCCACGCGCGCCGCAGGCCACCGATCCCGATCCAGGCGAGATAGACCACGCCGACCCACTTGATCACCGTCAGCGCGGTCGCCGAGGCCGCCAGTGTCGCACCGAGTCCGGCGACAACCAGCGCGATGAGCACGGCGAAGGAGGCCAGCCGGCCACCCACCCCGGCCAACGCGTACCGAATGCCGTGGTGCACAGCGTTGTTCAGGCCCAGCAGCTGGCTCGCTCCCGGAATGAGCGAGACGAGGACAGCGGCGGGAAAGAACCCCACCCAGTTGATCGCGTGCATTCTTCGGACTCCTTCTGCGTGGATCTGAGGAGTCCATCGTCACCCGCGAGGCCGCTCACTTCCCAGCCCATTCGACTGTTCACCGAGAACCCGAAAGCGGCGCGGTGAGTCATTCGATGCAGTCGAGGGTGCAGTCGTTCGACTGATTCGGCGGGGGTGCGCGGATTCGTAATTTTATCGAGCAGCTTTTGGTCTGGGAACTGAGCGCACTTCCGGCGAACAGTTGCCAGACCTCCTTCCGAAACAGTCAAGGACAAACATCATGCGAACCACTGAAAATGACCGGCAGAAGCACGTGGTAGTTCTCGGCAGCGGGCCGACCGGCTTGACCGCGGCCATGCTGCTGGCTCGCGAAGGTCACCGAGTCACGGTGTTGGACAAGGACTCCGGGGGCGCCACCGCCGATGCCGAACAGGCGTGGGACCAGTGGAAGCGGCCCGGAGTGAACCAGTTCCGGCATCCGCACATCATGCTGCCCGCCGCGTTCGCCCTGCTCACCCGCGAACTACCCGAGGCCGTCACGCAACTACGGGCGCTGGGCGCACGCACCCACAACATGCTCGACGGCGCCTACGACCTGGCCCCTATCGGTGGTCGTAAGCCCGGCGACGAACGATTCGACACCCTGGCCGCTCGCCGGCCGGTCATCGAGCAGGGACTCACCAACGCCGCGCTCCTCGCCGGGGTCACCGTTCGCCGCGACACCCCGGTCACCGGATTCCTCACCGACGCCACCCCGGCCACCGGGATCGCGCACATCACCGGTGTGGCGACCGCGCACGGTGAGCTCGTCCACGCCGACCTGGTCGTCGACGCCCTCGGCCGCAACTCGTCCGCGAGCAAAATGCTGGTCGACATCGGGGCCCCCGCACCTGTCCTGGATCGGCACGAGACCGGATTCCTGGCCTACAGCCGCTATTTCCGCTCGGCCGACGGCTCGTACCCGGACCAGGCGGCATGGCCGTTGGAGCACCACAACAGCATTTCGCTGACCACCGTGCCCGGTGACGCGGGTACCTGGGCGCTTGCCCTGTTCGTGTCGGCCAAGGATCGCGCTCTGCGAGCGCTGAGCGACCCGGAAGTCTGGCAGCGGGTGGCGGCCCTGTATCCCGATATGGCGCACTGGGCTTCCCACGGTGAGCCCATCACCGGGGTGCTGGCCATGTCCGGCATGGAATCGCGGCATCGCGGCTTCGTCGTCGACGGCACACCGGTCGCGACCGGGCTGCTCAGCATCGGAGATGCCTGGGCCACCACCAATCCCACGTTCGGCATGGGTATCACCATGGGCATGGCGCACGCGGTGTTGCTGCGGGATGTGTTGGCGGAGATCGGTTTCGACGATCGGGACAAGCTCGCACTGCGGTTCGACGAGGTCACCGAGGCCACGCTCCACCCGGCCCAACAAGCCTCTGCCGCCTGGGATCTGCATCGGCTGGCGCAGATCGACCTCGACATCGCTTCCATCCCCTACGAAGTCGGCGTCGCCTACGAAACCGACGATGCGGACTGGAACCTGCGGCAGGCCCTCGAGGTCGCGAAATTGCGCGATCCCGACGTCCTGCGCGCGTTCGGCGACGTCGGGTCACTGCTGACCAGCCCCGAGGAAGCGCTCGCACGCCCCGGCGTCATCGACCGAATCATGGAGCTCGGCGGCGACGCTGTCGGCCGACCGCAGTCCGGCCCGACACGTGTCGAACTGCTCGCCGCGATCGTGGCGAACTGACCCACCTACTTCTTCAGGAGCACATCATGAACGACCAAACCCTCTGGACCCCTACGCAGTTGGGCACGATCGCCCTGCCGCACCGCCTCGCCATGGCGCCGATGACCCGAAGCCGCGCCGCGGCCGACGGCACCGTCACCGATCTGACCGCCACCTACTACGAGCAGCGGTCCTCGCTCGCGATGCTCATCAGCGAAGGCACCCAACCCTCGCCTGACGGACAGGGCTACCTCAACACCCCCGGCATCTACGAACCCGCCCACGTCGAAGCGTGGAAAAAGGTCGCCGCCGCAGTCCACGAATCCGGTGCCGCGTTCGTCATCCAGCTGATGCACGTGGGCCGAGTTGCCCACCCCGACAACACCTCCCACGGCCGCGCGCCCGTCGCACCGTCGCCGATCGCGGCCGACGCGATGATGTTCACCGCCACCGGGCCGCAACCGATGGCGGAGCCGGTGGCACTGGACACCGCCGCCATCGCACGAACTGTCGACGAGTTCCGTATCGCGGCCGCCATGGCCATCGACGCGGGAGCCGACGGCGTAGAGATCCACGGCGCCAACGGCTACCTGCTGCACCAGTTCCTCAGCACCAACGCCAACCAGCGCACCGACCAGTACGGCGGCTCCCTCACCGGCCGCGCCCGCTTCCCCCTGGAAGTCGCCGCGGCCGTTGCCGCCGAAATCGGTGCCGACCGCACCGGATTCCGGATCTCACCGGCCAACCCGTTCAACGACATCACCGAAACCGACACCCACGCGCTCTACACACACCTGGTCACCGAGCTGGCAGACCTGGACCTGGCCTACCTGCACCTGGTCCACGCCGGCGACGAACAGCTCCTGCGCGCGATCAGGAAGATCTGGCCACAACGCCTGGTCGTGAACCGCGCCGGGGCCGACCTCGACACCCGCATCGCCGACCTCGACAACGGCACAGCCGACGTCATCACCGTCGGCGCCGCAGCCTTGGCCAACCCCGACCTACCCGCCCGTGTCCGCGCCGGCGCCGCCCTCAACGACCCCGACCCGACCACCTTCTACGGCGGAGACCACCACGGCTACACCGACTACCCCGTGGTCGATGCCCAAAGTTGGGATCGGTAGGTGACACGCGCGGTCGTCACGATCGTGGTCTGGTCATGGCGATGGTCCAGGCGAACAACACCGGCGTTGTCCGCGCGCCACTTCCGCTCGTCGGGAAGGTCGTTGCCCCGTACGCGGAGCAGCTGGCCGATTCAGTGAAGTAGCGCTGGGGCGAAACGTCGAAACAGCACCGGCCCGAGATCATCTCGGGCCGGTGACGTTCGCGTAGGAGCGCACGTCTCGTGCCAGTTGTGCTGGTGGCTGGTTCATTGCCTCGGCAAATCCACCTGGATGACGCCGAGGCGCTCGGCGTCGGCCAGTTTGCTTGTAAGTCATTTCGGCTGAGCTACTTTCGCGCCATGCCGATGGACCGAGGTTGAGTTAGCTGAGAGTGTGCTGCGGGTATCCTTTGTGCGTCCTGGTCGACAGAGACGTTCGTCTCATCAGAGTCGGAGGTTCGTGCCCACATGGTTCAGCATCGCTCGGTTCCGCGGCCGGCGGTACTCACGCCCAGCGCTGCGACATCGCAATTCCGTCCGGTCCTGCTCGACGCGTCCAGACCGGAAGGACTGCGTGAGCTGGAAGCGCTGGCAGCGTCGAGTTCTGTTGGGGCAGTGCAGGACACGATCGAAGAGCAGCTCGACGAACTGATCCGCTCCCAGGATCCTGCTGCCGCGCAGACGACGGGATCGCTGGCGGCGATGCGCGAACGGATCTGTGGCGGGATGCCGTTGTGGCGGTGGGGTACGTGGGTGTTCTATCCGTGGAGCGGCCGATTGGTACATGTGTTGCCGCGCAACGACTTCCAACAGCTGCGCACCGATCGAAATTGCAACAAGATCGACCGGGCGCAACAGGCAGACCTGCGTGAGCGGCGGATCGGTGTGGTGGGGCTGTCGGTGGGCAATAGTGCCGCGGTGACGCTGGCGATGGAAGGGGTCGGCGGATCGTTCCGGTTGGCCGACTTCGACACTCTCGGTTTGTCGAATCTGAATCGGCTGCGGGCGGGGATAGGTGATCTCGGCGTGTCCAAGGCGGTGCTGGCCGCGCGTCAGATGTTCGAGATCGACCCCTATCTCGACATCGAGGTGTTCACCGACGGGTTGACCGAGGAGTCGATCGGGCCGTTCTTCGACGGAACCGGTGGCACGCTGGATCTGTTGGTGGAGGAATGCGACACCGTGTGGGCGAAGGTCGCCGCCCGTGAGTACGCGCGCAGCCGCGGAATCCCCGTTCTGATGGACGCCAACGATCGCGGCCTGCTGGATGTGGAGCGTTTCGATCGCGAACCCGATCGACCGCTGTTCCACGGCCGCGGCGGCGGGGCGACCTCGGCCGACGTCGCGAAGATGAATCAGGGTGAGCTGCTGTCGTTTCTGCTGGCAGTGGTCGATGAGCCGCGGCTGAGTCCGGCGATGCGCGAGGCTGTCGGGGAGATCGGTCGGAGCTTGTCCAGCTGGCCGCAACTCGCCTCCGGGGTGATGCTCGGGGGCGCCTTGGTCGCGGACACGGCTCGCCGGATTCTGCTCGGAGAGGAGATCCCGTCGGGGCGCACGTATATCGACCTCGACGAGCTCATCCCCGCGATGGACCCACAGACCGCCTTCGTGCGGGCGATGGCAGCAGTCCGGTGACGGTCGACCTGAGCAACGTGGAACTGGTCGGAGCGCGGCTGCGGTTGCGTGAGCTGGAAGCCGGTGACCTGGGTGTCTATCAGCGGATCTTCACCGACCCGAACCTGACCAGATATATGGGCACCGACAGCATGGGTGTCCGGGCGGCCGCCGCCGCGTTCGACGCCACCCTGCGCTCCCGCTCCGAAACCCCGCGCCGCAAGTACACGCTCGCGATCACCGCACCGGGCGAGGACACCATGGTCGGCACCATCAGCCTGCTGGTCGAGGACTTCGGCAGCAACGCGATGATCGGCGGACTGGTCGTGGTCCCGGAAACGGCGTTGCGTGCGGGCGGCATCGAGGCGGCGCGACTCATGGCGGCATTCGCCTTCGGACCGTTGGGGATTCACCGGGTGTGGGCCGGGCACCGAGACGATCATCCGGTGATGGACACGGTCATGTCGGGAGTGGGCTTGACGCCGGAGGCGCGGCTGCGACAGCTGTACCGCACCCAGGGTCGGTGGCGCGACGTGTGCACCTATGCCGCGCTGCGCCCGGAATGGGTTGCCACGGCGACCCCTGCCGAACGTCGAATCCTGGCCTTACGGCCCGCAACGGCAAGGGAACACGCCACCGCGTGTCGGTCCTGAACTCTGCCGAATCCGGCTCGGGGCGCGCCATCGCGCGATAGCATCGCCGACTACAGGCTCGTGCAATCACCCTGCCCGAAACGCGGAGCGGCCGGCGACGGGAGGGGCCCCACCGCCGGCGAGAATCCGAAGCTGAGATCACAAATGGCAGTGCTGATCGACTCCGATTACTTCACGCCTTCCGACCGGCGCGAGGCGGTCACCGCGATCCTGCAGGAAGCCGATATCGGGGCGAACCTGCAGATGTGGGATTCGGCCGCCGAGGTGGTCAGTCGGCACCAAGCATGGATGCTGGGGCCGATCGCACTCACGCGTTCGGAGGTGTCCGGTCACCAGGTCTGCCGAACCCGTCGGCACGAAAGATCCACTCCCAGTGACACTTTGACGGTGACCGTGCAGACCGGGCAGGTCCGCAGACACGAACAGTTCGGTGCGCAAACGCTGATCGAACCCGGTGCCTGCGAAGTGATCGACCTGGCCCCCGCCTTCGCCTCCGGGTGGCATGGTCTGGGCGGAACCCTGTGCCTGCAGCTGTCGCGAGACCGCCTGGGGATTTCCGCGGAAACGGTCATCGCGGCCCACGGGCGGTTGGCGGCGTCGCCGCTGTATCCGATGGTCACCGCGCAGATCCAGCATCTGGTCGCCGTCGCCGACCAACTCGAAACCGATCCTGCCGCCGCGTCGGTGGGGGAGTCGTGTCTGGAAATGGTTCGGGCGCTGCTGATCTCGGCGGCGGGGCGCGGGCCCGGTGACGGCGGCGCCATCCCGGACCAACTGCTGATCGAGCAGATCCTGGGGTATGTGCGGGCACACCTGTCCGATTCGGGTTTGAAGATCCCCGAAATCGCCGCCGCCAACAATATTTCCGTGCGGCACCTGTTCAAGGTGTGCGCGCAGTCGGGCATCAGCCTCGAACAATGGATCATCGAACACCGCCTGGCCCGCGCCCGCGACATGCTGATCGACAGGGGCTACGCGCACCGGTCCATCGCGTCGGTGGCCGGTGCCGTGGGTTTCCGCGACGCGGCCCACTTCGCCCGACGATTCCGGGAAACGTATGGCATGACGCCCCGTGACTGGCGCCGCAGTGCTACCGAGGCGGACAACCCGCCGAAATAGCCGAGGTTCCCGCCCGACTGCAAGCACGTTTGTGCGTGCACAGTCAGGTGCCGTGCAGTCACAGACTCCTGTGACGACGCGATTCCCGATACCTTTCGAATGTGGCTGCGGGAGAACGCATCAGGCGGGGAGTGTTCGCCGACGGACACCCGCACCGATGCGATCCGTGCTGAGGGCATCGAGAGAGGGAGACCATGTCGACGATCGGAAGAGCAATTCGGGCAGCGAGGATGGCCTCCGGGTTCACCCAGGCGGAGCTGGCCGACTGGATCGGAATCGCGGACGGAAACCAGATCAGCCGGTGGGAACGCGGTGTGGTGACCCCCAGCGGCGACAGTGTGTGCGAGTTGTCCAGAGTGCTGGGGGTGCGCCTCGACACCTCGGCCAGAGGTGCGGTGTCGTGTTGATCTCACTGCGTGGTGACGCACGAGGAACGAGTGTTCGTCGAACTTCTCACACCGCGAGTCGGCACGTGTGGTGCGTGGATTCCGCGTTGGAATCCACTAGTGGGATCGCGGAGATCAGCGTGCGGGTGTAGTCGTGGGACGGGGAACTCAGCACGGTGCTGGTCGGACCGTCTTCGATGACCACCCCGTTTCTGAGCACGACGATCCGATCGGCGATCGCCTCCGCGACCGCGAAATCATGGGTGATCACAATTCCGGCGAGGCCGCGTCGGCGTCTGATCTGGGTGAGCAGATCGAGCACATCGCGTTGAATGCGTGCGTCGAGTGAACTGGTCGGCTCGTCGGCGACGAGAACCTCTGGGTCAAGCGCCAAGGCTCGGGCGATGGCGACCCGCTGCTGTTGTCCGCCGGACAGTTCGCGCGGGCGCCGATCCGCGAATTCCGCGCCGAGTCCGACTTCGGCGAGGAGTTCGCGCACCCGCCGATCGCGGTCGGCGGGGGACAGGTCGGTGTGGACCCGCAGCGGCAATTCCACGGATCGGCGCACCGTGTGTTCGGGGTTGAGCGAGGACGCGGGGTTTTGGAAGACGATGCCGATCACAGCGCCGAGCGCCCGTCGGCCCGAGGCACGACGCACCGGCAGGTCCACGTCGGCGACTGTCGCCGTTCCGCCGGTCAAAGGCTCGAGCCCGGCGACGACCCGGCCCAGCGTCGACTTGCCCGCTCCGGATTCGCCCACGAAGGCCACCATCTCGCCCGCGCGAACAGTCACTGAAACATCACGCAGCGCAGCGACTTTCGTGCGGCCGCGATAGGTTACGCTCGCCTTCTCCACCCGCACCACCGGTTCACCGAATTCGCGGTGCTCGGGGGCTTTCGTGCCGTCCAGGCGGGCGACCGCGTCCACGAGGCTGCGGGTGTAGTCCGATTCGGGTGCTCCCAGTACCGCCTTCACCGACCCCTGCTCGGCGATGGCGCCCTCGAACATGACCGCTACCTGATCGGCCGAGTCGGCGACCACGCCCATGTCATGAGTGATGAGCAGTGTGCTGCAGTCTGTTTCAGCACGGACCTCGCGCAGCAGGTCGAGGATTTCCCGCTGCACCAAGGCATCGAGGGCCGTGGTCGGTTCGTCCGCGATGATCAGTTCCGGCTCGTGCGCCAGTGCCATCGCGATCATCGCGCGCTGCAACTGCCCACCCGACACCTGGTGCGGATAGGACCGCGCCACCCGCTCCGGATCGGGCAGCCGCACCCGCTCGAGCAATTCAGTGACGCGGGCGCGGCGCTGTGCCCGCGACAGGCGCAGTCTGGCCGCCAGCACCTCGCCGATCTGAGCGCCGACGGTGTGCACCGGGTCGAACGCCGAGGACGGATTCTGGAAGACCACCCCCACCGATTCCAGCCGGAACCGGCGCAGCTGCGGCGGTGTCAGCCGCAGCAGATCCACCGAAGTGCCGTTCGCGGAACGGAATTCGATGGATCCCGACGCTGTCAGGCCCCGGCCGAGAAGCCCGAGGACTGCCAGCGTCGTCACCGACTTGCCCGCGCCGGACTCACCGACCAGCGCGAGTACCTCACCCCGAGGCACCTCGAACGACACGTCGCGCACGAGGATGCCGCGGGGACCGCGAACGGTCAGATTCTGAACCGACAGCAGGGCTTGTCCGGAGTCGACACTCATGGCAGCAGCGAGATCCGGAAGTAGTTCGGGTAGGACGGGAACGGTGGCACGAGGAAGTTGGCGACGCCCGCGCCGTAGATCCAGGTGTTCACCGAATTGATCAAGGGAACATTCGGTGCCAGCGCGGTGATCGCCCGATCGGCCTTCGCCCATGCGGCCTTGGCCGCGGCCGGATCCACTTGCCGCGCGGCGTTATCGATCGCCGCGTCGACGGTGGGGTCGGACAACCGGGCCGCGTTGTATCCGCCGCGGCCGATCTCCTTCGACGAGAAGCTGGGCTGCAGCATCGAATACGGTGACGGGAAGTCCGCCTGCCACCGCGACAGCGCCAGGTCGTACCCCGAGCCGTCCTGGTGCATCGTGATGTCGGTGTAGGTGGGGCGGTCGACGGTGCGCAGCGTCACCCGGATCCCGGCCCGCTGCCAACCGGCTTGCAGCGCCTGCGCCTGGGCCACGACCTCAGCCGAATTCTGGTGCACCAGCACCAGATCCACGCCGTTCGCGTGCCCCGCTTCGGCGAGCAAGGTCTTGGCCTTCTCGACATCACCGGTCTCCGGGGCGGGCAGGACGTCGAACTTCTCGTAGCCCTCCAGCGCGGGCGGGATGTTCGTCGTCGCGATCGACCCGCGGTTCTTGCCGCCGCTGGCGACCAGGTAGGAGGCCTTGTCGGTGGCCAGATTGATCGCCTGCCGCACCCGCAGGTCGGCCAGCAGCGGCTTGGCGGTATTGATGGCCACCTGGTCGATCGAACCGCCACCGGCCTCCGCGGTGCGGCTCTTCGCGGACGGATTCGCCGTCAGCGCTGCCAGTTGCGAGGCGGGCACCGGACCGGCGAATGAGAACCGGCCGTCACCGGAACCGTGGATCACCGACTGGACCGAAGTCTCCTTGGACACACCGAGTTTGAAGATCACCTTGTCGGGACCCGCGGTGCGGTTGGGGTCGGTGCTGGGGTCCCAGTGCGGGTTTCGTTCGAGCACGACCTGGCCGTCGGCACGATCGGCGATGCGGTAGGGGCCTGTCGCCACCGGTGCGCGACCGTAGGTCTGCGGGTTGTCCTTCGCTTTCGGGACCGGCGCGAAGGCGGGCTGCGACACGATCCACGGCCAGTCGCCGAACGCCTGCGTCAGCTTGAACACCAGCGTCGAATCATCGGGTGTCTCAATGGAATCCAGGTGCTTGCCGTCGTAGGGACCCGCATAGTTGTCGCCACCCACGAGGAACTGCTTGTGGTAGTTGAAGCCGCCCGCCAGCAGCGGCGCGAAGGACCGTTCCAGGCCGTATTTGACGTCGCCCGAGGTGACCGGAGTGCCGTCCTCGAACTTCAGTCCCGGCTTGAGTGTGTACTTCCAGGTCTGCCCGCCGTCGGTCGTCGTCCCGGTGTCGGTGGCCAGATCGGGCACGGGAACAACGGGTTTGCCCGGTTCGGAGCTCCAGGTGGTGAGCCTACGGTTGAACAGCGACTGGGTGGTGATCGCGAGGTTCGACGACTTCGCGGGATCCAGATCCAAATTGGCGCTTTCGACGGGAATCGTCAGGGTTCCGCCTCGCTTGAACTCCGTGGACCCGGCATTACCCGAATCCTGCGTGTTCGCCCCGCATCCCGCGAGCACTGTCACCAGCGTCGCGGCAATCGCAACAGACTTGATTCTCATCGACCTACCATTCTCGGATCCAATATTCGAACAACTGTGTCCACCAACAGGTTTCCCGCCACGACCAAGAAGGCCGAGAAGACTGTCATGCCCACGACCACCGGCAGATCGACCTGGCTCACGCCGTCGAGCATCAGCCGTCCCAAGCCGGGCATCCCGAACACGGTTTCGGTGATGACCGCGCCACCCAGCAGCAGGCTCACCTCGATCCCGAAGTAGGTCAGCACCGGCACCGCGCCGTTGCGCAGCCCGTGTCGCAGCAGAATCCGGCGCTCGGGCAGGCCGTTGGCGCGCGCGGTGCGGATGTAGTCCTGACCGAGGGCGTCGATCAGGTTCGATCGGGTGAGCCGCACGTAGACACCGGCGCCGGTCCAGGCCAGCACGAACCACGGCGCGACCAGGTGCCACGCCCAGTCGACCGGATCGGTGGTGAACGGCACGTAGCCGCCCACCGGGATCATGTCGAGCTGAAAGCCGAACACGTAGATGGCCAGCAAGCCGACCAGATACGTCGGCATGGACAGCCCGATCGCGCTCACATCGGTGAGGACCTTGTCCCAGCGTGAGCCCTCCCGCACCGCGGCCACCAGCCCCAGGCCCACACCGGACACCAGGAGCAGCACCGCCGCACCCAGCGTCACCGAGAGGGTGACCGGGAGGCGTTCGCCGATCAACGCGAGGACCGTCTGGTTCTCCTGGAACGAGTAGCCCAGACACGGTGCGGCGCACTCGATCACGTTGCCGCCGTCACCGAAGGACCGGCCGACGAGCAACCCGGCGAGGAAATCCCAGCACTGCTCGTACCACGAACGGTCCAGACCCATGAACTCGTGGGCGCGCTGCAGATTCCCTGGCGTGCAAGGCTTTCCACACGCCAGCTGCGCAGGATCGGCAGGCAGGAAATAGAACACCAGATAGGTGAGCAGCGCGACCACCACCAGCACGGCCACCGCCCCGGCAGCATGGCGCGCGAGAGCGAACAACCGGTTCATGCCACCGACTTCCACGCAGGAGTGGCCAGTCGCTGACGCAGCGCCTCACCGATCTCGTTGATCGCCAAGGTGATCAGCACCAGCGCCGCCCCGGGGAACAGCAGATACCACGGGTCGGTCTGCACCCAGTTGATCGAATCGCCGATGCTGCGGCCCCACGACGGGGTCGGCGCGGGTACACCCACACCCAGAAACGACAGTGCCGCTTCGGTTCCGATGAACGCGGGCACGTACAGCGTGAGGAATACGATGACCGTGCCCCGCAGGTTCGGCAGCAGTTCCCGGACCAGAATGTGCCAGGTCGACGCGCCGGTCGCCTCGGCGTAGCGGACGAAATCACGGTTGCGCAGCGTCATGGTCTGCGAGCGGATCACCCGCGCCCCACCGGCCCACCCGAAGATCGCCATCACCGCGATCACCAGCGCCACCCTCGACGCGTCCGGCGGCACCACCGCGCCCAGCGCGATCATGAACAGCAACGCCGGAAAACCGAACAGCACGTTGGTGATTCCCGAAACGACCCGATCGAGCCACCCGCCGAAATAGCCTGCGGTGAGCCCGATGACGAGCACGGCCACCGTGGTGAGCAGCGCGCTGACCACACCCACCAGCAGTGAGGTTCGCGCGCCGTACACGACGATGGCGAACAGGTCGCGCCCGCTCAACGGCTCCACCCCGAACCAGTGCTCGACGCTGATACCGCCGAAAGCACCGGCCGGCGCGCTGTCGGGACCGAGCGTTTCGGGGTGGTACGTGTACGGATCCACCCCGATCGCGGCGGTGATCACCGGCGCACCCACCGCGAGAACCACGATCAGCGCGACCACGACGATCGATGTCGCAGCGCGCGGCGTGAGGGATCGGAAGGCCCGAATCGGCTGCGGCATAGACGGAATCGTAAGTTCGTTTTCCTCGCTACCGATTCCGACCGGACCCCCACCGACCGCTACGCAGGTCCTGTCACCTGGGCATTTCGCATCCGCAAGGGGTTGGCGTCAGCCTGATCGCAACGCCACTGCGGGCTTGACCGTGCTTCCCCACCGCCGGAAAGTGGCGGTCGAAAAGGGGCCGGAGTCGCCACCGTCGATATCCATACAGGGCGGCGGGGACGGCTGGTTCATGGCCGCAACATTGGTAGGCGATTCACACCGAGGCTGACGCCTGCAAGGCGAGGTGGCTTCCTTCCCAGCGGCTGCGCAGGCGCCGGTCGTGGCTCACGACCACGATGGCTCCGGGGAAGTGCGCGAGGGCGGTTTCCAACTCCTCGACCAGGGCGGGCGACAGGTGGTTGGTGGGCTCGTCGAGCAGCAGTACGTCCACGGGTTCGGTGACCAAGCGTGCCAAAGCGAGGCGCTGGCGCTGGCCGGTGGACAGGTCCTCGACCCGCGTCGTGAACTGGGAGACGTCGAACAGGCCCAGCGAGCGCAGTTGTTCGCCGTGGAATTCGGGGTCGCCGACGCGGTCGCGGGCGAAGGCGACGAACATCATCCGTCCGCGCACGGCGGGCGGTGGTTCCTGCGCGAGGTAGCCGATGGTGCCGGTTCGGGTGACGGTGCCGGTGTCGGGGGTGAGTTCACCGGCCAGCGCGCGCAGCAGGGTGGTCTTGCCGGCGCCGTTCGGGCCGGTGATCAGCAGTCGGTCGCCCGCAGACAGCTTCAGGCTGGTCGGTTCGAGCCTGCCCGCGACGGAGATGTCGGTGGCTTCGACCATGGTGCCCTGTGCGCCCGCGGTCGCCAGGGTGGGCGCGAAGCGCAGGGGTTGCGGCGGTGCGGGCACCGGGTCGGCGAGCAGGCGTCGCAGTCGTTCCTGCGCGTTGCGGACTCGGCTGGCCACTGATTGCTGCACCCGTCCGCCGGCGCGGCTGTAGGCCATTTTGTTGTTGTCGGACATGCCACGGCCGGGTGCGACTCGGCGGGCGGTGGTGTCGGCGGCCTCGCGGTAGCGGTCGGTGTCGGCCAGCCATTGCGCGTGTGCCTGCACCCATCGGGCGCGTTCGGCCTTCTTCTCCGCCAGGAATCCGGGGTAGCCGTCGTTGTAGCGGACGACGCGGCGCCGGTCCGCGTCGACTTCGAGCAGGCTGGTTGTCACTTTTTCGAGGAAGGCCCGGTCGTGGGAGACGGCCACCGTCGTGCCGCGTCGGGCGAGCAGGTGGTCTTCGAGCCAGGTCAGGGCGACGTCGTCGAGGTGGTTGGTCGGTTCGTCCAGCAGCAGCAGTTCCGGCGCCGCCGCCAGCACCGTGGCCAGCCGCAGTCGGACCTGCTCGCCGCCCGACAGCTCACCGATCACCCGGTCGCGATCCACCAGGCCCAAGCCCAGCCCGTGGAACGCCTGTTCCACTCGGGCATCGGCGTCGTAGCCGCCGTGGTGTTCGAAAAGTATTGTCAGCTCACCGTATTCGTCGATTCCGGACTCGTCGCCGTCGGCCATCGCGGCCTCGATGCGGCGCATCTTCGCTTCGACGACGCGCAGCTCGCGCAGGGCTTGGTCGATGAGCTGCTGCACGGTCAGGTGCTGGGGGAGTTGCTCGTCCTGCGCGAGGTAGCCCACGCCGCCGTCGGCCTGGACGACGATCTCGCCGCTGTCGGGTTGCACCCGACCAGCGAACAGCCGCAGCAGGGTGGTCTTGCCGGAACCGTTCTCGCCGATGATGCCGGTGCGTTCGCCGACGTCCAGCGAGCACGTCACATCCGCGAGGACGGGATTGCCGTCGAAGGACTTGCTGACCGACAGCGCGGTGATCTGGGTTGGCATGGCACTCTCCGAAGCATTCGAGGACGACGCGGTCATGGCCGCGGGGTCGGGTGAAAAGCTCGGAAGAATATTCGGGCAACCTCGCTTGGGTACGGCAACTGTCGCTCCACGGTATCAAGCCGACAATGGTGTGATCGCGGCCGCTCTTCAGGTCACTGCGCGAACCGGGCAGTGAGCTCGGTGGAGATCTCGTAGTGGCGGACGAGGAACGAACGCTCGTCCAGCTTCTTGCGTCGCAGCCAGCCGGTCACCTCGGCATTGCACTTGCTGGCATTGCACGACCCGCACGCGGGCACGACATTGCGCAGCGTGTAGCGGCCGCCGCGCGAGATGGCCTGCACGCAGTCCTTCTGCAGCGAACCGGCCGGGGAACCGCAGTAAGCGCACCCGGCCCACGAGGTCTTGAGCGCGTCCCACTGCACGTCGGTGAGGTCGTGGGTGACCTGCGCCATTCGCTTCTTACGCTTGCGCGCGGCGCGAACCTGTTTGCTTCCGCCGGTGGGCACGACAGTGAGAATACGCGCCGTGCCGGTCCACATCGGCTAGTCGTCAGGCGAGGCGCGGCGGTTACGTTTGATCACACCACGCCGCTTCTTCGCGGAAATCCGACGTTCCTTCGAACCACGCGAAGGTTTGGTGGCCCGGCGAACAGCAGGAGGGGCGGCAGCGGCAGCACGCAGCAACGTTGCCAGGCGTTCCCGCGCGGCCGCACGATTCTGCAGCTGCGCGCGCTGCTCCGAGGCTGCGATCGTGATCACCCCGTTGACCAGTCGAGTAGCCAGCCGTTCCAGCATCCGAGCGCGCAACCCTTCCGGCACCGAAGGCGAGTTGGCAAGATCGAACGACAACTCCACCCGACTATCGGTGGTGTTGACATGCTGCCCACCCGGCCCGGACGACCGCGAGAACCGCTCCCGCAACTCGGACCCGGGAATCACCAACCCCCGAGTCACCGTCAGGTCCTCCGCCATGATCCGAAGCCGCTCTTTCCGATCAACGAGTCACCTCGGTCCAGGTGCGACTGAATGGTCACCTTGTCCTTCACGATAACGCCAACGCGCCGGTGACAGCCTTACCGGGCGCTCACCCAACCCGCCTGGTGGACCCATCCCCTCCACGCCGCCGACCTTTGTCAGGGTCGATAACGAGCCGAATACCCTTGTACACCACAGTATTCGGCATTCCATCGTCATTATCCGGGTCCCCGGACTCCGAAGGATCCGGCAACTCCGCCATCTCCTCGACAACAATCTGCGCCCGCGCCGCCCCCGGATCGAACATCTCCTGAAACGGCCCGACAAACGACCCACCCAACCCCCGATGCTTCGCCCGAGCAGCCGCCCACCCGAACAGCACCAACGGGCCGACAGTACCGACCAGCAGCAACAAGTCCCCACCCATGCCCACGAGCGTACCGATGCCTGGCGAACTACTCTCCGGATCAGGCGGCGGTTCAGCGCGACCGATCAGTGAGGTTCTGTTCGAGCAGCAGGGGCTCATCGGTTGACGATTGGCCAACGGACTCGGACAAGAGGTCCGCGATGGTGACCGCCTCCGGCAGAGTCCATGTCGCGGCTTCGTCAGCGAGCAGTTGTTCCCACGACGGCGCTCCGGCTTTTGCTCGTGCCGCGGCGTCGGAGCGGACCTTCAGTGAAAGCATGCCGATCCTCATGAGGACAGGGATGTTGAGATGTCGTGCGGCCACGACGGTTTCGCCGGCGACTGCCGCTGCAGCGGTCTTCGACAAGCTGATCGCTCCGGCTGCGGCATGCGCCGCGAGCAGCATCTCTGTGTGTTTGGCCGCTGCGGCCGTCGCCAGACGTGCGGTGCCGGTGGAACGGTAGGCCCCAAGGTGCGTGTGGGTTCGGATGACGACTTCGGTCGCGAGCATCCCCAGACCAGGTGTCAAAACGCCGGAGCGAAGATTCAGCCCGTCGCCGGAATTCGTTCCGGCGTATGCGTCGTTGGCAAACTTCCGCAGGTCAGGGTTCGACATCTCGGTGAGCAGGGTCCAGCCCGGCAGCGGAAGGTTCATCGGGGTAACGAAGTCGGCAGCCCAGTGCTTCAACAGAAGCGCGACGGCGAGATGAGGCTCGGGCGCTCGAGCGAACGGCAGACCGGAGCGAGTTGTCGCAACCTTCGTGACCATCCGCTGTCCGTCCTGCCACCATGTGCCTTCGAATGTTCCCGTGCGGATCTGATTGAGGGCGGCAAAGAGTCGGCCGACGTCGTGGCCTGCAGACCGGACACGATGTGCCGGGCCGCCGAACTTCGGGCCGGTGTAATCGATGGGAAGACGGGCGGTCTCCTTCTCCCACCGGCGCAGCAGATCGCTCTTCTTCAACAGGGACAAGCCACTGAGTACTGCAGCGTCTACCTGGTCATCGTAGAGGTTCCCGAGTGCGCCGATGAGCCCAGAGATTCCGACGACCACCAAGTCGCTATGTTCCCACCGAAGCCGTTGTGCTGCTCGCCATCCATCGAGCTGCTGCAGCGCGATCGGGTCGAGGATGTCGGCCATCTCGGCCTCGCCCCATCCCTCGACTTCGCGACGCTGCTGATGGTGTGTGGTGAGACCTGAATAGGTGAAACCTGTTTGAGTGCTGGTGATGCGCTGGGTCGCCGCATCGTCGATCGGGCTGTCCGAAAGCGCTGCTGCAGCGATCATTTCGATGTCGTCCAGGTCGCGAGTGAGTGCGTCCAAGTTGCCGACGTAGTCGTCATCGATCGGCGAGCTCCGATCGTCGGGTTTGCCGCTAGCGGTGCTCACGCTGCAATCTCGAGATCGTCCGCGAGAACGGAGACACCTTCGGCAAGGGTCTCCACAGTCTTCTTCTCGCCCTCGAGCTCCTCGAGTTCGGCAAGCAAGGCCTGAAGCTCATCGTTTTCGGGGCCTGTGACACGTTCTTTGAGCCGGTCGGCGACGACCCGGAAGCGCGCGACGCGATCCTCGGCCACCACGCGTTGATCCCTCTCCGCATTCACCTCCGCCTGCTTGATCTCGAGCTGCGCACGAAGAGTTTCGATCCGCTCCGCCAACGTCACGACCGTCTTGCCGAGGTTGGTGACCCTCTCGCGAAGACTGACAATGACCGCTTTGGCCGCTTCTTCGTTGCCGTCGACATCGCGAAGCACAAGTTGGGTCACGACGTGGAGCCGGATCGCGTCGGCTGCGATGCGCGCTGCCGTGAACCCAGCAGCTTTACCAGCAAGCGTGACTGCCCCAACTCCCGCTGCGCCGCTGAATCCGGTGATGAGGGCGGCACCACCTGCCATGCCGAGCCCGCCGGCAGCGATGGAACCGCCGCCGATCGCGGCCAGGCCCGCCGAAGTAGCCACCGCGCCCGAATAGCCGAGAACAAGCGCGCCGTAGGCTCCGGCGATTGCTGGTGCGGCGAGGCCCCCGGTCAAGACGCCGAGCCCGAGGCCGGCACCGGCGAGCAGTGCGTATTTGGTCCAGTTGGTCGCCTTGGACAGCTTCTTGATCGCGTCCTTGTACGCGGTTTCCACAGCTTGGAGGTCTTCGGGATGCAGTTGATCCATCGACCCGTGAGCGGCGACGAGAGCTTCGGCTCGGACGGCCTTGTCCCACTTGCCCTCCACCCACGGCTCGAAGCCATACAAGTCGATGAGCAGAAGCAGTGCTCGAGACCTTCTCGTCACGACCGAAGACACCTCGGGCCCAGCGGATTCGAGCGCTTCGAGATTCGGAGACTCACCATCCGCGGCGATCTGGTCGACAACCTCGGCAACAGCGGGTGACCAGTCGAATTGGTTGCGGGCCACAATGGCCGCAACTGCGTTGTCCCGAAAGCAGTTACGGACTTCGCGCTTGGACGGAAGAAACTTGCCCTTCGACGCGGCGATGTCGCGCTGCATCATCCGGTACTGCCATGCCGTGAGAACAAAGTCCTCATCGGGGGAAAGTTCGAGCTTCTTCTGTACCTGCACTGCGTCCATGCGCGTGACAGTAGCGCCAAGGTCCGACAGGAAATGGCGATCTGAACGAACGGGGGTCGAGCGCCATCCCGTGGTTCGGTCGGAGCAGTCCGATTGCATTGTGTTCGTGAGAGATTCGTAGAAATGTCTCTCACGTGGGGGTGAACCTGTGTCAGCATGTGACGATCGTGATCGTCGCAGTGAACAGAGTCGATGGATGGCAGCTCGCCAGAACACTTTCCAGGTCAATAGACGTGCGTTGCTGCGTGGTGCGGCCGCGATGGCGGCGGGTGTCGGGATGGCAGGCCCGGCGCACGCGAGTCCGCGCAGGCGCGATAGCCCGGCAGGTAATTCCGTTGCGATTTTCGGGGCCGGGATCGGGGGATTGACTGCCGCGCACGAACTTGCCGAACGTGGTTTCGCGGTGACGGTTTACGACCGGAAGGAGCTGGGCGGGAAGTCGCGCACGATTCCGATGGTCGGCACGGGAGTCGGTGGGCGGGCGGCTTTGCCGGGTGAACATGGTGCGCGTGGGTTCACCTCGTTCTATCACCACGTGCACGACACGATGCGTCGCATCCCGGTTCCTGGCACGCGAAAGACCGTGTACGACAACCTGGTTCCGTTCTCGGTCACCGATCCGCGTTACCCGCGTGCGGGAAACCTGCCCGATGGCTTCCCGTTGATGTTCGGCTTCTACTTCGACCCAGAGGAAGCGCTCACACCTGTTGGGCTGCAACGGATTCTGACCGAGGTGTTCATGAAGAACAACCTCATTCCGTTGCCCGAAGCCATTCATATGGCGGGTCGGGTGGTCACCTATCTGACCTCGAGCGAACAACGTCGCTTCGGACAGTGGGAGCACGTGAGCTGGTGGGACTTCATCGGCGCGGGCAGTAGATCAGCGCAGTTCCAGGCCCTGGCCGCGACCGGCCTGACCCGGGCGCTGGTGGCGGCCAAGGAATACCTGGCCAGCACCCGCACCATGGGCAACATGATGGAGGGGTTCTTCATCGCGCTCATGCGCGAGCTGACCGGCGGGCCGAAGGTCTACGAGGTGCTCAACGGGCCGACCAACGAGACCTGGCTGGATCCATGGATCACGCTGCTCGAGAGCATGGGCGTGCAGTTTCGGCCGGGCGAGGCGCTCGAGGAACTCCTGGTCACCGACGGGCGTATCGGTGGCGCTCGAATTCGGCGCGCGACCGGCGGCTCCGCGCATGTCGAGGCCGACTGGTACGTGTGCGCGGTGCCCACCGACCGGGCGCGAGCGCTGTGGACACCGGAACTGCGGGAACTGGACCCGGCGCTGGGCCGGATGGACGCGCTGAACCTGGACTGGATGAACGGCCTGCAGATGTTCGTCAGCGAGAAACTCGACCTCGGCAAGGGGTACAACATCTACCTCGACGCGCCGTGGCGGCTGACCTCGTACACCCAGCGCGCGTTCTGGGACGTCGACTACTCCGCCGTCTACGGTGACGGCGCGATCGCCGACGGACTCACCATCGACATCGCCGACTGGGACACCCCGGGCATCCTGTTCGGCAAGCCCGCCAAGCAGTGCACGCACGAGCAGATCTACCAGGAGACGTGGGCGCAGATGACCGCCGCTCTCAACGACGACGGCCGAATCCAGTTGCCCGACGGCGTCGTTCGGGAATGGATGCTCGATCCCGGCATCGTGTGGAACGGGTACGAGAACACCAATGATGAACCGCTGCTGGTGAATACGATCGGCTCGTGGGACAACCGGCCCACCGCACAGACCCGCGTCCCGAACCTGTTCCTGGCCGCTGACTACGTGCAGACCAACTTCGACCTGGCCACCATGGAGGGTGCCAACGAAGCCGGGCGCACGGCCGCGAACGCGCTGCTCGCGGCGGCGGGGTCCCCGGCGACTCCCGCCCAGCTGTTCACCAGGGAGTCGATTCCGGCGTTCGAACCGCTACGGCAGGCCGACGCCGCGCGTTTTCGGGCGGGGCAGCCGAATTTGTTCGATCTGGGCTAGGTCTATGCGCGCGGGCCGAAGAACTCGGCGCGGGCGGCGTTGATGCGGGCTTGGGCTGCTGCGGCGCCTTGGAAACTGACCACGGCTGATCCGCCGCCGGCGATGCCAAGGGCGAGTAGGCCGCCGAGCACCGAGAGGAGGTCGGGCTCGGGGAGGATGCCGGTGTCGCTGGTGGGTACGACCTGGTGGGAGGGGGTAGGCGTGCCGCCAGCGGGTGCGGGTGCGGCGGGTGGGTTGCCAGGTGTTGCTGGGGGCGCGGGGGACTGTCCGGTTCCGTCGGGAGCGGATTCGGCGGGCGGGGCGACGGGAGGAGCGCCACCGCCACCGCCACCGCCACCGTCGGGTGAGGCGTTGCCCGGTGCTTCGCCGGGTGCTGGCGGGGCGGGTTGGGGAGCCTGCGGGGCGGGTGGTGAGGGCGCGGGAGGTTCGCCGGGGGATCCGGGTGCGGGTTCTGGGTCAGGTGCCTGTGGGCCGGGCGGACTGCCGGGGTTCGGGTTGTTGCCCTGATTGCCGCCGCCGTTGCCTTGATTGCCATTTCCGTTGCCGGGGTTTTGGTTGCCGTTGTTGCCTTGGTTACCGCCGCCGTTGCCTTGGTTGCCGTTCCCGTTGCCGGGGTTTTGGTTGCCGTTGTTGCCTTGGTTACCGCCGCCGTTGCCTTGGTTGCCATTGCCGTTGCCGGGGTTCTGATTGCCGTTCCCGTTGTTGCCCTGGTTACCGCCACCATTGCCCTGGTTGCCGTTGCCGTTCCCAGGGTTCCCATTCCCATGGTCTCCCGGCGCCGCCACGAACTCAGTGACCTCACCAGGCACGACGCCCGGCTGAGCGCCAGCGACGCCGCCATATCCGAGCAACCCGAGGACCCCGACGGCCCCGGCCACCGCAGCTGTTCGTCTCATCCGACCAGCTGTCACGTGCCCTCCGCCCTGCCCTCGGTATCCCAGTTCACACTAATGCGGTCGGATCCGGCCCCGCCGGCGTTACGCCGTCACCGTGCATCCGGCTCCGGCACCGCACCAGGATCAGCGTCCGCTGCCTCGTCCACTTCCGGTTCGGTAGCCGCGTCGATCTGCTCACCGCAGTACCGAACGACCACCGCAACCATCGCAACCACCGGCACCGCGAGGAAAGCGCCGGTGATGCCGTACAGCGACCCGCCCGCGGTCACCGCGAGCAGCACGACCACCGCGTGCAATTCCATGCTGCGACTCTGCAGAACAGGCTGCAGCACATTGCCTTCCAACTGCTGCACCGCCAACACCACGCACAGCACGATCAGCGCGGTGGTGAACCCGTTGCCGACCAACGCGACCAGCACAGCGAGTGCGCCCGCCACGAACGCGCCGACCATCGGCACGAACCCACCGACGAACGTGATCACCGAAAGCACCAGTGCTAGCGGCACATCGAGGATGAACAGTGCCGAGCCGATGAGTACCGCGTCGACCATGCTGACGATCGCCTGCGTACGGATGAACCCGCCCAGCGTGGCCCAGACCCGTTCCAGCACGGTTTCGATGTGACGGCCGCTCGGATTGCCGAAGACCCGGCCGATCCACGGCAGCAACCGGGTGCCGTCTTTGAGGAAGAAGAACACCAGCACCAACAGCAGGAACACGGTGATCAGCACCGAGGTGGCGGTGGAGACGCCGCTGAACACGCCGTTGGCGATCTGCGCGCCGCTGGACTGCAGTCGCGCCACGATCGCGTCGACCGCGGAGTCGAGCTGTTCGTCGCGAATATTGAGCGGCGGTCCCTGGATCCAGTCGCGGATCTGGTTGACGCCGTCGGTGGACTTGTCGGCGAGTTCGGGTGCCTGATCGGCCACCGAGGGCACGATCAGCGCGATGACCCCGCCCAGCAGCCCGAGGAATCCCACCAGGGTGATCGTCGCGGCCAGCGCGGGCGGTACCTTGCGTCCGGTCAGCCAGCGGGTCAGCGGCCACAGAATTGTGGTCACCACGACGGCCAGCGCGACGGGCAGGATGATCACCCACAGCTGGCCGATGATCGTGCCGAGCACCCACGCGCCCGCCGCGATCGCCACGATGCACAGCGACCATTTGGCCAGCCATAGGACCCCGCCGCCGATCACGTCCCCTCGGTCGCGTCGCGGTTCGGTCTTCGATTGCGTCCCCATGGGTTTGTTCACCGGCTCGCTCACGTCGCCAGTCTGGCACGCCGGTCGCCGGATCTCACGGCAGCGACGTAAGTTTCGTGCATGGGGCACGTGTGGCAGGCCTGGGGGCCGGTGTTGGTGGTGTGGGGGATCGGGGTCGCGATGCTTCCCGTGATCGTGGGGTTGCTGGTGTGGTGGAGATTGCGCGTGGGCGTGCCGCGACCAATTGCGTTGCGGCACAGCCTGACCGAAATGGGCATTGTCGCGGGCACGCTGCCGTGGGTCTGGATGATCCTGACACCGACCGGTGGCACCCGCGCGGTCAGCGCGATCCCGCTGCACGATCTGACCGCGACGGTGGGCGCGTTGTCGTTCGACACGGTGGTGCAGATCGGCGCGAATCTAGCGATCTTCTTCCCGCTGGGATTCCTGCTTCCGCTGCGCTGTCCTCGCTTCACCGGGGTGTGGCGAATGTTCGCGCTGGGCGCGGCGCTGTCGGCGACCCTGGAAATCGCTCAGTTCGTCCTGGATATCGGACGGGTGTCGTCGGTCGACGACGTGCTGATGAACGCCGCCGGTGCCGGACTCGGCGCGTACCTGCTCGCGAGAGTCAGAAACAGCCGCGATCACAACACAGGGTGCGATTGCGTTATCGGTGCGTAGGCGGTCGAACTGGGGGTATGCGCCTGATACTTCGGTTGTCGATGTAGGGAGACGTCATGGTGGACGCAGGCGAGAAAGTGCGCGGTGGACGGTTGCGTATTCCCCGCAGCCGGGGTGCGCTGGGCGGGCTGGCGGTGTTGCTGCTGGGAATCTGGGGCGCGCTGATCCCGTTCCTCGGCCCGTATTTCGACTTCGCGTACACCCCTGACCGGGCGTGGGCGTGGTCGGCGGCGCGTGGCTGGTTGCAGGTGTTGCCGGGCGTGGTCGCGATCGTCGGTGGTTTGCTCATGCTGATGAGCCGCAACCGGTTGGTGGCCAGCTTCGGTGGCTGGTTGTCGGTGGCGGCGGGTGCGTGGTTCGTGATCGGGCCGTTCCTGGCCGCGTCACTGAGCCTGGGCGCCGTGGGTGAACCGGTTGCCACCACGGATCTGAAGCGCGCGCTACTGCAGCTGACGTACTTCTACGGCCTCGGCGCGCTGATCTTGTTCTTCGCCGCGACCTCGCTGGGCCGCCTGTCGGTGCGCAGCGCCCGTGACATCAGGTTCGCCGAACGTGCGCGCGCTGACGATCACCACCGTGTGGTCGAGGACGACGTGGTTCCCGCCGACGGCGCTCAGGCTACGACGCGCCCGCCGCTGGATGTCCAGAAACGACCGGTCTGACCGCGCCGTTTGACGGTGACCATGGTGTCGGCGCTGGGAAAATCGAGCACGCGCAGCCGCCCGGTCACCAGGTCGACCGTGTCGGCGACCACGCGACCCGCGCGGCGCGCGTCGTCGGCGAAACTGGTGCTGACCACCCGGTAGCTACGCTTGGGCGTGACCACCACATCGCCGGGTTGCAGCGCCCCCACCTCGGTGGATGGCTCGGTGGCGACCGTGGTCGGGGCTGGTCTTCGCATGAGCTCGATCAGTTTCAGCAACCTGTACTCCACACTGTGAAACGCCCGCTAAGACGTCCCGTTCGCCGGATTCGCGAACGGTATCGAAGTCTTTTTACCCACCGGCGTCACTGTTGAACCCCTAGATCTCGAGAACATGCGCGCCGGGGGCAGTCGATGTGTGATTGCTCTCGAGAGGCGGCATAACCGAGCATTTGCCTCGGTGACCCCGTCGTGCAGTCCGACAACCAGCCCTCAGATATCAACCCGCAGTCCGATTCGATCCCCTACCAAGGGATTACGGCCGACGAGAATTCCGTCGATAGCTTCGGAGTATCGAAATCGGCGCCCCAGGCAAGCGGCGGGCGTCGCCGACTCACGCTCTGAGGACGATCTATGACTGCTCTGATTCCCGAGTCGACCCCACGGCAGGCGCGGCGTGGCGCCGACGGTGATTACGCCCGTCTCTTGCGCCGAATCTCCGACGCCGGGCTGATGGACCGCCGTCCCCGCTATTACGCCGCGCGACTCAGCCTCGTCGGGGGAGCGTTCGCGGCGGGTTGGGCGGCGTTCTTCCTCATCGGCGATTCGTGGTGGACGTTGCTGGTCGCGGCCTTCATGGCGGTGACCTTCGCCCAAGTCGCCCTCGTCATGCACGACGTCGCGCACCGCCAGGTCTTCCGACTGCGCCGACCGACCGAGCTGGTGGGCCGCCTGTTCGGCAATGCCGGTATCGGCCTCGGGTACGGCTGGTGGCAGGACAAACACACCCGCCATCACGCCAATCCGAACCACGAGGAACTGGACCCCGACGTCGCGCCCGACATTCTGGTCTGGTCGCAGCGGCAGGCGCGGTCCAGCCGTGGTCTGGTGCGGCTGGTGGGGCGGGCGCAGGCGTTCCTGTTCTTCCCGCTGCTGCTGCTCGAGGGTTTCAACCTGCATCTGGCCGGTGTGCGTGCGCTGCGCAATCAATCGGTCAAACGGCGCGGTGTGGAAGGTGCGCTGTTGTTCGGGCACTTCGCCCTCTATCTGACCGCGCTGTTCGCGGTGCTGCCCGCGGACAAGGCGTTCGCGTTCATCGCCGTCCACCAGGGCCTGTTCGGCCTCTACATGGGTTGCATCTTCGCCCCGAACCACAAGGGCATGCCGACGCTGACCGGCGATGATCGACCCGACTACCTCCGTCGCCAGGTCCTGACTTCCCGCAATGTGCGCGGCGGCGCGTTCACCGACATCGCCCTCGGCGGTCTCAACTATCAGATCGAGCACCACCTGTTCCCGAGCATGCCGACGCCGAACCTGCGTCACGCCCAGGTGATCGTGCGCGACTACTGCGCCGAAATCGGCGTGCCTTATCACGAGACCGGCCTGATCGCCTCGTACCGCGAGGCACTGACGCACCTGCACCAAGTTGGCGCGCCCTTGCGACACTCTGAGCGCTAATCCCGCAGTGCAACAACATAATTCACGCTTACGGCAAGCTGTCGAACCGGACGTTGTGGGCCACAGCAGTAACGTGCAGCCCGTCAGCGCCCGGTTGGATGGCGGTCAGCCGGGCGCCCAGTGGCAGCCGTTGCAGCGGGACGACGAAGGTCAGGGCGCTTTGCAGCATGGTCAGCGAAATCGTCGGCCCACCGGCCGCGGGTTGGACCGAGACCGGAGTGACCTCGATACCCTGCTCGACCGGCGCGACGGTGACGAACACCGTCGCGGGCACATGCAGCCCCGCCACCGAGAAAGTGCCGGTCGCGCGCAGACCGTCGGGGCTGTCGGAGATCGATTCGACCCCGTCGGGCGCGAAGCTCCGCACGACGTCATAGGGCACCACCGCCGTCGCGGTCGCCGTACCCGCGACGAGATTCGACGTGCGATTGTCGATGATGTCGGCCAACGGCGCCGACACATCGTTCAACGCAATGTTGAGGTCGTGGACGGACAAGCCCTCGCCACTCCAGTCGCCGACCCGGATGTCGATGTGGCGATAGTTGCCGTCCACGGCCTGGGTCAGGAACGGAATCCCGCGGATTACGACGTCGGGTTGGTGGGGGAGGTGGTATTCGGCGGCGATCTTGCGGGCGATCTCGTTCTGCGCCACCCCGACCGCGACCCGATCGCCCACGACCAGCGCGATCGCGAGCACGATGAGCAGAATCAGCAGTGCGCGCATACGTTCACCCTCTCGGCCATCCCACCATCATGCGGTGGATCAGTGCCGGGTGGTGTTATTCCACAGCTGTGCCGCGAGCCAGAAGGTCGCCGCTGCCACCATCGCGCCCCAGGCGATCCGGCCGATCTGCGGCAGGAAGAATTGCGGCAGCATCGTGACCAGCAGCGCCGCGAGCGGGACGCCACTCCAACGATCGAGCGTGCCCGAACGCCACACCGCCACCGCAGCCAGGACCGCGGCGACCGCGATCAGTGTCAGGCCGAGCGCGAACACGGTCATCGCGGTCGCGTCGTACCGGAAGGCGTTGCCGACCTCGGTGAGCGTGGCGTCGCCGTCGGCTACCGCCCGCCGACCGATCGCTGCCAGGCCATAAGTCTCCGCGCCGTAGTACGAGATCGTCAGCGCAGACCCGATGTAGCCGATTGTGGTGGCCTTCGCGGCCGTGGCCTCGTTGCGGGTGCCCGCGAGATGGTCGCGCAGTGCGCTGTATCCGAGCGGGATGAGGACGAGTCCGATGATCGCGGCCAGATGGGCCAGCGACCAGCCGGTGCTCGCCCATGACTGGGCGCTTTCGAGCGTGGTCTGGTCGGCGACGCGCGGGGCGGCGACCTCGTAGATCACGAACAGGACCCCCGCGAGTGCGAAGGCGACGGCGCCCATGCGGCTTCGGAGACGAGCGGGTGAGGACATGATGCTCCTTCGATCCGCACCGTTCATTTACGAGAGCGGTGCTCTTTTATTGCTTGGAGCAATGGTCGCACGCCTGCGCGGGCAAAGCAAGAGCAGTGCTCTTGTTTGTTGGGGAGGTGGGAGGAATCAGAGATCGCCGGTGCGACGAACGGATCCGCTGAGACCGTGATCGCGATGGCCGGACACAGGACGCCGCCGAAGCCCGCGAACCCGAGCTGGAATGATCGGGGGCAGTGCCGCTCGACCGGGGTGGCCCTGTGTGGGACGGGAACTCGTGGGCACCGCTGTACTTCTGATATCGATCGTGCTGGTCCTGGCAGTGATGTTCGCGGTGCCGTGGTGGGTGTTGGTCGCGGGGCCGACCGGGCGCAGCGGGACCGCGTATCGGATCGGCACGGGGGCATGTGTTGTCGGGTATGTGTGTGTCCCTGTCGCCATGGTCCTCGGGCACGGGCCGCCGCAGTTCGATCCCGCGGCGATCGTCGGTGACGTCGCGCTCGGGGTGTTGTGGGTGGTTTTCGTCTGGTCGTTGATCGGGCTGGTGGTGCGGGGCGGGCTCGGTGTCGCGGGGGTTAAAGGGTTGCGGACCACCCGGGGTGTGGCGGTGGCCGTGGTGGTTGTCTCGTTGGGGCTCAGCGTGTTCGGGGTGTACGAGGCGCGGCGGATCCCGCAGGTGCGCACCGTCGATATCGCGATTCCGGGGCTGGCCGACGGGCTCGACGGGTTGCGTGTGGTGGTCATCACCGACACCCACTTCGCGGCATTGGATCGCGAGCAATGGTCGAAGGGAGTTGTCGACAGGGTCAATGCGCAGCGGCCCGATATCGTCGGTCTGGCAGGCGATCTCGTCGATGGTTCGGTCCACAAGCGTCGCGATCAGGTCGCGCCGCTCGCGGGGGTCGAAGCGCCGCTGGGCCGTTTCTACATCACCGGTAACCACGAGTACCTCGACGACGCGCAGAGCTGGATCGACTACATGGCGTCCATCGGCTGGCAGCCGCTGCACAACGCGCACCGAACCGTCGATCGCGACGGTGACCGACTGGTCGTGGCCGGTATCGACGACCCGGCGGGCGCCGACGTGGCCGGTCACGGCCCCGACCTGCCCGCCGCGCTCGCGGGCACCGACCCCGCGCTGCCGGTGGTTCTGCTGGCGCACCAACCGAAACAGGTCGCCGACAGTTCCGCGGCCGGGGTGGAACTGCAGATCTCCGGGCACACGCACGGCGGTCAGATCTGGCCGTTCCACTATCTGGTCCGCCTCGATCAGCCGGTGGTCCAGGGTTTGAGCAAGCACGCCGACAACACTCAGCTCTACACCAGTCGCGGTACCGGCTACTGGGGGCCGCCGATGCGGGTCTTCGCACCCAGTGAGATCACTGTGCTGGTGCTGCACCCGCAGCGCTGAACCTCACCTGTCGATCGGCAGGCGCACGATCCGGTCGTCCCCGGCGGCCGGATCGCCGCGCCCGTCGGTGTTGTTGGTCAGCAACCACAGGGAACTGTCGGGGGCGACGGCGACATCGCGCAGACGCCCGTACTCGCCGACCAGATGCTCGGTCGAGTGGGTGAGGTTGTCGAGCGGGATCTGACGCAGTCGCTCGCCGCGCAGGTTCGCGATGTAGACCGATCCGTCGATGATCGTCATGCCACTGGGACTGGCCTCGGACGGTTTCCACTGTTGAACGGGGTCGATGAAACCCGCGCGCCCGGCGAGACCTTCGACCTCGGGCCAACCGTAGTTGCCGCCGGGTTGGATGAGATTCAGTTCGTCCCAAGTGTTTTGACCGAATTCGCTGGCGAACATCCGGCCGTCGGGAGCCCACGTGATGCCCTGCGGGTTGCGGTGACCGTAGCTGTAGACCAGCGAGCCGGGGATGGGATTGTCGGCAGGGGCTTTTCCGTCCGGGGTCATTCGCAGGATCTTTCCGGCGAAGGCGGCGCGATCCTGGGCGGCTGCGCGGTTGCCCGCATCGCCGACTGTCGCGTACAGCATCCCGTCGGGACCGAATGCGATCCGACCGCCGTTGTGATTGGTCGCGGCAGGCAGCCCGGTGAGAATTGTTGTCCCGCTGCCGAGTTGGAGGCTGCCCGGTACTCCGGTGAGGTCGAAGCGCTCGATGCGATTGTCGTCGGCGGCGGTGTAGTAGGCGAACAGTTGTCCATCGCGCACAGCGATTCCGAGCAGTCCACCCTCACCTACCGCTTGGACACCATCGATGACGCCCACCTCGTGTTGCGTTCCGCCGGAACCGATTTCGAGGATCCGCCCGCTGTCCCGCTCGCTCACCAGCGCGGTCGCGCCGTGGAAGGCGATCGACCACGGCGCCTCGAGCCCATCGGTGACAGTGGAGTTGACGCCCGACGAACCGGTCCGGGTGGTCGACAGCTGCGAGCCGTCCTCCGGACCGGCAGTGCACGCGCACACCACACCGACAGCCACGACGAGAAACGCTGTTCTGCGGAACTCCATACCTTCGAGAGTAAGCGTGCGCGATCGCCGGTGATTTTCCTACTCGGTGGGTGGCGTCCCGGACAGTTCGGTGATCGCGCGGGCAACAGCGTCGGCCAGCGCGTTGCCGACGCTGCGGTAGTAGTCGAGCGCACTGCGGTACTGGTCGATGGCCTCGGTCGGGCTGCCCGCTGCGCGGTAGGCGTCGCCGAGTAGGCGGCGGGTGTGCGCCTGCTGTTTACGCACGTCCTCTGCCTCGAAACCTCGCAAAGCGGCGGTGAAGGTGGCGATCGCTTCGTCGGTCGAGCCGAGGTCCGATTGTGCGCGTCCCAGGATCAGCCGGGCCTTCGCGGTGTTGTCGGTTTCGGTCGGTTCGTCGACGAAGTAGTCGATGGCCTGTTGGGCGTCGGTCACCGCGCGGGCGAGGTTGCCCGAGGCGTATTCGGCGCGAGCACGCTGCAGCAGCAGAATAGCGAATGCCCTGGCCTGTTCGGCGGGGCTGATCCGGCTGCCGGAGGCGGCGACGACGTCCCACGACTGCTGGTACGCCGCCAGCGCGGTGGCGAACTGTCCCTGCGCCGCTGCGATCTTGCCCAGCCACTCGAGCGCGCTCTGCTCACCGAGCAGGTGGTCGGTGGTGCGCGCCAACTGCAGTGCGCGCGTGAAGCATTCGCGCGCGTCGGCGTACTCGGTGAGTTCCAGGTAGGCGCTGCCGAGCTGCGAGGACAGTTGCATGATGCCCAGGTCGCAATTTGCTGCTTCCGCGGACGCCAGGCCGAGCACGTGCGTGTCGATCCAGGCCTCGTACCGGCCGTGCAGGTGCAGGTACTTCCACAGGGCGACACACAACGGCCAGGCCAGGTCGTGCAGTTCAGCCCGGTGCGCGGCTCGTACTGCGGCAACGAGGTTGGCGTCCTCGGCGTCGAACCACGCCAGCGCCGCCGGACGGGTGAACAGGGGAACGCCGTCCGGATGCAGGGCCACCATCAGGTCCGACACCGGCGACACCCACCAGCGTTGCGAGATCACCGCGGCCCTGGGCAACGCTTCGCGCAGAAACCAGGTGACCCAGTCTTCGACGGCCTGCCGCAACACATTCGGGTCATCGGTGGCCAGCGCTCGGGCACGTGCGTCGTCGCGCAGCACCGGGTGGAACGCGAAGCGGTCACGGGCGGGGTCGGCGCAGGTGAGCAGGCTCAGCTCGGTGAGGCGCTCGAGCAATTCGTAGGCGGCGTCGGCTTCGATGCCGAGGATCGCAGCGACCGCGTCGACGCCAAAATGCGCTGCGGGGAGGGAACCGAGGCGGCGGTACGCGATTTTCTCGGCGTCGGTGAGGTTGTCGTAGGCGGTGTCGAGGAAGCGCTGCATGCGCTGTTCGTCATCGAGCTTCAGCAGCCGGACGCCTGACTTGCGTAACTGCGACAACAGTATTCGCGCTTTCGGCGGCCTGCCGCAGATCTGAGCGGCCAGCACCTTGATCAGCAGGGGGATACCGCCGCAGAACGTTGTCAGTTGGTCGATCGTGGCATCGTCGAGTGACAGGGCGGTATCGCCGAGCCCGGCGCGGAACAGCTCCTCGGCCGCCTCGGCGGACAGCAGGTCCGGCGTGAACGGTGCGAACCCCCGCTGCTCCAGTGTGCTGGACCGCAAAGCGCTGGTGGCCATGATGATCGCGTCTGGCGCGTCGACCGGGATGAAGGGCAGGATCTGGGCGATATTGTCGATGTCGTCCACGACGAGAAGGAACTTCTTGTGGCTGCTGGCCACGGCCTGGAAACTATCGGCCTTCTCGAACTCGGTGGTCCCCTGATCGGCTTCTGGCACTGCGAATTTCAGCAGGGCGCGCGAGAGCAATTCGCCTAGCGGCACGGTGTTGCCGTCGGGGTGGCGTCCGGACAGCCAGACCAGCGGGCCGTTGATCAGGTGCTGGTATCGGTTCCAGAACTGGGTCACGGTGCACGAGACCCCGAGTCCTTCGAGGCCGTGCAGGTACAACAGGGCTGGTTTGCCGCGGTGGTGGTCTAGTTCGATCTGCGCGGCCATGTCGTCCATGACGGGCTGTCGAGGCAGGAAAGGATCGGCCCACGGCGGGACCATGCTCGCGCTCACTGACATGCCCTCCCCGCGACCGGCCTTCGAGACGGATGCCTCACTGTATACGGCGCCTGTCCACGCGTCGACTGTCCGTGTGCGGGGTTGGGCTACTCAGGAGAGGAGTCAATATTGGTGAGTGAGAACGTAATTCGGTGCTCTCCGACCATAAGTGTGTAGGCCTCTGGTTCTTCACCGGCGGCTGTGTCCGGGTCGATGTGCGCGACGGCGGCGATGTAGGCGACAGGCAGCGGCCCGGTGAGCGAGCCTTGTGAGAACGCCTCCAGCGTGGTGCCGTTCCGGTATCGCAGCCGCACTCGTCCGGGACCGACCTCGATCACAGCCATCGAGCATCCGGGCCGCTGTTCCAGTGTGCGGCACAGCAATTCGTCGGAATCGGCGTCTGTTTTCGAAACCACGACCACATCGGCGTTGGCGCTCAGATCGCGTCGCGGATGGTCTTCGTGCACGACCAGTGTCGCGTCGGTGGTGCGGTGACCGCGTCGCCGACGTGCGGTGACGTCGGCCGGCCAGCGACGGATTCGCGCGATATTGCCACCCAGACCGTCCGGGTTCCATTCACAAGATATCCAGCAGGCACCGACGTGTTCCTGATAAGGCACGAGATCACTTGCGGGATAGGGAAATTCAGGGGCGATGCGATCGGGTTCGGGCAACTGCAACAGGCGGTAGAACGTGGCTCGCAGCGTATCGAGACAGGCGCCGGGGTGTGAGGTGGCCGATGCGCGCAGGTCACCCATCGTGCCCGGGTCGTACTCGGTGATCGTCCGCGCGATCTGCTCGGGCAGGGGCCGCAGGGGATGCAGTGTCGGCGCCAGGTTTCCCAGCAGATCGATGGTGCAGCCGTCGGCTACCTCGTCACGCGGAAAGGCGGCCAGCGCGGTCGGAATGCCCTGTGCTGCCGCATATCCGGTGACCGAGCCGTGATCGCCGATGACGATATCGGAGGCCAGAACGGTGTGCTGCCAGCCGGTGACGGGTGGAATGAGGCGAAGGCCCGCACGCAGCGCGTCGGCGAACCACGTGCGTAGCTGCAACGGGCCGTGCGCGAACCAGGCATTCGGGTGGACTATCGCGGCGACGATGTGGTCGTCGAGGGGGAGTTCGGCGAGCAGGTCATTGATCAAGTCAGGATGCCGGCCGAGCACCGAACCCGGTCCCCACGTGGACGATACGGTCACCACGGTGGTGTCGGCGGTGGCGCCCAGTGCCGTGCGGTAGGCGTGGATCAGGTGACGGCTGGCTCGCATACGGTCGAAGCAGGGGTCGCCGGCGACGACGACGTTGGGCAGGGCTTCGGGGACTGTCAGGGCCAGGCGTTCGCGGTCGTCTTCGTGCGAAAGAACAATGGCTTCGGGAATGGACCCATCCCGCACCAACCACCGCCGCCCCAAGCCGTAGACGTTTCCTGTTTCCTGTTTCCTGTTTCCTGTTTCCTGTTTCCTGTTTCCTGAGCTATTTTAGTATAGCCAATTCCGTGCGAAAGCACAGCTAAAGGCGCAGAAATTTTATGAAGATCACCGCTGTGATGTACCGATATCGCCAGGTCGAATTCGTCGGATATCGCGCGGCTCCACGCAATGCGAATCGCCCCGGATTCGTCGAGGTGGCGTTCCACATCGCCTGTCACGTGGGAAACATCAGGAAAGGTGAAGAGCAGCTGAATTCGGCGGTCGGAATCGAAAACGGGAAGGATATCCGCCAGTCGATTCCACGCCGTCATGGTGTGGACCACGATCAGCACCGTTCGCGTGGTCTGCACGGTGATCCAGTGCGGATGCCCCGATCCGGACGGTTCGACTTGCTCCGGCGTCCGGTACACCTGACTCTCCCACTGGCCGATCGTTGCCCCACAGTATCGTGGTCGCGCCGCGCACCGGCGTCGGGGCCGCGCGATGGTGATCCTGCGGGGTCGGGAAGTTCGTGGTTCATTGGGGGGATGACACTGCAATTGTGGTTGACTGCGGCGGTCGCGATCGTGGGCAATGTGGCCGTGGTCGCCAACGGTCTGCTCAGCGCTCGTAATGCCACGCGACTGGCGATCAAGATGCGCGAAGTCGATCGCCGAGACGGTCATCGCAAGGAGTATGTCGATGCCTGTCGCGCCTTTCTGGCGGCCGCTCGGTTATTGCGGGCGGCCGGTGATCGCACCCGTTCGAAAGAAGCCGAGACCGCGCTGAGTGAGTTGCGTCGAGCGGTGGCGGGAATCGAGCTGTATCGGCCCGATCTCGCCGACGGGGTGCTCGGCGCCGCGCTGACGGCCTGCGAACGCCTGGTCGACCTGCGCGCCCACGGCGCACCCAGCGGTTCGATCACCGCGGCCGAATCGGAGTGCCGCACAACGCTGTCGGAGGCGCGCACCGCGATCGCCATAGATCTGCCCGACATCGCGGCTTCCTGACATTCCAGACCCTTGCCGGGTATCCGGCGATCTTCACTATCGGTCTCGTCCTGTCCGGACTCGGCTGTGCTGCAATGTTTTTCGGGCTCGCGCGTGGTCTGGGGCCCGACAATCTGCACCGAGCCCTGATTCCTGTCGGTGGAGAACCGGGTAAGTAGGCGCCGGACCTGCTGCACTGGACTATCTTGAGTCCGATGTGCACGCCCGAGATCGTTCGTCTCGCCCACGACGGTGCGCTACGTCCCAGCCGACGGGCGCTGTTCGGTCTGGCGGGACTGACCGCCGTCGTCGCCGCCGCTGCACCCGCTGTCGCCGCGCCTCGCTCCCGTGTTGTCGACCTCACGCACACCCTCACCCCACAATTGCCGGTGTGGCCGGGCAATCCGCCGATGGTGATGGTGCCCGTGGCCTGGCACGCGTCGGGCGGGTTCGGACAGTTCGCGCTCGGATATTGGGAGCACACCGGCACGCACATCGACGCGCCCGCACATCGGATCCCCGGCGCCGCCACCACCGAAGCCCTGCCCGTCGAGGACCTGGTCGCGCCGCTGGTCGTCATCGATATCAGTGCCAAAGCCGCCGCCGACGCCGATGCGGTGGTGACCGTCGCCGATATCGACAGCTGGCGTGCGCAGCACGGAGAGATTCCACCGCGGGCCTTCGTGGCGATGTATTCCGGGTGGGAACAGCGCATCACGCAACCGTCGACCTTCCTCAACCTCGACCAGCGCGGCACGCCACACGCGCCTGGATTCTCCGCCGCGGCAGCGGAATACCTTGTCGCACAATGCGGAATCGTCGGGGCGGGAGTCGACACGCTCAGTCTCGATTGCGGCGTCGATCCCGAATACGGTGCGCACACAGCACTTCTGGGTGCGGGTCGCTACGGCGTGGAGATGCTGGCCAACCTCGCCTCTGTGCCGGCGAAGGGTGCCACGGTCGTCATCGGCGCGCCGAAGCACGCGGGTGGCACCGGCGGCCCGTGTCGCGTGCTCGCCCTCACCTGACCATCACCAGTCGGGCCGACCGATCGAAAGACGGTGCTGGAAAACAGTTTTCGGGTCGTATGCCTGCTTGACTCGCAGCAGCCGCGCATAGTTGTCACCGTAATAGAAGGCGTGCCACGGCAATCCGGACGTGTTCCATGCCGAGTCGGCCAGATCAGGGTCCGGGTAGTTGATGTAACTGCCCCCATACTCCCCGCCAGGAACCGGAACACCGCCCGTCGAAGCGTGCACGTCGCGATACATCTCGCGCGCCCACCGCACATACCGGTCATCGTCGCCGGGCAACCGCCACGACGCGTGAATGAGCATCTTCATGAACGAATCACGCGCGGGCATCGCCGTGGCATCGGCGGCAACCGCGTTGATCTCCCCACCGAACGGCAGGAATTCCAGCTGCGATTCGCCCAGGAAACCGAGATCGGTGATGTAGCGGTAGAAGATTCGCAGCTGTTCGGGGGAGTAGGCCT
Organism: Nocardia sp. NPDC058666; assembly: GCF_042714895.1. NCBI lineage: Bacteria > Bacillati > Actinomycetota > Actinomycetes > Mycobacteriales > Nocardiaceae > Nocardia > Nocardia sp. NPDC058666. The sequence goes on from NZ_JBHXRY010000003.1 coordinate 60,919, forward strand.
TGCGCAGGTAGGCGGCTTTCACCTTGACCCGGGTGGTGTTCACACCCTTCGCGTAGTAGGCCTGTGCCGCGGTGTCGGGATAGGACAGCTCCGCGACGGGCGTGAGAATCGGCGGCGGGAACACACCAGCACTGACCGTCGCCACGAAATCGTCGAATCGTCTTCGCGCATCAGGGGTTTCACCATCGAGCAGAATCAACATCTCGGCGGCGCCGGTACCGGTGGTCCTGATCATCAACGGCGCGTACAGACCGGCGAACTCGTTGCCCGGCGCACTGTGCCGTTCGAAGAATTCGAGGTAGTTGCCCAGCAAGCGCACGAACGAATCCTGGGTGGTGACAGGGAAGATCAGCCGCGCGTTCAGCATGGTGCGCGGCGGTCTCGGCAACGCCAGCGCGGGGTCGGAACCGTCGGAGTCCGGTGACCGCAGCAGATAACGCGTCACCACACCGAAATTGCCGCCCCCGCCACCGGTATGCGCCCACCACAGGTCGCGGTCAGCCGAATCCTTTGTCGCGACAACGACATTCGCCTCACCAGCATCATCGACCGTGACGACCTCCACCCCGGCCAGATGATCCGCGACCAAACCGAACCGTCGCGACAACGGACCGTAACCACCACCGCACACATGCCCGCCCATCCCCACACCCAGGCAGATCCCCGCGGGCAACGTGACACCCCACCGGTACAGCGCGCTGTACACCGACCCGATGTCAGCACCCGCACCCACCGAGAACGCGCGATGCTGCTCGTCCCACCCCACCGCGTTCAACCGGCCGAGGTCGATGAGCGACCGGGTCTGCGCGTTGTCCACGAAATCGTCGAAACAATGCCCGCCCGAACGCGCCGCGATCCGCGAATCCCGCGCCACCGCGTCCGCGACAGCGCGCCGAACCTCCTCGGTGCTGCCCGGCACGAAGATGTTCGTCGGCCGCGCCTGAAACCGCCGGTTGTACCCGCGCGAGGCCAGCGCGGAGAACTCCTCGGCACCCAGCCGATCCTGCGCCCGCCCGACAGGCATGCCGACCGCGGCCAGCGCACCACCAGCCGCGGCGGCAGCGAACAACTTTCGACGTGACAGCGACACCGGAATCCTTCCGACCAGCACCTTTTCAGACGAATCTGTTCGGACACTAGCGGAACCGCCGGGCCGACACCGCCACCTACGGCCGAAGCCGCACGGCGAAAGGTGGGACGGGCTCGGCGATGTGGGTGTCGGTCAGGGCTTGCGGGCCACCGCTCCGTAGGCGGAGATCGGGCGGACCTCGCCGACCTGGGTTGTCTCCGGGCGCCACTGGGTGATCGAGACAACGCCGGGTTCGACCAGTTCCATGCCGTCGAAGACGCCGCGGATCTGGGCTTGGGGGCGGGGAACATACGGGGTGCCGCCGGTGCCGGTGTAGTTCTCGCACAGGGTGACGTAGGCCTGGCTGTCGTCGGTGCCGTCCCAGTAGATCAGGTAGCTGCCCGAGGGCACCTCGCCGATCACGGTGCGCACGATGCGCAGCAGATCGTCGTAGGTCTTGGCGTGACCGAGCACGCCCATGAACATCACCGCGATCGGCTCGTTGAAGTTGAGCACGTTGCGGGCGTCGGCCACGATCTGTTCGGGATCGTGGAAGTCGGAGTCGATGTAGGTGGTCACGCCCTCGTCGGTGGTGCTGGTCAGCAGGGCGCGGGCGTGGGTGAGCACGAGCGGGTCGTTGTCCACGTAGACCACGCGCGCGTCGGGGGTCACGCCCTGGGCGACCTCGTGGGTGTTCTGCATGGTGGGCAGCCCCGTGCCGATGTCGAGGAACTGCTTGATGCCACGCTCCTTCGCCAGGAACCGCACGGTCCTGATCAGGAACTGCCGTGACTGCACGGCCATGGTGGAGATGTCGGGATCCACCGCCAGCCCGGCGTCACCGGCGATCTTGTCGATCTCGTAGTGGTCTTTGCCCCCCATCCAGTAGTTCCAGATCCGCGCGGAATGGGGGATGTCGGTCCGGATCATCGGGGTCTGCGTTTCGGCCATGAGCCTTGCTCCTCTGCGACTGTGACAGCGGCGCCCACCCAGCTCGGGAACCACCAGCGGCATAGCATCTGATCTGTTTGCGACAGTACAAGATTCGCCCTGCGTGCATCGGGCGAAACCGGGTAAACCCGCCACATGACGACACTGCGCTATATGACAACCGCACTCGCCGCGACCGCCCTGCTGGCCACGGGCTGCGATCAGGTGGAGAAGGCGGTCAACAAGGGCGGCGACACCCCGTGCAGCGAATACACCGCCCAGAACCCCGACGACCGGCGGACCACGGTGACCAAGTTCCTCGAGCAGGAGCGCGGCGACAACGCCAAGACCGACCCGAACACCGTCGACTTGTCCATCGCCGCAATAGATCTGATGTGTGGCGCGCAGGCCAACCCCGACACTCCTATTCGTGAAGCCGATCTGACGGGTGTGTTCGTGCCCAAGTGAGATCACCAAACCGGTTGCTGCGGAAGCGAACTCGGATCGTGGTGGTGCGCGGTTGAATCGAGACCGGTGGTTTACCGGCGCCGTGTACGGTTGGCCGTAGGTGCTCGAGCCGAGTCACGGCTTCCATTCCTGCTCTGTCGGTGCCGCAGCGCACCGTCGATCGCTTCGAGGAACATTCGCATGACCAGTGATCTCGCCGACGACCCCTCCGACCTGACGCCCACCGATCCCGAAGAAGAAGACCCGACCGTCCACTGGCCCGAGCCCAGTCCGCTGCAATCGTGGTGGACCGACATCATGGGCGCGAAGAAATCGCGACGGTCGGGTCAGCAGGGGTGAAGGTAGTAACTGGCTGAATGCCACGGCCCGTCAGCAAGATCAACCCTAGCCAGTAGTTAGCGTGGCTAAACGTGAATCAGCTCACCATCTCGCGGCATAACCCCAGGTCGTAGCTCAAAAACAAACCGGACGCTCGTCCAGAGCCAAAATGTTGCCCGCGGCACAGTATTGTCTGTCGTCGGTCGGATTTCGGTGTGCCGTGGCAGAGCTGCGGCACTGATTCGAGGGTTCACACGGCGTTGCTCGACATCTATCACTTCTCTTACGGGTGGATCACTCCCGTCCTGGCGTACTTCATGTCCTTCGTCGGCTGCCTGCTCGGTTTGCAGTGCGCCGCGCGCGGCCGCAATGCCGAACAGGGGCGCACCGGCTGGCTGGTGAGCTCGGCGATCGCCATCGGCGGCACCGGCATCTGGGTCATGCACTTCATCGCGATGCTCGGCTTCACGATCGAAGGCTCCGAAATCCGCTACGACATCCCACTGACCCTGTTCAGCGCGGTGACAGCGATGATCGTGGTCGGCATCGGTCTGTTCATGGTGAACAAGCCGCAGCCCACCCTGGCCGCACTGGTCGGCGGCGGCACGATCGCGGGTCTCGGCGTGGGCAGCATGCACTACACCGGCATGTACGCGATGAAATCCACCGCCGCGGTCGGTTACAACATGTGGGTGGTGTCGCTGTCGATGGTGATCGCGGTGGTCGCCTCCATTGTCGCGCTGTGGTTCACGCTGCGGGTGAAGGGCCTTCCCGCCACGATCGGCGCGGCGGCGATCATGGGCGTGGCGGTGTGCGGAATGCACTACACCGGCATGTCGGCCATGCACGCGCACGAAGGTCACCAGAACGCGCCGCCGCCCTCGGGCGCGCAGGCGATGCAGCTGCTGGGCCCGCTGATCGGGGTGATCTGCGTGGTCACCATGTTCGTGCTGATCATCGTGAGTCTGTCCGAGGTCGAGAACAAGGAATCGCTGCCCAAGATGCGCCTGAACTCCACGGTGCGCCCACAGACGCAGGGCCACTGGCCGGTGGCATCGACCGAGCGGGAACCCGCGCCGACCTATCCGGCGTTCTCGCTGGCCGCGTCGTCGTCGGCGGCGGGCTCGTCTGCCGGGAAGGCCAACGGCAGGTCGCTGACCTGGCCGAGGAACACCCCGAACGGGCCCGCTGACATCTCGGACATGGTGTCGTAGTAATCCTGATCGAAGTCGACCTGACCGGTGCCGTCGTAGAAGAACTTCAGCGGGATCGACGGATGGAACCAGTAGTAGTTGCGCACGGGGTTGCCCGCGCTGTCCACGCCGGTCAGGCCGACCTGGAAGCCCTCGTCGGTCTGAAACTTGACCTCGGTCACCAGCTGCAGATGGGCGAGAAACTTCGTATCGCCGTCCGCGATGCTCAACGAGACGATTTCACCGTTGTACACGAAACCCGACATCGACCGGCCTCCCTCGTAGACAACACTGACCGCCCAGTTTAGGCAGCCGCGCCGCGCGAGGTCGGGACGCGACCACGGTGCGCCCGTGCGCGATACGCACAAGCTTCGCAATAAGAATCCTTGTTGGCGCTGCGGCGTGCGTGTTGTAATTCGCCCGAGATACGAATTATGACGCGAGACAGTGGGGTGAGTGGCTGTGCATGCACGATTGGCGATGGATTCGGAAGAGCTGGAACGGAACTGGCCGGTGCCCGAAATCGAGGTCCTCGATAGCGAGGATTTCACGACGAGCCCGCTGACCTCGGACCGGGTGAGTCGGCTCAGTCCTACTGCGCGCCACCGGATTGCGGCCTTCGTGCATACCACACTGGCGGACCTCGAGGAAATGCCAGAGCCACGGTTGCCGGCACCGGTCCGCCCGCTGTCGTTGATTGTTTGCAACACCGACGAGTAGGCGAATTACTTCACAAGTCCGACAGCGATTTTTCGCGAATTCTTGTGACGGGCAACAGAATTGTGTTGCAGACTTTCGACGTTCGATCGTTTCAACCTGATGAAGTTTCGCCCGACCGAGGAGGAGCTCTACCTATGACCGGATCTGCTGCCGACTTCCTGGCCGAAGTGATCACCAAGACGATCGTGGGTCTGTTGACGTCGTTGAGTGCCGGCTGATCTTCGCCGTCACCGCAGGGGCCGCACCGCTCGAGGTGCGGCCCCTGCTGCGTTTTCCGCCGCATTCCCCCGGGTATTGACCTGGACGCGGTGTCCAACCTAAATTGGTTGTACACGGTGTCTCACCTATCTGGGGCACGCGGCATATGGGAGTGCGTAGATGACTCAGAAGGTGTTCGTCGTCGGTGTCGGCATGACGAAGTTCGAGAAGCCCGGATCGCTGGAATGGGACTACCCGGACATGGCACGCGAGGCGGGGACCAAGGCCCTCGCCGATGCCGGAATCGACTACGACCAGGTCGAACAGGCCTACGTCGGCTACGTGTACGGCGAGTCGACCTCGGGTCAGCGCGCGGTCTACGAACTGGGCCTGACCGGTATTCCCGTGGTCAACGTCAACAACAACTGCTCCACCGGGTCCACCGCGCTGTACCTCGCGGCCCAGGCGATCCGCGGCGGGCTGGCCGACTGCACCCTGGCGTTGGGCTTCGAGAAGATGCAGAAGGGGTCGCTGGGTTCGACCTACGACGACCGCGAACAGCCGATGATGAAGCACCTGCTGGCGCTGGCCGAACTGCAGGAGTTCGCCATGCCGCCCGCGCCGTACATGTTCGGCGCCGCCGGCAAGGAGCACATGGAGCTGTACGGCACCACCGCCGAGCAGTTCGCCAAGATCGGCGTGAAGAACCACAAGCACTCGGTGAACAACCCGTACGCGCAGTTCCAGAAGGAATACAGCCTCGAGGAAGTGCTGGGCGCCAAGCAGATCTACGGCCCGCTGACCAAGCTGCAGTGCTCGCCGACCTCCGACGGTTCCGGCGCGGTGATCCTGGCCAGTGAGGCCTTCGTCGACCGGCACAACCTGGCCGATCGGGCCGTGGAGATCGTCGGGCAGGCCATGGTCACCGACCTGGCGTCCACCTTCAGCGAACCCACCGCAATCAACCTGGTCGGCTCCTCCATGTCGCGTGCCGCGGCGCTGAAGGTCTACGAGCAGGCCGGGATCGGCCCCGACGACATCGACGTCATCGAACTGCACGACTGCTTCTCCACCAACGAACTGCTGACCTACGAGGCGCTGGGCCTGTGCGCGCCCGGCGAGGGTGGTCGGCTCGTCGACGACAACGCCACCACCTTCGGCGGCAAGTGGGTCGTGAACCCGTCGGGCGGCCTGATCTCCAAGGGTCACCCCCTTGGTGCCACCGGGCTGGCCCAGTGCAGCGAACTCACCTGGCAGCTGCGCGGCGACGCCGACGCACGCCAGGTCACCGATGCGCGAATCGCGTTGCAGCACAACATCGGTCTCGGCGGCGCCGTCGTGGTGACCGCCTACCGCCCCGCCAACCGCTGACCTTTCCCCTTCCGAATCACACCAGGAGTAACACCATGGCATCTGTGTCCGTTTCCACCGCCCTGCCCGTCGCCCCCGAGCTGGCCTGGGCCCGGTTGAGCGATCTCGCGAACTGGGAGCAGTGGCTGACCATCCACGAGGGCTGGCGCGGTGAACTGCCCGCCGAGCTCGCCGCGGGCTCGCGTTTCACCGAGGTCGTGTCGGTGATGAACATGGCCAACAAGATCGAGTGGACCGTGGCCGAGGTCGTGCCGAACTCGTTCCTGCGCATCACCGGCGCCGGAATGGCCGGTGTCACCATCGAATTCGTGCTCAAGGTGGAAGCCACCGACACGGGTTCCTCGGCCGCGTTCGACGCCAGCTTCAAGGGCGCGATGATCGTGGGCCCGATCGGCAAGGCCGTGGCCAAGCACGCCGAGGCCGACCTGAAGGAATCGATGGCCAAGTTCACCGAGCTCGTCGGTTCGGCCGCGTGACCACCTCGGAATCGGCGGGAGTCGTCTTCGACGGCTCCGCGCTGGGGGAGTGGACCGAGGAAGAACGGTTCTCGGTCACCGCCGAACGGATCGCGGAATACGCTGCGGCGACCAATGATCCGATCCCCGCGCACCTGTCGGGTGACATCGCGCCGCCGGTGTTCGCGGTGGTGCCGGTGTTCACCTCGATGGCGCCGGCCGCGCTGTCGGTCGCGCCGGTGGAGCTGCTGATGAAGCTGGTCCACGGGGAGCAGGACTTCCTGTTCCACCGGCCGATCCGCGCCGGTGACGAACTGGTGGTGAAGGCCAAGCCGATCGGTTACGTGGGCCGCCCGAACGGTTCGACCGTGGTCATCTACGCCGAAACCCGTGACGCGGCAGGCGAACTGGTGAACGAGCAGTGGATGACGGCGTTCTTCCGCAAGGTCGACGCCGGACCGGGGGAGGGGGAGCTCGCGCCCACCCACCGGATCACCGACGAGGGCCGGGCAGGCGACCCGGCCGCCAAGGTCACCGCGCATATCGACCAAGACCAGACCTTCCGCTACTCACCGGCCTCGGGCGACCCGATGCCGATCCACCTCGACGACGAAATCGCCCGCATGGCAGGGCTTCCCGGCATCATCAACCACGGCCTGTGCACCATGGCGTTCACCTCGTGGGCCGCACTGACCGAACTCGCCGACGGCGACACCACCCGCTTGCGCAGGTTGGCCGTGCGGTTCGCCAAACCGGTGCTGCCCGGCCAGGACATCACCACCACGTTCTGGCCCACCGACGCCACCGAGCCCGGCACCAAGGCCTTCGCCTTCGACACCGAGGCGGCCGGCCAGATCGCGATCACCGACGGCCGCGTCGAAATCAACTAGGAGACAACACTCATGGGAAAGCTTGACGGCCGCGTCGCGGTCATCACCGGTGCGGGACGTGGCATCGGCCGCGAACACGCACTGCTGTTCGCCCGCGAAGGCGCCAAGGTCGTGGTCAACGACCTCGGCGGCGCCAACGACGGCACCGGTACCGACGCGGGCCCGGCCCAGCAGGTGGTCGACGAGATCGTCGCCGCGGGCGGTGCCGCGGTGGCCAACACCGACAACATCGCCACCTGGGACGGCGCGAAAGCCCTTGTAGACCAGGCGATCACCGAATTCGGCACCCTCGACATCGTGGTGAACAACGCGGGCATCCTGCGCGACGCGTTCATCGCGGGCATGGACGAGTCGCAGTGGGACTCGGTCATCGCGGTGCACCTCAAGGGCCACGCCGCCACCCTGCATCACGCGGCCGCGTACTGGAAGGCGCAATCCAAGGCAGGAAATGCGGTGAACGCGTCGGTGATCAACACCGCCTCCGCATCGGGCACCTTCATGCCCAACGCGGGCCAGGCGAACTACGGCGCGGCCAAGGCGGGCATCGCCGCGCTGACGCTGGTCGCCGCCGACGAGCTCGAACGCTACGGCGTGCGCGTGAACGCGATCGCCCCGATCGCGCGCACCCGCCTGACCCTGGCCACCCCCGGCATGGGCGCGCTGTTCGCCGCCGAGGTTCCCGAGGGTGAGTTCGACGCGTTCGCCCCGGCCAATATCTCCCCGTTGGTCGCGCACCTGGCCGAGGCCGACTGCGCGCTCACCGGCAAGGTGTTCGCGGTGCAGGGCGGTGCGATCGTCGAACTGGCCGGTTGGCATGACGTGCGCACCGTGGAAACCGACGGCCCGTGGACCATCGACGAGGTCGCCGCCCAGTTGAAAGTGACCCAGTAGCCATGGCGCGCAACAGTTATGAACTCGGCGTCGGCGTCAGCGAAGATCATCTGGCGCTGGCCGACTCGGTCGCGGGCTTCGTCGAACGGACCATCACCAGCGAGATCGTGCGTGCCGCAGTCGAATCCCGCGATTCGGACAAGGTGCCGTACTGGGACGCGCTCGTGGGCCAGGACCTGCTGAGCCTGCACATCGGCGAGGACCTCGGCGGTCAGGGTGCCGGGCTGGTAACGCTGGCCGTCGCCCTGGAACCGCTGGGCAGGGGCCTGCACACCGGTCCGTTCGTTTCGACCGTGTTGGCAAGTGCGGTCCTCGCGCAGGCAGCGATCGCCCCCTTCCGATTCGACACGCAGCTAGCCGGTCTGGCAGACGGGTCGCTGACCGGCGCGGTGGCGTTGACCTCGAAGCTGACCGCAGTGTCGCGCGACGGAATCCTCGTCGTAGACGGCACAGCCGATGGGGTGCTGGGGGCTTTGTCGGCCGATGTGATCATCGCGCCCGTGCTCATCGACGGCACACAACGGTGGGTGGCCTTCGACCCCGTCGACCTCACGGTCACAGTGCAGGAATCGATCGACGTCCTGCGCGGTACCGCTGCGCTGCAAGCGAATTCGGTCGAGATCTCCGCGGATCGCGTCCTGGACGTGAGCTCGGAGCGCGTGCGCTCGCTGGCCGCGGTGGTACTCGGTGCCGAGGCGGTCGGCGTGATGTCGTGGTGCGTGGCGACAGCGTCGGAATACGCCAAGACCCGCGTACAGTTCGGCAGGCCGATCGGCCAATTCCAAGGCGTGAAACACAAGTGCGCCCAGATGGGCATCGCCCTGGAGAAAGCGCGAGCGGTCCTCTGGGACGCCGCATCTGCACTCGACCGTGACGACGACACCGCCGACTACGCGGCATCCATTGCCGCACTGATCATTCCGGACGCCGCCGTACAGGTAGTCCAGGAGTGCATCCAGGTGCACGGCGGCATCGGCTTCACCTGGGAACACGACGCCCACCTGTACTACCGCCGCGCCCTGGCCCTACGCGGCCAACTCGGCACCCGGGACATCCGCGCCGAAGCAGTAGCCGACTACGCACTGTCGGGCCTGACCCTGTCCAGCGAACTGGAACTACCCGCCGAAGCCGAAAACATCCGCGCCGCAATCAGATCCGAGCTCGCCGAGATCGCGGCGATCGACGACGAGGACGACCAACTCATCGCCCTCGGCGACGGCGGCTGGAACCTCCCACACCTACCTCGCCCCTACGGCCGCTCGGCCGCCCCGCTCGAACAGGTCGTGATCGCGCAGGAGATCAAAGCCTCCGGCATCCAGATGCCGCAGCTGCTGATGGGCACCTGGGCAGTCGGCGCGATCGTCCCGCACGGTGACGACCGGCAGAAACAAGAACTGGTCGTGCCCACCCTGCGCGGCGAACTGGTGTGGTGCCAGCTGTTCAGCGAACCCGGCGCCGGCTCGGACCTGGCAAGCCTGACCACCAAGGCCACCAAGGTCGACGGCGGCTGGCGCGTCACCGGCCAGAAGATCTGGACCACCGTCGCCCAGTTCTCCGACTGGGCCATGCTGATCGCGCGCACCAGCCCCGACAAGCCCAAACACGAAGGCATCACCTACTTCGTGCTCGACATGACCACCCCCGGCATCACCGTGCGCCCCCTACGCGAGATGACCGGCTCGGCCCTGTTCAACGAGGTCTTCCTGGACGACGTCTTCATCCCCGACGAGAACGTAGTCGGCGAGGTAGACCAAGGCTGGCACGTAGCCCGCACCACCCTCGCAGGCGAACGAGTAGCCCTGAGCCAGAAAATGGAGGCCTACGCCACCGACACCGACCTCCTCCGCTTCGCCACCGACCGCGACCTCTCCCCGGTAGCGCGCTACCACCTCGGCGAACTCATGGCCGAAAGCCGAGCAGTAGACGTCATCGGCTCCCGAGTAGTCCTCAAACAGCTATCCGGCATAGACGTATCCACCACCTCCAGCGTAGGAAAGCTGTTGGGAATGGCACTCGGCCAAGCAATCTCGGAATACGTAGTAGCCGAACTAGGCACAGCCGGCGTCGTCTCCGTCCCCGGCGAACGCAGCGACCACGCCATGGAACAACTCATCGCAGGCCGAGCCACCACCATCTACGGCGGCACCACCGAAGTCCAACTCAACGTCATCGGCGAACGAATGCTAGGCCTCCCCCGAGACGCCACAGCAACCACGTAACCCCCGGTCGGGCGTCGGCACCCCCCGACGCCCGCCCAACCCTCCCCTCCCGGAGGGATAGTCGTACCCCCCAACGCCCGCCCAACCCTCCCCTCCCGGAGGGATAGTCGTACCCCCCAACGCCCGACCGATCCCACCCCTCCCGGAGGGATAGCTGAAACCCCCCGTACTACAGTCCGTAGCAACACAACTACATCCCTCTGGGCCGGGCAATCACCAGAAAGTCCCCACCCAAAGGACCCATCACCTTTTCGATCCGGGTAACGACCGACAAGGCCAGACCCAAAGAGACAGCGCCTTTTCGGTCCGGGAAATCACCAGGCAGTCCCTACCAAAGGGCCCCGCCCTGATCTGGACTGACCGGAGGGTGCGACGAAGGAGTACCCGGAGGGAGGGAAGATCAGGGCCCCCTGGGGCCCGCTCGAGCGCGCCAGCGCTCCAAAAACACAGCCCAAACCCACCCCGACCCGGCGAACGGAGGATCATGACCAACACAGACGGCAGAGCCAGCCGCTGGGACCGCCACCGCGCCGACCGCCGCGAACTAATCCTCGCCGCCGCCCTGAAAGCCGTCCAATCCCAAGGCCCCTCAGTAGGCGTCCAAGAAATAGCCGACCAAGCAGGCGTCCCCCGCTCAGTCCTCTACCGCCTCTTCAAAGACCGCCAAGACCTAGACGAACACCTCCGCACCCGCATCGTCGAAGACCTCATGGCAGTACTGGCCCCCACCCTGAACCCCGAAGGCACCGTCACCGAGGCAATAGCCCGCTCCGTAGACGCCTACATAGGCTGGATCGCCACCAACCCCCGCCTGCACTACTTCCTCGGCGCGGGTTCGAGCGGCACCAAGGACCACAACTCACCCATCGTCTCCGGCACCAAGATCGCCATCGCGGGCACCGTCCGCGAGGTCTTCGAAACCGCGCTGCGCGCCCAATCCGCTCCGGTCGCCGTCGCAGAACCGATGGCTTTCGGCCTGGTCAGCTTCGTGGACGGCAGCGTGAACCGCTGGCTGAGCCGTTCCATGCAACCGATGGACGCCGCCCAACTGTCGGCGTATCTACAAATCGCCATCTGGGCGATCATCGACGCGAGCTTGCGCGAAGTCGGCATCACGCTGGACCCCCTGACGTCGATCGCGGAGTTCACCGCCTCCAGTCAGGTGTGACCCGGCGAGTTAACTGTGACACGCGGTAGCGTCAAACCTTGTTCGGTACCGCTGGTACTACTAAGCTGAGCGGCAACTCGTACCGAGGAGACATCGATGACGCTGTCCAGCGAACCCGCGTGCCGGGCCGCATGACCGCCGAAAGCTGGCCCGCACCAACACATCCGGTGCTGCCCGACCGTGATCCGTTCTACGCGCCGCGCCCCGGCTTCGAGCGACTGCCCGAAGGCACCATCCTGCGTTGGCGACCGGTCAGACTAGCCGCGTTCGGCCTGATCGGGCTGAAGGCGCAAGCCTGGCAATTGCTGTATCGCACAACCGATCTCAACGGAATCCCCGAAGCCTCGGTCACCACCGTGCTCGCACCGGCCGGGGGAGTGGGAGCCGGTGCGCCGCTGCTGTCGTTCCAGTGCGCCATCGACGCGGTCTCCCCGCGCGCGTTCCCCTCCTACGCGCTGCAACGCGGCTCCCGCGCCATCGGTACCTTCGCCCACATCGAAATGCTGTGCTTCGCCGACGCATTGACCAGGGGTTGGGCGATTTCGATCCCCGATCACGAAGGGATGCTCGGCGCCTGGGGCGCACCACGCGAACCCGGCTATCGCGCCCTGGACGGCATCCGCGCCGCACTGGCCTTCGAACCCGGCGGCCTCGACTCCACGACCCAGGTGGGCCTGTGGGGTTACTCGGGCGGCGGCCTTGCCACCGCGTGGACCGCGGAAATGGCACTGACCTACGCCCCCGAACTCGACATCGTCGGCGCGGTCCTCGGCTCCCCGGTCGGTGACCTCGTGTCGACCTTCCACCGACTCAACGGCACCCTGCACGCGGGCCTGCCGACCCTGGTCGTGGCCGGATTGCGCCGGGTCTATCCCGCCTTCGACGAGCTGGTCGCCACACATTTCAGCGACGAAGGACGCGCGGTCCTGGACAAGGCCGCCCGGTCGACCACCGCCGCCGCGGTTTTGCGCCTGGCCCGTTACAACGTCAACCGACACGCCACCACACCGTTCGCGGAAGTCCTTGCGATGGAAGCGATGTTGGCCGTGTTCGCCGACCTGGCTTTGGGCGACAAAGCGCCCGCGATGCCGCTGCTGGTGGTGCAGGCGGTGCACGACCAGATCATCGCGGTCGCCGACATCGACGCGCTGGTCCAGCGCTACCGCGACAACGGCGCCCACGTGACCTACCTGCGCGACCGCACCAGCGAACACCTCACCCTGCTCCCACTGTCCACACCGCTGAGCCTGAACTGGCTGTCCGACCGCTTCGCGGGTGTGCCCGCCACGCCGTCGCAGACGCGCACCGTGCGCACTGTGCTGTCCCTTCCGGCCGGCCGGCACGGTTTCGCCGCGCTGGCCCGAGCCGCACTGCGCGCGCTGTTCGGCCGCCCACTGACCGCCTCGAACGCCCTTCGCGGCGATGGTCGGCACCCACGCAGGCGGCGTCGGGCCGCCTGACCGCCGATTTGCGTCCGGTAACTTACTCCAGGGTAAGATACGGGAAACGCAGGGTCGGAACGTGGTCAGTTGAGGGGATATACCGGTGGGAATCATCGATGAGGTGCCGCGCGCGGTACGCAATATCTGGTCGGTGTCGTTCGGTGGCGGGCTCGAGCCCTACCGTCCCGCGCCGTCGACCACTGTGGCCGATGGCCCGCACCGCGAGCTGAAGCGCTACCACCGCAGCACGCCCGCCAAGGGCAACCCGGTGCTGCTGGTGCCCCCGCTCGCGGTGACCGCCTCGTGCTTCGACCTGCGCCCCGGCCAGAGTCTGGTGCGCTATCTGCTCGATCAGGGTCGCCAGCCCTACGTGGTCGACTACGGCGAATTCGGTTATGCCGACCGCGATATGGGCCTCGAGGACTGGACCCACGACATCCTGCCCGAGGCGATCCGTCGGGTCAGTGCCGAACACGACGGTGCCGAAGTCGACCTCATCGGTTGGTCGCTGGGTGGGGTGTTCGCCCTGCTCACCGCGGCGTCGCACGCGGACCTGCCGATCGCCTCGATTACCTGCCTCGCCTCGCCGATCGACCAGGCGGGCACCGCGATGCTGATGCCGCTGCGCCTGCTCGCCAAGGTCACCGGCGGCCGGGAGATGGCCCTGGCGGTCAAGATCATGGGCGGCATCCCGCAGGAATTCGTGCGCCTCGGCTTCCGCATCCAAGCCCTGGATCGCGAGCTCGCCCGTCCGATGTACTTGGCGCGCAACGCTTTCGACCCCGAGGCGCTGGCCCGCATGGAGGCCACCGACCGGTTCATGTCGACCATGCCCGGTTACCCCGGCCGGTCCTACTGGCAGATCCACCGCGGCCTGGTGCTGGGCAACGAGCTGGCCAACGGTTCCCTGCGCCTGCGCTCGGACCTGGTGATCGAACTGTCCAAGGTCACCTGCCGGGTCCTGCTCGCGGGCAGCCGCAGCGACGTGGTCGTGCCCGCCGCCGCGATCCGCCGCGGCCTCGACGTCCTGCCCAATGCCGAGGTGGAGTTCGTCGAGGTCAGCGGCGGCCACCTCGGCCTGCTCGCCAGCCCGGCCGCCGCCGACACCACCTGGCCCGCGATCGAGGAATTCCTCAGCCGCGAACCTGCCACAGTTCCTGCCTGACCTAGACCGGGTCGGTGGTCGGCAGCACGGCGCCGTCGAAGTGCGGCGGGCGGCGGGTGAGCATCGCGGTCATGCCTTCGTAGAAGTCGGCGGAGGTCAGTAGTTCGCTCTGGCCGGTCTTCTCACGGGCCAGCGCCTCGTCCAGCTGAGTGAGGGTCGCGGCATTGATGGCCACTTTGGTCAGTTGCAACGCGCGTCGAGGACCCGCCGCGAGTTGGGCGGCCACGGCCTCGACCTGGTCGGACAGCCGGTCGGCGGGCACACAGCGGGTGATCAACCCGGCGGCGGCGGCCTCGGCCGCGGGCAACCGCGCACCGAGCAGCGCTAGTTCAGCGGCCCGCACGCGTCCCATCGCCGCGGCGACCATCGCCGAAGCACCTCCATCGGGCATCAAACCGATGGAGGTGAACGGCAGCAGCAGATAGGCGGTGTCCGCGGCGTAGATGAGATCCGCGGCCAGCGCGATCGACGCGCCCACCCCCGCGGCAGGACCGTTGACCTGCGCGATCACCGGCAGCGGCGAGTCGACGATCGCGCGCACCACATCGTTCGCGCGATCCATCACCACCTCGGGCGAAGCCTCGTTGCCCCCGGCCGCAGCCGCCGCGGCCAGGTCGGCACCGGTGCAGAATGCCTTGCCCGCCCCGGTCAGCACGATCACCCGAACCTCGGGCCGCGTCTCGGCGCCGATGATCAGTTCGCCCAGTTCGCTCATCGTCGCGAGGTCGACCGCGTTCATCCGCGCCTGCCGGTCGATCGTGATCCGCAGGACCCCGCGCTCTTCGTCGACCAGCAGGCTCATCGCGCCACCGCCTCGACGATAGAGCCGGCCAGCCGACCCGCGATCAGATCCTCGGCTTCGCGCACCATCCGCGAGATCAGCTCGGCGCAGGTGGGAATGTCGTGGATCAGCCCCTGACACTGCCCGACGCTCCAGATCCCGGCATCGAGATCCCCGTCCTCATAGACCTTGCGGCCACGAGCCCCCGACACGAGATCGCGCAGATCGTCGAAAGTGCCACCGCCACGCTCGATATCGACCACCTGTCGACTGACGGCGTTATCGGCCACCCGCGCGGTATTGCGCAGCGTCCGGAAGATCAACTTCGTATCCAGTTCGGTATTGGCCACGATCTGCTCCTTCACCACCTGCGCGATCGGCGACTCGACCGTGCACAGGAACCGGGTGCCCATATTCACCCCGTCCGCACCCAGTGCCATCGCCGCGACCAGCCCGCGCGCGTCGGCGATGCCGCCCGAGGCGACCATCGGAATCTCGAGTTCACGCGCGGCGGCGGGGATCAAAACCAGCCCCGGCGTGTCGTTTTCGCCGGGATGACCCGCGCATTCGAACCCGTCGATGCTGACCCCGTCCACGCCCACCTGCTGGGCTTTGAGCGCGTGTTTGACGCTGGTGCACTTGTGTAGCACCTTGATTCCCGCGTCCTTGAGAAACGGCAGGTGCGTGGCCGGATTACCGCCCGCGATCTCCACGATCGGCACCCCACTGTCGATGATCGCCTGCCGGTACTCCGCGTACGGCGGCGGCGAAATCGACGGCAGGATGGTCAGATTCACGCCGAACGGCTTGTCGGTGAGATCCCGGGCACGGGCGATCTCCTCCCGCAACGCCTGCGGAGTGGGTTGCGTGAGACCGGTGATGATCCCCAAGCCGCCTGCTTCCGAGACCGCGGCCGCGAGTGCGGCGCGACCGACCCACATCATTCCGCCCTGCACGATCGGGTGCTCGACACCGAATGCCTCGGTGAATCGGGTGCGCAACATCGCGCCCTCCGTCCGGTTTCGACGCTTCTTCCCCGATGTCGCGAAAGCTCGAAAAGCTCTGTGCAACCGGCGAGAACCGTGATTAACTTAGCGAGAATTGGGATTAACTTAACGGCCGCTGAGGTGGACTGTCAACAGTGTGAGGCGGTCCGCGTCGTGACTACTCGAAGGATGGTCGAAGATGACCGAAACCCGCACTGCGACAACCGCTTCTGCGATAATGCTGACCAGCGTCAATCCTGTTTCCGGTGAACCGATCGGTTCTTGGGCCATCGACGATGCCGCCGCTGTGGATGCCGCCGTCGAGCGTGCTCGCAGCGCCGCCCAGCAGTGGCGCGACCTCGGATTCGCCGAGCGGAAAAAGGCCTTGCGACGGTGGGCCGCGCAGATTATCAACAATGTCGACGAGTTCTGCGCGCTGATCACCGCCGAGAACGGCAAACCCACCGATGACGCCTATCTCGAGGTGATCCTCGCGGTGGAACACATGAACTGGGCGGGCGCCAACGCACACAAGGTGTTGAAGCCGAAGAAGGTGCGGCCGGGGCTGCTGATGGCCAACATCGAAGCGGTGATCGAGCAGCGCCCGCACGGCGTGGTCGGGGTGATCGGGCCGTGGAACTACCCGGTCTACACGCCCACCGGGTCGATCGCCTACGCGTTGGCCGCGGGCAACACCGTGGTGTTCAAGCCCAGCGAGCTCACCACCGCGATCGGGCACTGGTTTGTCGATGCCTTCACTGCCGCCAATCCCGCACTGCCGCAAGGCATCTTGAGCGTAGTCACCGGTCCTGGCGATACCGGTCGCGCGCTGGTGGAGTCCGGGGTGGACATGATCGCGTTCACCGGGTCGACGGCCACGGGCAAGCGGATTATGGAAGCCGCGGCGCAACGCCTGACCCCCGTGGTCCTGGAATGCGGTGGCAAGGACGCGGCGATCGTGGCCGAGGACGCCGATATCCCCGCGGCCGCCGACGCGATCGTGTGGTCGGCGATGGCGAACTCCGGCCAGACCTGCGTCGGCACGGAACGCTGCTATGTGGTCGAATCCGTACTGAAGGAGTTCCTCGTCGAGGTCACCGCGCGGGTCGGTGAACTCACGCCGGGCACGTCGTACGGCCCGATGACGTTGCCCAGTCAGATCGACGTGGTCGCCGAGCATGTCGGCGACGCCCTGGCCAAGGGTGCGACCGCGGTCTTCGGTGGGTCCGAGTCGATCAACGCACCGTTCGTGGGCCCCATCGTGCTGCTCGACGTCCCCGAGGACTCCACCGCGGTCCGCGAGGAAACCTTCGGACCGACATTGACCGTGCGCGGGGTCCGCGATGTCGCCGAAGCGATCGAGCTGTCCAACGCGTCGCGCTACGGCCTTGCCTCCTCGGTGTATTCGCGCAAACGCGGCACGGAGATCGCCCGTGCGCTGCGAGTCGGCGCGACCTCGATCAACAGCCCCCTGTCCTACGGGGGGATCCCGGCACTGCCGTTCGGCGGCGTGGGGGAGTCCGGCATCGGCCGAATCCACGGCGCCGCAGGCCTTCTCGGCTTCTCCCGTCCGCACTCCATCGCCCGGCAGCGCTTCGCGATCCCCGGCATGGCCCTGCAGTCGTTCGCGCGCACCGAACAGACCATGCAGCTGGTTCGCAAGATCACCGCCCGCCGTTTCGGGCGCGCCAAGTAATTCACCACGACTCGAAGATGAGGAACGAAACACCGATGGGCGTCGAATTCAGCCAGCAGCACAGGGATTTCGCCGCGGCCGTGGCCGCCTTCGCCAAGCGCGAAGCGGGCACCCGCGAACAGCGAGACGCGTTGACCGCCAACGACACCGAACAACACAACCCAGGCGTCTACGCGAAAATGGCCGAGCTGGGCTGGCTCGGGCTGACCGTCCCGGAGGAATACGGAGGGTCCGCGGCCACCATGGTCGACATGTGCATTCTGCTCGAGGAATCCCTGCGCGGCATGCTGCCGATCGGCGCGATCGGCCCGACGCTGATCACCGGCGGCGCCTACGCCAAATTCGGCACCGAGGCGCAGAAAGACGAAGTGCTGCGCGGCATCGTTCGTGGTGCGTCGCAATCGATTTCGATGTCGGAACCCGAGGCCGGCTCCGATGTGGCGAACCTGTCCACCAAGGCGGTGAAAACCGCCGACGGCTGGGTGATCAACGGCCAGAAGACCTGGTGCTCCAACGCCCACATCTCCGAGAACATCCTCCTCGTCGCCCGCACCTCCAAGGACGGCGGAAAACACGAGGGGCTCACCATGTTCCACGTGCCCGCCAACACCCCCGGGCTGCAGATCACCCCGATCGAGCTGATGGGCAACCAACGAGAAACCAACGACCTCTATTTCACCGACTGCCTGCTGCCCGAAGACGCCGTGGTCGGGCAGGAAGGCAACGGCTGGCGCCAACTGATGACCGGCCTGAATTTCGAACGCCTCATCCTCGCCGCGATGAGCCTGGGCGCCGCCGAACGCGCCTTCGACGACACCCTCCAATTCGTCACGCAGCGAAAGCAATTCGGTCGCCCCGTCGGCACCTTCCAGTCCCTGCGCCACCGGCTGGCCGACCTGGCCACCGAGATCGAATGCACCAAACTGCTGATCTACAGCGTGGCCCGCGAAGCCGACGCCAACCCGGACAGAATACTCGCGCGCGAAGCGTCGATGGCCAAGCTCAAAGCCACCGAAACCAGCAAACGGGTGGCACTGGAGGGCATGCAGATGATGGGCGGCTACGGCTACGCCCGCGAATTCGACATGGAAAAGCATGTCCGCGGCGCGCTGGTCTCCACCATTTTCGGCGGCACCAGCGAAATCCAACGCGACATCATCGGCCGCACGCTGGGCCTGTGACCCGCTGACCTCGTCGCCACCGTCGGGGGGTGGCGACGAGGTCGACGATCACGGCTTGGTGGCCACGACCAGAATGTTCTTGCCGAACATCTTGCCGGTCACCCGCTGCAACGCCTTGCTCAGCGGAAACACCGCACGGTCGTAGAGTTTCAACGCCCGCGTGTTGATCGTGCCGTCGTCGTTGCCGGCGAACTTGTAGGCCAGCGTGGCGAAGAACCCGATCGGATCGCAATAGCGCGACTCCACGATCTCCAAGCCCGCGTTGCGCAGAATCCGGTTGAGCTGGGTGCGGCGATAACGCCGGTAATGTCCGACTTTGGTGTCCATCGAGGTGAACAGCACTTCGAGCGCGGGCACGTAGATCACCATGGTGCCGCCCGGACGCAACAGCGAAGTCAGGTGCTCCGAGGCTTCCTGATCGTTTTTGATATGTTCGAAAACGTTGAAAGAGTAGATGAGACTGTACATTTCGGCTTCCGATGCCGGCGGGGTCTCACAGTCGACCACGTGGTACCCCTTCGACTCCAGCAACTGCTGCAACTCGCCGTCGGGTTCCAGACAATCGGGTTTGGTGCCGCGTTGCGCCAGCATGTCGGCATAGGTGCCCCGACCCGCACCGAAGTCCAATATTCGTTCCTGCGGGGACGTGACATGTTTATCCACGCAGTCGATCAAAAACCTGTTGTAGTTGACCGCTTCGGTCATCGCCTCCAGGTTGTCGCACCCGGTGTACGCGAATTCGCTGCTGGTCACGCTTATTCCCCTCAATTCTTCGATGGGCGGCATTGCGGGCCAGCGTAGTCCGACAATATTGCGGTGCCACGACATCGGGAATAATGACCGCGCGATCAGCGTTGCAGCGGCGCACCCAGCGCGATGGTCTGCAGGATCCGGATCACCGTGTGCTGCGGGCAGATTCCGTTGTCACCGAAGGTGCGGGCCAGGTCCACCACCAGGCTGAACGACGCGTGCACCAAAATCCTGGCCTCGCCGATCGACAGTTCCGGTCGGGCTCGCGCCACCAGTTCGGCCCATTCGGTGATGATCAACTGCTGCAGGTGGCGCAGGGTCACCTGATCGGCGGGGTCCACGTGGGCGAACTCGGCGTAGTAGACGAACGTCAGGGCCCGTTCCTCGAACGACCCGGTCACGTAGAGGTCGATCAGCGTCCCCAGCGCCTGCGCGGGCGTCTCGGCGGCGCTGACCGCGGGCGCGATCGCCCCCGACACCCGGTCCGCTGCGCGTCGGAACGCCGCGGCCAGCAGGTCGCTCTTGCTGCGGTAATACCGATACACCGCCGAAGCGGCCGACAGATCCGCGGCGACAGCGATGTCTTCCATGCTGACGTTGGGATACCCGCGCTCATGAAACAGCTCCACGGCCTTGCGCAGCAACAGTTCGTGTTTGAACGGTTGCGGACGTGGCACGGCCTGGTCGACCGGGGCGGCAGTGCTCTCGCCCGACAGATCGGCATCGATCAACGCCCAGCTGGTCGATTTCAACAGCGGCGCAAGGGCTTTCGCGGACACGGTCGCATGGTGGTCGCCGATGCTGCTGATCATCGCCAGGATCGAGACCGTGCGGACCGCCCGGTCGTAACCGTCGAGTTCGGGGCGCACTTCACGAAGGAGGGCGCGGATGGCGGCCAGTGCGGTCGTGAACTGGTTGATGAGTTCGTGGAAGTCCGCCGGCTCGAGGTAGCGGCGCTCCCATCGGGCCAGGGCGACGGTGGGCCGGTTGGTGATGGTGAGGTCGATGACCGCGGTCAGGACATGATCGAGGCGCTCACGCGGGGACCAGTGCACCGCGTCGTCGGGCAGCTCGACCGCGGTCATCGCCAACCCCGACAACCGCAGCAATTCCTCCCGGAACAGCGCGTATTTGCTCGGGAAGTGCCGGTAGAGGGCGGTGGAGCTGATGTCGAGCCTGCGGGCGATGTCGTCCATGCTCACGCCGTGGTAGCCGTGCGCGCCGAACGCCGCCGCCGATTCCGCCGCGATCTGCGCACGACGGTTCTTCGGCCTGCGCTTGACCACCCGTGGTGGCGTGTCCGCGGTCGCCGGTGCTGCGTGTTCGCTCGTTGTCCTGCCCATCTCGCTGGTCATGATATCGCCCGGTAGCCGGGGGCTAGCTCACCGGATTCGCTCACTGCGCCTGGGTGGGCGGGGTGGGGGAGTTCACCTTCTCGACCAGCCAGCGGCCGTTGTCGTTGCGCAGGCTCAGCATCATCGACAGCTGGCCGGGCTTGGGTTTGTGCCCGGTGCCCAGGCTGGTAATGGTCTGCCGGACCATCACGATCGCCTCGGCGGCGTCCTCGTTCGCGGTGCGGATCGCGCACTGGGTGTCGGTGACCTCGGAGGTGACCTCGCCCTTGATGAGCACTTCCCGCAACTCGGTGCTGGTGGATTCGAACTGCTTCTTCCAGTCACCGGTGGCACCGTCGAGCACGGACTTGAAGTAGGTGTCGAGGTGTTTGCTGTCGTATTCGGCCATGATCGGGCCGTAGTGGCAGGCGGCCTCGCGTGCTTGTTCGTGGGCTCGCAGCAGGCTCTGGCTGTGGTGGTTCTGCACGAAGAACACCACCGAGGTGGCAAGCGCCGCGGCGAGCACCACGGCCACTCCCGCTCGCTCGGCGGTGCGCCCGCGCAACCAGGAGGAGGGTGCCTCGCGGTCGACCAACGCTTCCGGTGTCGGTCGTTCGGCGGCCGCGGCGGTGGTCGATTCGGCGACCTTCGCCATCTCGATAGCGGGGGGTGTCTCGTCGGAATCGTCAGGGGTCACGGTGTCGTCGTTGCTCATGGTCGAATTCCTCAACGTGGTGCGGGGACGGCGGGCTGGGACAGTTCGTTGCCGGTGACGCCGGGCGGTGGACCCGCGCCGTTGTCGGGTCCGGCGGGGCGCGGCGCGTTGGCCGAACCACGTACTTGCAGAGCGGGATTGGTGGTGACGCAGTAGTTGTAGAGCCGCACCCTGGTATCGGTGGTCTCGGTGGTGGGCACCACGGGCACAGTCTCGTATTCGCACGACGGCCGCGGCCACGGATCGATCAGCGTGAAGAAGCCGCCATCGTGCGCCGGGACGCCCAGGGCATCAGCGAAGCGACTCAGCGACGGGAACAGCGCCTGGAGCGCCGGTTGCCGGAGTTTGGCGGCCTTGGTGATCGCGACGAAGTTCGTGACCAGATCGGTGATCGGATCGTGAGTGCGCGACACGAAACCACCCAACGTCGACAGCTGCCCCGGCCCCTGTTGCAGCAGGTGCCGCAACTCGGCGTCGGCGGCGGTGAACTGGCGGAACAGGGCGGTGCCCGACCCGGTGAGCGTGGTGAGGTCCGGTTGCGCGTGCGAGGTCGTCTCGGCGATGACCTGCAGATTGCGCAACAGCTGCTGGGTGTGCGGCAGCAGTTCGGTCATACCCGCCATGGCCTGGCTGATCCCGGAGATCATGTTGCGCAACCGATCCGGGCCGCCCGCGAGTGCCTTGTCGAGTTCGTCGACGATCACGGTGAGCCGTTCGGGATTCATCCCACCGACCAGTCCGCTCATATTCGCCAACAGCGACTGCATCGGCACCGGCACCGAGGTCCGCGCACGCTCGACCACCGAGCCGTCGCGCAGATACGGCCCGCTGTCGGAGACAGGCCGGAAGTCCAGATACTGCTCACCTGCCGCCGACAACCTGTTCACCGCAACGGTTCCCCCGATGGGAATCTGTGTGCCACCGTCGATTTCGGCCACCGCCGCGACCCCGTCACCGGACACCCGAACAGCGCTGACCCGCCCGACCCGCCATCCGCGAAAGGTGACATCGCTGCCGACCGACAGCCCGCCCGAGGACGCCAACTCCACGGTCACGCCGTACTGCGACCGGCTCGGATCGATCCGCAACACCGCACCACCCAGATACAGACAGCCCAGCACGAGCACCACGACCAACCCGGCATTGGCGACCGCAATCCGCTTGCGCACCAACCAGTTCCACAGTGGTGAGTTCATCGCGGACCCTCCTGCGGTGCGGGTTGCGGCACGCTGGTCACGCGTCCGAACACCTTCGCCAGCACCTCGGCCAGACTGCCGATGAACGCGGGCACGTCGCCGCCTTCGGGCAAGCGACTGCCCGACGGGTCGGTGAGTGCGCCGATGCTGAGATAGGACACCGTGGCCGCCACGGCCAGGGTGGGGCCCTGCAGGGAGGCCATCAGCGACGGGTAGAGGGTGTGCAGCCCGTCGAGGGTGCCGGTGAGGTCGTCACCCATGCTGGTGAACCCCTGCATCAGCTTCTGCACGCTCGAGAACAGGCTCACGAACTGCGGACCGTTGCTGGTGCTGAAGTCGCCGAGCGCGTCCATGGTGACCGCGACCTTGCCGATCAGGTCCACGATCGACTGGTTGTTCTCCGCGACAAGCCCGATCACCTGCGGAAAACTGTCGGCCACGGCACCGAGTTCGGCTTTGCGGCCGGCGAGTTCGCCGGTGAGCACCTGTAAACCGTGCAGGGTGGCGTCGAGGTCGCCGGTGCGCGCGTTGAGCGCGGCGATCACATCGGTCATTTCGGTGACCAGGTGGCGCAGTTGCGGTGCGTGCCCGGCGAAGATCGAATCCAGTTCGGAGGTGATCCGCGCGGCCTGGTTGATGCCGCCGCCGTTGATCAGCATCGAGATCGACATCATCAACTGTTCGACCGAGGCGGCCGAGCCGGTGTGTTCCAGGCTGATGGTTTCCCCCGCACGCAGCGGTGCGCCGGCCTGCGCGTCGGTGGGCAGGGTCATCGCGACGAACACATCGCCCAGCGGTGTCGCCTGCCGCAGTTCGGCGGTGGTGCCGCGCGGCAACTGGATGTCCTGCCGGATCAGCATTTCGACATTCGCCAGAAACGATGTCGCCGAAATATCGGTCACCACACCGATATCGGTGCCGCCGATCTTCACCTGGGCACGGTCGGGCAGGTTCAGCGCATCACGGAAGGTGGCGTGCAGGGTGTAGCCGGGGCCGCCGATGCCGGGTTCGGGCATCGGCAGTTCCCGCACCGTGAGCGAGCAGGCGGTGGTCGTCGCCAGCACGAGCGCGAGGCATGCAGCGGAAAGCCCTGTGCGCGCGCTCATTTGGTGATGCCCAGCAGTGCGGCGGTCAGACCGAAGTCCGGTCCGAAGTCGGCGATCTTGCCGGTGCGACACCCGTCATGCCGCAACTGCACGCGTTCGCAGAACAGCGACAGTGCCTCGCCGTCCAGCACCGCCTTCTCGAGCAGCCCGTGCAGGCGCAGCGCTTGGTGTTCGCGGCTGACGGCGTTGTCGATGTTGTCGAAGAACAGCGGCCCGACGTCGACGATCTCGGTGAGACCGCGTGCGTTGGCCCGCATCTGGGCGGCGATGGCGACGAACTTCGTGAGCGCGCCCGCCAGCTGATCCTGGTTCTGACCCACGACCGTGGAGGTGTTGGTGATGAAGTCGTCGAGCTGTTTCAACACCGCCTGCAAACCGGGTGCCTGTTCGCCGAGCAGGGCGATCAGTTCGGTGATGCGACCGCTGAAATCGCGGACGGTCTGGTCGTTGTCGGCGATGATCTGGGTGATCTCGTTGAGCCGGATCACCGTGTTCGCGATCTGGTCCTTGTTTGCCAGGGTCACCTCGAAGGCTCCCGCCAGCGAGTCCAGGGTTTCACGGAGTCGGTCGCCATTGCCGTCCAGCAGTGGGAACAGCACCCGGCTGGCCATCGGCCCCGCCTCGCTGTCGCCTTTGAGCGCGGCGCCGAGCTGGTCGAAATTCTCCAGAATGCGGTCGAGTTCGACGGGAGTTCTGGTGCGCGCCAACGGAAGATGCGCGCCGTCGGCCAGTTCGGGACCGGACCCGGTGTACGCGGGGGCCAATTCGACGTGCCGGTTGGTGATCAGCTGCGGCGAGATCAACGCGGCCATGGCATCGGCGGGAATGCGCACGTCGCCCTTCACCGACATCACCACCTCGACGTAACTGCCGCGCGGCGTCACCGATTCGACGACCCCCACCGGAACGCCGAGCACCGCCACCTCGTTGCCCACATACAGCCCGGCCACACTCTCGAAATCGGCGCTGATCCGCTTGTTCTCGCCCAGATACCGCTCGCCCAGATTCGACACACTGCTGGGCAGCAGCGAACAGCCCGACATCACGGCGGCCGCCACACACAGCGCGGCCAGTTTCGCTCTGCTTCTCATCAGTTGCACCCCTGTATCGCCTGCGCGAAGCACAGCCAGTTGTCGGGAAAGAGCCACGGTGCCCACACGTCGCCGTAGGGGCCGTTGCCGACCACATTGTTGAACTGGCGCAACGTGACCGGGGCGATCTCGTAGAGCCGATCCAGGTTGCCCTTGTTCTTGGTCAGGCCGTCGGCCATGGTGTTGAGGTTGGTGATCAGCGGACCGAGTTCCCCGTTGTTCTCGATCCCCATGTCCTGCAACAGTTTCGACAGTGCCGCGACATTGTCGAGCAGCTGGGACAACAGCGTCTGCCTGGTCTGCACCGCGGCGCCGATCGCCTCACCGCGGGTGAGCAGCACCAGCACGCTGTTGCGGTTGTCCGACGCCAGCTGCGAAACCTGATCCATGCTGGTGAGCAACACGTCGACTTCGTCGCGGCGGGCATTGATCACCCTGGCCAGCGCGCCGACGCTGTCCATGGCCTGCACGGCCATCGCGGGGGAGTCGCCCATCTGCTTGTCGAGCAGGTCCAGCGCGGTCCGCAGCTTCGTCGGGTCCAGGCGCTCGATGCGTTCGAACGAGGACGTGTACTGCGGATCCTGGATGACCTTGCTCAAGTTGTAAGGGACAGTGGTCTTTTCGACGGTGATGCGGTTACCCGGCAGCGGGGTGGTGTCCTTGCCCGGCTTCAAGTCGATGTGCAGGCGTCCCAGGATGGTCGACATCTTGATCGCCGCGGTCGCGTCGGTGCCCAGGCGCAGGTCGCGGCGCACGGCCATGGTCACATCGACCCGGTCGTTGACCAGGTCGACCGCGCGCACCGCCCCGACCTCGATACCGGAGATATCCACGGTGGCGCCGGGCCGCAAACCGGCCGCTTGCGCGAACTCGGCGTGGATCACCTTGTCGCCCAGTCGAAGCTGAGCCAGCAGGCTGGAACCGCCGAGCAGCACCGCCACCGCGAGCACCGCGCCAAGGCCCAGTCGCAGGTTGCGGTTGTCGCGCAGGAAGTCTCTCATCGGCACACCCCCGACTGCGAATCGCCGCCGACCTGCGAGAAGATCCCCGGCGGCAACACCGTGTTCCACAGCGAGACGTCCAGGCGACAGATGTAGGCGTTGCCGTAGGCGCCGTAACTGGTGAACCGGGCGACACCGTTGAGGAAATCGGGCAGTTCCACCGCGGCCTGATCGAGCGCGACACCGTTGTACAGCAACATCATCACGCCCTGGGTGGCGGTGCGCTGGGCCTGTGCCATGCCCGGCTTCACCTGCCCGATGAGCGTGACCAGCGAGTCGGTGGCCACCGCCACCCGGTCGACGGAACTCTTCAACGACTGTCCTTCCGCGTACAGACCGTCCATCAGGCTGCGGGTCTGGGTGATCAGGGTTTCCAGTTCGCCACTGCGGTTGGCCAGGCCCGCCATCACGGAGCTGAGGTTGACCAGGACATCGCCTAGGATCTCGTCTCGCTGGCCGAAGGTGTTGGCCAGTTCCGCGGCCTGGGTTATCAACGCGGACAACGAGATCTCGTTACCCTGCAACGCTTGGATGAGCGTTTCGGACAGGGAGTTGATCTGGTCGGGTTGCAGCACGCTGAACAGCGGTTCGAAACCCGACAGCAGCGCGGACACGTCGAAGGACGGTTCGGTGCGGGTCAGCGGAATCTGCGAACCCGGCGGCACGGTCATGCCCGCCGTCTCGCCCGCGGCCAAAGCGATGTAGCGCTGGCCGATCAGATTCTGGTAGCGGACAAGGGCTTTCGTGGTGTCGGTGAGGTGTTGACGTTCCTCGAGCTGGAAGTCGACGCGGGCGGTGTAGTCGTGCGTGAAGTCGATCTTGTCCACGCGGCCCACCCGCACACCGGCCATGCGCACGTCGTCGCCCACGCGCAGGCCGAGCACGTCGGTGAACAGTGCCGAGTAGCTGTTGGTGGGGCCCGGCACGCTGCGCTGCAGCGTCGACCACACGGTGTAGGTGAGCACCACCGTGAGAACGACGAAGAAGCTGAACCCGATCAGTGGCTTGGCCGATTTCATCTGCTACACCGCGCTTTCGGGGACGAGGGTGACATTTCCGAGGACGGGACCCAGTAGCAGCAGTTGGGCGACGGTGGGTCGGCCACCGACCACCGCCGCCACCGCGTCCGTTCCTCGCACCGAGATCGGCACGGCAGCACCGGAATTGGGTAGCGGTGCGGCGGCCGGCGCGGTGAGGCCGGGAATAACGGGCAGCCCGGGAATCGTCGGGAAGCCCGGAATCGTAGGCAGGCCGGGAATCACGGGTGGGCCGGGAAGCGCGGGCAGGCCCGGAATCACGGGTGCGCCGGGCAGGCCGGGAATCTGCACGATCGGCGCGGGGCCCGCCGACTCCAGACGCCGGGGGAGCTGCTGCGCCGGATACTCCTGCGGCGGAGCCACTTCCGGCACCGTCGGCCCACCACACCGCGGCCCCGCCATGTCCCCATAGCGTGGGCAGTCCGCCGCCGTGTACTGCTGGAACGGCGTGAACGACACATCCATCTTCCACACCATCTGCTTGCGGGGCCCGAAGTGGAAGACCTGCTGCAGTTTTCGCAACGAGGCGTTGAAATTGACTGCGGTGGTGCGCAACGCGTCGGGATCCTGTGCCAGCGCACCGAAAACCGTGTCCAAGCCGTCGACCAGTTCCTTGCCCGAGTTCGGGTTCGCTGCGAAGAGACTGTTCACCGCGTCGACCGTGGAACTGCCTTGGGTCAGCAGCGCCACCAGTTGGGTGCGGTGCTCGTTGAGGGTGTTCGCGGCGGTCAGCGAGTCGCCCAGCATCCCGACCAGCTCCGGCGCGGACTGGCTCAACGCCATCGACGCACGCCCGAGATCGCCTAGCAGACCACCGATTTCGGGAATCCGGTGCACCTCGGTGAGCCAGGTATCCAGGCGCTCGATGGTGGAACCGGGAACCCGCGCGGCAGGGTCGAGCGCGGCGGCCAGGGTGGCCAGCACCCGGCCCAGTTTCTCGGGCTGGATGGTGGTGAGCACGTCGCGCAAGGTGTTCAGCGTGGTCTGCAGTTGGACTGTGGCCGAACTGGTGTCTTCGCGGATGGTGGCGCCCGCGCGCAGGGTGGTGGTCGACGGGGCGTTGTCCACCAGCTGGATCGAGGTGACGCCGAAGATATTGTCCGGGATCACCCGCGCGGTCACGGTATTCGGAATCGTTTCGGCCAGACCGGGTTTCAGTTCCAAGGTTGCGTGCTGCAGCCTGCCCTTGGCGACCATGTCGACCGCCGACACCGCACCCACGTGCATCCCGCGATACTTCACGTCCGCGCGCTGCGGTAGCCCGTCGCCGGTGCTGGTCAGCTCCGCGCGCACCACCACCGTGTCTTCGAACTCGCCGTTGTAGCGCATCCCGAGCAGATACATCGCCGCGGCCAGCGTCAAAGCCACGGCCAGGCCCGCGAGGGTGAGCTGGAACGGTTTGGGCCCGCGCCCACTGGGATCGAGAATCATCGACCTATCCCGAGATCCGGAATCCGGGGTCGATGCCCCAGATAGCAAGGGTGAGAAACAGATTCGTGAACACCATGACCACGATCACCATCTTGATCGCCCGCCCTGCCGCCACCCCGACGCCTTCGGGACCGCCGGTGGCGACATACCCGTAGTAGCACTGGATGAACGTGGCGAGCAGCACGAAGACCACCACCTTGAGCACCGAGAAGAACACGTCGCCGCCCACCAGGAACTGGAAGAAGTAGTGGTCGTAGGTACCCGCGGTGGTGCCGCCGAGAAACAGCACCGACAGCTTGGTCGAGATGTACGCCACCGCGAGGCCCAGGGTGTACAGCGGCACGATGGTCACCGTGGCCGCGATCATCCGGGTGGTGACCAGGTAGGGCAGCGGCCGGATCGCGATGGATTCCAGGGCGTCGATCTCCTCCGAGATCCGCATCGACCCCAACTGGGCGGTGAACCGACAACCGGACTGGATCGCGAACGCGAGTGTGCCCAGGATGGGTGCGATTTCGCGGGTGGTCGCGAAACCGGAGATGGCCCCGCTCAGTGGTCCCATGGTCAACAGGTTCAGCGCGGTGTACGACTCCACGCCCACGGTGATCCCGCCGAACGCGCACAACACCACCACCACGCCGACCGTGCCACCGCCCACGATCAGCGACCCGTTACCCCACCCGACATCGGCGATCAGCCGCGACACTTCCTTGCGGTAGTGACGCAGCGCGAACGGCACGGCGAACAACGCCTGGAAGAACACGATCGCCTGATGCCCGACACGCTGGTTCGCCCGGATCGGCACCTTGGCGGCGGAACCCACCATCCGCACCGGCTTCATCGCCGGCGGCACATATTCGGCTGCCATCTCAGACCACCTTCGACGGGAAGAAGGTGTTGTAGAGCTGGGTGACGATGATGTTGGTGGCGAACAGCATCAGCGCCGACGACACCACCGCGGAGTTCACCGAGTTCGCGACCCCGCCCGGCCCGCCTTTGGTGTGTAATCCGATGTCGCAGGCGATGATTGCCGTGAGCAAGCCGAAGATGGCCGCCTTGAACAGGGCCACGATCAGGTCGTTGGCCACCGCGAACGAGGCGAACGAACCGATGAACGACCCCGGAGTGCCGTGCTGGGCATAGACATTGAACAGGTACGCGGTCGCGAAGCCGACGAACACGATGAACCCGCACAGCAGCATGCTCACCAGCACCGCAGCGGCCAGGCGCGGCGCGACCAGCCTGCGCACCGGATCCACCCCCATCACCCGCATCGCGTCGATCTCCTCGCGGATGGTGCGCGAACCCAGATCGGCGCAGATCGCCGAACCGACCGCGCCCGCGATCATCAGCGAGGTCACCAGCGGCGCACCCTGCCGGATGATCCCGAGACCCGCCACCGCCCCGATGAAAGTAGTCGCACCGACCTGGTTGACCAGCGCGCCCACCTGGATCGACACCACCACCGCCACCGGGATCGCGACGAACACCGTCGGCAGCGCGGACACATTGGCCATGAAGGCGCACTGTTTGATGAACTCGTGGAACGGAAACCGCCGCTGCACAAGGGAAAGGAACAACTGCGCGATCGCGGCCCTGGCCAGCAGGACCTGCCTTCCGAGGGTCTCGATCGACTGCTGCGGGTGGCGCCGCCACAGTCCGGTGGCGCTGTCGATGATCTTGTCGACTTCCGATGTCTCGGGTTTCGTCATGCGCTCAACCACCGTTCCAGCGCGACCATCAGTGCACCCACCGCCGCTGCACCCAGCGCTGCCACGCACAGTAACGCAATCCACATACCCACGCGCAGAACAGGATTCACCTTGGTAACACCACCAAGAATCTTGATCACGATTACCACGATGTCGATAACCCAGACCGCCGCCATCATCAGGTCATCGTCACGTTCGCGAAGGTGAGCACCGGCCAGCACACGATGGACCCCAGAAACGAGATGACCAGATCGACACCGTGCAGGTCGCGCAGATGGTCGGTGTGGGTGAAGGTCCAGATGATCCCGACCAGGCCATAGGGGATGCCGAGGATGACGATCGTGCCGAGGAACTCCGACACCTTCATCTCGTAACTGAGAAACCTGTCCAGTCGTCGCAACATGGCGATGCCGGTGTTCCTTCCTTTGAGAGCCGTGAGGCGGACTGAGCCACCCCCGTGCTGCGAGCTAAGTTACTAGCAATTCTCTCCGATGGGTAGAGAATGGTGATTAACTTAGTGGCGGAAGGTCGCCGACTGTCGGTGACCGCAGGAGGTTCGCCGATGACCACGCTGACCCTGGACCGCGTGCGCCTGCACATCCCCGACACCCACCGATCACCCCGCAAACGCCCCGCTCGACTCGCTGACGCCCTGGACTTCTGGATGTTCGCGGGCGCGGCGGCCAACGTGGCGATGCAGTTCGCGCACCAAGGTGTCGCGGCCGGGGTGCTGGAGAGCAAGGTCGAGTCCGGCGCCCTCATGGTCCACCCGTGGAAGCGCCTGCGCACCACTTCCGCCTACCTCGCGGTGGCCGTGCTCGGTACCGACGAGGACAAGCTGGCCATGCGCGAGGCGGTGAACGTGGCGCACCGCCAGGTCAAGTCGGGCCCGGATTCGAAGGTGAAGTACAACGCCTTCGACCGCGATCTCCAAATGTACGTCGCAGCAGCCATTTACGTCGGCTTCGAAGACACCCACCAACTGCTGTGCGGCAAAATGACGCCCGAAGAACTCGAGGTCTTCTACCAGGGCTCCGATACCTTCGGCACCACCCTGCAGGTCCACCCCGACATGTGGCCTCCGACCCGCGCCGACTTCGACCGCTACTGGCTGCGAGCCTGCGAACAAGTAGTCTGCGACGACGAATTCCGCGCCTACATCGACGATCTGCTGCACCTGCGCATGATCCACTGGTCCACGCGCCTGCTGTTCGGCAGCCTCCTGCAGTTTCTCACCGCGGGCTTCCTGCCCCCGCATTTCCGCGACCAAATGGCCATCGACTGGTCCGAAGCCGACCAACGCCGTTTCGAACACCTTTTCCTGTTCGTCGGCTTCGTCAACCGCTTCATCCCGAGATTCATTCGCTTCGCCGGCACCCACGCGATGATCCGTGACGTGCGCCGCCGAATCCGCACACAGAAGGCACTGATCTGACAGCCTCCTGAGCTGGCGTTATCCGGGCGCGTCGGGCTGATTTCGCCCTGCCGCCGAGTAGCGTCGGGGCACATGGACACAGTCATATTCGCAGCCTTGTTGATCGCATTGGTGCTGATCTTTCGCGACAGTTCACGGCGAGCGGTGCTGACCGCGTGGTGGATCGGTTTCGTGCTGTGCGCGGTGCTGTTGAAAGTGCACATCACCAGCGGACTCGGCCTCGGATTGACATGGTGAGCGAAACAGCGGCCGTGGCCGCCACCGAGGAGAAGTCCGGCCCGCTCGGGTCGCTGCAGTATTGGCTCGCGGTCATTTTCGTGTTCGGGTGGAGTGCGGTGATCTGCGGCGGTTTCGCCGTGCAATTCCTGAACTGGGAATATCCGTGCCCGCTGTGCATGCTGCAGCGCATGTTCATGGTGCTGGCCGCACTCGGCGGCGCGTACATCGTCCGCAAAGGCATGAACGGCTATATCGCCCCGCGCGACTACGCGGTCGGCTGGGGTCTGGCCATAGTCGGTTGTGTCGGCGGCGCTTTCACCGCCTGGCGTCAAACGATGCTGCACATCCTGCCCGGCGATTCCGGCTACGGCGGCGAAGTCCTCGGCCTGCACCTCTATGTCTGGGCTCTGGTCCTCTACGTCGCCGCCATCGCCACCGTCGGCGTGGTCCTGAGCCTGTCGCATGCCACCGCCGCAACCAGAATCCCGCCGTCCTTCGCCACCATCGGTAAATGCGCACTGTTGTTCTGCGGCTTGGTCATTGCCGCCAACCTGGTAGTGGTCTTCGCCCTGGAAGGCTTCCACTGGAAACTGCCCGACGACCCGTCCTGCTACCAACTGTTCTACGACGTGGGCATCCTCGACGCCGGATGCGTGCTTCCGGAAAAGTAGGCAGCTCTGCTCCAGGCGAAAGTCCGCGCCGCGCAGGTACCTTCGGGGCATGGGGAGTTCCACCGGCACGGCGCGGCACAGCTTTCGCCGTCGGTTCACGATAGTTGTTGCCCTGGTGGCGGCGGTTGCGGTCGCGTGCCTGCTGCCGCGGTGGTGGTGCGGTCGTGACGCCGACCAGTGGTATCGGGGTGATCCGGCGACCGTGCGTGGTCTCGCCGAGGAAATGGTGGCCTTCGAAGACGATGATGATCGGTGGCGAGCGGGCGGTGGGGCGGATCGGGTTGTCGGCATGTGGGGGCTGCTCGCGCACCAGATGACGGCGCTGGGACTGGCGCAGGTGTCGCTCGAGCACCCCGAATGGCGGGACCGGTACGCGCCCGTCGTCACCCGCGCGGCGGTCAAGAGTTTGTTGCCGCAGTTGCGCAGTGAGTTCACGTCGTCCTGGCACGGTCGGGACGGACTGGCCGAGCTCGACAGCCCGGACGGGCACGCCTACCTCTCCTATCCGGCGCTGGCGCTCGGGATGGCGCGACTGGTCGACCCGGCCTTCCCACCCCACCTCGCGGCCCAGCACGATGCGCTGATCCGGGCCTTCGAGCGGCGGCTGCTCGCCTCACCGACGGGTCTGCTCGACACCTTTCCGGGCGAGGCCTACCCGACCGACGTGGCGGCGGTGGCGGCCGCGATCGCGGTGCACGGTCGGGCCACCGGCACCGATCACACGGCCGTCATCGCGCACTGGGCGCAGCAGGTGCGTGCGGTGCAGATCGACCGGGACACCGGGCTGGTGATCCAACGCATGGGAGGCGACGGCCGAGCCCACGATGCCCCACGCGCCTCAGGAACCGGGTTGGCCGCCTACTTCGCCGGTTTCGCGGACCGGGCACTGGCCGAGGAACTGGCGGCAGGACTGTTCGATCAGCAACGAAACCTCTTGGGCTTCAGCGCAATCGACGAGTACGGCGACGGCCACAGCGGTGCGGGAGACATGGACAGCGGCCCCCTGATCCTCGGAATATCGATGTCCGCCACCGGTTTCGCACTCGCCCCCGCCCGCGCCTTCGGCCACCGAGAAAAGTTCACCCGCCTGTACCGCACCACAGACCTCTTCGGACTGCCCCTGCGCAGCGGCGACCGCACGCGCTTCGCCACCGGCGGCGTCATCGGCAACGCCCTGCTACTCGCCTTCCTCACCTCAGGACCGGAGCTGGCCCGATGAAAATGTCGAGCCCGATGTCCTTCGGCTGGCGGCTGATTCGCGTCCCCCTGATCCTGCTCGCCCTGTACCTCGCCCTGCACACCCTCCTGACAACCATGTCGGCCCGCCACGGCTTCGGTTCACCCGACGGCCTCGGCACCGCCTTCCCAATTCTCGCCGCCACCGTACTGACCCTGCGCATACTCTTGCTGACCGTCGTACCCGCAGTCCTCACATACCGCGTCGTGCTGCGCGCACTGCGCCCGCAACACCGGGATCGGAGCGAAACCCCATGACTACCAACAGAATCACCAACGGCGACGAGCGAACAATCCTCGAAGACATGCTCGACCGCAACCGCGAAGCCCTCATCGAAACCGCACGCGGCCTGTCCGACACCGACGCCCGTCGACGACTGGTCGTATCGCTGACAACACCGATCTCCCTGATCAAACACGCCGCCGGCGCGGAACGCATCTGGTTCCAACGCTTTTGGGCGCGACTGGACGAGTCCGAATGCGACGGATACTCACGCCGTGACGAGGGCAACTTCGCGGTCGCCGACGACGAATCCCTGGAAGACGTCATCGCCGAGTTCGAACGCGCCAGCCAACGCTCCCGCGACATCGCCGCCCACTTCGACCTCGACGACACCGTAGAAATCCCCGGCGAAACCGTCAGCATGCGATTCACCCTGCTAGCCATGATCCAAGAATTCGCCAGACACGCAGGTCACGGCGACATCCTCCGCGAACAAATCGACAATCCCGCCCCGGACCCATCGAGTAGCGAGGCGCGCTGACACCGGAACGGGGGCGGGGGACAAGATCGTCGACAGGTACCGTTGGGGGGGTGAACCCAGCTGATGCGCGATCCCTCAAAGACGGCGATTTAGAGACCCGTGAGGAGAATCTGCGGCGGCTGCTCGAGCAGGCCGGGGACGGTGACGATGCTGCCAAGGAAGCGTTGCGGGCGCTGGTGCGCGACTATCCCGACTACCACCGGTCACTGTACAGCCGGGCGTTGAATCGGGCGGCGGTGTTCGGTGACGAAAGTCTGAGGGCGCCGCTGCTGGCGTCGTTGGCGGACACTCGGTACAACTGCCAGGCCTGGGCGGCGATGGGTTGTGCGGCGTTGGACTTCCGGGACGCGGTTCCGGGGTTGGTCGCGATGCTGGACCACTCGCAGGAGATGGCGCGCGAGCAGGCGGTGATCGCGTTGGGTGCGCTCGGCGACGAAGCGGTGGTGCCGGCGCTGGTGCCGTTGCTGCAGGACGCGGTGGCGGGAATGCGCGAACGGGCCGCGGAGGCGCTGGGCATGATCGGCGGCGACGCGGCCCTGTCCGCGCTGTGGGAGGAATTCGAGCACCGCAAGTACTACCGGATCGGCTACATCGCCAGCGCGCTGTCCGAATTCGCCCCGGAAATCCTCCCACGACTGATCGCCGCCGCCGACAGCGACGACGCGGACCAGCGCTACTGGGCGGCCGTGGCCCTCGGGTCGACCGGCAACGACCAGGCCGTGCCGACCCTGGAACGCCTGATGGCCAACGACCGAGGTCAGACGGTGTTCGACGGCATGGTCAGCGTCGCCGCGAAGAAGGGTTTACGAACCCTGCGGCGAATCCAAGCCGCCATCGCCGCCCGCGAATCTTGAGCGTGCGGGTGGTCTGACGAAACGGCGATGTCAGCACCCCGGCATTTTCGACCACTTCGGCCCGCTTCAACCTGTTTTCCGACCTGAGACGCGGCAAAGTGGACGAAAATGCCGGGTCCACGTCCGCGAACCGGCGGTCACCCACTACGGCTGCTGAACGGGTCCGTCCGGCTGTGAGGGGTCTTCGCTACGCCCGATTCGGCGAGGCCGTACCAAGGGCCGAGTGACTCCGGGCGGGGTGTTCGCACGTTTGCGACGCGACGCGGCGAGGTCGATGACGCTGTCGTCGTGATCCACCGTCTCCAGCGGTCGCGTTTCCGTCTCGCGCTGCAATTCGGCCCGGGTGACGGGGCGGGTCTGCGCGGGATCGTCGACGGGGTCGGGGAACCATGTCCGACGCGGACCCTCACCCGAGTCCTCTCGACCTCGCCGTGGCCGCTTCGGCAGTCGAACAACGTTCGACTGCTTGCCCTCGGTGGTGAACTCCGGCCTGTCTTCCTGGTCCGACATCGAACTAGCCGCGCACGGGCGCCGCGACACCCGTCGATCCCGTAGCGGTCGGTGTTCCGGCCTGCGTCCGTTTGGTAATACTCACCTTCACATTCTGCATCAAAGCCAGATGTGACGTCGTCGGGTGGGGGTCGACGACAGCGCGCTGCGGCGCCTGGAAACCAGACGGTAGATCAACATCGTTGACACCAGCGGTAATACGGCGTTGACTTGGTTTCACACAGCGAGGAAACCGTCATGAGCACGAGCAAGAAGATCGCGAATTCCATCGAGGCCACCAGGGGCCGGGTGAAGAAGGCGGTCGGCCGAGCCACCGGTAACCGACGCCTCGAGGCCGAAGGTCGAGCCGAACAAGTCAAGGGCAACCTGAAACAGTCCGGCGCCAAAATCAAGGACGCCTTCAAAAACTAGCCCGATCAGACCCCCGCAGTAGATCCTGCGCGACGACCGTCGCGGTCCACGTCGACGGATCCACCACACGCAGGGTAACCACCATGCCGCACTCCCCACCGTCCTACGACAACTCCTCCACCGCCGTGGCCCGGGTCGCCCAGAACAGCATCTTCGAACGATTCGCCCGCGCGGGCTTCGTGATGAGCGGCATCGTGCACCTGATCATCGGCTACATCGCCATCCGGCTCGCCCTCGGCGGCGGGACGGGCACCGCCGACCAATCGGGTGCCATGACCGAACTGGCCGCCAAGCCGGGTGGCGTCGTCGCGCTCTGGGTGGGTGTGGTGGCGTTCTCGCTGATGGCATTGTGGCGGCTGGCCGAAGCGGTGCTCGGCAGCTCGTCCAGACCCGATGCCGACAGCAAGAAATCCGAGGCTGTCAATCGGGTAAAGGCCTTCTCCTTGGCGGTGGTCTACCTCGCTTTCGCGTTCTCCGCCGTCGGATTCGCCAGGGGCGCAGGCACTTCCAGCAGTAACCAGAGCACCGGGATCACTGCCACGATGATGGCCACCACTGTGGGCACGATCGCGCTGGTCGCCGCCGGGTTGATCATCATCGCGATCGGCGGCTATCACGTCTACAAGGGAGCCACGCGCAGTTTCCTCGCCGACTTGGAAGGCTCCCCGAGCGATCTGGTTCGCCGGTTGGGCACCGTGGGATACATCGCGAAGGGCTCAGCCGTCGCGGCCATCGGATTGCTGGTGATACTGGCGGTCGTTCGATCCGATCCCGGCGAAGCCACCGGACTCGACGGCGCGTTCAAAACCCTTGGCGCGCAACCGTTCGGAGCGTCCCTGTTGATCGTGGCGGGACTGGGCATCATCACCTACGGTCTCTACAGTTTCGCCATGGCGCGATACACCAAGATGTAGTCGACCCCGTGCATCACGGTCTTCGGCACATCGCCGCGGGACTGACGTGGACGCTGGCACTGGCCTACCTGCTCGCCGAACTCGTCACCGCCACCGCATGGACAACGCCCTACAGCTTCCGCTACGACACCATCAGCGACCTCGGCATCACCACCTGCACCCACAATGCCTGCTCCCCACTGCATTTGGTGATGAACGCGACCTTCGTGGCGCTCGGTGCACTGACCATCGTCGGCGCGGTAGGACTGCTGGACTATCTACCCCGAGGCCGCCGCCAATGGTCGATCGTCGCCCTCGCGACCATCATCGGACTCAGCACCGCGGCAACCGGCTTGTTCCCCTCCAACGACGGCATCGTCGTGCACTTTCTCGCCGTGCTACCAGCCTTCATCTCCCGCCACATCGTGCTGATCCTGCTCGCGATCTGGCTGTGGAAGCACCGCCGCCTCGCCGCGATCTGGTCCGGCCTGTGCGCCACCGCCGGCCTCACCGGCACCGTCCTGATGACGGTCGGCCTCCAGATCGGCATCACCGAACGCCTCGTGTTCTACCCCCTCCCGATATGGATGGCCGTCACCGGCACCACCATCGCCTTCACCGCCGCCCGCGCCGCGATACTGCGACGGCGAGCTTTGATCAACTCGGCACTGTCGATACCGCTGAGGCGGGGGCTTCTGGGGTCGCCTGTGAACGCGGCACCGTGAAGGTGGCAACGACCGACGCGATGGCGATTACGAAGCAGGCGGCGGTGTACCAGAGGCTTCCGATGGGGTCGCCGTTGGTGGTTTCGCCGTTGATGGCGGCGAAGAAATCAGGGAGGGCCGCGATCCAGAGGGCGGCGAAAATGATGAGATAGAGGGTGGCGAAACGTTGGACGAAGGGGTCTGTGTACTGCGGGGGTGTCGCGGTTCCCCGGCGCAGTGCGGTCCATTGGCGGACCATCACGAGAGTGGCGACTGTTGCGAGGACGGCCAGTTCCAGGGCGTAGACGATGCCGCGGACGGTGGTGTTGTTCATGCCGATGACGGTGGCGGGGAGGGGGAGTAGGAAGGTGCCTACCGAGGCTAGGAGGCCGATGACGATTGTGCGCCAAGTCAATTCGAGGCCGGTGAATTTCTTGCCGTCGTCGACATGGCGGCCGACGAAGTACTGCACGCAGAAGGCCAGCGACATCGGCCATAGTGCGGCGAACACCACGACGCTGCCCATCGGGACCGAATCGAACATCGGCTGGTTGAGCGGGTTGTCCAATGACCATTCCCACCACCGCAATTGGGGGCCGAGGTGGTCGAAGATCTCGTAGAAGGCGTGGTGGACGAAACCTACGCAGGCCGCGCCGATCAGTACACCGTAGCGGCGGAAGATGCCCAGCATTCGGATGATGCCGAACGCCATCGTCGCCATCAGCGGATAGATAGCGATGATGTAGAGGGGCAGTCGGCCCCAGAGGAAGTCCACGGTGAACACGTTGTGGGCGAACATCGTGTCGACGTGGTCTTCGATGCCGAACGCGGCCGGGAAGTACAGCGGCGGTTCGATGACGAACAGGTAGGCCGTGGCGCCGAACCACAGGACCAGGTTGGTGGGGTCGCCGTGGCGGCGCAGGCGCACGATCGCGTACCACAGGGCCAGCACGGCGCCGAGCACGATGGTGAGTTCCAGGACCGGCAGGGTCCAGTTCTCCAGGGCGAACGGGCTGCGGAATTCGACGAGTCCGCCCGCTTCCTCGCAGGAGAAACCGAGTTGCCCGGCGAGGTCGGCGAAGGTGGGGGAGCAGTGGTCGGCCATCGGGGTACCTTCTACGAGCTGACGGAATCGGCGGTGTACCAACGGGTTACGTCATAGCCGTCGTCATAGCGACGGAACCATTGGTCGGCCAGTGCGGGCAGAACCTCGTGCTCGGGGTTGTGTCCGGGCATCTGACTGCGTGCGATACCGACCATGGCTACGAGTTGTTCGCGCAGGCTCAGATCATCGAAAGCGCGTGGCATCGTGCCGTTTTCGGCGGGACGAAGCCACGGCAGCCACCGTCGCAGCATCTGCTGGTTGCGGTACATCGCGAACATCGACATCGCATCGACCTCTCGATCTTCCAGCGGCACATGCTCGTTGAAGCCTTCACAGGCCACGCGGATCACTCGCATCACATGCCGGAAGATCGGCAGCGCCACCCGCATGCGATACAGCTCGCTGTCGACCACCGAGTTGAAGATGATCAGCGCGGAACTGCGGTGT
This sequence comes from Nocardia sp. NPDC058666, assembly GCF_042714895.1. NCBI lineage: Bacteria > Bacillati > Actinomycetota > Actinomycetes > Mycobacteriales > Nocardiaceae > Nocardia > Nocardia sp. NPDC058666. Next base: position 100,682 of record NZ_JBHXRY010000003.1, read on the forward strand.
TCGACCTCTTCCACGAAATGCCAGATGAACAGCGACGCCACCCGATCGTCGCCGGGGGCGAACAGGGTCGCGTCGTTGTCGAGCATCAGCTTGAACACCGGCGTGAACGTGGCCTCGAGGTCGGCGGTGTAGGCCAGGCGGTACTTCACCGGGGTTTCGGCGGTGAGCTTGTCGAACTCGCCGATCACCGCGTCCAGGGTCTGCTGCAGACCCGGATACCGGCGGATCAACGCCTTCACATGCTGGCGGTGCGCGTTGGAATGCTGACCCTCCTGGCGCATGAACGCATCGGCCTCCGCGGCCACTTCCGGGTCGGTGATCAGCGGCTTCGCCTGCGTGATCAGCTGCACGATCATCTTCTCGAAGCCGATCGCCAGGAACGACACGGCATTGGCCATCGACGAGAACGCCGGGTTGCGCGGGTTCCACAGAAACGGCACGTCGTAGTCGGCGAACGCGAAATCCATTTTGCGAACGTGAAGTTCGGTCACGGGAGCTACCTCATCACTCGATTGATGAGGCAATCATACGAACAAGTCCTCGCGTGTATGATTGCTTTCGCGGAATTCGCCCTGACCTGGGCTTGTGCTACCGTCGGGCCGGTGGCGCGAAGACGTGGATGGGGCGGTAGTCCACCGGCGGACGATGCGGAGGCCGCGCGCCGAATCATCGCTGCCGCAGTGGAACTCATCGGCGCGACCGGTGCGGAGATCAGCATCGCCGACGTGGCGGAATCGCTGGGCGTCATCCGCCAGACCGTCTACCGGTATTTCCCCAGCGCCGACGCGCTCATGACCGCCGCGGGCATCGCCTCGGTCGACGATTTCCTCGACCGCCTGACCCGGCACGTCAGCGGCCGCACCGACCCCGTCGACGCGATGACCGAGGCCGTGGTCTTCACCCTCACCGACGTCCGCCGCACCCCCCACCTGGGCATTCTGCTATCGAGTTCGTACGCCAACGCCCATCCCGACAGTCTCACGTCCGCGGAATCGCAGGCTTTCGGCATGACGATGATCCGCCGGTTCGACGTCGACTGGGGCGCACACGGTTACGACGAACCCGCCCTGCGCGAACTCGTCGAGTACGTCCTGCGCACGATGCAGTCGTTCTTCCTGTCGCCGGGCGACCCGCCACGGTCCGAGGAGGAACTGCGCCGGTACCTGCGTCGATGGATGGGGTCAGCGATCAGCGCGCAGCACTGACGATCCGAATCGGTTGGGGCACTGAATGATTCAGTGGTGGTTCGAGCACAGATCGTCGAGGGCGGTGTCCACGTCCGGGCCGGTCAGGCTGTGCCTGTTGCTGCGCATGACCAAGCGCAACGGCCTCGGACAGTCTTGGACCGCGGACAAGCGATCAGTCGCCACGATGCGAGCCGGTGCGGCGAGCCGGTCGCGGACTCGCACCATCAGGTCGTAGCGGCTCAGTGTTTCCGCGCCCGCGATGTGCACGACGCCTGATTCGTCGGCGAGCTGCTCGAGCGCCGGTGCCAGCGCCGGCAGGTACAGCGGATTGCAGACGATATCGGTGCGCGCGGCGATCTCCGGCGTCGCGAAGCGGGCCAGGAATTTGTTCGACAGCGGGCTGCGTCCGTAGACCAGCGGCAGGCGCACCACCAGGTGACGGTCGTGCGCGAGCACCAGATCCTCGGCGGCCACTTTGGTTTCGCCGTAGACGTTGATCGGTGCGCGCGCGGCGGTTTCGTCGTAGTGATCGTGGGTGCCGTCGAAGACATTGTCGGTGGACAAGTAGATCAGCTTCGCACCGCCGATCGCGTCGAGCAGGGGCGCCATCGGTGCGACGTTGGCCGCAAACGCGGCCGCCGGATCGCGTTGCGCCGCACCGAGATCCACGACACCGGCGGTGTGGATCACCAGGTCGAATCCCTGTCCGACCAGTGCCCGCACCGCATCGGCGTCGGCGAGATCCACCGGGGTCAGGCCGTGCCCGCCCCGGCTGGTCCCGACGACCTCATGGTGTGCGGCGAAGTGCGCGTGCAGCGCGCTACCGACGAAACCGGAGGCGCCGAGAACCAGGATCCGCATCGGTCAGCGCGCCTGCCAGTTCGGCTTGCGCTTCTGCGCGAACGCCATGCCGCCTTCGCGCATGTCCTCGGTCGCCGCGACGGCCATGATCTCGCGGTTGGTCTGGTCCCAGGCGGCGTCGTCGGCGAGCTTGCCGTCGATGATGCCCAGTGCCACCCGCTTGCTCGCCTGCACCGCCAGCGGCGCGTTCTCCGCGATCCGACCGGCCAGTTCGAGCGCGGCATCGAGCACGTCGGCGGCGGGCACGACCCGGTTGATCAGGCCCAGTGCCAGCGCACGGGCCGCGGTGATCGGCTCGCCGGTCAGGATCATCTCCATCGCGATCTTGCGCGGCAACTGCTCGGGCAGTCGGAACGCGCCACCGGCCGCGGCGAACAGTCCGCGCGCGACCTCGGGCAGTCCGAAGGTGGCGGTTTCGGCGGCGACGGCGAGGTCGCTGGCCAGCACGAGTTCGGTACCACCGCCGAGCGCGAAACCGTTCACCGCCGCGATGGTCGGCTTGCTGATCGGGTGCCGCACGTACCCGGCCAGACCCCAATCCTCGTGTCCCGCAGCGAGAATCGACTCGCCGCGGCTCAAAGCCTTCAGATCCGCGCCCGCGCAGAACGCTCGCTCACCCGCACCGGTGAGGACCACCGCGCGGATCTGCGGATCGGCCTCGGCTCGCTCGAGCGCCTCGCCGACGCCGGTGCTCAACTCGGCGTCGACCGAATTCATGGCCTGCGGCCGATTCAGCACGATCACGAGCACATGCTCGCGTTGCTCGACGAGAACTGCGCTCACGAGTGACTCCTTCTGTTCCTGCCTGTCTACATGACAAACCTTCTCGATCTGTATCACGCCACACGATCGTGGATACCCGAATCGGGTCTTTCACGGCCACACGCCAGGCCCGTTGGTCGTAGGCTGCCGGGTACTCGTGAAAAGAATTTTCGGCCTGGTGTCGATTCGCACCGGTGCCCGTTCGACCTAGGGATGAACGCAGGGCCCGGCACGCGGGCCCACACCGATCCGAGGAGACGAAACCATGAAGTACATGCTGATCATGCGCGCCACCGACGAAGCCTGGGCCGCGATGGCCGACGTCGACTTCAACGACATGCTCGAGACCATGGGCAAGTTCAACGACGAGTTGATCAGCGCCGGGGTGCTGGTCGCGGCCGAGGGACTCGACGACGCTGCCGAGAGCGTGGTCGTCGACTACTCGTCGGAACCGCCGGTGGTCACCGACGGACCTTATGGAGAGACGAAAGAGCTGTTCGGCGGATTTTATATCCTCAACGTAGCTTCCAAGGAAGAGGCGATCGAGTGGGCCAAGCGCATGCCCGTTGTCGTACCCGGCACCAAGACCGAGATCCGCCGAGTGCCCAGCATCGATGAGTTCCCGCAGGACAACAAGTGGATCATGGAGGAGCGCGCGTGGCGTGAAGCCACCGGCCAGCTCTGAACCGTGATGACCGAGCACACCGGCCGTGAAGCGGTCGCTGCCGTCTGGCGAATCGAATCGGCTCGGATCGTCGGCGCGCTCGCGCGGTACACCGGCGATTTCGCGATGGCCGAGGATCTCGCCCAGGAAGCGCTGGCGGAGGCGTTGGTGACGTGGCCGCGCGATGGCGTGCCGCGTCAACCGGCCGGGTGGTTGCTCACTGTGGGGCGGCGGCGCGCGATCGACGCGTTCCGCCGCCGCGCGGCGCTGGACGACCGGTATGCGGCGATGGCTGCCGACCTGGACGAAGGCGGTTCGCTCACGGGTGGCGAACCCGTGCCAGCGGCTCAGATTCTGTGGGATCCCGACCAGATCGACGACGACGTGCTGGCGCTGATGTTCATCTCGTGCCACCCGGTTCTCTCGCGAGAAGCACAGTTGGCCTTGACATTACGTGTGGTCGGCGGCCTGACCAGCGACGAGATTGCCAAGGCCTGCCTGGTGCCCACCGCGACCGTGCAGGCCAGGATCACGCGTGCGAAGAAGACCCTCGGCGCGGCGAAAGTCGCGTTCGAGGTGCCGCCGACGGCCGAGCGCAAAGCCCGGCTCGGTTCGGTGCTCGGGGTGATCTACCTGATCTTCACGGAGGGCTCGTCGGCCAGCGCCGGCGACGATCTCATCCGCTTCGACCTCGCAGGCGAAGCCCGACGACTCGCGCGCGTGCTGGCCCAGCTGATGCCCACCGAACCCGAGGTCTACGGCCTGCTCGCGCTGCTCGAACTGACCTCGGCCCGGTTCCCGGCGCGCACCGGTCCCGACGGTGAGCCGGTGTTGCTCGAACAGCAGGATCGCCGCCGTTGGGACCGCTCGGCAATCGTGCGAGGACGGGCCGCGCTGGTCAAAGCCGGTGCGGTCGGTCGCGGTCTCGGTGCCTACGGTCTGCAGGCTTCGATCGCCGAATGTCACGCTGTCGCACCGTCTGTCGAGCAGACCAACTGGGATCGGGTGGTGCTGCTGTACGAAGCGCTCGGCCGACTCGCGCCCTCGCCGGTGGTCGAATTGAACCGGGCGGTGGCGGTCTCGATGGCGAGCGGTCCGGCCGCCGCGTTGCCGATCATCGACGAGTTGGCCGCCGCGGGCGAACTGGCCACTTCGCACCTGCTGCCGAGTGTGCGCGGCGAACTGCTCACCCGCCTCGGCCGCACCGACGAAGCCCGGACCGAACTGACCGAGGCGCATCACCGGTGCGGCAACGAGCGCGAACGTGCGGTACTGGCGCGCAAACTCGACGCCCTGGGCTGAATCCTGTTGTCGAGCAAGACAATTCGATAGGCTCAGCTCGGTCCGCGCCGAACACGAGCGATCGCCTCGGCGCGAGTGCAGATCATCGGCAGTTGCGCCAACCACCAGGTGGTGCCCGCGCGTTCGTACGCGTCCCGGTCCTTGTCGGTCGGCGCCGCCACGACCACGTCGAATCCGTCCAGGTCACCGCGATGTTCGGCGATGATCGACAACATCTGCACCAACTCGTCGGGTGTCGCCTCCGGACACAGCCCGTCGTAGCGCGCCGCACGACGCAACGGCCCCTGATGCAGCGACTGCGCGGCGACCCAAATGGGGATGCGCGGGCGTTGAACCGGGCGGGGCAGGAACCGCAGGCCGTCGACTCGGTTGTGGGGGCCGTCATGGTGAACGACCTCGCCCGACCACAACTCGGTGATCACCGTGAGCGCCTCGTCGAGACGTTGCGCCCGCTCACGAGGCGCACCCACCTCGCCGAGCCGGGAGAACTCCCCGGTCGAATCAGAGCCCAAGCCGACGCCGAGGTCCAGCCGCCCGTCGCTGAGCAGATCCAACGCCACGGTTTCGCGCGCCACATCCTGCGGCCGCCGCCGTGATAGTGGCGTCACGCGCGGACCGAACCGCAGGCGGGTGGTCGCCGCGGCGATCGCGGCCAACCCGATCCAGGTGTCGCCCACGGCCAGATCCGGTTCCTCGGGCCTGACGATGTGGTCCCAGACGAATATTCCGTGAAAGCCCGCCGCCTCCGCTTCCGCGGCGATCTCGGCCAGTACGCGCGGGTCGGCGAGTTCGCCGAACGGCGCCAGATATACCCCGTGTCGAAGGCTCATCTTCGCAGTGTAGAGGCCACAAAGGCGGTTCTTCGCGCGGTCGTAACGTTTGTCGGCAAAGGGGTCGGGTACCCGTGAAAGGCGACGACGAGAGGGTGTTGTGGGATGGCAGAGGAATCGAAATCGGTGCTGCACCGGGCAATCGGTGCGTCGGCGATCGGTAATGCGGTCGAATGGTTCGACTACGGTGTTTACGCCTATCTGGCGACCTATATCGCGAAATCGTTGTTCCCCGGCGACGGGGAATCAGGGCTGGTCTACACGCTGCTCGGGTTCGCGGTCTCCTTCCTGATCAGGCCGGTCGGCGGCATGATCTGGGGCCCGCTGGGTGACCGGATCGGACGCAAGAAGGTCCTGGCGACCACGATCATTCTGATGGCCGGATCGACAATGGCTGTCGGTCTGATTCCCAGTTTCGAAACGATCGGCATCGCGGCGCCGATTCTGCTCTACGCGCTGCGCATGATCCAGGGACTTTCCGCCGGCGGCGAATACGGTGGCGCGGCGACATTCATGGCCGAATGCGCACCCGATCGCAAACGCGGCTTCTATGGAAGTTTCCTAGAAGTCGGCACATTGGCCGGTTTCACGCTCGGAAACCTGGTCGCGCTGCTGCTGGTGAATGTGCTCGACGACGCGACCATGGATTCTTGGGGGTGGCGCATTCCGTTCATGGTCGCCGGACCGCTGGGCCTGATCGGCATGTACCTGCGCAGCCGGGTGGAGGAATCCCCGGTCTTCCTCGAAGTCGAACGCCAAGACGACACCGAGGAGACGGTCGGTGTCTACCGCGACCTGGTGACCAAGTACCTGCGCCCGGTGCTGACCCTGTTCGGCCTGGTCATCGCCCTGAACGTCGTGAACTACACGCTGCTGAGCTACACCCCCACCTACCTGGGGTCCACCCTCGGCATGAAGGAGTCCGACGCGCTGCTGGTACCGCTGATCGGCCAGATCGCCCTGCTGTGCCTACTGCCGTTCCTCGGTGCGCTGTCGGACCGGATCGGGCGCAAGCCGATGTGGATGTTCTCGTGCGCGGCCATGATGATCGCGGTGATCCCGGTCTACCACCTGATCGGCTCGTCCCTCACCGGCGCGATCGTCGGCTTCGCCATCCTCGGCCTGCTGTACGCCCCGCAACTGGCCACGATCTCGGCCACCTTCCCCGCGATGTTCCCCACGATCGTGCGCTTCGCCGGGGTGGCGATCGGGTACAACATCGCAACCTCCATGTTCGGCGGCACCGCACCGGTGGTCAACGAGGCACTGATCGGCGCGACCGGCAACGACATGATCCCGGCCTACTACATGTTCGGGGCGTGCGCGGTCGGGCTGATCGCATCGTTCTTCCTCATCGAGACCAAGGGGATGTCGCTGCGCGGAACGCAGGTGCCGGGCACGCCCGAGGCGATCGAGGAGCAGAAGGAGTTGGGCGAACCGGAGGAGTTCGTCGCGGTGAAGTAGACCGTCCACCAAGGGCGCGGCGTCGATCAGGCGCCGCGCCCCTGCTGTGTTCTAGGCCTTCGCGGCACCGTTGAGTCAGCCCTGCGATTCAGGCACGATCTCGCGCGGTTAGGCCTTCGCAGCCGCTCGGAAGACCGCCAGAGCTTCCTCGCCGAGATGCGGGCCGCTGACCTGCACGGGGACGTTCGACGTCGCGACCAGGTCGGCGCAGGTGAGGGCGAAGCTCGGGCCGCCGGGCACGATCGGGCCGAATTCGGCTGCGGCAGCAGCGAACACGATCCGGCCCACCTGCGCCCACACCATCGCGGCGGCGCACATCGGGCAGGGTTCGCCGCTGGCGTAGACGGTGGCGCCGCGCAGGTCCTCGGCGTGGCCGGCCGCGGTGGCCAGGGTGATCGCGACCAGTTCGGCGTGGGTGGTGACGTCGCCGGTGGTGTTCACCGCGTCCACGCCCTCGGCGAGCACGGTGCCGTCCCCGCCGACGACGACCGCGCCGAAAGGACGGTCGCCCAGCGCCAGGGCGTGCCCGGCGAGGTCGATGGCGCGTCGCAGGTGGGTGATGTCGTTATCGGTGAGTTCGCTCATGAGTTGAGGTTCACTTCCGTTCCGATGCCGTTGGCGCGGGAAAAGGCGGGCGCCTTCCCCGGCTGTCAATGATGGCTCATGCCCTGGGCGAGTTGCGCTCGGCAGGCCTCCCGAACATCACCGGCGCGGCGGGGTATCAGGTCACGGGCGTATAAGGAAATGATCTTGACCAGCAACGATCGTAATGCCCGGGATAGAATAGTGTGCGTCCCAAAGATCTGTGTCTGAGCTGTCGATGTTGGAGGCGAAGGGCTCCAGCCTCACTGAATGCGCAAGCCACATCCACGTTGGTGAAGCACTCGAAGGAGCAGCAATATGAGGACCAAGATCGTACTCGCGAGCTTGTTCGCCGCGTTCCTCGCCATATTCGGGATTGCCGAAGCCGCCGCTCCGGCGCAGGCCATGAGCATCAACTGCTACCCCACAGCGAACGCACCCGTCGGCATGACCGTGCTCTGTATCGTCGTCCATGACGCCAACAGCGTCGAGCACTTCTTCGCTTGAGGTGAGGACAATGACAAAGATACTGCGAATGCATCAGTTTCCGCAGTCCGAGCAACTCCCGGACCGATCATGGCGTGCCTGGTATGTCGGGCTGGATTTGTCTGTGAATGCGCCGACGCGCGAGGCCGCCGAAACCGCTCTGCGCGAGGAATTCCAGCGCCGATCCGCTGACCCAGAGCTGCACCGTCAACTCGCCGAACTCGCGCAAAGCAACCTGCTCGATCCCTCCCCACCAGCCGGGATCATCACGGAGATGATTACCCAAGAGCAGTACCAGGCGCGCATTGCCTCGGCTCTGGACGAACCTGGCGGCGAAATCATCAGATGACCGCCATGAATGCCCGAGGCTAGATAGTCACTTCTCGCGGGGAGTCAGCCAGCGGTAGTTCAGCTTTCGTTCTGCGGCGGGGGTGAAAGTGCCGAGGATGCGCAGGCGGGCGAGGCCGCCGTCGGGGTAGATGTCGACGCGTACGTGGGTGGCGGGGCGGCGGGGGGTGTTCGGGAGGCGGAAGCGGTGGGGGGTGTCGGGTTGTAGGGGGGTTTTGGGTAGGAGATCGAACCAGGCGGGATCGTCGAGTGGGGGTAGTGGTTCGTCGCCGTGGTGATCGATGCCGACGACGCGGGCTGATCCCGGGGCGTTGAAGAGGAGGTTGGTGGTGTCCAGTTCGATCATTTCTGGGAAGCCTTGGGCGGCGAGACGGATTGTGGCCCAGTCGTTTCCGGTGTCGCGGCGGCGGGCGGTTTCCCAGCCTTCTGCTTGGTTGCGGGCCAGGCCGGGGGCGAGCATGTTGTCGGGGGCGGAGTAGAACATGTCGGAGCAGGCCACTGCGCGGGCGCCGTTGGACAGGGCGGCCAGGTCTACGGTGAGTCCGGTGAGCAGGGCCGGGTCCGGTACCACTTCGCCGTGGACGCGCAGGCGGGCGATGCCGCCGTCGGGGTGCATGTGCAGGCGCACGTGGGTGAAGATGCGTTCGTCCGAGACCGGGAACTCGTGCTTGGCGTCGCCGCCGATCGCGCTGCGCGGGACGATGTCCACCCATTGCGCGGCGCTCAGCTGCTGCACCGATGGGTAGCCCGATGCCCGGCAGGCCTGCACCGAAATATGGGGCGGGTAGTTGCCTTTGAACCAGGCCGTGTCGACGACGACGCCGCGGATCACCCCGGACATGCCGAGTCGGATGATGGCCCAGTCGTCGCCTGGACCACGGTGGCGGCGGGTTTCCCAGCCGTCGTATTCCTGCCCCTTCGGTCCGAAGGTGTGGGCCTGGAAGCGCGGTTCCCACGGGTTGATGAGGTTTTCGCGCTCTTCGAAGGATTCGTCGCTGGCGGCGATCACGCTCGCGCGATTGCTGCGCAGGGCCAGGTCGGGCAAGCTGGTGAAGTCTGACATGTGTTCTCTCTCAACGGTTGTCGGTAACCAAGTGGCGCTTGTCTGCCAGCCAGTTCTGGGCGATGTCGCGCGCGACCTGTTCCAGCAGCGGGCCGGCCTCGGTCATACAGATCTGCGGATCGGGTTCGATATCGGTCAGTGCGTAAGCCTGCTCGATATGGGCCCGCCGCAGCTGCTGGTCGGACAGCGAACACTGGCCGGCGACCGCGACCACCGCGGCCCCTGCGGCCGCCGCGGCCCGTGCCACCCCGACCGGTGCCTTGCCGTGCAGGGTTTGCCGGTCCAGGCAGCCTTCGCCGGTGATGACCAGCCGGGCGCCCGCCACCTGTTCGGCGAAACCGAGCTGCTCGAGAACGAGCTCGATGCCGGGTCGAACCTGCGCATCGAGGAAGGCCAGGGCGGCGTAGCCGACGCCACCCGCGGCCCCCGCGCCGGGCCGGTCCACGACATCCACGTGCAGATCACGCCGCACGATCGACGCGAAATGGGCCAGGCCCCTTTCGAGTTCGTCGACATCGGCGGTCCTGGCGCCCTTCTGCCGTGCGTACACATTCGCCGCACCGCGCACTCCGAGCAGCGGGTTGTCGACATCGGAGGCGACCGTCACCGGCACGCGGATCATGGCACTGGCATCGATGCGGGCCAGCTTGCGCAGCGACCCACCGCCGGGCGGCAGCTGGTGCCCGTGCTCGTCGAGGAAGCGGACGCCCAGCGCGGTGAGCATCCCGGTCCCGCCGTCGGTGCACGCACTGCCGCCGAGTCCGAGCACGACCCGTCTGGCGCCGCGCTCGACAGCGGTCTTGATCAGCTCACCGGTGCCGATACTGCTCGCGGTCAGCGCCATGGTGGCGTCGGGCTTGCCCGGATTCAGGTGCAGGCCGGAGGCTTGCGCGAGCTCGATGACGGCGGTGTGGTCGCGGATCGCGAACGACGCGACGACGCGAGCACGGCCCGGGCCGCGCACCGTGGTCGACAGTCGAGCGAAACCCGACTCCACTACCGCGTCGACGGTCCCGTCCCCGCCGTCGGCCACCGGCATGATCACCACCGGAACATCCGGCCGCTGCTGTCGAAGACCCGCCGCCAGGTGCGCGGCCACCCGCGCGGCCGTCAACGAGCCCTTGAACTTGTCGGGTGCGAGCACGCAATGTCCTGCACGCCACTGCTTTCCGGCCGCGACCGACGTCACTTGCCGCCTCCGACCGGTTCGGGTTCGGAGATCGGTGCGATCGCGGTCGGCGCGTCGGCGGCGGAGTCGGCCATGTCCTCGAACTCGGTGATGTTGTCGATTTCCAGGCCCATCGACACATTCGTCACCCGCTCGAGGATGACCTCGACCACCACCGGCACCCGGAACTCGGCCATCAGCTTCTTCGCGTCTTCCAGGGCGGGTCCGATCCACGCCGGGTCATTGACGCGGATTGCCTTGCAGCCCAACCCTTCCACCACTTTGACGTGGTCGACGCCGTAGCCCTTCAGCTCGGGGCTGTTGATGTTGTCGAAGTCGAGCTGGACGTAGTAGTCCATCGAGAAGTTCCGCTGCGCTTGGCGAATCAAGCCCAGATACGAATTGTTCACCAGGACATGGATATAGGGGATGTTGAACTGCGCGCCCACGGCCAATTCCTCGATCAGGAACTGGAAGTCGTAATCGCCCGACAGCGCGACCACGGTGGCATCGGGGAGCGCGGTCGCCACACCCAGTGCCGCGGGCACCGTCCAGCCCAGCGGTCCGGCTTGGCCTGCGTTGATCCAGTGTCGCGGTCGGTACACGTGCAGCAGTTGCGATGCCTGGATCTGGGACAAGCCGATGGTGCTGACGTAGCGGATGTCGGGTCCGAATGCCCGGTTCATCTCCTCGTAGACCCGCTGCGGTTTGATCGGCACAGTGTCGAAGTGGGTCTTGCGCTGCCCGAGCCGCTTTCGGGCGCGCACCTGACCGGCCCACTCGCCGCGGTCGGTGAGTTCGCCTGCCGCCGCGAGTTCCCGGGCGACCTCGACGAACATCGCGAGTGCGGCGCCCGCGTCCGAGGTGATGCCGAAGTCGGGCGCGAACACCCGGCCGATCTGCGTCGGCTCGATGTCGACGTGCACGAAAGTGCGTCCCTGCGTGTAGGTGTCGACACCGCCGGTGTGCCGGTTGGCCCACCGGTTGCCGATGCCGAGCACGAAATCGGATTCCAGCAGGGTGGCATTGCCGTAGCGGTGCGAGGTCTGCAGGCCGACCATGCCCGCGTGCAGTGCGTGATCGTCGGCGATCGTGCCCCACCCCATCAGGGTCGGCACCACGGGAACGCCGGTCAGTTCGGCGAATTCGACGAGCAGTTCGGCGGCGTCGGCGTTGACGATGCCGCCGCCGGCGACGATCAGCGGACGTCGCGCCGCGTTGAGCATGCGGATCGCCTTCTCAGCTTGCGCCCGCGTCGCGGCGGGGCGATGCACCTCGAGCGGGGTGTAGGTGTCGATGTCGAACTCGATTTCGGCTAGTTGCACATCGATCGGCAGGTCGATCAGCACCGGGCCGGGACGACCTTCCCGCATCACCCGGAATGCCTTCTGGAAGGTGCCGGGGACCTGCGCCGGTTCCAGGACGGTGACGGCCCACTTGCTGACCGGTGCCGCGATCGAGGCGATGTCGACGGCCTGGAAGTCTTCCTTGTGCAGTTTGGCCACCGGCGCCTGACCGGTGATGCACAGAATCGGAATCGAATCCGCACTGGCCGAGTACAACCCGGTGATCATGTCGGTGCCGGCGGGACCCGAGGTGCCGATGCAGATGCCGATATTGCCCGCGGTGGCGCGGGTGTACCCCTCGGCCATATGCGATGCGGCTTCCACGTGGCGGGCGAGCACGTGCTTGATCCCGCCGTGGGCCTTCATCGCGCTGTAGAAGGGGTTGATCGCGGCTCCTGGGAGGCCGAAAGCCTGGGTGGCCCTTTCTTTTTCCAGGATCAGGACGGCGGCGTCCACGGTGCGCATGCGTGCCATGGTCAGCCCTGCCCGTCTGTCTCGGTGCGCCCGGACAGCGTGTCCGCGACGAGTAGTAGCGCCGAATGGTCCAGTGAGCCGTAGCCCATGGCTCGTGCCGCGGCGATCAGCTGGGCGGTCAGCGCGCCCATCGGGATCGCCACCTCGGCCTGGCGGGCGGCCTGCACGATGATGCCCATGTCCTTGTGGTGCAGGTCGATGCGGAATCCCGGCACGAAGCTGCGTGCCAGCATCGACTCGCGTTTGAGCTCGAGGATCTTGCTGCCCGCCAGACCGCCCGCGAGCACATCGAGGCCTTTCGCCGCGTCCGCGCCGAGGTTCTCCATCAGCACGATCGCTTCGGCGACAAGGGCATACGTGCCACCGACCACCAGCTGATTGGCCGCTTTGACGCACTGGCCCGCACCGTTGCCACCGACCAGTGCGACGGTCTTGCCGACCGCGCCGAAGATGGGCCGCGCGGCCTCGAAATCGGCTTCCGCGCCGCCGACCATGATCGACAGCGCCGCGTTGACCGCGCCGGTTTCACCGCCGCTGACCGGGGCGTCGAGGACCCGAAGACCCTTCTTCGCGCCCTGTTCCGCGGTCCAGCGTGCGGTCTGCGGGGTGATGGTGGAGAAATCGATGTACAGCGTCCCCGGGTTCGCGTGTTCGAGGATGTCACCGAAAACCTGCTCGACGTGTTCGTCCTGGGGCAGCATCGTGATGACGATGTCCTTGTCGCGCACCGCTTCCGCCGCGCTGCTCGCAGCCGCGCCGCCTGCTGCCTTCAACTTGGCCGGGCCCGTGGTGCCGATGTCGTAACCGGTGACATCGTGTCCGGCCGCGACAAGGTGGGCCGCCATCGGGCTGCCCATGATCCCGAGTCCGATAAATCCGATCGTGCTCATGTGATCCAGTTCCAATCCAGTTCGGGGTCTTTGTATTCCAGGCCGATCCAGCCGTCGTAGCCACTGGCGGCGAGGGTGTCGAAGAGTGCGGGAAAGTCGAGTTGGCCGGTGCCCGGCCTGCCGCGGCCGGGATCATCGGCGATCTGGACGTGGCCGATGTGCGGCGCGTAGGTCCGGATCACCTCGATGAGGTTTTCGCCCATCCTGGACAGGTGGTAGAGGTCGCACAGGAACCGCACATTGGGTTCGCCGGTCTGCTCGATGACCCGCACGGCGTGCGCGGCGCTGACAATCGGATAGTGCGGCGACTCGTAGAAATTGAGCGCCTCCAGCAGCACGGTGGCGCCGATGCGGTGTGCGGCCTGCGCGGCGATGCGCAGGTTCTCGAGCGCGAGTTCGTCCTGCTTCTCCGGGGATTCGCCGCCGATCCTGTTGCCGTAGAGGGCATTCAGCGCGCGGCAGCCGGTACGGTCGGCGATCCCGACGGCCACGTCGATGTTGTCCCTGAACCTGGTGACTTCGCTGGGAACTGAGACCAGGCCGCGACCCACGGGGATCAGGTCGATGAAGTTCAGGCCGACCAACTCGACGCCGGCATCATCGATCGCACGGACGAATTCGTCGATCTCCTTGTCGCCGGGTGTGGGATTGTCCCCGAACGGCCACCAGAATTCGACCGCGTCGAATCCGGCGCGCTTCGCCGCGGCCGGGCGCTCGAGCAACGGCAGGTCGGTGAACAGGATCGAACAGTTGACATCGAATTTCGGGCGATTAGATCCGTAGGTGTTCATTCGGCTCCTTGGCGATATTTCTGCCAGCTGCCGACCGCGGTGATGTCGATCAGCTCCGGGTACGAGGTGGGGGGTCGCCGCAGCACCATGGACAGCACCGATCGGCCGTCGTCCAGTTCGATGGCGCCGAGTTCCAGTTCGGGCGGCTCGGCGGGCAGCAGCGAACTGCGCAGCACGTCCAGGGACACATCGAACAGTTCGCCCGCGATCGATCCGCCGCCGTCACCGGCGGGATCGAGGCCGGGGAACCGGTCTCCGACGGAGAAGAATCGGTAGCGTGGCGCGGTTCGCACTTCGCCGGCGAACGGCGCACCGCCGAGCAGGTGATTCAGCGGCCCGCCACGCATCGCGGAACCATTCAGAAATATCAACGGCATGATCGGTGTCCTTTGTTCGATACTTCGTGACCTTCACCGGACCGGGAGCAAGTCCCGGTGGATCGGGCCGTTACTGATGGCCAGCGGTCGGGTCGAGCCGCCGCGGCGCACCGCGACGATCTCGGCGGCCACGGCCACCGCGGTCTCCTCCGCCGTGCGACCCCCCAGATCCAGGCCGATCGGCGAATGTAGTTGGGCCAGTTCTTCTTCCGAGACGCCCGCCGCGCGCAGTCGCGCATTGCGTTCCTCATGGGTGCGACGCGAACCCATCGCCCCCACGTAGGCCACGGGCAGCCGCAGCGCCACTTCCAGTAGCGGGATGTCGAACTTGGCGTCGTGGGTCAGCACACACAGCACGGTGCGCGAATCCACCTGTGTGCCGGCGAGATAGCGGTCGGGCCAGTCGACGACGACCTCATCGGCGTCGGGGAATCGGGCGCGGGTGGCGAACACCGGCCTGGCATCGCAGACCGTGACGTGGTAGCCGAGGAAGTGTCCGATGCGAGCGACCGCGGCGGCGAAATCTATGGCGCCGAACACGATCATGCGCGGGGCGGGCACGTGGGACTCGACGAAGACCACGCGTTCACCGGCACCACAGCCCATCACCAGCCGGCCCGTCGATCCGGTGTCGAGCATCGCCCGCGCTTCCGCGACGATCACCTCGTCGAACGCCGCACCCAGCGTCCACCAGGTACCCAGCGCCATCGCCTGCCCGGTGCTCAGGTCCCGTACCAGCGCGACAGCCTCGGTGGATTGCAGTACTGCCGCAATGGTTCCGTGGTGCTCGGGGGTGATCGGCGCGATGAACACTTCGAGCTCACCGCCGCAGGTCAGACCTACGGCAAAGGCGTCTTCGTCGCTGTACCCGAAGGTTTCGCGGATCGCTACACCGGTGCGCAGTACCTCGCGACAGAGCTCGTACACCGCGCCTTCGACACAGCCACCGGAGATACTGCCGATGACAGTGCCTTCGGCGTCGACGGCAAGGGTGGCGCCGGGCGGCCGAGGTGCGCTGCCGGTGACACCGATGACGGTGGCCACGGCATAGGACTTGCCCGCCGTATGCCAGCGCAAAAGTTCTGTCGCGAGGTCGCGCATCGTCCTATCCGCCCAACATCAGTTCGATGGCCGAGATGCCGAAATAGCCCACGAACACCAGCGCGACAACCCAGACCAGCCAATGGATTTCACTGAACTTGCCGCGCGCGGACTTGATCACCACGAAGGCGATGAGCCCGGCACCGACACCATTGGTGATCGAGTACGTGAACGGCATCAGCACGATCGTCACGAAGGCGGGCACCGCCACCTCCAGATCGGCCCAGTCGATCTTGCGGGCCTGTGTCATCATCAGCGCGCCGACCAACACCAGCGCCGGCGCGGCGGCCTGGATCGGCACCACCGCGGCAAGCGGAGTGAAAAACACTGCGAGACAGAACAACCCACCAGTCACGATGCTGGTCAATCCGGTACGAGCGCCCTCACCGACACCCGTCGCGGATTCGACATAGACCGTGTTTCCCGCGCCGCCGCTGACTCCGCCGACGATCTGCGCGAGCCCGTCGACGGTGAGCACCTTGCCGATACCGGGCATGGTGCCCTGCTCGTCGACCAGCTCCGCCTCGTCACAGACCCCGAAAACCGTGCCCATGGCGTCGAAGAAGCCGGTCAGCACCAGGGTGAACAGCACCACGCCCGCGACCAGGCCGCCGGCCTGGGCGAAGCCGCCGAGCAGGTCGATGCTGAACATCAGGTCGAAATCGGGCGCGGAGAACAAGCCGTCCGGTGCCTGCGGAACGACAGGGCCCCAGGTGGCGGGGTCGATCGTGGCAAGGGAGTTGACCGTGATGGCCAGGACCGTGGCGATGATGATGCTGATCAGGATCGCGCCGGGCACCTTGCGGATGAACAGGGCCATCATCACCAGCAACCCGACCACGAAGATCACCACCGGCCAGCCCGACAGGTGACCGTTGGCGCCCAGCCCGACCGGCGGACCGGTCGGCGAGCCGTGGCCGACCACCCCGGCCGCGACCAGGCCGATCATCGCGATGAACATGCCGATCCCCACGCCGATGGCGTTCTTGAGACCGATCGGAATGGCGTTGATGATCATCGTGCGCAGACCGGTGGCGGCGAGCACCACGATGATCGCGCCCATCAGCACGATCAGGCCCATGGTCTGTGGCCAGGTCATATGCGGCGCGGCCTGGAAGGCGACCACCGGCACCACGCCCAGGCCCGCGGCCAGCGCCAGCGGCACATTGCCGACTACGCCCATCAGGATGGTGCTCAGTCCCGCGGAGAACGCGGTGGCCGTGGTCAGTGCCGCGATGCTCAGCTTGTCGCCGTTGACATCGGTGACACCGCCCAGAATGAGCGGGACCAGCACGATGACGTAGGCCATCGCGATGAAAGTGGTGATGCCGCCGCGGATTTCGCGGGAAGCCGTGGTCTTGCGTTCGCTGAGCCGGAAGAACCGGTCCAGTGCGGACCTGCGGGCAACCGGTTCCGGTGCGCTGGGTTTGGTTTGAATTTGGGTCATGGCGAGCCCTCCTCGGGGCGTAGCCGACCAACGGTCCTGTCGGACCGCTCGGTTCGGGTACTGCTGTTGCGGGGTCTGTCCTGCCGGGCAGGTTGCCCCTGTTGATCAACTGCTCCGGATGATGTCTTCCGGTCGCACCGGCACACGGTTGATGTGCACGTTTCCGCCCTGCGATCGGCACGCGTCACGAATGGCCGCTGCGATCGCCGGGGTCGAAGAGAGGGTGGGCGGCTCTCCCGCGCCGCGCAGCCCGTAGGGGGCGTGCGGATCGGCGTTCTCGAGAATCTCGAGCTTCTGTGGAGGCGTATCGAGGATGGTGGGGATCAGATAGTCCGTGAAGGACGGGTTGAGCACTTTTCCGTTCCTGACCTGAATTTCCTCCATCACTGCCAGGCCGAGGCCCTGCGCTGAGCCGCCGTGGATCTGGCCCTCCAGCGACAGGCGGTTCATGATCTTGCCGACGTCCTGGACCGCGTCCAGGGCGACGACCTTGACCAGGCCCAGTTCGGTATCGACGTCGACCACGGCGCGGTGCACACACAGCGCCAGTTGGGTGTGGCTGGTGCCCTGGCCGGTCACCGGGTCCATCCCGGTGGTCGGGCGGTGGTGGTACTCGCGGGTTTCTTCGATGACCCCCTCATCGAGGACGTCGACGATCGCCGCGAGTACTTCCCCCGTCGTCGACACGACCTTGCCGCCGATCAGGTGCGCGGCGTGGGCGTGACCCTGCGCGACGGCGAGTTCGAGCAGGCGCGTTCGCACCGCCTCGCAGGCCGTCTTCACCGCACCGCCGGTCATGTAGGTCTGCCGGGAGGCCGAGGAGGAGCCCGCGTCGCCGACACCGAGGTCGGCGGGGTGGATGACCACCGCGTCGATGCCGAGTTCGGTGCGGGCGATCTGCGCCTCGACCGTGATCAGGCCTTGACCGACCTCCGCTGCGGCGGTGTGCACGAGCGCGACCGGTTCGCCTCCGATGGTCTCCAAACGCACACGGGCGGTGGAGAAGTCGTCGAAGCCCTCGGAGAAGCAGATGTTCTTGATGCCGACGCCGTAGCCGATGCCGCGCACCACGCCCTCACCGTGGGTGGTCTGCGAAGCGCCACCGGGCAGGTTCCTGATGTCGGAGGCGTCCAAGGCCGGCGGCAGCGGGATCGCACGCACTGCATCGAGCATTTCCGCCAGTGGTGCGGGCGCGTGCACCACCTGTCCGGTCGCCAGCGTCGAACCCTGCGAGACGGCGTTGATCTGACGCACCCGCACCGGATCAAGTCCCAGCGCCTGCGCGACCTTGTCCATCATGGATTCGTGCGCGAAACACGCTTGGACAGCGCCGAATCCACGCATCGCCCCGCACGGCGGGTTGTTGGTGTAGACACCGTAGGCGTCGATCTCGATATGCGGAATCTCGTACGGTCCCACCGCGAGCGATGCCGCGTTGCCGGTGACGTTCAGTGTCGCCGAGGTGTAGGCGCCACCGTCGAGAACGATGAGAACCTTTGCGTAGGTGAGCTTTCCGGCGGCGTCGGCGCCGTATTCATAGAGCATCTTCGCCGGGTGACGGTGCACGTGCCCGAAGAACGATTCCTCGCGGTTGTACACCATCTTGATCGGCTTGCCGGTGCGTAGGGCCAGCATGCCGGCGTGGATCTGCATGGACAGGTCCTCGCGGCCGCCGAAGGCGCCACCGACACCGGCCATGGTCATGCGGATCTGGTCGTCGGCAAGCCCCAGGCACGGGCCGATCTGGGAGGCGTCGTTGTGCATCCACTGGGTGGCGACGTAGAACTCGAGGCCGCCGTCCTCGGCGGGAACGACCATGCCGGATTCGGGACCGAGAAAGGCCTGGTCCTGAATGCCGACTTCGAACTCCTCGGTCACCACCACCGTGGCCATGGCGCGGCCCCGCGTGATGTCGCCGACGCGCACCGGCTGGTGGCGGGCGATACCGCCGCGTTCCTGCACCGCCAGACGTTTCGGCGCCGAGATCACCGCCATCGGGTCGGTGATGGGTTCCAGTATCTCCCAATCGATCTCGATGGCCATGATGGCGCGGCGGGCGGTCTCGGGATGGTCGGCGGCGACCAGGGCGATGGGTTCGCCTTGGTGGCGCACCTCGCCGATGGCCAGGACCGGCTGGTCCCAGGTGTGGTCGAGCCCGTACATCTTGCGACCGGGCACGTCCTGCTCGGTGAGCACCGCGTGCACACCGGTGATCGCCAGTGCGGGCGCGATATCGATGCTGCGGATGATGGCGCGCGGGTGCGGGCTGCGCAGGGTCGCGCCCCACAGCATGCCGTCCATCCACAGGTCGGAGGAGTAGGCGAATTCGCCTTTCACCTTGAGGGTGCCGTCGGGACGCAACGGGCTCTCGCCGATGCCGCCCTTGCCCGGCGCGGCGATCTCGCGGGGGAATCGGGTGGTGGGTGCCGCAGTCATCGAAAGTCCTCTCGCATCAAACGTTTCCGCGCCGCCGCGCCCGCCCGGCCGACCGCATCGTGGGAGACGGTGCGCAGTTCGTCGTTCTCCACCACGGTCCTTCCACCCACGAGCAGCCGAGCCAGTGGCGGCGTCGGGCCGAAGACCAGGGCGCACACGGGATCCTCGACCGCGGCGCGGAACCCGTCGACGCGCCACATCGCGATGTCGGCGAGCTTGCCGGGCTCGAGGCTGCCGAGCTCGTGGTGGCGGCCGAGATTGCGTGCGCCGCCCAATGTTCCGACCTCGAGGGCTTGGCGGGCGGTGAACGCCGTCGGACCCTTCACCGCACGCTGGAACAGCATGGCCTGGCGCATCTCGCCGGCCAGCGACGTCAGCTCACTCGACGCCGCACCGTCCACACCCAGACCCACGGGAGCCCCCGCGGCGAGCAGATCGGTGACCCGCGCGATACCCGCACCGAGTCTGGCGTTGGAACTCGGGCAATGCGCTGTGCCACTGCCGGTTTCGGCGAACCGGCGAATGTCGGCGTCGTGCAGGTGCACCGCGTGCGCGAACCAGACGTCCTCGCCGAGCCAGCCGAGCTTGTCCATGTATTCGACAGGGCTGCAACCCATCTGCTCGACACAGTGCTGGTGTTCGTCGAGGGTTTCAGCGAGATGGGTATGTAGGCGAACACCTTTGGCTCGCGCCAAAGTGGCGGCATCGAGCATCAGACCCTCGCTGACCGAGAACGGTGAGCAGGGCGCGACGGCGACCCGCAGCATCGAATCGAAGGACGGATCGTGATAGGTGTCGATGACTTCGGTGGTGTGGGCCAGGATTTCGTCGCGGTCCTCGACCACCTCGTCCGGTGGCAGGCCACCGTCGGCCTGCCCGCGGTCCATCGAGCCGCGGCACGGGTGGAAGCGCAGACCGATCTCCCGCGCGGCGCGCACCTGCGCCTCGAACAGGTCGCCGCGGCCCTTGGGGAAGATGTAGTGGTGGTCGCTGCTGGTCGTGCAGCCGGTCAGCGCCAGCCAACCCAAACCCGCCGACGCGGCGCCGTAGACGACCTCGGCGTCCATCCGCGCCCACGTCCGGTACAGCCCCGTCAGCCATTCGAACAGCGTCGAGTCCTGGAACAAGCCCTGGGTAGCCCACTGGTAGAGGTGGTGATGGGTGTTGACCAGGCCGGGGGTGACCAGGCAGCCGGTGCCGTCGATGCGCTGGGCACCCGGTGTCACGGGCGCGGGTCCCGGGCCCAGCGACGCGATCCGGCCGTTGTCGACCACGAGATGGCCCGAGGCGATCTCCGGTCCGACGACCGGGGCGATGTAGGCGTTGTCGATCACGACCCTGGTCATCGCGCCGCCTTCCGTTGGGCCGCCAGGCGTACCGCGTCGAGGATCTTCTCGTAACCGGTGCAGCGGCACAGGTTTCCGGCCAGCGCCTCGCGGATCTCCACGTCGGACGGGTCGGGGTTGTGCTCGATCAGGTCGTGGGCCTGCACGATGAGACCCGGTGTGCAGAAACCACATTGGACCGCCCCGGCTTCGACGAACGCCTGCTGCATCGGGTCGAGCTGGTCGCCGTTTGCCAAGCCCTCCACGGTCCGGACCGAACAGCCTTCGGCTTGCCCCGCGGCCACGAGACAGGAACAGACCGGGGTGCCGTTCAAATAGACTGTGCAGGAACCGCATTCGCCCTGCTCGCACGCGTTCTTCGAGCCAGGAAGGCCCATTCGCTCGCGCAGCATGTAGAGCAGGCTCTCGCCCTCCCAGACGTCGTCGACCGTTTCCGTCGAACCGTTCACATCGAAGGTCACGCGCATCAGGCTGCCCTGCTCTCCGCTAGATGGTCGTTCCATGCCCAGGTCAAGGTGCGGCGCGCGAGCACCGACAGTGCGTGTGTGCGGTAGTCCGCGGTGCCACGCACGTCATCGATCGGTTTCGCGGCGGCAGCGGCGAGGGCGCCGAATTCGCGCGACACCCGATCGGTGAGTGGGGCCGGGTTGTCCCAGTTCAGTTGGGCCGCAAGAAATTCCTCGGCCGAGGTCGCGCGCAACGGGGTCGGGCCCGCCGAGCCGATGCCGGTGCGTGCCGAGCGGGTCCGCGGGTACAGCGCGACGGCGAACGAGCACACCGCGATCACCATGGCGTTGCGGGTGCCGACCTTGGCGAAGTACTGCGGCCCCTGCGCGGGTGTCAGCCATACGGCGCGGATCAGCTCGTCGGGCTCGAGAGCGTTCTTCTTCACCCAGACGTAGAAGTCGTCGATCGCGATCATGCGGGTGCCGCGCGCGGCGGATTCCACTTCGACCACCGCGTCACCGGCCAGCAGTGCCGGATGGGCGTCACCGGCAGGCGACGCGCCGCCGAGGTTGCCGCCGACGGTGCCCCGGTTGCGGATCTGCGGCGAGCCGACCGTGCGGGAAGCCTGGGCGAGGCCGGGCAGGCGGTCGCCGAGCCGGTTGATGATCCGCACGTAGGGCACGCCGGCGCCGATCCGGAGCTTGCCGTCGAGCTCCTGGTAGTCGAACAGCTCACGGCACTGGTTGAGGTCGAGCAACGCGGCGGGGCGGCCCCGGTCGAAGTTGAGCTCGACCATGATGTCGGTGCCGCCCTGGATCGGGGTGGCGTCGGGGCGCTGCGCCTTCAGTTCCAGCGCTTGCGCCCAGCTGGTCGGTCGGAGAAAGTCCATCGTCACTCCCGCTTCAGTCCCAGGCCGGTCCGGCGTCGGGGGCGTGTTCGGACAGGACCGAGCCTTCGATGAGGCCGTAGGGGCGGTCGGCGGCCCAGTACACCTCGTTGTCGTTGTCCAGGCCGAACCGGGAGAGATCCACCGCGAAATGGTGCTTGTTGGGCAACGCCAGCCGGACCTCACAGATCTGCGGACAGGTATCCAGCACCCGGGAGCCCATGGCGTAGAGGGTCTGTTGCAACGACAGGCTGTGGGTCTGCGCGAACGCCTCCAGCAGGCACCGGCGGGCGTCGAGGTAGGACTTGTCCCAGTCGTCGGGGATGGTGCTGTGCCGCCACTGCGCGTTGACCTCGGTGGCCAGCACCCGGTCATAGTCTTCGGTCAAGGTCGTGTACTGGTCCTTGATGTAGCCGTGGAACTCCGAGCCGGTGGAGTTCAAGACCACCAGGTCCTTCAATCCCGTGACGACCCAGGCGTTGTCGCCGTCGTAGTGGACGCGGGCGGTCCTGGTCTCCTGGTTGGAACGCACGAACGAGTGCTGCTGGTTGCCCGCGACCGGGATGCGTTCCCACGCGAATTCCTCGAGACTGACCCTGGCGTGGTCGATGGTCGGCTGCGAGTCGACGAAATGCCGCGCCAGCAGCAGGCCGAACGCCTCCGGCGAGGAGATGCCGTGCTCCTTCGCGAAGGCGAACACGGTGTTCTTCTGGGTGTCGGTCGGCAGCACCGCGGCATTGCCGCCGGTGAGATGGGTGTCGTCCATGTCGCCGGACAACGCGACACTGACGTTGAGATCCCGGATCTCGTGCACGCCACCGGTTCTCGTCACCCGCACGACGCGGTTCTCCGACTTGCCATATCTATTGGGGCCCAGCGTGATCGACATTGTTCAGCTACCTCGATAGGTGGAGTAGGAATACGGGCTCACCAGCAGCGGCACGTGATGGTGCTGCTGCGGGTCTGCGATGGTGAAGTCGATGCAGACCCGCGGGTAGAACGGGCTGATGTCGCCGGTCTCGAAAATCAGGCGGTGCACGCCGGCTTCGGGGGTCGGCAGGCCTGTGATGCGGCCGTCGTGGTCGGTGCGATGCTCGGCGAGCGTGATGTCGCGCGCCGTCAGTCGGACGAGCAGGCCGGCGGCGGGGCGGCCGGTTGCCGCGTTGAGCACGTGGGTGGACAGGCTCACCGGTCCTCCAGCAACTTGCGCACCCGCAGTGCGGTGATCTCGGCGAGTTCGGACTGGATGACCGCGCGCTCGTCTTCGACATCGTTGTCCAGACGTTTGCGCAGTTCAGACAGCATTTCCTGGGCGCTTCGGTCGGTCGCGCGGATCAGGAAGACATGCCCGAATCGTTGTTCGTAGGCGAGGTTTCCTTCGGCGAGCTCTCGCAGTACCGCGGGGTCGGCGGTCGCGGCGGCGGATTGCTCGGTGCGCGACCAATTCGCTTCGCGCTGTGCCTGTTTCGAGTCGGGGGCCGAAATGTCCACTGCGGCTTTGTCGCCGATGCGCGGGTGTGCGGAGAGTGCCTGCTCTACCTCCGGCCAACTCAATTCGCGTACTCCGGCTACCGCGGCCGCGATCAGGTGCTCGGTGTTGCTATAGGGACTGCGCGCCACCACTTTTCGTGCCCAGGTAGGGGAGGCGCAGCACGGCAGCAGCTCGGCTTCCGCTCGGTCGGGGGGCAGTGTGTCGAGCCAGTCGATCTTGCCTGACATGTGCTCTCCCCTCGGCGGTTCAACGTGTCAGGTAAGTACACCCGCCCGGGGTCTGCGCAGCTAGAAACGATTGATCTGAACTGTGTGCCAGTTCACAGTGAATACTTTGTAGGTATGTCCAAGCCGCTCGGCTGTTAGCGTCCACACCGTGCGCCTGCGATCCCTGCTCACCATGACCGACCTGGGGCTGGAGCTCGTCACCGGCGAGGATCAGCTCGACCGATTCGTGCGCTGGGTGGTAACCACGGACATGCTCGACCCCGGCCGCTACCTGTCCGGCGGTGAACTCGTCCTGACCGGGCTGCAGTGGCGCGACGACCCCGCGGGCAGCGACGTGTTCGTCGGCGCACTGGCTCGAGCAGGCGTGGCAGGCCTGGCCGCCGGTGACGCCAGGTACGGCGGCGCACCACCGGACGTGGTCGACGCGTGCACCAAGTACGGCATCCCGCTGTTCCGCGTTCCGGAGAGCGTCGCGTTCGCCACGGTCACCGAGCGGATCACCCGCAACCTGTCGACCGGGCGTGCCGCGGACCTGACCGCGATCCTGGACCGACACCGCCAACTGGTCGCGGGCACCGGACTGGGCTCGGTGCTCGAGCTCATCGAACGCGACCTCGGGATGCGCTGCTGGGTGATGGCCTCGACCGGGCGGGTAGTCGCGGGACCACCCCCGCCCCCCACCGAGGTGACCGCCGCCTTCCTCAACGCCCGCCGACTCCCGCACGTCCTGACCGTCGACCGCACCCGCTACTCGCTGTTCGCCGTCGACGAGCACAGCACCTCCCGGGCAGCGGACTGGTTTCTGGTCTTCGAGGGCGATGTCGGCGACTGGCCCGAAGAGCGCCGAGCCCTCACCGGCGAACTGGCCGCGGTCGTGTCCCTCGAACGCGCCCGCCAGGACGACCGGCAGAGCGCGGAAGGTCGTCTCGCGCAGGAACTCATCGAACTGATCGTGTCCGACGCCAAGCCCGCCGAGATCATCTCCCGCCTCGAACTGACCGGCCTGGGTCCCGCCGAGTCCTACATCGCGGTCGTGGCTGCGGCACAAGCAGATTCATTGCGCCCCGGCGAATTACGAGTGCTGCTGCGTGAAATCCTGTACGGCAGAGGGCCTGCCGCCGGTGTCGTCGACGGCGAGGCGATCGCCCTGATCCCCGCAGGCGCCGAAGGATCAGTGATCGATGAAATCCACCGGGCCGTAGCAGCTTTGGAGCCCGGCCTGCGCGGCAGCCGACTATCGGTGGGCGTCAGCGGAGTCGTTGACGGCGAAGGTCTGCGCGGCGCCGTCGAGGAAGCCCGCTACGCCCGCAGACTCGCCGCCGACCGCCACCAGCCCACCAGCGTCGTCGGCCACGACGAACTGGCCACCCACATGCTGCTACTGGCCAGCGTCCCCGACGAGGTCCGCCGCATGTTCCGCCTGCGCCTGCTCGACCCACTCACCAACTACGACCAGGACAACCGCTCCGACCTGGTCCACACCCTGGAAACCTTCCTCGAAGCCTCCGGCTCCTGGACCAAGTCCGCGGACCTGCTCCACGTGCACGTCAACACCCTGCGCTACCGCATCCAACGCATCGAAGAACTCACCGGCCGAGACCTCTCCCGCCTGGAAGACCGCGTCGACTTCTTCCTCGCCCTGGCTTTGCGCTGAGAGATGTCGTATGCCGCTACGAGCCGTCGCTGGATGAAACGAAGGCCCAGTTGGTATTTTGCGGAACGGTACGGAGACGAGGGGTTCTACGCCGCGGCGTGGAGGGCTGTGCGGGCGGCGTGGATGGTGGGGTGTAGGCCGGTGCCGTTTCGGTAGGCGAGGTGGGTGTGGCGGTGGATGGGGAGGGGGGTGAGGGTGATGTTGTCGGGTGGGGCGTAGAGGGCTAGGGCGGGGACTATGGCGGTGCCTGCGCCTGCGGCTACGAGGGTGAGGACGGTGTCGAAGTCGTCGGCGTGGTGGCGGATGTGGGGGGTGAAACCTGTTGCCTGGCAGGCTCGTAGCGTCAGCGTGTGGCAGAGGGTGCCGGGTGTGCCTGCTATCCAGGGGGATTGGCGGTGGGCTTGCAGGGAGTTCTTGGTGGGGACGGGGTTTCGGGTGGCCAGGTAGACGGTTTCGGTGTGCAGGGGCTCGGTGTGTAGGGAGGGGTCGGGGTCGGCGGGGACCAGGTCGTAGTCGTGGGTGAGGGCGATGTCGAGGGTGCCTGCGCGCAGGGCGTTGGGGACGTCGGCGGGGTCGATCTCGGTGACGGTGAGTTCCAGGCGGGGGTGGTTGTTGCTCAGGGTGACCAGGGCGGGGGACAGGAGGGTGCGGGCGGCGGTGGGGAAGGATCCGATGCGCAGGGTTCCCGCCAATTCGTCACGGGTGCAGGCCAATTCGGCGTCGGCGTGTTCGAGGGCGGCCAGGATCGTTTCCGTGTGGCCGACTAGGAGTTCGGCGGCGGGGGTCAGGGTTACGCGGCGGCCCGAGCGTTCCAGCAGGGGGACACCCGCTTCGCGTTCCAGGGCGGTGAGTTGTTGGGACACCGCCGACGGCGTGTAGCTGAGCGCTTCGGCGACAGCCGCGATGGTGCCGCGGTGGGCGAGTTCGCGCAGGAGGCGAAGTTTGCGGACATCGAGCATCAGTTCAGCTTACGGTCGGCATCATGAACGTGTACTGGACCTGATGGTTGTCAAGCCTGACCATGGAGCTATGACATCGCTACACGGACTGTTCGTCCCTTTGATCACCCCGTTCACCGCCGACGGCGCACTCGATCCCGCCGCGCTGGAGCGGCACGCCAACGCCGTGCTGGACGCGGGCGCGAGCGGGTTGGTCGCGCTCGGTACCACCGCCGAGCCTGCCGCGCTCACGCCGGTCGAGCGGGCGCGTGTTCTGGATATCTGTGCAGGCGTGAGCGCGCAACGCAACACTCCGCTGATCGCCTGCGCGGGCGGCAACGCCACCGCCGAATCGGTCGAGGCGATCACGACGCTCCCACACCCCGTCGCGGCGATTCTGTCGGTAGTGCCCTATTACGTGCGCCCCAGCGAGGAAGGCGTGATCGCACACTTCATGCAATTGGCAGCGGTCAGTCCGGCCCCGCTGATCGTCTACGACGTCCCGTACCGCACCGGCCGCCCACTCAGCGGAGCCACCCTGATCCGTCTCGCCAACACCCCCAACATCGCTGGCTTCAAGCACGCCGTCGGTGGAATCGACACGGCCACAGTCGAATTGATGGCCGCCGAAACGGGCACAACAGTGCTGTGCGGTGACGACCGCTTCGCCTCACCCCTGCTCGCGCTGGGCGCACAGGGCGCCATCCTCGCCGCCGCCAACATCGCACCCCGCGAATACGCCGACCTCGTCGCGGCATGGGAAACCGGCGACATCACCCGAGCCCGCACCATCGGCAACAGCCTCGACGCACTGGCCGCCGCCCTGTTCGCCGAACCCAACCCCACGGTCATCAAGGTGGTCCTGGCCGAGCGTGGCGAGATCTCGAGCCCGGCCGTTCGACTGCCGATGCTGCCCGCCTCACCCGCCGCGACCAGCGCCGCACTGGCCGCGACGATCACCCGGGTGTGACGCGCCGAAATCACGAACAGTACATTTCACTGGTCTTCGCGACCGAAAAGTGCTTGGCTTAAACGGTGACGAAACCTCCGGATATCGGCGCCACCGGGCCCGATCCAACAACCGACAAGCTGGACTCCGCCGTACTCAAGGTGGCCGGCGTGGTCGTCCTCGGCGCCGTGATGTCGATCCTCGACATCACCGTGGTCACCGTGGCGATCCCGACCTTCATGCACGAATTCCAGGCCTCGGTCGAGGTCGTGGCCTGGACCATGACCGGCTACACCCTGGCCCTGGCCTCGGTGATCCCGATGACGGGCTGGGCCGCCGACCGCTTCGGCACCAAACGCCTCTACATGGCCGCGCTGACGTTCTTCATCCTCGGCTCGGTGCTGTGTTCGATGGCATGGAGTATCGAATCGCTGATCGCGTTCCGGGTGCTGCAA
Organism: Nocardia sp. NPDC058666; assembly: GCF_042714895.1. Taxonomy (NCBI): domain Bacteria; kingdom Bacillati; phylum Actinomycetota; class Actinomycetes; order Mycobacteriales; family Nocardiaceae; genus Nocardia; species Nocardia sp. NPDC058666. The sequence continues at coordinate 128,655 of NZ_JBHXRY010000003.1, forward strand.
GGCATCGGCGGCGGCATGCTGATGCCCCTTGGCATGACGATCATGACCCACGCCGCGGGCCCGCAACGGATCGGGCGGGTGATGGCGGTGCTGGGCGTGCCGATGCTGCTCGGACCCATCTGCGGCCCGATCCTGGGTGGCTGGCTCATCGACTCGTTCAGCTGGCACTGGATCTTCCTGATCAACCTGCCACTGGGACTGCTCGCGCTGGTGCTGGCCTTCATCGTGTTCCCCTCCGACAAGCCCAAACCGTCGGAATCGTTCGACTTCGTCGGCATGCTGCTGGCCTCGCCGGGCCTGGCGCTGTTCCTGTTCGGTGTGTCCTCGATCCCGGAGAAGGGCACCGTGCTCGCCGCGCGCGTGCTGATCCCCGCGATCATCGGCGCGGTGCTGCTGGTGCTGTTCGTGTTCCACGCACTGCGCACCGAGCACCCGCTGATCGACATCCGGCTGTTCGCGAACTCGTCGCTGCGCTCCGCGGTGCTGACGATGTCGCTGTTCGCCATCGCGTTCTTCGGCGCCGGGTTCCTGCTGCCCAACTACCTGCAGCAGGTGCGCGGTGAGACCGCCTTCGACACCGGATTGCTGCTGGCGCCACAGGGCATCGGCGCCATGTTGACCATGCCGGTCGCGGGCTTCCTCGTCGACAAGATCGGGCCGGGCAAGATCGTGATGTTCGGCGTCACGTTCATCACCATCGGACTGGCCGGCTTCACCCAGCTGCACGCGGACACCTCGTACCTGCTGATCGGCGGCGCGCTGTTCGTGATGGGTCTTGGCATGGGCTGCACCATGATGCCGGTGATGACCGCCGCCATCCAGACACTGACCCACAGTCAGGTCGCGCGCGGTTCGACACTGATGAACATCATCAACCAGACCGCCGCCTCGATCGGCACCGCGACGATGTCGGTGGTGCTGGCCGCGCAGATCAACGACCATCCCGAAGCCATGCTGGGAATGGCATCGAAGGCCAAACCGGAACTGGCACAAGGGGTTCCGGAATCGGTGATCGCCGACGGGCTGGAACTGGCCGCGACCGCGTTCAGCAACACCTACTGGGTCACGGTGATCCTGGCCGCGCTGACGCTGATACCCGCGTTCTTCCTGCCACGCACCAAACCCAAGGCACCGGTCGACACCGACACCTTGATGGTCTGACCCCGAACGCACGAAAGCCCGGACACCCTATGGCGTCCGGGCTTTCGTCTGTGCTCAGCCGTAGAGCTTGACGAACATTTCCAGGGAACGCTCGATATCGCCGCGCAGAGCCTTCGCCACCGCGGATCCGATCGGGCCGAACAGCGGCGCGCCACCCAGATCGATGTCCACACTCACCTTGGACCCGGTGCCGTGCGGTTCCACGAGCAGGCTCAGGCCGAACTTCGTGCCACCGATGCCGGTGCCGGTCAGTGCCAGCTTGCGCGGCGGCTCGGCGGTGCGCACCTTCCAGGTGACCTTGTTGCGGAAGCCCTTCACGCGGGCGATGCCGACCAGCACGGTGCCCGGTGTCAGGTCGTCGGGCAGGTCGCCACGCCACGCCTCGTGAATGGTCAGCCAGTCGCCCAGGTGTGGGAGATCGGACGCGTGCGCCCAGGCCTGGTCCGGCGGGACGGGCACATCGACGGAGAGCTTCAGTTTCGCCACGCCGCGATGTTATCCGGTACCCGCGGTTCCGCGACATCCGGACCTGCGGTTCGTGACCCGATCTAGGTCAACCGTCCAGTAGTTTGGGCCGTTTCACAGAGCAATTCCGTTGTGAGACAGTATGATCCGCGCCGCTATGGTTCACGGTGCTGCTAGTGTGACCGAGTCGCCGAAACTGAGCCATGTGGATCGGATAACCGAAACGATGCAGCGTCGCGGCATAGATCCACGACGACGAAAGATCTGATGAACTCAGGAATTGCGGCGCTGTTGCTCGTCATCGGAGCACCGCTGTTGCTGCTCGCGATCGCGGTGAGCGTGCTGGCCATGCGCAACGAACGCAACCAGCGACTGCGCGCCGACGCCGCCATCCGCGAACGGCTGGCCTGCGAGAACGCGCTCGTGCACCTGGCGCGGACCACCTTGCCCGCGATCACTACGGCGGTGCGCAGACACGAGATCCCCGCGGTGATGGTGGAACTGCCCGTCGAGCTGGGCGAATCGCAGTTCGGGCAGGCCCTGCAGTGGATCGCCACCGGCCATGCCGAGGATCTGCGCGTGGTCGCCGAGGACACCAGGGCGATGGTCGAACGCTACGGCGAGCAACGTCGCGGGCAGGAAATAGCCGCCGCGCGCGAACACGCGCGCACCGAGCTCGCGGCGACTTCGCGAGCGGCCACCAGCGCCGCGGTGCGCTCGTTCGGCACCTCGGTGGTGAGTCTGGGCACCGATCTGGGCCAGGTCGTCAGCGCCGCGCTGCGCGAACATCGCGACGACGCGATCTACGAAACGCTCACCCGGATCGACCACACCGTGCAGCAGATGATCCGGCAGGCGCAGTCCTACGTGATCGTGTCGGGCGGGCTGCCCGGTCGACGCTGGCCGCAGCAGTCGCTCACCGATGTCGCGGGCGGTGCCACCGGGCGGGTGCGCGAATTCCTGCGCGTGCGGTCGGGGCAGTCCGATCGGATCGTGATCAGCCGCGCGGTCGAACCGCTCGTGCACACCATGGCCACGCTGCTGGACAACGCGCTGCGTTACTCGCCGCCGTCGTCGTTCGTGGAGATCGGTTTCCAGGAAGGCCACCACGGCGTCACCGTCATCATCGACGACGCGGGGATGCGGATGAGTCCCGAACAACTCGAGGACGCGCGCGCGGTGCTCAGTGGCGAACGGCCCGTGGACATCCACGATCTGGGCCCCGCGCCGAAGGTCGGATTCCCCGGCATCGCGGCGCTGGCCCGGCGGTACGGATTCACCGTGCATGTGGACGGGCCCAATATCTTCGGTGGGATGCGGGCGATGATCTATGTGCCGTCGGCACTGCTGGTCAGCGGCGACGCACCCCGGGTCGTAGAGCCTGAACTCGTTGCGCAGGCCCATGTTTCGGCGCCTATCGGGCCGGTGCACCAGCCGGTCGCCGACGTCCACGAGATCACCAGCGGCGGACTGCCCAAGCGCCGCCGCCGGCCTGTCGCCCCGGATTCCGCGGGCGACACCATCGAGTCGGGGCCCGCGCGTCCCGAACTGGCCGCTGCCTGGCACAGCGGATCCCGCAGCGGTCGCGCCGCTGTGGTGCGGCGAACTACGGAAGGATCAGTCGATGAGCACACCGGTGTCCGATAGCACCAACCGATTGGCGTGGCTGCTCGAGGATCTGGAGATCCCGGGCGTGCGTTTCGCGGTCCTGCTGTCCGATGACGGACTGCGCATCGCGCACTCCCGCGGTGTGGTCAAAGACGACGCCGAACGGTTCGCCGCGGCCGCCTCGGGGTTGCGCTCGCTGGGTAAAGCGCTCGCGGAGTTCTGTGGCGGACCGCCGAATGCGGTGCGCCAGAACATGACCGAGTACGACCAGGGCATGATCATGATCACCGCCGCGGGGCCCGGTGCGCTGCTGGGCGTGGCGACCACCGTCGATGTCGACGTCGCACTGGTGGCGCATCGGATGAACGAACTGGCCTCGCGGGTGGGTCACGAGATCGGTAGCGCACCGCGCCACGGTGGCGGGCATTGAGACGCGATCCCGACCTGGTCCGCTCCTATGTGCGCACCGGCGGCCGGGTGCGCGCCGCGCATGACCTGGACCTGGTGACCCTGGTTCGTGCCGTGCACGACGCGCGCGCGGATCATCGGCCCGACGAGCGTCGTCTGCTGGCGTTGGCCAGCCGTCGCGGTGCCCTGTCGATCGCGGAACTGTCGGCCTACCTCGACCTGCCCGCCTCGGTGGTGAAGATCATCGTGTCCGATCTGCTCGACCGCGGTGACCTGCACTGCCCCACACCCGCCCAGGTGAAACCGGAACTGGCCCTGATCAAGGAGGTGCTGCATGGTCTACGCGCCCTCGCGGGATGACATCGACTACGTCGCGGACACCGTGACCCGGTCGGTGAAGATCCTGGTCGCAGGCAATTTCGGGGTCGGCAAGACCACGTTCGTGTGCGGGGTGTCGGAGATCCGGCCGCTGCGCACCGAGGAAACGATCACCGAGGCCAGTATCGGCGTCGACGACTTGGCAGGACTGGGCGATAAGGTATCGACTACTGTCGCACTGGATTTCGGCCGTATCACCCTGAATCCGCAACTGGCGCTGTACCTTTTCGGCACGCCGGGACAGGAACGGTTCGCGCCGCTGTGGGAGGAACTGGCACGCGGCGCGTTGGGTGCGCTGGTGCTGGTGGACACGCGGCGCATCGAGAAAGCCGACGACGTGCTCTCGGCGCTGGAACAGCGTGGCGTGCCGTATGCGGTGGCGGTCAACGAATTCGAAGGATTCCGGCGCTACCCACTCGACGAGGTCCGCGAGGCACTGGATCTGGCCCCGGAGACACCGGTGATCGCGCTGGACGCCCGGCGCCGTGACCAAGGCCTGCAAGCGCTGATCACGTTGGTGGAGTATCTGTTTCGCAGGCAGGAAGCAGCATGACGGTGGACGTTTTCGCCGACCGGCGGGTGGCGATGTGGGCGCCGGAGTTCGCCGCCGATCCGCAGGCCGCCTACCGGGACATGCGCGCACGGTTCGGTTCGGTTGTGCCGGTGGAACTTTCGCCGGGTATCCGGGCGACCCTGGTGATCGGCTACCACACCGCCGTGCGCATCCTCAACGATCCCGAACACTTCCCCGCCGACCCGCGCACATGGGAACGCGACATACCACTGGACTGCCCGGTGCTGCCGATGCTGCAGTTCCGCCCCGCCGCGCTGCGCACCACCGGCGCCGAACACACCAGGTACCGGCAGGCCAACGTCGCCGCGATCGCCGGTGTCGACCTGTACGCGATGCACAGCACCGTCGAACAGTTCGCGATCCCGCTGATCAACAGCTTCTGTGCCGACGGATCCGCAGACCTGTTGAGCCAGTACGCTTTTCCGCTGGTGTTCCAAGCCCTGAACTCGATGCTGGGGTGTACGCCCGAGATCGGCCAGCAGGTCGCCACCGGCATGGCGCAGATCTTCGAAGGCGACGACGCCGAAGCGGGCAACAACCTGCTCGCGTCGGCGCTGGCTGATCTGGTGGGGCTGCGGCAACGTGCGCCCGGCGACGACGTCGCCACCCGACTGCTGCACCATCCCGCGGCGCTGACCGACGAGGAGTTGGTGCACCAACTGCTGGTGCTGTACGGCGCGGGCATCGAACCCATGCTGAACCTGGTGGTCAACACGCTGCGGCTGATGCTCACCGACGACCGGTTCGCGGGCAATGTGCTAGGCGGCAGCCTGTCCACCCGCGACGCACTGGACGAGGTGCTGTTCACCGATCCGCCACTGGCCAACTTCTGCATGACCTACCCGCGGCAGCCGATCCTGATCGACGACAGTTGGCTGCCCGCGCACGAACCGGTGGTGATCAGCATGTCCGCGTGCAACAACGATCCGGCCATCGCCGGGCGCGACGTGGTCGACAACCGAGCGCATCTGGCCTGGAGCGCGGGCCCGCACGGCTGCCCGGCCAAACCCGTGGCGTACCTGATCGTGCAGGACGCCATCGACCAGTTGCTCGACGCCCTACCGGAGTTGACCCTCGCGGTGCCCGCCGAAGATCTGGTGTGGCGCCCTGGCCCCTTTCACCGTTCGCTGGCGGCGCTGCCGGTGACCTTTCCGAAGACTCCGCCGCTGCCGATGCCCTGAGAGCGCCGGGCCCGCCAACGATTTTGGAGGAGTCCCGCAAGGTTTGCCAGGCACCTACTCGCGGGGGCAGCCGCGTGCTAAGTAAGGCGGCTTGTTGCCAACATGGCTACCTATTTCCACCCTCTGGCAAATCTGCGCACGCGCGATACCTGGGCAAATAACTCACCGTTTGCCCCGAGTCGATACCGGTTGGTTCGAAACGGTGATTATTCGCTGAATTCGCACAATGCTGACAAGGCCTGCGAATACCCGTGAGTAGCAGTATTTTTCGCTACCAGGACCCTTGACGGTTGATCTTCGCGTCCCTAACCTTCCAGTCACAGTTCGATATCGAAGTGTTCAGTGTCATCGCTCGAAATGTTTCCCCCGGACAGCAAGCCGGCTGCTGTCCTCCGTGTGCGTTTCCAAGGAGTATTGATAGTGAGAAGTCGAATTCTGTTCTTCGCCGGTGCCGCGGCATTGGCTCCGCTGGTGACCGCGCTGGTTCCGGCCGCGAGTGCGAATGCGCACGGTTGGGTTACCGGACCGGCCAGCAGGCAGGAACAATGTGCCCGTGGCCTGGTGCCCTGCGGTGCGGTGAAATACGAACCGCAGAGTGTGGAAGGCGCGAAAGGTCTGACCACCTGCAGTGCCGGAAAATATCCCGAACTCGATGACGACAATCTGGGTTGGATACCACAAAAGGTCGGCAGCAGTGCGAGTTTCACGTGGAAGAATACCGCGAACCATCGCACGCTGAATTGGGAATACTTTATCGGCAACACCCGGGTCGCGGTGTTCGACGGGCGCAATGAGCAGCCGTCGATGGAAGTAACCCACACCGTCGACCTGTCGAAGTATTCCGGTCGCCAGAAATTGCGTGCGGTCTGGAATATCGGCGATACTGCGGCAGCCTTCTACAGTTGCGTGGATCTGGAGGTCGGTGGCGGTGGCGGCACTACGCCGACCACGACCACCCCGAAGCCCACCACATCCGAGCCGACCACCAGCACTCCGGCGCCCACCACCACACCCCCGGCGACCACCACCAAACCGCCGGTCACCACCACGAACCCCCCGGCCACGACCACGAAACCGCCCGCCACCACCACGCCGGGACATCACCATCCGACCACCACGGCCGCGCCCGCCGGATCCGCGTGGCGGCACGGTGCCACCTACGCCATCGGCGACAAGGTCACCTACCAGGGCGCGACCTACAGCTGCAGGCAGGCGCACACCGTCCACGACCCGAACTGGACGCCGCCGAACACACCCGCGCTCTGGTCGCGGATGTAGATATCGAGGCGAGGCCGATGAGTGGGAAACGGTTTGTGTGTTCTCCCACGATCGGTCCACGAATGGGGTGAGGATGGGGAACGACTCGCCGGCCTCGCGTTCGGTCGGCCCCGCATCACAAGGACGTGAGAACACTATGAGTGACAGGAAATTCGCCCTCACCGTCGCGGCACTCGGGGCGGCCGTGCTGACCACGACGGTCGGTGCCCCCACCGCCTCGGCCGCAGTTTCGCAGTTGACCGTGCAGCCCTATTTCAGCGTCGGCTCGTCGACGAACTACGGGACGGGGTGCACGCATCAGCTGCTGGCCAGGCTCAGTGTCGGCATCGTTCCTGTCGAGTTCTACGACAACGGCGCACTGCTGGCCGTGGTCGCCCCGACCGACGGCATCGCCCGGTTGCCCTGGGTGCCGTCCTACGCCGGGGCGCACACGCTGACCGCCGTCCAGGACGGCATCGGCAACAGTGTGAACGTGTCGGTGGGCAGGGGTTTCCTGTTCGGGTATTCCTGCATCGTCACCGGGGGCTGACCCCAGCGACACCTGTGGCCCCGATTCTGATGAACCGGGGCCACAGTCGTGTGAAGGCCTACTTCGACGCGAGTTTCTTGTCGTCGCCCTTCTTGCTCGCGGCCTTCTTGGCGGGCTTCTTCGCCGCCTTCTTCGCGGCGGGCGCCGAACCGTTGGTGTCGGCCTTGGCGGCAGGCTTGGCGTCGGTGTCGCCGTCGTCGGGGTTCACCGCGGTCACGACCAGATCGCCGTCGACGGCATCGACCTTGACGGTGCCCCCGGGCCGCAGACCGCCGTCGAGCAGCAGTCGTGAGATCCGGTTGTCCAGCTCCTTCTGTACCGTGCGACGCAACGGGCGCGCCCCGAACTCGGGCTGAAAACCGCGCTCGCTCAACCAGTCCACCGCGGGCTGACTGATATCGAGTTCCACGTCCTGCGCGGCCAACATGCGCCGGGTGCGGTCCAGGATCAGCTCCACGATCTGTTCCAGCTGCTCCATGTCCAGGCGATGGAACACGATCTGCTCATCGATGCGGTTGAGGAACTCGGGCCGGAAGTGTTGGCGCAGCATCTCTTCCAGCTCCGGCACGATCGAATCGAGATCGCCGGGAGGTGCCTCGAGGATGATGTTGGAACCGATATTGGACGTCATGATCACGATCGTGTTCTTGAAATCGACTGTGCGGCCCTTGGAATCGGTGACACGCCCGTCGTCGAGCAACTGCAGCAACACATTGAACACATCGGGGTGCGCCTTCTCGACCTCGTCGAACAGGATCACCGAATACGGCTGACGCCGCACCTTGTCGGTGAGCTGCGCGGCATCGTCGTAGCCGACATATCCGGGAGGGGCACCGACCAGTCGCGAGACCGTGTGCTTCTCCTGGAACTCGCTCATGTCGAACCGGATCAGCCGGTCCTCGTCGCCGAACACGGCCTCGGCCAGTGCCTTGGCCAGCTCGGTCTTGCCGACGCCGGTGGGGCCGAGGAACAGGAACGAGCCGATCGGCCGGTTGGGATCCTTCAAGCCCGCACGGGCGCGACGCACTGCTTCGGCGACCGCCACGATCGCCTCGTTCTGGCCGATCACCCGCTTGTGCAGCACGTCTTCCAGTTGCAGCAGCTTGTGCTTCTCCTCCGCGGTCAAATCGGCCACCGGAATGCCGGTGCGGCGCGAGATCACCTCGGCGATGTCGACCACCTCCACGACCGGTTCGGTCGCGGTGAGCCCGGACTCCTGCAGTTCCTCTTCGGCGACCGCGATATCGACCTTGAGCGCCTTGGCCTTCTCGTAGTCCTCGTTGTCGACCGCGGCGTCCTTCTCCCGGTACAGCCGGGCGATCTCCTCGTCCTTGGCCTTGACCTCCGGGTCGGGCGTGCCCGAACGCAGCCGCACGCGCGCGCCCGCCTGATCGACCAGGTCGATCGCCTTGTCGGGCATGAACCGGTCGGTGATGTAGCGATCCGACAGCTGCGCCGCGGCGACCAGCGACTCGTCGGAGTAGCGGACCTGGTGGTGTTCCTCGTACACATCGGCCAGGCCGCGCAGGATCTGGATGGTGTCGTCGACCGAGGGTTCCGACACCATCACCGGCTGGAATCGGCGTTCCAGCGCGGCGTCCTTCTCGATGTACTTGCGGTACTCGTCGATGGTGGTCGCGCCGACCACGTGCAGATCGCCGCGAGCCAGGGCCGGCTTGAGCAGGTTGCCCGCGTCCATCGCGCCTTCGCCGCCACCACCGGCACCGACGATGGTGTGCAGCTCGTCGATGAAGATGATCAGCTCGTCCTTGTGCGCGCGGACCTCGTCGAGGATCTTGGTCAGCCGCTCCTCGAACTCGCCGCGATACTTGCTGCCCGCCACCAGCGAGCCGACATCCAGCGCGATCACGCGACGGTCGGCCAGGGTCACCGGCACATCACCGTTGACGATGCGCTGGGCCAGCCCCTCCACGATCGCGGTCTTACCGACACCGGGATCGCCGATGAGCACCGGGTTGTTCTTGCGCCGGCGCGACAGGATCTCGATGGTCTCCTCGATCTCCTCCGCACGGCCCACGACCGGGTCGATCAGCCCCTCACGGGCCTCGGCGGTGAGGTCGCGGCCGTATTCGTCCAGTGTGGGTGTCTCGGAGTCGGGCTGCTGACGCTTCGAGGGCGCGGTGGCCATCGGGGTGCCCGGCGCGGGGACGCCACCGCTCTGGGTGGCTGCGATCCCGGCGACCAGGGCCTGCGCGGCCACGCTGTCGGGCAGCGACGCGATGCCGAGCAGAATGTGCTCGGGCCCGATGTAGCTGCTGCCGGCCTGGGCCGCTTGCCGTTGCGCCGCGCGCAGGGCGAGCTTGGTCGACGGGCTGAGCGTGATGTCGGCGAGGTCGTCCTCGCTGGGCTCGCCGGTGTCGAGGTAGTCCTCCATCTGCTCGGCGACCTGATCGGGATCCAGGCTGAGCTCGGCCACGATGCTGCGACCCGGCTCGGCCTCGGTGGCGGCGTAGAGCAGGTGCTCAGGGGTGATTTCCGGGTTTCCCCATTCCTGGGCGGCCTCGCGGGCGGTACCGACCAGCAACTTCGCGTTGTCGGTCATCAGCCTGCCGAGGTCCATGCGCTGCACCGGAGGCTTCGACGACATCCCGGAACCGAAAAACCGCTGGAAGATGTCGTCGAACGGGTCCATCGAGCTCGGCCAGCTAGCAGTCATTCCACACCTCTTCGCTCGTTGCGCCGCTCATCGCGACGACTCATGAAGATCGGGTCGGTACTGCTAGCAATACTTCGGCATACACCGGCGGTGTGCAAGCAATTGGACAGTTTCACATCGGCGATGTCGGCAGGTGTGGCGGACAAGACAAAGTCCGGTCGAAACCGCACCGAACCACCGGTTTTGTCTGATTCTTGATGTGGGGGCGTCGCGGCCGGGTAGCGTGGCGACCCGCGAGGTGGTATCGACCACCGCGCCCATATTTGCCCGCCGACCACACGGGTCGAACAGGCCGACGGGAAGTAGAGCACGCAGTTTGGTCACCGACGTCATCGATGTCAGCGCGGATTTCACCATCGCGCGGCAAGCACTGTGGGATGTCCTGCTGGATCCGCAGAGCTATCCACGCATGTTCACCGGCATCGGCAGTTGTGAACCGGTCGAACGCCCCGACGGGGCGGTCCACTGGCAGGTACGGATCGGCTCGGCCGGCGCCGGGATCCGGACCCACGAGTTCGTGCTGGTCATCGGCCGCTGGTACGAGAGTTTCGAACTGCGCAGTCCGCTGCTGGGAAGTTTCGCCTCGGTCCGCCTGCGTGGCGACCAGCAGCGCACCCGCCTGGAAATCACCCTGTTCGCCACCGCGCGGGTGCATCCGGTGCTCGAGCAGAGCAACAACGCGCTGGTCACCGACTGGGTCAAGGCCGGATTGCGGCGCACCGCCGACGTGATCGCGGGCACCCGATCCTCGGTGGTGGTCAACGCCGAACGGTCGATGGTGCGCCGCAATGCCGGGGTCGCGCGCAATATCGCGGCCACCGGATTGATGGGGCCCGATCCGGTGTCGCTGGTGAGACAGCTTCGCTCCCTGTCGAAATGGGGCTTCAACCTGGCGGGCGGCTACGCGGCGGGTGCGGCGTGCACCCCGGATCGACTCGCGCTGATCGACCCGAGCGGGGATCGCACCTTCGCCGAGGTCGATGCCAGGTCCACGGCGCTGGCCGCGGCGATGTACGCGCAGGGCCTGCGCAAGGGTGACGCGATCGGTCTGCTGGCGCGCAATCACGCGGGCATGGTCGAAACCATGGTCGCCGCGGGCAAACTCGGCGTGGACGTTGCCCTGCTGAACGCGGGGCTGTCGGGGCGTCGGATCGAGGAGATCGTGCAGCGGCATCGCCTGAGCGCGGTGTTCGTCGACGGTGAACTGGAAACGCTGATCCGCTACCTGCACAGCGATGTGCCGCGCTACACCACCGACGATTGCCCGCCCGATACCGATCGCCGCACCGTCGACGACCTGATCACGCAGGCGCACACCGACTTTCCGGTGCCGTCGAATCCCGGTCGGTTGATCGTGCTCACCTCCGGCACCAGCGGTGCGCCCAAGGGCGCGCGTCGTCCGCACGCCAAGGGTTTCGGCACCATCGCCGCGCTGCTGTCGCGGATTCCGTTGCGTGTGGAAGAGGTCATGCTCATTCCCGCGCCGCTGTTCCACACCTGGGGTCTGGCGGGGTTGCAGTTGAGCACCGCGTTGCGCGCGACCGTGGTGTTGCAGGACGGTTTCGACGCCGCGGACTGCCTGCGCGCGGTGGCGCAGCACCGGATCACCACGTTGATCGTGGTGCCGACGATGGTGGAACGCCTGCTCGACGTGCCCGAAGAGGTTCGCGCGCAGTGTGATCTGTCGAGTCTGCGTTTCGTGGTCAGTTGCGGTGCGCCGCTGTCGGGGGCCACGGTGCTGCGGTTCCTGGACGACTACGGCGACATTCTCTACAACGTGTACGGCTCGACCGAGGTGTCGTGGGCCAGTATCGCCACCCCCGACGACCTGCGGGTATCGCCGACAACCGCGGGTCGCCCGCCGCTGGGTACGCGCGTCGCGGTGCTGGGTCCGGATCTGCGTCCGGTGCCGGTGGGTTCCACCGGGCACATCTTCGTGGCCAATCACATGCTGTTCGACGGTTACGTCAACTCCGCGCCGCCCGAGGAAGCCGACGGGATGCTCGACACCGGCGACCTCGGTTATGTCGACGCCGCGGGCCGACTGTTCGTGGACGGTCGCGACGACGAGATGATCATCTCCGGTGGTGAGAACGTGTTTCCGCGGCCGGTCGAGGAGGCGTTGGCGCATCTGCCGCAGGTCGCCGAGGTGGCCGTGGTCGGGGTGCCGGACAAGGAGTTCGGTCAGCGGCTGGTCGCGTTCGTGGTGAAACGCGAAGGCGCCGGCCTGGATTCGGACATGGTGCGCACCTATGTACGCAACCGCCTCAGTCGGTTCTCGGTCCCGCGCGACGTCACGTTCGTGAACGCGCTGCCGCGCGGGGAAACCGGGAAGATCCTCAAACGGGTGCTCGTGCCGGGGTCGGCATTGAGCGAGTAACTACTTGTCCAGTGACGGTGCGGTCCGGTTCATCACCGAATGCTTGCGGGAATAGAAGTAGTAGATGACCAGACCCACCGCCAGCCAGCCGAGGAATCGCCACCAGGTCTGCGACGGCAGCGACCAGATCAGGTAGGCCGAGAAGCCGATGCCGATCAGCGGGATCACCGGCATGAACGGCAGCTTGAAGCTGCGCGGTGCGTCGGGCCTGGTGCGGCGCAACACGATCACCGAGATCGACACCACGATGAAGGCCATCAGGATGCCGATATTGGTGAGCTCGGCGACGGTGTTGATCGGCAGCACACCGGCCAGGATCGCCGAGCCGATGCCCACGATCCAGGTGACCCTGGTGGGGACCTTGCGGGTGGGGTGGGTCTTGGCGAACCAGATCGGCAGCAGGCCGTCGCGGCTCATCGCGAACCATACCCGGGTCACGCCCAGCATGAACGTGAGCACCACGGTCATGATGCCTACGATCGCGCCGATCGCGATGATGTTGGCAACGCCCGGCATTCCCACCGATTCGAACGCGGTGGAGAAACCGCTGGTCGGGCTGATTTCGGTGTACTTCTGCATCCCGGTGAGCACGAGCGTGCACAGCACGTACAACACCATCGCGATGGCCAGGGAGTAGATGATCGCCTTGGGTAGGTGCTTGCGTCCGTCGATGGATTCCTCGGCGGCGGTACTCATCGCGTCGTAACCGAACACCGCGAAGAACACCGTGGCCGCGCCCGTCCACACCGCGCCGGTGCCGTACGGGAAGTAGGGGTCGTAGTTGGCGCTGTCGATGTGGAACACGCCCAGCACCACGATGAGCACGACCAGTGCGACCTTGATGCCGACCGCGACCGTTTCGAACCGTCCGACGCTGCCGATGCCGCGCGACAGCACCCATGCGGTGCCCAGACAGAACAGCACCGCGAACAGGTCGACCACGCGGCCGTCGCCGGTGTCGGGTGCGCCCAGCATCCATTCGGGCAGGGTCAACCCGACCTGGTCGAGCAGGAACCCGAAGTAACCGGACACGCCGATCGCGACCACCGCCGCCACGGCGATGTACTCGAGCAGCAGGTCCCAGCCGATGAACCAGCCCGCGAGCTCGCCCAGCGAGACATAGCCGTAGGTGTAGGCCGAGCCGGCTTTGGGGACCATGCCCGCGAATTCGGCGTAACACAGTGCCGCCGCGGCACTGGCGACACCGGCGATCAGGAACGAGATCAGCACGGCCGGGCCGGTGACCGAGTGCGCGACCGAGCCCGCGAGGGTGAAGATGCCGGCACCGATGATGCCGCCGACGCCGATGGCGGTGAGCTGCCACAGGCCAAGCGATTTGGCCAGGCGCTCGTCGACGGGTACTTCGTCATCGACTTCCATCAGTGGTTTGCGGCGCAGCATTTGTGTGCGCAGCTGGGCGAAAGACATTTCGCGTTCCCTTTCCTCGGCGCACACCGCCGCGTCACGGTGAGCTCATCTGAGTACACCGCGACGCGCGAAGGCGGGCATCGAGTGTGAATAATGTTCAGCGGCAATGACTGTGGTGAAAACCGGTTAACGCTTGCGTGTGCCCACCAGTGCGCGCAGGAAGAACCCCACGTTGGCGGGCCTTTCGGCGAGCCTGCGCATGAAGTACCCGTACCACTGGTCACCGTAGGGGACGTAGACGCGAACATGGTTGCCCGCGTCGGCGAGTCGCTGCTGTTCGTCGGTACGGATACCGAACAGCATCTGGTACTCGTACTCCTCGGTTTTGCGTTGCGCGCACTGCACCCCGACACCGGCCGCGGTGATCACCACCGGGTCGTGCGAGGCGATCATCGGGTAGCCCTCGCCTGCGGTGAGCACGCCCAGGCACCGCAGGTACGACGCGTCGACCTCGGATTTTTCCCGGAAGGCGACCGACTCGGGTTCGTCATAGGCGCCCTTGCACAACCGGATTCGCGATCCCGGTCCCGCCAGCGTTCGGCAGTCGTCCTCGGTGCGGCGCAGATAGGCCTGCAGCACGGTGCCCAACCAGGGATACTCCGTGCGCAGTTCGCGCACGATGGACAGAGTGGAATCGGTGGTGGTGTGGTCTTCGGCGTCGATGGTGACCCACACGCCCGTGGCCTGCGCCGCGGCACAGATCTCGCGGGCATGTTCGAGGGCGATCGCGTGACCGTTGTCCGGTAGTGCCTGACCCAGCGCGGACAGTTTCACCGAAACCTCCAGCGGCCGAACAGCTCCCGTGGCCACCTTCGCCTGGGGGAGTCTGCCCAAGGCGGCGATCAGGACGCGGTATTGCTCGAGCGTGGCCTCGGCGCTGGCCGGGTCGGTGGTGTCCTCACCGAGGTAGTCGATGCTGACGAAACGTCCTGAGCGCAACAGGGTTTCAGTCGCGCGCACCGCCTGTTTCACGGTGGTTCCCGCCACGAAGCGGGCCACCACCGCGCGACTGACCGGCAGTCGGGTGATGGTGCGTTCCAGTCGTGGGGAACGCGCGGCGGCGAGCATGGTCGAACGCAGCAGTGCCGACATCACTGGACCTCCGAGGCCTGGTGGGGGTAGTTGTGGTCGGTGGGCGGCACGAAGGTTTCCTTGATCGTGCGCGCCGATGTCCAGCGCAGCAGGTTCTGTGGCGAACCGGCTTTGTCGTTGGTGCCCGACGCGCGTGCGCCGCCGAACGGTTGCTGGCCCACGACCGCGCCCGACGGCTTGTCGTTGATGTAGAAATTGCCCGCGGCGAAGGTGAGCCGCTGCGTGGCCTGGGCGATCGCGGCGCGGTCCTGCGCGATGATCGAACCGGTCAGGCCGTAGGGGCTGCCGTTGTCGACCAGGTCCATGGCGTCGGCGAAGGCGGTCGGGGTGCTGTCGTCGTACACGTGCACAGCCAGGATCGGGCCGAAGTACTCGGTGTGGAAGATCTCGTCGGTCGGGTCGTCGCCGACCACGATGGTCGGATCGACGAACCAGCCCACACTGTCATCGCTGTGCCCGCCTGCCACCACGGTCAGACCCGGTGTTGCCTTGGCGCGTTCCAGCGCGGCGGTGTTGCGGTCGAACGCGCGCCGATCGATCACCGCGCCACCGAAATTGTTGAAATCCGCGACATCGCCATAGCGCAGATTCGATGTCCGTTCGATCAGGTCCTCCGACATTTTCGCCCACACCGATCGCGGGATGTACGCGCGGGAAGCGGCCGAACATTTCTGGCCCTGGTAGTCGAACGCGCCCCGGATCAGGGCGGTGGTCAGCACCGCCGGATCGGCCGACGGGTGCGCGAGAACGAAGTCCTTGCCGCCGGTTTCGCCGACCAGGCGCGGATACGTGCGGTAGCCGTCCAGGCGTTGCGCGACCTCGCGCCACAGGTGCTGGAAGGTGGCCGTCGAGCCGGTGAAGTGCACGCCCGCCAGTCGCGAATCGGCAAGCACCACATCGGAGATCACCGGGCCCGGCCCGTTGACCAGGTTGATCACCCCGGGCGGCAGACCGGCGGCCTCGAGCAGTTGCATGGTCAGGTACGCGGCCACGGCCTGGGTCCTGGCCGGCTTCCACACCACGGTGTTGCCCATCAGCGCGGGCGCGGTGGGCAGGTTGCCCGCGATGGCGGTGAAGTTGAACGGGGTCACCGCGTAGACGAACCCCTCGAGCGAGCGGTATTCCATCCGGTTCCACACACCCGGCGAGGAGATCGGCTGCTGCGCGAGGATCTCGCGGGCGAACGACACATTGAACCGCCAGAAGTCGGCCAGTTCGCACGGTGCGTCGATCTCGGCCTGGTACGCGGATTTCGACTGGCCCAGCATCGTCGCGGCGGCGATCTTCTCGCGCCACGGCCCCGACAGCAGGTCCGCGGCGCGCAGGAAGATCGCGGCCCGATCGTCGAACGACATCGCCTGCCACGCGGGGGCTGCGGCGCTCGCGGCCTCGACCGCGGCTGCGGCTTCGGCGGCGGTCGCGTCATGGCCGATGCCCAGGACCGCGGCGTGGCGGTGCGGTTGGACGACGTCGAACGCGGGGCCGTCACCGGGCAGGTGGCGACCGTCGATCACGTGGGCGATCTCGGTGGGGGAGGCGGACAGTTGCGCGAGCGCGGTCTGTAGACGGGCGCGTTCGGGGCTGCCGGGGGCGAAGGTGCCGACGGGCTCGTTGACCGGCGGCGGAGTGGTCGCGATGGCGTCCATGGGTGCGGCTCCTGCGTGTGGTGACGGTGGCGGGATGTGAGGTAGTCAACACTGTCCTGACCGGTGCATAATCAGCTGATCGGACGAAGTATCACCTCGGTTGTTGTTCGATCGGACAAACGAAAACGGAGATCTCCGATGGCTGACGAAGCCACGACACTGGGCGAACTGCTCGCCGCGCTGGACCACACCGTGGCGACCCTGGTCGACGCGCCGCTGGGGGAGCAGGTGGTGGTGCGGTCGGTGGCACTGGTCGAGCCGACCGACCTGGCTGAGCATCTCGAGTCCGGCGGGGTGCTGCCCGACGTGTATCTGGTCGTGGGTGTCGATGCCGCGGGCACGGTGGCGTGGTTGAACGGTGTGGGCCGCCGCGCTGTCGCGAACCGTCCGCGCGTGTTGATGACCAAGAGCGCCAACGACTCTCCCGAAGTTCGCGCTGCCGCACGGGCGGCCGGAGTGGCGCTGGTGCACGTGCACCGGCACGCCCGCTGGGATCAGGTGTTTCCGCTGGTGCGGCGGATGCTGGCGCGTTCGCCCGAACGGCGCGCGGCCGCGGGTGGGCACGACCTGCTCGCTCCGGAGACCGATCTGTTCGACCTCGCGCAGGTGGTGGCGAAGGAGACCGGTGGGATGATCTCCATCGAGGACCCCAGTTCGCACGTGCTCGCCTATTCGGCCTCCGACAGCTCCGCGGATCCACTGCGGATCCGGTCCATCCTCGGTCGGGAAGGCCCCAGCGACTACCTGCGGATCCTGCGCGAATGGGGCGTGTTCGACCGGGTGCGGCGCAGCGACGAAGTGGTCGACGTGCCCGAACATCCCGAACTCGACATCCGCCGCCGACTGGTGGTGGGAATCCGGCGCGGCACCGACGGCGCGCAGGCCAGGATGTTGGGCACCATCTGGTTGCAGCAGGGCGACTCCCCATTGCGACCCGACGCCGCCCAGGTATTGCGTGGCGCCTCGGCGGTTGCGGCCCGGATCATCGCGCGCCGGCTCGACGCACCGTCGACCGAGGCGGTGCTGGTGCGCAGGCTGTTCGGCGCGCACGGCGACGGTGTCGACGTGCCCACGGTGGCCGCCGCGCTGAACCTGCCCGAGGCGGGTCCCGCCGCGGTGATCGGCTTCGCCATGGTCGATCCCACGGCCGGTGCCGCTGCGGCGTTGGCCGCGTCGAGTGCGTTGATTCGCTTGCACGCCAGTGCCTTTCGTGATGACTCGGTGACCGAAGTGATCGGCGATCGGGTGTATGTGTTGTTGCCCTCCTATCACTCCACGCACAGCGTCGGCTCGTGGGTGCGCAAGCTGGTCACCCAGCTGGAACAGGCCCGGGCGCTGGTGGTGCGGGCCGCGGTGGCCGCACCGGTACCGGGCCTGATCGCCGTGGCCGGTGCGCGCGCCGAGGTCGACCGGGTGCTGGACAGCCCGGCCGCGGCCAACAGCCGGGTCGCCACCTTGGCCGAGGCCCGCACCGCGGTGCTGCTGGCCGAGATCGTCGACCTGATCCGGACCCGACCCCAACTGCACGACCCCCGCTTGGCCGCCCTCGACGACTACGACCGCGAACACGCCGCCGAGCTGCGAGTGTCGGTCCAGGCGTACCTGCGCGCGCACGGCGAGGTGAGCGCGGCGGCGACCGTGCTGTGCGTGCACCCGAACACCCTGCGCTACCGGTTGCGCAGGGTCGAGGCGGTCCTGGGCATCGACCTCGCCGACCCCGCCGACCGCCTACTGCTCGAGATCCAACTCGCGGCAGCCCCTGTCAGTCACCCGTGACAGCACGGCTCGATCGGATCCCGCGAGGTCGAGCGGAGTCGTGTGACGTGCGGAGGCGACCCCGCACCGGGAGGGTTGCGGCAGCAGGTCGTGTTCGCTCAGGCGCCGGGTGCTTCCCCCACCGTCGTCGCCGGGTCGATCACGCCGAACACCTCACCCTGCGGCGCCTGCATGATCCCCATCCGGCCGAACGGACTGTCGTCGGGTCCCATGATCACCGTGGCACCTAATTCGGTCGCCTTGGCCAGCGATACGTCGGTGTCGTCGACCTGGATCCAGGTGAGCCAGTAGGGCGGAGTTTTCAGCGCGGACGCGTCCATCATGCCGCCGATCTCGTGACTGCTGCCCGGCAGCGCGAACGTGGAGTAGATGAAGCTCCCGCCGTCGCCGATTTCGTTGTAGTGCCAGCCGAAAACCTTGGTGTAGAACTCGTGCGCCTGCACGTACGCGGGGGTGTGCAGTTCGTTCCAGCAGTAGGCACCGTCCTGGTTGAACACCTCAGCACCGTTGTGCGCCTTGGCTTCCCATACACCGAACACACCGCCCGCCGGGTCGGCGCCGATGAACATCCGGCCCACGTCGAGCACATCGAACGGCGGCATGAACACCTGACCGCCCGCCCTGGTGACGCGTTCGGCGATCTCGTCGGCCCGGTCGGCCGCGAAGTACGTGGTCCATACCGATGGCATCGCGCTCATGCCTTCGGGTTTGGGGCCGATGCCCGCCGCCGGTCGGCCGTCCAGTGTTGCCATGAGGTACCCGCCCGCCTCGGCGGGACCGTCCTGGATCTCCCAGCCGAACAGCGCGCTGTAGAAATCGCGGGCGGCGGTGGTGTCGTCCACCTGGCAGTCGATCCAGCAGGGCGTGCCCTGCGGCCAAGCTTCGTCGCGTGTCGGCATTGTCGAACGTCCTCTCGGCGATGGATGTGAGACCGGCCCCCGAGCGCACCGGCATGAGTGCAGTCAACCACTGGGCACCGACAAGAACGAGAACCCCCGAAATCGCGCTGAACTGGAACAACGCGTGTTCACAGCGACAGTCCGAGCGGGCCGACGCTGCCCCGCCCAACTCGTTACCGCTGTTATGTTTTTCGCGCCGATCGTGCGGTGGCTCGGTCAACTGTGGGGATGAACCGGTCGGGAGCGATGTATGGGTAAAGGTTCGGAACGCGGGTTCGTCCGGATGCTGGTGACGATCCTCGCGGTAGTGGTCGTGCTCGGCTGCGGTGGTGGGCCCGCGGGCGCGGAACCGGCGCAACCACCGGCCGACCGGTGGACCGCCCAGCACGACGGGCCCGGTGCGTACCCCGAGGTGCGGGTGGAGCGCGGCGTCCAGATCACCATGAGCGACGGTGTGGTCCTCAAAGCCGACGTCTACCGCCCCGCCGACGCCGCGGGCGTGATCGAGCAGAAACCGCTGCCGACGATCGTGAGCCTCACGCCCTACTCGAAACTCATGACGGGCCTGATCGAATCGGCCGCCGCGATCCCCGGCCTGCAGTCCACCGCCGTGGACATTGTGCGCCGACTCAACCTGTCGACCACACCCATCAGCGGTTTCGGTGATCTCATGCAGGCGCTGGACGGCGGCATGATCCAGACCATGCTCGGCGTGGACCGCAAACTCGTGCGCGGCGGCTACACCGTGGTGGTCGCGGATGTGCGCGGAACCGGTCTGTCGCAAGGGAAATGGGACACCCTCGGTGCGCGCGAACAGCTCGACACCCGTGAGGTGATCGACTGGGCGGCGCACCAGCCGTGGTCCAACGGTCGCATCGGCATGAGCGGCGGCTCCTACTCCGGCATCAACCAGTTGCGCGCCGCCGAGAACGCTCCGCCCGCGCTGCAGGCGATCTTCCCGGTCGAGCCGGGCAGCGATCTCATGCGTGATGTGGTCGCCCCCGGTGGCGGCGTCGGCACGACATTCCTGCCGATGTGGTTGAACTCGGTCAACCAGCTCAAACTCGTCCCCGACGTGGCCTCGATGGTCGACGGCACGTTCGACTGGACCTGGTTCAACGACCGGCTCGCCGACCCGACCACCAACTTCGATCTGCTGGCCCAGTCGCTGCTCACGCCGTCGCTGTCGAACATGCCGCCCGCCCTCGATGGCGCGCTCGATGAGACCTCGGCCTTCCGTGAAGCGATCATGGGCCACCCGGAAGACGTCACCGTGCCCACCTTCGTCTACGGCGGATGGCACGACATCTTCGCCAACAGTGCGACCAAACTGTACGAGCAGATCCCGCTCCCCGCGGGCCGCAAGCAGCTCGTCGTCGGCGACACCTATCACGCCAATCCCGGTGCGGGAACCGGTGTTCCGGGCGCACCGCCGCGCTTGGACGTGCTGCAGCGGGCCTGGTTCGACAAGTGGCTCAAGGATATCGACAGCGGTGTCGAAAGATTCGGCCCGGTGACGGTGAAACAGCAAGGCGGCGACTGGATTACGTTGCGCGAATTTCCGCAGCCGGGTGTCACGCACCGCCGCGTCTACCTGTCCGCCGCTCCCAGTGGCAGCACCGAAGACAGCCTGCACGACGGTTCGCTCGCCGCCATCCCGCCGGGCAAGCCCGAAACACTCACCGTCGCACCGGGTGTGAACCAGGTCTGCTCACGCGACGCGGCCCAGGGGTCGGCGGGCATGACCGCGGCACTGGACGCCTGCGCCAAGGATTCCCGCATCGCCGAACGCAACGGCCTCACCTTCACCAGCGCACCGCTGACCGAGCAAACGGTCATCTCCGGTCCGATCAATGTGCGGCTGAACACCATTCACGACGCCACCGACGGCTTCTGGAACGTCACCGTCAACGACGTGGCCCCCGACGGCACCTCGACCGTGCTCACCACCGGCCAGCTCACCTCGTCGATGCGCGCGGTCGACGAGCGCCGCAGCGCCCGTTCGATCAACGGCGACTTCACCGCACCGTTCAACCCGCTGACTCTGGACCGGTTGCTCCCGGTGGTACCCGGCGCCCCCACCGACATCGATGTCGCCGTGATCCCCACCCAGGCGGTCCTGGCCCCGGGCCACCGACTGCGCATCGACGTTTTCGCGGGCAACGCACCCAAGGCCTTGCCGTTCCGGCCGATGCTGAACGCCAGCGGACTGAAACCCCAGCATGTGCGCCTGGACCCCGCGGCCCCGAGTTTCGTCAACCTGCCCACCGACCGGCCCATTCCCTGATCGCCTCGAGCGCTGCCGCCGCTGCCGCTACGCTCGATCGTGCCAGTTGTTTTCCGACGAGGAGGTCGCTGTGGTCGAACCTGTCATTGTGGTGATGGGTGTGTCGGGGTGCGGGAAGACGACGGTGGGTGCGCTCACCGCCGACCGGCTCGAGGTGCCCTACGCCGAAGGCGACGACTTCCATCCGATGGCCAATATCGAGAAGATGGCCGCCGGTATCCCACTCACCGACGAGGATCGCTGGCCCTGGCTCGACACCGTCGGCGAGTGGCTGGCCGAGCATCACGAGAATGGCGGCGTGGCCACCTGCTCGGCGTTGCGCCGCGTCTACCGCGACCGCCTGCGCGCGATGGCACCGCAGACCTACTTCGTGTACCTGGCCGCCACCCGCGACGAACTGCTGCGCCGCATGACCGGCCGACTCGGACATTTCATGCCCACGGTCCTACTGGATTCCCAACTCGAGACCCTCGAACCGCTGCAGCCCGACGAAGCAGGGGTCACCCTCAACGCACTGCAGCCGCCCAGCCGGCTGGTCACCGAGGGCGTGGACGCCTGGATCGCCGATCACCGCTGAAGCAGCGGATGTAGTTCCTCCACGGGTGCCAGCATCAACAGCGCGCCGACCACCAGCGCCGCAAAGCACAGGGCGGCGAAGAACAGCACCCACAGCAGCGCGGGCAGGTGGGTCAGCCGGGCCAGTTGATCGGCGTCGGAGTCGGTGCGTCCGGGTTGCCTGCGGCGTCCGCGTTGCAGTTCGAACACCGGGCGCACCGCGGCGAGCAGCAGGAACCACGCCGCCAGATACGCGAACGCGGCCTGCAGCAGATCGGTGCCGAACCAGGACACCCCGAACACCAGCGCACCCAGCACCGCCACGGTGATCAGCCCGTACACATTGCGCACCTTGACCAGCACCGCGGCCAGCATCAACAGCGTCGCCCACAGCATCAGCGTCACCCGGCCCGTGCCCAGCAGCGCCGCGTAACCCAGACCGAGCAGCGCGGGTGCGGGATACCCGGCGGCGGCGGTCAGGATCATGCCGGGGCCGGTCGGTTTCCCGCTGGACACGGTCAGGCCCGATGTGTCGGTGTGCAGGGTGATCGCGTGCAGTCGGCGTCCGGTGA
Source organism: Nocardia sp. NPDC058666 (assembly GCF_042714895.1). Lineage (NCBI taxonomy): Bacteria > Bacillati > Actinomycetota > Actinomycetes > Mycobacteriales > Nocardiaceae > Nocardia > Nocardia sp. NPDC058666. Next base: position 151,549 of record NZ_JBHXRY010000003.1, read on the forward strand.
GCAGCGCGACCAGCGCGTGCCCGCCCTCGTGCGCCACGGTCACCGCGGCCCTGGTCAGCCGCCATAGCGGCCGGTAACCGACCAGCAGGAGGGCGACCACGGCGGTGGCCAGTACCAGCCACCAGGCGGGTGCGGGCTGGGGTGCGAGGAGGCGGTCGAGCAGCGTGCTGGCGGATCCGGTGTTCACCGTCGCACTCTAGCCGTGCGCGAGCTCGGGGGTGGTGTCGCGCGGACATCGCGCGCAGAGCCGTTGTGTGCGTTCGAGTTTCAGACGAATCATCCGATATGCGGTTTTCGTCGTGATAGCAATGGTGATGCAGATGCGACCTCACCGTTGGACTCCGCCGCAACCCACCGCTCGTGCGCGGCAGACCCACAGCGACCCGCCGATGCCTCCGACCCGGCTGCTGCCACTGCCGGGTCAGGGGCCCGAGGATGTCGTGGTGCTGGCCGACGGTCGCCTGGTCACGGGAACCGCCGACGGCGCGATCCTGTGCGTGGATCCGGCCACCGGCGCGGTCGAGCAGATCGCGCACGCGGGTGGTCGGCCACTGGGTATGCACGCCGAGGCCGACGGTTCGCTGCTGGTCTGCGTCGCGGGCCGCGGCATCTTCCGACTGGCCGAGGCGGGCGCCGAACTGGAGGTCGTCGTCGATGAACTCGATGGCGCGCCGCTCACGTTCCCCAGCAACGTCATTCGTGACGATGACGGCACCCTCTACTTCTCGGTCTCCTCCCGGCGCTGGCCGCTGGAACGCTGGATCACCGACCTGCTGGAACATTCGGGCACCGGTCGGTTGGTCCGCCGCGACCCCGACGGGCACCTGGAAGTCCTCGTCGACGGCCTGCAATTCGGCAACGGCGTCGTGCTCGCCCCGGATCGATCCTGCGTGCTGGTCGCCGAAACCGGCGCCTACCGGATCACCCGCCACTGGCTGACCGGCCCGCGAGCCGGCACCACCGACCACCTCGTCGAGAACCTGCCGGGCCTGCCCGACAACATGCTGCTTGGCAGCGACGGTCTGATCTGGGTCGCCCTGGCCTCGCCGCGAAACCTGTTGTTGGACAGGCTCGCTCCGCTTCCCGGCATTCTGCGACGCCTGGTCGACGCACTACCGCCGAGCCTGAAACCCGCACCCGTGCGCTCGGTCTGGGTGCTCGCGCTGGACTTCGACGGAAATATCGGCCACGACCTGCAACGCGACGGCACCGACTACGCGATGGTCACCTCGGTAGCCGAGCACCACGGCACCCTGTACCTGGGCAGTCTGTCCGAATCCGCGATCGCGGTGACCTCGATACCGGCGGCCTGAGGTCAGCGCAGCACGCTGGACGGCACCGGGTGGTCGGGCTCGAGCGCGGGCAGGCCGTCGATGCTGGTGGCGTTGTCGCCCGCGATGCGGCGGGCGAAGTCGGCGTCGGTGCGGCGGGAGTGGGCTTCGTCGAGGATGAATCGTTCCTCGACGAGGTCGAGTTTGGGCACCGACCAACCGCACGAATCGGCGATCCGCTCGACCGACACCAGCACCACCGCACGGATTCCGGGGTGATCGGTGCCGAAATGGTCACGCAGGGTGTCGAATTCGGGGGAGTCGGGGCGAATAACACGACCCGTGCCGAACAGTCGCAGGATGCGGGTGGTGCGGGTGAACGAGCAGAACATCACGGTAATTCGGCCGTTGTCGCGCAGGTGGGCGATGGTTTCCGAACCGCTGCCGAACAGGTCCAGGTAGGCCACGGTGTGGTCGTCGATCACGGCGAAGGTGTCGCGGTAACCCTTGGGGGACACGTTGACGTGGCCGCCCTGCGACGGTGCGGTGCCGATGAAGAACATCGGCTGATCGGCGATGAACGCCCGCAGTTTGTCGTCGATCCGGTCGAAAATCTTGCCCATGACGTGCTCCCTCGTCCCGCCTGTCGGCAGGCTCTCCGTTAGCTACTGTAACGACCGCTGGCCTTCGATTCACGGTGAGATATACCGCAGACCGCCCCCACCGGGGTGCACGATCATGGGTGTATGACGCAGACCGCACCCAGCATCGTCCACCCCGTGCAGCACCGCTACGCGGACCCGACCACTGACGTTCCCGCACAGTGGAATTCGGTGCTCGATGTGCTGCACGCGCACAAATCCGTGCGTCGCTATCTGCCCGATCCGGTATCGCCGGAGACGATCCAGCTGCTGGTCTCAGCCGCGCAATCGGCGGCCACCTCGTCGAACTTGCAGGCGTGGAGTGTGGTCGAGGTGCGCGACGCCGACCGACGTGCGAGGTTGGCCGAAGTCGCTGGGGGACAAGCGCATATCGAGCAGGCACCGGTATTGCTGGTATGGGTCGCTGACTTCGCGCGGCTGCGTCAACTCGCGCACGACCACGACGCACCACTGGACGGTGCGGACTATCTCGAAACCAGCTTCGTCGGGGTGATCGACGCGGCGCTGGCCGCCCAGAACGCGGTGCTGGCCGCCGAATCGCTGGGCCTGGGTACCGTCTACATCGGCGCGCTACGCAACGACCCCGAGCGTGTCGCGGCCGAATTGAACCTTCCCGCACACGTTTTCCCAGTTTTCGGCCTGGTCGTGGGCCATCCCGACCCGACCGAAGGCACCCGGATCAAACCGCGCCTGCCGCAGGCCGCGGTACTGCATCACGAAACCTACGACCTGTCCAGCCAACGCGAGCCGGTGGCCGCCTACGAGCACCGCATCGGCGAGATCTACACCGATCAGGGACTGCCGTATTCGTGGACCGAGCGGGTGCTGGCTCGACTGGCGTCGAAAGAGGCGCTCTACGGTCGGCACCGCCTGCGAGAGTCCTTGATCGCCTTGGGATTTCGCCTGCGCTGAGCTCAGACGTTGATTGCCTTGCTGGTCAGCTCGAGCGAGCGGACGCGTGCGTCGAGGTCGTAGATCAGGGTGTTGAGCATGAGCTCGTCGGCGTCGGTCGCATCCAGGAGTTGCGCGGCCTGCGCGCGCACCGTGTCCGGTGAACCCTGCAACTGCCCGGCCCGGCGCTGTGCGGCGAAATGGCGTTCGGCCTCGGTGCCGGGGAAGCCCGCGGCCTGCTCCGGGGTGGCGATGGCCTGGGGGCGACCCGAGCGCAGATTGGCGAAGGCGAGGTCGCGCGGTGCGGCGAGCCGGTCGGCGTCGGCATCGGTGTCGGCGCAGATCGCCGAGGCAGCCACGATCGTGTACGGCTCGCTAAGGGTTTGCGACGGCCGGAAATTGTCGCGATACAGCTGCAGCGCGGCGACGGTGTTGTCCGGCGCGATGTGGTGCGCGAACGCGAACGGTAGCCCCAGCACCGCGGCGACCTGCGCGCTGTAACCGCTGGACCCGAGCAACCACACCTCCGGTTCCGCGCCCAGACCGGGGCTTGCCACGATCCCGTTCGGATCCGCGCCCCGGAAGAAGCCGATCAGTGCCGTGAGCTCCTGCGGGAACGCGTCACCGCCGAGTCCTTCGGCACTGCGCCGCAGCGCACGCGCGGTCACTGGATCGGTGCCGGGCGCGCGCCCGATCCCCAGATCGATGCGCCCAGGATGCAGTGCCTCTAGGGTGCCGAACTGTTCGGCGACCACCAGCGGCGGGTGATTGGGCAACATCACCCCGCCCGAACCGACCCGGATCCGCGAGGTCGACGCGGCCAGGTGCGCCAACACCACCGCGGGCGCGGCACTGGCGATGCCCGGCATGTTGTGGTGCTCGGCCACCCAGAATCGGCGAAATCCCAGCTCCTCGGCGTGCTGAGCGAACCTTGTGGTGGCACGCAACGCGTCACCCGCGTTCGCATCGGACTGCACCGGTGCCAGATCCAGTACCGACAGCGTGACCGCGCTCATGAGCCTCCTCGACTGTGTAATGCCCCTATCGAAGCCAACCCGCGCCGGGCCGCCGGTATTTCCGAGTGCCGAAAGTGGTGACCACTGCCACGGTAACCGGGCGGTCGCCTCGTCGGCTGTTCGACGCGGCGGATCCTGGTCGTCTGTTCGGCGCGGACGAGTTCCGGTTCGGGGCCGGGTGGCCGTTTGCTGGAAAGCCGCTGGCAGAGGGCCGATTTTGTGTCATACCCCCTGCGTATCGTCGTAGTTGTCACACAACAGGCCCGGACGCGAATGCGGTCGGGCTGTGCGAGAACGGGGGCACTTGATGAGTGACGACAACCGCGGCGATCTACGTCCGCCACGCCAACACGGAACCACCTGGCGCGAATCCGAATACCGAGTCCTGGCCGACGACCTACGCTCCGGTGTCGACCTGGCCGCCACCGCGATCACCGTCGGACGCACCGAATCGGCCGTGCGCACCGCACTGCGCAATTTCGTACCAGCCGAGGAACGGATACCCACCGCCGAACGAGAACGCTGGATCCGCAAACGTCTTGTCGCCGAACCGGACTGGAACTGGTGGGCGGTCGTAGTCGACAATCACCGCCGCTTCCGCAGCGGCCTGTGGTTCACCCGCCACGAACACTGCGCCCGCATCGGCTGGCGCAGACGCACCCCCATGCCCGCCCTGGCCCAGGAACTGGCCACCTCGGAACTGTCGGTCGCGGAACTGCTGCGATCGCTGGGCCTGGTCGACAGCATCGAGGAAGCCGCCGACCGACTGGGCGCGACACCGGGCCTGGCCCTGGCCAAACGCGTCACCGCCCGCCGCGACGAAGCCGTAGGCGCCCGCTGGATCCTGGTCATCGACGGCGCCGCGGGCACCACCCGCACCCGCAACGCCCCCGTCCGCCGCCAGATCTCGCTGCACGAGACCCGCACCGCCGCCGAAGCCGAACGCGACCGAATCCTTTCCTGGCACAACAGAATCGGCCCCGAAGAACCCGACACCCCCGTCTGGTGGACCATCGCCGAACGCGGCCTGGGCGCCACCGTAGGCCACACCCGCAGCGGCACCCACGACCCCACCCCCACCGGCATCCGCGCCGAAGCCCTCACCGTCGGCGACATCATCCGAGTCCCCGTCCCCGACGGCGGCTTCCTCCAAGACCGCATCACCGCCATCACCCAACCCACCGCAGGCGCCACCATCGTGGTCGACCTGGCCCCCGTCGCCAACTCCCGCGTCCGCCGAGTCGTCGAGTTCGCATCCGACGAGGTCGTGGACGTGGTACGCAGAGCGGAGGATCGCTCGGCTTAGTGGACAGCGGCCGTCGCCCCGACCGGCGGCGGCCGCACCCGTCGACGCGGCGATGAACGTGACGCGTTAGTGCACCGACACCGTCGTCACCACGTCACAACAATGGTGCGCGACGGATGGCGCGGATCACCGTGGTGCGCAGCGGGAAGTCGAACTCTCCGTGCGCCGTCGCCGGTTCGGCGAGGAGGTAATCACTGATCCCACTGAGCAATTCGGCCCGCTGCCGTGCCGCAATCACCACGGTATGCGAGTAGGTGCCGATGGTGGTCGTCAGCGATTCGGCTGTCCGCCGCTGCATGTGCGGGAACTCGGCCTGCTCGAATTCGCTGAACAGGGGATGCGTCGGACGTTTGTCGTCCGAGGTGGGCGGCGGGAACGATGAATCGGTGCGCACCACGCGCTGCAGTCCGGCCACCCACGGCACCCGATCGTCGTCGTTGTTCCATAACGCGGCGAACACCCCGTCCTCGCGCAGCACACGCGCGATCTCCGGAAACGCCCGCTCCTGGTCGAACCAGTGCAAGGCCTGCCCGACCATTACCGCGTCCACCGACCCGTCGGGCAGCGGAATCGCCTCCGCTGCACCGGAAAGCGCCGCGACGCCGGGAAACTGCCGCACGAACTCGGCACGCATCGCCTCGTCCGGTTCCACGGCGATCACCTCGGCACCGGCGGCGAGTAGCCCACCGGTGAGCTTGCCCGTCCCCGCCCCCAAGTCGAGGACAACGAGCCCGCCGCTCGCCTCCAACGCCCATCGAATCCCCGCCTCCGGATAATCCGGTCGATGCTGCGCATAGAGCTCAGCGTGCGCCCCGAACGAACTGGCCCGCCGCGCCCGCAGGTCGTCCTTTTCCGTCCCCCCGATGTCCGCCATATCGCCACGGTAGCGGCAAATAGCCTGCTGACCAGTCGGTTTATTACGCGGCGCAATGGAGAAGAAACCGGATCTGTTTACGGTTAGTTGTGTCATTCTCGATGGTGTGACAGTGCAGCGAATGCGCCGGACGCAGGACGAACGGCGGCGGGAAACGCGCAGGGTGTTGCTCGACGCCGCGTTCGACGCGTTGGTGGAGTTCGGATTTCGGGGGACGACCACCAGCGAAGTAGCGCACCGCGCGGGCGTATCGATAGGTGCTCTGCTGCATCACTTTCCGACGAAATCGCAGCTGCTCACCGCTGCGGTCAGTCACGCGTTCGATCGGCGGATCGAGGAGTACCAGGAGTCCATGATGGGGTTGGACCCCTCGGCCGACACCGTCGATGCGGCGGTGGACATGCTGTGGTCGATGTATTCGCGTCCCACGTTTCTGGCGTGGAACGAACTGTGGACCGCCGCGCGCACAGATCCGGATCTGGCGGCCGCTGTGGTCGCGATGGACCGTGATTTCCTGTGCGCCAGCGAATATGCCTACGCCACACTGTTTCCCGCCGCACCGCCCGCCGGGGCCGGCCTGCATCTGGTGTATTCGCTGATGACCGGGCTGGCTGTCACGGGATCGCTTCCCGGGCATCAGCCGTACGACACCGACACCGTCCTCACCACCTTCAAATCAATGTTGCGCACCGCACTCGCAGGGCCGTTGGAGGCATCATGACAACCGGACCGAACCCGAACGACCAGCCCGCGATTCGCGTGCGACGGATTCACTTCGATTACCCGGAAGGGTCGTTGGCTCGTCACTTCGTGGGCGGGGATCTGGTGATGAGTCACGTGATCGCCTATCTGTCGGCGACCTTTCCCGAGGGGGAGGAGTTCTTCGTTCGCTCGGTTCGTCGGTATGCGGACTCGATTACCGATCCTGTTCTCGCGCAGCAGGTTCGGGGGTTTGTCGGGCAGGAGATCACGCACGGGCGTGAGCATCGGGAGTTGAATCTGCGGTTGCGGCAGATGGGGTATCCGACTCGTCGGGAAGAGCGGACTACCCGGTGGATCCTGCACGTGTACGAGCGAATTCTTCCGCCGCTGACCTGCTTGGCGATTACGGCGGCGCTGGAGCATTTCACGGCGGTGTTCGCGGAGACTCTGCTTCAGGACGGGCGTGCCCAGGAGTTGCTCGGTTCGACCGAGGTTCGTTCGATGCTGTTGTGGCACGCGGTGGAGGAATCCGAGCATCGTGCTGTCGCTTTCGACGTGTATCGCAGTGTCGGCGGGGGTGAGCGCCGTCGGATCGCGACGATGTGCGCGATCCTGGTCCTGTTCGGCACGAGCATCGTGGTGAATTCCACGGTGTCGTTGCTGGGGGATCGTGCGACGCGCAACCCGGTTCGCCTGGCGAAAAGTGTTGCCGCGATTCGGCATACCCCGTTTGTGTCCAGAACGGTTCGCCGTCGCGTGCGTGACTATCTGAAGCCGGGCTTCCATCCCGACGATGTCGACAACAGCGCGCTACTCGCGCAGTGGACCGCCGAGCTTTTCGGTGCCGACGGTTCCCTGACCGATCACCTGCACTGACGGGTCCACCCGGTCGATTTCGCCGCCGAGGGGGCGTCGCGGCATGGTCGCGGCGGCGAACAGCATGATCACGACCATGACCAGCATGGCGACGAAGACCAGGTGGATGCCCTGGGCGAGTTCGGTGGGGGTGGGGTGGTCGGGGTCGCGGATGCCCGCGTTGACCATCGCGCCGAACAAGGCCACGCCCACGGCACTGCCCAGGGACCGGGCGAACATGTTGGCGGAGGTGACCACGCCGCGTTCGTGCCAGTGCGCACTGGCCTGTGCCGCGATGAGCGTGGGGGAGGCGACCAGTCCCATGCCACCACCGATCAGGAAGCACGACGCCGCGATCTGCCAGGGGCTGGACTGTGCGGTGACCAGTAGTGTTGTCGCACAACCGAGTACGGCCAACGCGCTGCCGATCAGCCCGCTGATGCGGAATCCCCAGCGCAGGTACAGCCTGCCCGACAGCGTCGCGGCCAGAGGCCAACCCAACGTGAGCCCGCCGACGGTGAGCCCGGCGACCAGTGCTGTGGTCCCCAGCACGCCCTGAGCGAAAGTCGGGACGTACGAAGTCAATCCGAGCACGACGGCACCGACCAGCAACGAAACCATGCTGCTGGCCACCACGATTCGTCGGGTGAAGATCCACAGCGGCAGAATGGGATTCGCGGTGCGCAACTCCACCACCGCGAACAGTGTCAGCACCGCCGCACTCCCGGCGAACAACGACAGCGACACCGGCGACGTCCACGCCCACGCGTGCCCACCCTCGAGCAGAGCCAGAATCAACCCGCCCGCCCCGAAGGTCAGCAGCACAGCGCCGAGATAGTCGATCCGCTGCACGCTGCGCGTCGTCGTTTCCGTGTAGTGCCGCATCAACATCCACGCCGCCACCGCGCACAACGGCAGGTTGATCAGAAAGATCCACCGCCAACTCACCTGGTCGGTCAACAACCCGCCCAGCAGCGGCCCGAGCACCGCTGAAGCGGCCCACACCCCCGCCATGTATCCCTGCACCTTGGCCCGCTCGGCCAGCGTGTACAGATCACCGGCGATCACGATCGTGGTGGGCTGGATCGCACCCGCGCCGATCCCCTGAATCGCCCGAAAGGCGATGAGCGCCACCATGTTCGTGGCCAGCCCGCACAGCAGTGACCCCACCGCGAACGCCGCGATCCCGAACAGGATCACCGGCTTACGCCCCACCATGTCGGCGAGTTTGCCGTAGATCGGCACCGTGACCGCTTGCGCGAGCAGGTAGATCGAGAACAACCACGGAAACATCGCGAACCCGCCGAGCGAGTCGGTGATGGTGAGCACCGCGGTGGCGATGATGGTCGAGTCCAGGGCGACCAGCGAGGTCGACAGCATCAGCGATGCCAGGATCGCACCTCGTTCGGAACGCAGACCGACAGCCGGACTTGCGGTATCGGTTGCCACCGGGATCCTCTCGTTGCGTCGCCTAACCACTGCGCCTAAGGTATCCGGCGCCCGGCTGCTCCCGCACGCCGTTTTCCCAGGGTGTGACGTGATCGGTCCCCGCGCGGGATCAGTTACCCCGTGACGTTGAAACCCAGATCGGCCCGGTCAGTAACCAGATCACCGTGATCACGCCCAGACTGCCGAAGACTCCCATCAACTGTTCGCGTTGTGCGGTATCGGCGACCGTGTAGCTCAACACCACTGTCAGTGCGCCGGCGATGGCTGCCGCGCCGAGCCAGCGCGAGAAATCCGCCCATTCCTTGCGGGTGCGTTGCGGGCCGTACTTCGGAACCTTCACCGGCGCTGGACCATCGGCGAAGCGGTGGGCGAATCGTTCGTCGGCCCAGCGGATCATGCGGCCGCCGAACATCACGGTGCAGCCCAGGTAGATCCCGGCGACGCGGTGCGCGAACGTCACCTCGCCGCCGCGGTGCAGGTCGATGGCCACCGCGACCACCAGCACTACGTCCAAAACCGGCACCAAGGCCAGCGTGATCGTGCTCGCGCGTGGCAGTCGGAGCACGTAGCGCAGCAGCAACCCGCCCAGCACCAGCACCCAGAAACCGATTTCGCATCCCGCGATCGTCAGCAGTACGGGATTGTTCAACTCGTTCATACCTCTACTGTCCCGGGGTTAGCACGCCGATGGCGTCCCGCTTCCGGTCGCGGGTTCGTCCGTCTTTCGGGGGACTTCAACCCTGACCTCGATGTGCTGAAATGGGGGAATGCCCCCACCGCGTGCGCTCATGGATCGGCTCGGGGACGCGTTCGACAGCGCGACCTTCGCGGCCGTCGGCGTCTTCGGAGTCGGGTTGTTGCTGTGGGCCGCGGGCGGGTGGTCGCTGGTCGCCGATCGCGATCCGTACCCGGCGGCGGTGAAGGTGGGGCTGCTGTTCGCGGCGTTGGCGATCCAGGTCACCGCGCAATATCGACCGGCGCTCGCGTTCGGGATGATGGTCGCGCTGTTGGCCGCGGACTTCTCGTTCGGGCCGTCGCTGCCGCTGTGGATCGCGCTGACCGACGTGATCTTCCTGGCCGTGAGCACCGGATCGAACCGGTTGGGCGCGGTGGTGGGCTGGTTCGCGCTGACCGTGACCATGGGCGGGGCGCTGCTGGCACTGAGTGTGGCCGGGATCCGCGCGGGGCTGTATGCCACGCTGTTCGGTGTCGCCCTGACCTGGTCACCGCTGGGTTATGCCCGCGCGATCCGCGCGTCTCGCCGGATGGTCGACGCCGAACGCGATGCGGCGCGCGCCGAACTCGCCGCCCGCGATGCCGAACGGTCCGCCGCGATCGGCGAGGAACGCAGGAAGCTGGCCCGCGACCTGCACGACGCGGTCGCTGGACATGTCTCCGCGGTCGCGATCCTGGCGGAAGTGGCGCAGCGCGATCCCGGCAATACCGCTGTGCTGCAGACGATTCGGTCGAGCAGCCTCGCCGCGCTCGAGGAGATGCGCACCACCATCGACGTGCTGACCGGACCCGATGACACCGCCGTGACCACGCGGCTGTCCTCCCTGGACGGTCTGATCGACGCGGCCGAGGCGGCGGGCGGTTCGGTGACGGTGCGCCGTCCCGACGATCTCGAGCTACCCACTGCGGTCGAAGCCGTGGTGACCCGGATCCTGAGTGAAACCCTCGCGAACGCCACCAAACACGCCCCCGGTGCACCACTGGACATCGAATTGACCCGCGAGGCAGAGCGATTGGTGGTCTCAGCGACGAATCCTGTCACGCGGATAGGAGCCCCGGGCAAGGGAAACGGACTGCGCAACATGATGTTTCGCGCGGAATCCGTCGACGGCACCATCACTGCGGGAGCGCACGACGGCATCTGGCTCGTGTGCGCGCGAATCCCGTTGGGGGACAAGTGACTGTCACCGTCGTGGTGGTCGACGACCATGCCACCATCCGTGCCGGACTGAAGATGCTGCTCGAAGTCTCCGGCGAAGTGCAGGTGATCGGCGAAGCGGCCGACGGTGCCGCGGCGGTACGGCAAGCCCGCGCGCTCAGCCCCGACGTGGTGCTGATGGACGTGCGCATGCCGCGCGTGGACGGCCTGGAAGCCACCGCGGCCGTCGTGGCGGAAACGAACGCAAAAGTGTTGGTACTGACCACGTTTGCCATCGACGAGTATGTCCTGGGCGCGCTCGCGGCGGGCGCCAGCGGGTTCCTGCTCAAGTCCGTCGGCGGCGACGACCTGGTCCGCGCCGTGCTGGCCGTGGCGCAGGGTGACGCGGTCCTGGACCCGAAGGTGACGCGCACGGTGATCACCGCACTGCCCCGCGTCACGCAGGCTACGCCGCCGCCCGACCTGTCCGCGCTCACCGACCGCGAACGGCAGGTGCTCGCGGGCCTGGGCGCCGGCCTGTCCAACAGTCAGATCGGCACGCGGCTGCGCATCGGCGAGGCCACCGTGAAAACGCACGTCTCCCGGGTGCTGAGCAAGCTGGGTGTGCCGTCGCGCGTGCAGGCCGCGGTGATCGCGTCACAGTCCGGCCTCGACTTGCCCTGACCCGCACCCGGCCGAAAACCGACGTTGTCCCGGTACCGCGGGCAGGTACCGGGACAACGGGTCGGATCAGGTTCAGCGTGCAGGGTGTGGGTCGGACTGTGCCAGACGAATCCGGCGTGACTCAAACCAATAGGTCACCGAAACGGTGGCATAGGACGCGGCTACCACTGCGGCGATCACCAGAAGAAACGCGACGAACAAGGGAATGAAGAAAGCCATGTGCCCTCCTCGCGGTACGGTAGGTGAGCGATGAAGGTGGTGGTCAGCGCCTCGTCGCGCCGATTATGGACCAAGCCCGCACTTCGATAGTAGGGCCACGGCGCGACCGAGGCACGGCTATACATGCGTGACTGCGCTCATGGTTTACCCACAGTGTGGCCCACATCACCGAAGCGGCCAGATTCGAGTTCTCGTCCTCGGCTTCAACCACGAGCAATCGACGAAGGAGCACCGAACGTGAGCATGATCCTGGCCGCAGTGCACGACACCTATGGCATCGTCTTCGCCCAGGTGGGCAATCCGACGCCGGAGGCTCCGCCGATGGCCGACAAGGTGATGCAGCTGGGCCGGTACTTCACCTGGATGATCTTGCTGTCGGGCGTCACCGCCATCACCTACGGCGGCGGCCGGTTCGCCTGGGAGAAGTGGAACGGCGGCGGCCTACAGTCGCCGAAGATGATCGCCAGCGCCATGGCGGGCGGTGCGATCGCGACAAGCGCGGGCACGATCATGAACGCCGTCATCGGCGCCTGACACCGGGTGCAAGCTCTCGCCCGAGGATCGGGGACAGTGGTCGGGTGACTGTTGACATCGACACCCTGCACACCGACGACGACCTGCACGCGGCGAGCGCGCTGTTCCGTGCGGCGATGGTGGGGTTACCACCGCTGCCTGCGCATCCCGATCACCTGTCCGAGCCGGGTCGCACGGTGGGTGCGCGGATCGACGGCCAGTTGGTGGGCACCGCGGAGGCGTACACGAGCTGGCTGGTCGTGCCCGGTGGTGCGCGCGTGTCGCACGCGGCGGTCACTCACGTCGGTGTGCTGCCCACGCACACCCGGCGCGGGGTGCTCACCGGCTTGCTGCGCAGGCAGCTCGACGACATCGCCGCGCGCGGGGAAGTCGTCGCGAGCCTGCGTGCGTCGGAGGGGTCGATCTACGAGCGGTTCGGGTACGGGGTGGCGAGTTCGTTTGCGCGCCTTGACTTGTGGCGTGGCCGGGCTCGTCTGCGTGACACGGTGCCGAGCTCGGGGCCGGTGCGATTCGTCGAACCGGCCGAGTCGTGGAAGCTGTTCCCGCAGATCTACGCGACCGCCGCGCTCTCCTGGACCGGCGCGATCGATCGTCCCGAATACTGGTGGAAGCTGAAACAGCGCATCGCGGTCGAGCCGGTGTACACCGTGGCGCACGGACCTGTCGGCGCGGAGGACGGGTTCGCCCGCTACCACCCGGTCGATACCGCGAACTGGTTCAACAGCCGTGACCGCACGATCGTCGTGGACGATTTCGTGGCGACCACCCCGCAGGCCTACCTCGGTCTGATCCGGCATCTGCTGTCGGTCGACCTGGTCGACAAGGTGACTTTCGCGTTCGCGCCGGTGGACGCGCCGCTGCGGCACCTGTTCGTCGACGAACGCGCGGTCCAGATCACGTCGGTGCACGACGAAACCTGGCTGCGGCTGGTGGACGTTCCCGCCGCGCTGGCCCGCCGCACCTACCGTGACGCGCCGCCGGTGGTCGTGCGGGTCGACGATGCGATCCTCACTGCCAACACCGGCGCGTACCGGATTGCCGCGGACGGTGTGACCAGGGTCGACGAGGCCGCCGACATCACCGTCGATGTCGCGACGCTGGGTGCGGTGTACCTCGGCGGGTCGACGTGGCGTCAGCTCGCGCTCTCTGGACGAGTCGTCGAGCACCGCCCCGGTGCTGCCGACGCCGCGGACGACCTGTTCGCTACTCCCGCACTGCCTTTCAGTGGGACGTTCTTCTGACCCGGTGGAAAACCCGCGCTCAGCGCACACTATTCGCCCGAACGGTCCCGAAGGCGAGTAGGGAACGCTGAGCGCGGATGCCGGATCAGGGGCGAAAGAGTCTGTCCGCCAACGGCAGTGGGCGCAGGGTGTCGGAGATCTGCGCGACCAGTCGTGTCGGGCGTTCGAGGTCGGTAGCTGCCTTGCCGTTGGTCAGGATCGCCCCTGACAGGCCGCGGGTCGGGTCGGCCCAGCCGTACTGGGTGGTCAGGCCGCTGCGACCGAAGTGGGACTCGGTGTCGCGACCGAATTTCGATCGGCGCGCGCCCAACTCGAACCCCGCACGACTGACCCGGCCCGCCAAACTGGGGATCCGGTCGGCGGGAGCGATCGCGTCGCGCAGCGTGTCGGGTTCGATGATCCTGATGCCGTCCAATTCTCCACCGCGCGCGAGGATTTCGTAGAAGCGCGACAGTTCGAAGGCGGTGGTGACCAGGTTGCCGGAGGGAAGTTCGGCGGCGAGGAAGGCGTCGTTGGTCGACTTGGACGCCTTGTCCATGTGGCCGCCCAGCGCCTTGTTCGCCAGGAATCGGGCCAGGCGGGGTTGCGGCGGACCGGTTTTCACGCTCGGCACCACCTGGTTCACCTCTGCGGGACCGACGCCGAAGTTGTTCCAGCGGAAGCCCAGTGGGGTGAGCACCTGCTCGTCGAGGTGGTCGCGCATCCGCTTGCCGGTCGCTCGTTGTACGAGCAGTCGTTGGATCAGGCCGCTGGTGAGTGCGTGGTAGACGCGGACACGGCCGGGGGCCCAACTCGGCACGAGGTCGATGAGAGTGGCCACGGCCAGTTCCTCGTCCAGGACAGCGGCGGTTCCGTTGTGTGGTGCGGTGATGAACGGGATACCGGCCGAATGCGAGAGCACGTCGCCGATAGTGATCGAGCCTTTACGGTTGGCGGCGAACTCCGGAATGTGGTCGGACACACGGTCTTTCAGCCTGAACGCGCCCTGTTCGACGAGCATGAACATCAGCGTGGCGGCGACACCTTTGGCGGTGGAGAACCCGCAGAACGGTGTCTGCGGGGTCGCCAGGATCTTCTCGGCGTCCGGACCGTCGCCCGGCGCGTTGCCCCAGCCGTGACCGATCGTCCGGTTCAGCACGATCCCGCCGTTGCGCCGTAGGCACACCTGAATGGCGGGGGTGGTGCCCAGCGCGTACCACGCGCGCACCGACGCCCAGATCGCCTCGACGTCGGCACGCGACGAGCCGACCGCGGCCGGATCGTCCTCGTGACCGACCGTGGTCACCGCGTCCAGGTCATCGGTGACCGTGATCAGCGTGGCAGGAAGTGCGCTCATCTGGCCAGCCTACCGATGCTGACCTGTGATAATCCTGAGCGCGCTGCCCGTAGAACGGCGACACCACGTCGCAGACCCGCCGCCGAACTTCGGGGTATCGGCACCTGAATCCGCCGTTGTCGGCACCCGTCGAATCGGCGATCGCGCAGCCTCCGCACCGCGGCATCGTGGCGATGATGCGGCGCTGATCATGCGGTGACCTCCGTCAGCGATGCGTCGACGCGTGTGCGACCCGCCGCAGTCACCGCGCGGCGGGCGTAGGCGCGCACGTCGGCGTCGGGATCGGCGATCGCGGTCTCCAGCGCATCCAGGGCCGGCCCGCTACTTGGCCAGGTGGACAGGGCGAGGACTGCCGCCTTGCGGACGTCGAGGTGGCGGTCGGTGAGAGCTTCGCTCAGCGGCACCACGCTCGACTCCGCGGTCGAGCCCGCCAGTCCTCGGGCGGCACCGACCCGCACCTGCCAGGCGGAGTGCCGTAGTGCCGCAGTCAGTTCAGCGAAGTCGGTGTCCGTGGTTCCCAGTGCGGCGAAGGCGGTCAGCGCCGCGGCGCGGACCAGTGGATCGGGATCGCCTGCGAGCGTGCGGATCACCGCTACGCCGCCGTCGCCGATCGATGCGAGCCCGTGTGCGACGGCGATGCGCACCTCACGGTTGACATCGCCCGCGATCGACGACACCGCGTCGGCATCGTCGAGCGAGACCAGTGCGCGCACCGCTTCGATCCTGACTCGATGATCGGTATCACCCAGTGCCACACGGTAATCCGATGCCGAACCCGCCCGTAGTGCGCGCAGCAGGTCGACGACGGTCGCGCGGACGAGGGGATCGGGGGAGCCGAGGTGCTCGCTCAGCGCACCGGCTCCCGCGAGTACCTCCACCAGTTCCCGCAGACTCTCGGTGGCCGCGCGACGCACCGAGGCCGCCTCGTCACCCAACGCCCGCACCAGTTCATCGGCGAATCCCTCGGGGGTGTTCTCGGTGAGCACCGACAGGGCCGCCACGCGAACGACCGGATCGGGATCGGTGAGATAGGTCGAAAGGTCCTCGACCACAGGGGAATCCAGGGCTAGCAGCGTGACCAGCCGTGGCGAGGACGGCGACACCGGTGCGGCGGCGGT
This sequence comes from Nocardia sp. NPDC058666, assembly GCF_042714895.1. Classification (NCBI taxonomy): domain Bacteria; kingdom Bacillati; phylum Actinomycetota; class Actinomycetes; order Mycobacteriales; family Nocardiaceae; genus Nocardia; species Nocardia sp. NPDC058666. The sequence continues at coordinate 167,580 of NZ_JBHXRY010000003.1, forward strand.
GCGAACGGGAGCTTCCCGCTGCGGGGCCCGAGTTCCCACCAGTTCGGGCTGGGCGATCACCTCGACGATCGGTTCGGCAGAGGGCACATCATCGAGGCCCGGCACCGGCACCAGGTACGGCGCCACCGACCGCTTGACGAACTCCATCTCACCGTCGGCGGTCTTACGCAAGTTCAAATGGAAATTCCACGACTCGTCGTCACGCTCGGGGATGTCCGCACGGTCGTGATAGAGGCCCCAGCGGGACTCGGTACGCGTGAGCGAACTGCGCGAAGCCATTTCGGCGCAATCGCGAATGAACTGCACTTCGACTGCACGCATGAGTTCGTGCGGAGTCTGCGCGCCGATGCCATCGACTTCGACGCGCATACGCTCGAAAGTCTCGACGGCAATCGACAGTTTGGCGGCTGTCTTCGGCGGCGCCACATAGTCATTGACGAACCTGCGCAGTTTGTATTCGACCTGTGGCTGTGGTGGGCCTTCCGGCTGACGCAACGGCCGGTAGATCAGTTCGTGCGCTTCCGCGAGTTGATCCTCGGGCAGTTCGGCGGGTGCGTCGAGTTCGGTCAGAGTCGAAGCTGCGTGCGCGCCGGCCAGGTCGCCGTAGACGAACGCGCCGATCATGTAGTTGTGCGGCACGCACGCCAGGTCACCCGCCGCGTACAGGCCGGGCACGGTGGTGCGCGCGTTCTCGTCCACCCACACCCCTGACGCGGAATGCCCACCGCACAAACCGATTTCGGAGATGTGCATCTCGATATCGTGCGTGCGGTAATCGTGGCCCCGGTTGGCGTGGAAGGTCCCGCGAGTCGGGCGTTCGGTGGTGTGCAGGATCGACTCGAGGGTCGACAGCGTTTCGTCCGGCAGGTGGGAAACCTTGAGATAGATCGGCCCGCGCGCGGATTCGATCTCCTGCTTCACCTCGGCCATCATCTGCCCCGACCAGTAATCGGAGTCGACGAAACGTTCACCCTCGGCATTGACCTGGTAACCACCGAACGGGTTGGCGACATAGGCGCACGCGGGGCCGTTGTAATCCTTGATGAGCGGGTTGATCTGGAAGCATTCGATCCCGGAGAGTTCCGCGCCGGCGTGATAAGCCATCGAATAGCCGTCGCCCGCGTTGGTCGGATTCTCGTAGGTGCCATACAGGTAGCCCGAGGCGGGCAGCCCGAGTCGACCACACGGGCCGGTCGCCAGAATCACCGCTTTCGCGGCCACCTCGACGAATTCGCCTGTGCGCGTATTCAATGCGGCCGCACCCACGGCTCGCCCTTCGTGCGTGAGAACTCGCACCGGCATCAACCGGTTCTCGATGCGGATCCTCTCCCGCATCTTCCGTTGCCGCAGAACGCGATACAGCGCCTTCTTCACATCCTTGCCCTCGGGCATCGGCAGCACATACGACCCCGACCGGTGCACTCGGCGCACCGCGTACTCGCCGTATTCGTCCTTCTCGAACTTCACCCCGTACCGCTCGAGGCGCTGCACCATCGCGAAACCCCGTGTGGCCGTTTGATACACGGTGCGCTGGTCGACGATGCCGTCGTTGGCGCGGGTGATCTCGGCGACGTAGTCCTCGGGTTCGGCCTTGCCGGGGATCACCGCGTTGTTCACACCGTCCATGCCCATCGCGAGTGCCCCGGAGTGGCGCACGTGCGCCTTTTCCAGGAGCAGCACGTTCGCGCCGGACTCGGCGGCGGTGAGCGCGGCCATGGTGCCCGCGGTGCCGCCGCCGATGACCAGCACATCGCAGTCCAGGCGAATGCGGTCGGACAGGTCGGGAATGTTCACAGTGACTCCAGGATTCGGGCCCGCAGCGCCTGCCGGTCCACCGGTTCGCGCGGGTCGGGAACGTCGACGACCGTGCGCAGCGAGCCGGCGCCGAGCACGGCGATCCGGTCGCCGAGCAGCAGGGCCTCGTCGAGGTCGTGGGTGACGAAAACGATGGTGGTGGGGTGTGCGCGCCAGGTGTGCACGAGCAGGCGTTGCATCTCCGCGCGGGTCTGACTGTCGAGCGCGCCGAACGGCTCGTCCATGAGGACCGCGCGCGGCGAACCCGCCAGGCTGCGCGCGAGCTGAACCCGTTGGCGCATACCACCGGACAGGTCACGCGGCAGATAGTCGGCGTAGCCGCTGAGCCCGACCTCGTCGAGCCAACGTTGCGCACGCGCCGACCGCTCGCTACGGGACACTCCCCGAAGACGCAGCGCCAGATCGATATTGGCGCGCGCCGTTCGCCACGGCAGCAGCGCGTCGTCCTGGAACACCAGCGCGCGATCGGCCGAGGGGCCGGTGACCTGGACCTCGTCGGCGCGAATTTGCCCCGCGCTCGGCTTGCGCAGACCGGCGATCGCGCGCAACAGGGTCGACTTGCCGCAGCCGGATTTGCCGACCAGCACCAGGATCTCACCGGCGGCGATCGTCAGATCCAGGGCGTGCACAACGGTTTTGGGCCCGTAGTCGATGCGCACGGACTCCAGGTCCAATCGCATGCCGACCGAGACGGCGGGCGCGGCGGTGGTCGTGGTCATGACGCAACCTCTCGCGGCAGCCAGCGGGTCACCCGGCGGCCTGCCAGTTCGACGATTCCGGAGGTGAGGAAGCCGAGCACCCCGATGGTGATCATGCCGACGAACACGGCCGGGTAGTCGACGATGGTGTAGGACTGCCAGGTGCGGTAGCCGATGCCAAGGCGCCCGGAGATCATCTCCGCGGAGATCAGGCAGATCCACGCCACGCCCATGCCCACCGACAGGCCGCTGAACACACCGGGCAGGATGCCGGGCACGACCACGCGGGTCAGCACCTCCCGCCGCGACGCGCCCAGCGTGCGGATCGCGTCCTCCCAGATGGTCGGCAGCGCCCGCGTCGCGTGCCTCGTACTCACCAGCACGGGAAACAGTGACGCGGTGAAAGTGATGAACACGATGCCGGATTCGTCGCTGGGGAACAGCAGGATCGCCACCGGCACCAGCGCGATCGCGGGGATCGGGCGGATGAGTTCGGCCAGTGGACCGAATACGTCGGCCAGCAGGCGTGAACGGCCCAAGCCGATGCCGGCGAGCACGCCGATGACCGCGGCCAGTCCGAATCCGGTGATGATGCGGATCAGCGATTGCGCGATATCGAGGTAGTACTGGCCGGTGCCCAGGTGTTCACCGAACTCGGCGACGATCTCGGTCACCGTCGGCAGGGTGTCGAACCGCAGTCCGGCGCGCACATCGCCCGCGGTGAGCAACTGCCACAGGCCGATCGCGCCCGCGACCGAGGCGACACGAATGACCCTCGACACCCACACAGATCTGTTGTCCACGGGAAGGGTCGTGATCGGGGCGGCCTGCTCGGAAATCGTGCTCATCCGCGGACTTCCGTCACAGCCTGCTCATAGGCGACCGGCGTGGCGGTGGGATGGGTGGCGCGGTAACGGTCGGCCGCCGCCTGCGTGGTGAACGGCAGGTACCGGGCATCCTCGCGCAACCAGATCGCCTTGTCGGCGAACCAGCGGGTGCCGAGCTCTGCATCCGGAATGTACACCGCGCGAACAGTTTTGCCCTGCGCCTTCGCCGCCTGCACGGCCCGCAACAAGCAGCCGGGATCGGCGGCGGGTTGCGGCTTGTCGGCGCCGTCGACCCAGATCTCCCCGGCCAGCGCCGGATCGCTCACGGGTACAGCGCAAATTGGATCGGTGCCGGTCACCTTGCTCGGGTTGACCCTCGACGCCAGTGCGGTGTCGTAGTCGTTGCGGCCGGTCTCGGCGAAGGCCTTGCGCAGCGGTCCGTCCTGGACGAACGCGTCGATGTCGAGATCGGCGAAATCTCCGATCGACTTCAAGTAGTTCACATCATCTTTGAACGCCGCGATCAGGTTCGCCTTGAGCGTGGTGTCGAAACTGGTACCGCCGGGACCGTTGTAGAGGTACACGACCTCCTGCGGCAGACCCGACCCCTTCGCGACGAGATCGGCTGCCTCGAAAGGCTTCTCGTTGAGGAACGCGGTCGCATCCAACTGGGCGGCCAGGAACGCCTGCAGTACCTCGGGGTGATCAGCCGCGTACCCGCGCCGCGCCACCACACCGTGGAAAGTCGGCACGTTCAGCTCCGCACCGTCGTAGAGCAGCGTGGCCTTGTTCTGGTGCACCAGCAGCCCCGGCCACGCCACGAACTGCGACAGTGCGCTCACCTGATGCGATTCCAGCGCGGTCGCCCCGACCTGCGGCTGCTGGTTGAGCACCTCCACACCCTTGGCCGGGTCGATCCCGGCCCGCGACAGGGCCTGCACCAGCGTGCCGTGCCCGGCCGAACCCACACTCGCCGAGATCTTCTGCCCGGCCAGATCCGTCAGCGAACGCGCCGGTGAATCCTTGGGCACCACAACCATATTCAGCGCACCCTTGGGGTTGTACCCGGTGATCGACACCAGTTCGGTGCGGGCGCGCTCATTGGCCTGCGTGCGAGATCCGTTGATCAGCAACGGATAGTCGCCCATCGAACCGATATCGATCTTCTCGGCCACCATCTGCGCGGTGATCGGCGCGCCGGTGTCGTAGTCCTGCCACTCCACCTGGTACTTCGCACCACCACCGTCGGTGATCTTCTGCAGCCGCTGCTCCAGGTAACCCTGTGCTTTCAGCAGCGTGCCCGCGGTGACGGTGTTGATGGTCTTGGACTGGTAGCCGATGACGACCTTGACGGTGCCCGCCGGTGCGGCATCGGAACTTTCGAGCGAGCAGCCGGCCACGGTGAGCGCGAAAGCCAGTGCGACAGGGGCGAATGCGGTGATCTTCATGCGTGAGGTTCCCGGGTTTCAGCGGAGCAGATAGGGCATGTTGACGGACACAGCACCGGTGGGACAGCGCGCCGCGCACGGGCCGCAGTACCAGCACTCGTCCACGTGCATGTAGGCCTTGCCCGAATCCTGGTGAATGGCAAGGGAATCCAGTGGGCACATGTCCACGCAGAGGGTGCAGCCGGTGATGCACAGCGATTCGTCGATCGTCACCGGGACGTCGGCGCGCTGGGGGACCAGTGCCATTACAGGACCTTCCATTCGGGGGTGCTGCGGGTGAGGTGACCGCGCATGGTGATGCGGTCACCGCGCATACGGATGTATTCGAGGTCGACGGGACGGCCGTCGTCGAGGTGTGTGAGACGTTCCAGCATCAACAGCGGTGCGCCCGCCGGAGTGTCGAGCGTGGTGGCCGTATGTGGGTCTGCCGCAACGGCTTCCAGCGCGAGATCGGCCGCGCCCAACGACTGTCCGGTGATCTGCTCGAGCAGGACGAACACATCGGTGGACTCGAGATCGTGGGCCAGCAGTTCGGTGCCAACGTCGGGGGCGAGATAGGTCAGGTCCAGGCTCAGCGGCAGATCGGCGAGGAAACGCAGCCGTTCGATATAGACGACCTTGTCGCCCGGCGCCAGCTCGAGCCGGCGCGCGACCGCCGGGGGAGCGGTGATCGTGGTCGCGGCCCGGACCTCGTTGCGGACGGTGCCGTGGCCCTTCAGCGTTTCCTGCAAGCCGAGCAGCGCGTCGAGACCGTGGTCGAATTTGCGGGCGGCCACGCGGGTGCCGACCTTGGGCGCACGATCGATGAGGCCCTCGTCGCGTAACAACGCCAGTGCCTCGCGCACGGTGTTGCGGGAGGTGTCGTGCTCGGCGGCCAGTTCCTGCTCGCCGGGCAACGCGCCGACCACCGCGCCCGCCAGGATCTGGTGGCGCAGGATATCGGCGACCCGGCGGGCCCGATCGGCACGCTGGCCGCGGATCGGAGTGGGTTCGGTTCTCTCGCTGACCTGCATGAACAGCGACGATAGCGGCGATTTCGCGACCACCGCTGCGCCGCGATCCGGCCGCGAATTCAGGGGATGTTTCTACGCCGGGTGACGATTCGCGCGACCTGCGACAATTCGGGAACAGGCCGCTATTGCGCCACCTGGACGCACGCGGGCGACATTGCGATCACGCCGATCGCAATGTCGCCGCGCGACGTTCGATCAGGGCTGGCCGGGATTGAGCACGATGAACAACCCGTGCGCCTCGGCACACAGCCGCTCACCGTCGTGCAGTGTCGCGCGCAGATACACCTTGCGCCCCTCACGGTTCTCGACCCACGAACGCAGGGTCAGCGCGGTGTTGAGCGGGGTGATCGACCGGTAGTCCACCGTCAGCGAGGCCGTGCGGGTGATCTCCTTGGTGTTGACCGCGGCGGCCATGCCGCACAGGTCGTCGAAGGCCAGCGCGATGTGGCCGCCGTGCGCGGCACTGTTGCCACCCAGGTGGAAGGTGCGGAAGGTCAGGTCCGCGGTCACGCCGTCGCGGCTGACTGTGCGCACCGTGTACGGCGGCAGGGTGATGTTGCCGCGCGCGGGCAGGTCGGTGCGGGTCCAGCTGGGCGAGGACCACTCGTCGACCACGGCCGCGTCCAGGCGGGCGTTGAGCTGCTCGAGCGTGGCGATCGTTTCCTTGGCCAGCTCGTCGGAGGGGTTGATCAGCCGCACCCGGTCCATCAGCTCGCGGACCTGTTCGACCAGCTCACCGTACTGCGGACCGCCGGGCAACTGACCCTGGTCCGCGTCTTTGCTCGCCTGGATCAGCTCGGCGATCGGTCGGAAGCCGCCCTCGTGATGCTCAGCGTCTGGCAGCTGGTGCTCTGCGTTCGGCAGCGCGTTTCCGGCCTGTGCATTATCCATATGCAACACGTTATAGGGCCCGAGCTGGATGTTCTCGCTGGGGATCGCTGCCGCGTGGATGGGTGCGGTGAGGTTGCTGGGTCTATTAGGCTCAACGGTGATCACCGAGCAGGTCGAGACGTTGGCGAAAGACGGCGAAAGGCTGGGCGCATGGGTATCGCGGCGGTTGTGTTCGACATGGACGGCGTGCTGATCGACTCCGAACCGATCTGGGAACAGGTCCGGCACGATTACGTCAACCTCAAAGATGGCCGGTGGCAACCGGATGCGCAGACCAAGATGATGGGGATGAACACCGTCGAGTGGTCGACCTATATGGCCGACGATCTCGGTGTGGCGGAACAGCCGGGGGTGGTCGCCGACAACATCATCAATCTGATGGCCTACAAGTACTCCCAGCACATTCCGCTGCTGCCCGGTGCGGTCGATACCGTGCGGCGGTGCGCGGGGTCGTTCAAGCTCGGTCTCGCCAGTTCCTCGCCTGCCACCCTGATCGACCTGGTGCTGGCGAAGTCAGGGCTGCTCGATCTGTTCTCGGCGGTGATGTCCACCGAGGAGGTCGGCCACGGCAAGCCCTCGCCCGACGTCTACCTCGCCGTCGCGCAACGGCTCGAACTGGACCCCAAAAGCTGTACCGCCGTGGAGGATTCGACCAACGGGCTGATCTCGGCGCACAGTGCGGGCATGCGCCTGATCGCCGCGCCGCGCCCGCAGTTCCCGCCGCTGCCCGACGCCCTGGCGCTGGCCGACGCGGTCATCGACAACCTCGACCAGCTCACACCCGAGGTCATCACCGGTTGAGTCAGAAACTGCCGGTGACGCCGTCGATCCGCTCGCGCAACAGGTCCGCGTGACCGTTGTGGCGGGCGTACTCCTCGATCATGTGCAGGTAGGCCCAGCGCAAGGAGTAGTCGTCGGTGCGCCACGGCACGTGGAAGACGTGGTCGAGCGGCAGGTCGGCGATGGCGGCGTCGCAGGCGGCCACTTCGGCGTGGAAGGCAGTGAAAACGTCCTCGGCGGATCGTGAGGTGAGGTCGTCGAAGTCGTCGTCGGGCTTGGCCTGGGAGTAGTAGATCGGCCCGATCTGCTCGCCCGCTGCCCGCGCCCGGAACCAGCTCCGCTCGACGTCGGTCATGTGACGAACGAGCCCGAGCAACGACAGCGTCGACGGCTCCACCGAGCGCGTTGCCAATTGCTCGCCGTCGAGACCGCCACACTTGCCGAGCAACGTCTGACGATGAAAGTCCAACCAGGACTGCAGCATCGCTCGTTCGTCCGCCCCCACCAGGGTCTTGGTGGGCTCGAGTTCGGGTGCTTTCCACGTCATCGAGACGACGCTACCCCCGGGTCGCGTTGTCCCGCAGCTCGATTTCAGCCGCTGGTGAACCGCGCTGCCGATTCGCCCTCGAGATAGCCCGGCGGGAGTTTGCGTCCGCACAGCACGAGCAGGAGATCCTGTGCGCGCCCGGACACCATCTCGCCTTCGCCGTAGCGGAAGTCGAGATCGGTTGCCTGCAAGGCGATTCCGTCCAGATCGACCGAGAAATATTTGACCGAGCGCGGATTCAGCGGGTCCAGCACCATGCGCATCCGGTCGAGCGGCAACGGGTCGGTGTGGCCGAGCGCCACGGTGATATCGAGGCCGTGGATCACATCGTGGCTCAACGCACCCGCGAATCCGGCGCCGGGTGGTTTCCACGGATGCTCGGTGTTGTCACCGATGGCGGCCACCAATTCGGTGGTGCTCAACCGCGCGGCGTCGTCGCGGGCGACCCGATCGGCGAGGCGATCGAAATTCCCGCGCGCGGCGATCATGCCGAGGACGAACCGCGGGAGCGAGGTCCGGTACGGCATGCTCAAATGCGCGGCGACTTCCCGGACGCGCCAGCCCTCGCACAAAGTGGGCTCATCCCAGGACGCCGCGTCCAAGCCCGCCAAGAACTCGGCCGTTTCGGCGCGTTGTTGCGCCGTCGCGGCCCTGACTTCGCTGTCGCTCACAGTGGAGCCTCTCTGTCGGCAGAATTCCTGTCGTCGATATAGACGCTGTACGCGTCACCGATTCATCGGTGCGGCTGTTCGGCGGGCGCGCCGATCCGGCACACTGACCCGATGGGTGATGAGCGCGACGACCAGCCCGAAGTCGTAGTCCACGTCGGTGACGGCTCCGACGTGCCGCACGCTGTCGACCCCACGCGGCCTGGGACCGCGGCCACCGCACCGGCCCCCGAGCACCCGTTCCTCCTGCTCACGCGCACCCCCGGTGAGAGCATCCAAGCGCGCTACCTCCCCGACGGCACCTACGAACTCGAACACGCCACCGCCACCGAGCACCGCCAGTTGTTCACCACCGAGGCACTCCTGGTCCGCGACATCTTCTGGTCCTGGATCCAACGCGACACCTGGTGGTCCGACACCGTCGCCTGGACCACCATCGACCCCGCCATAGCCGAACTCCACGCCCTCCACACCGAACTCTCCGACATGCTCGCCGACATCTTTTTGATGGACTCCGTCACCGACGAACTCGACCAAGCCCTATCCCGCGCCGACGAACTCCTAGCCGACTTCGACCTGGACTTCGGTGGATAGGGAGACTGTGCAGCCGGACAGCGGCCGTCGCAATCCGGTGACGTGGATTACAGTGTCGCCGTGGGGTTTACCGAGTACGGCCCAGGCGACGTCGTGATTTTTCCGTCGGGACCATTCAGTGGCATTTGCGGGGTTGTCCGTGAGGTCGACACTCGCCGTGCACAGTTGCGCATCGAGTTCGGGGAGGGGACCGTTCATCGCGAAGGGAATGTGCTGCGCGAGCGACGGCACAAGCTGACCGTTGGTTTCGACGAGGTCGAGTTGGTTTAGTCGGCTGCGGGGCGGTGGCCGCACAGGCGGTGCCGCGCGATTCGGGGTGCGGGTGGTTCGAATGCCGGGCTAGTGACTGCGTGGGATCTTCTCGCGGCTGGAAATGTCAGGGCTGCAAGCTGATTCGGTGGTACGTACAGTGAGGGATGGAGGCCGCTGGCTTCGGCGGCGGTGTACGGGGGTGCGAAATGGGGACGACGGATGTCGACCGTGTCGAGGTGGATACCGGGTTCTGGGGGACGTTGGTGATCGAGCGGTTCGACGCGGGTGTGCGAACATTTCTGCGGTCCGACACGGAGTTCTCGGCAGTCATCGAGCGGCGCGGGCCACGAACGGACAAGCGATGCCACCTCGGTAGCCGGGATGGTGCGGCGGTGTCCGCGGTCGTGAACGGTCGTGCTTTCGCCCTCGACATCGGGCGGGGAAAGTTGCTGAAACGCAGCTATCGGATCACCGCCGAGATCGACGGGCGCTATCTCAGCATGCGCCCCAAAGACATCGAGACGGCGACCTTTGTCAACGGCAAGCCGCATGAAATCGAGAAGGAATTCGGTGAGCTGACCGCGAAGGCGGACGGCGCGGTCGACGTCGTCTGGGCGCTGCCCAAGAAGGTTCTCAACCAGGTGGTCGAACCACCGCAGCCGACCGTGGAAGACGTCCTGGTCGGGTACGCGATCGCTGCCGCGTTCGGCACCGGTTCGCTGTCGTTGACCACGATCGTGATGGGTTTTGTCGCCGCTGCGATGCCCGGCTGATCGGCGCTGGGGCTTACCGCAGCGACGAAGCGATCCGTCATAACCACCCGGTGAGGGACATCAGTGCGAGGCTGGTGAGTCCCAGGATCAGGCCGAGTGTGCCGCCCAGGATTAGGGGGCGCAGGCCTGCGGTGCGGAGGCGGGCGAGGCTGAGGGAGGTGCCGATGGCGGCGAGGACGGTGGCGATCAGCCAGCTGCTGGTGGTGGTGAGGGATTCGGTGAGCCAGGTGGGCAGGATGTTCAGGCTCGCGATGAGCGAGGCGGCGAGGAACAGGATGACGAAGAGGGGGACCGCCTGGCGCAGCGATGCCGTGGGTGTGTCGGCCCGCTCGGCGAGGTGACGGCGGCCGGCGTGCAGGCCGATGCAGAGGGGGATGATGGCGAGGCTGCGGACCATCTTCACGATTACCGCGAAATGTGCCGCGCCGGCTCCGAAGATGACGCCCGCGGCCAGGACCGACGATGTGTCGTTGATCGCGGTGCCCGCCCACAGTCCGAAAGCCTCCTGCGACAGGCCCAGCGCGCGGCCCAGCGGCGGATAGACCAGTACCGCAGTCACATTGAAGATGAAGATGGTGCCCAGCGCGTAGGCCACGCGTTGCTTGTCGGGGCGCAGTACCGCGGTGGCGGCGGCGATCGCGGAGGCCCCGCAGATGGTCGTGCCCACGGCGATCAGCGTCGCCGATTCCTTGTCCACCGCCAGCATCCGTCCGACGAAGAACGCCGCGACACCGCCGACGACCAGCGTCCCGATCAGCACCACAGCCGTCTCGCGTCCCACGGCCACGACCGACCCCAGCGGCAGGCCGAGGCCGAGCAGCACGATGGCGAGGCCGAGTAGCCGTTGCCGTGCGACATCGAGGCCGGGTTCGAAAACCGTGCTCGGACTGCGCCGCAACACCATGCCGGCCGCCGCTCCCGCACCCAGTGCCAGCACCGGAGCGCCGACCATCGGCAACGCCTTGCCTGCCGGTGTTGCGGCGGCGGCGATGAGCAGGGCGAGGGTCAGGCCGGGGGCGAGAGTTCGAGCGCGGTTCACCTCTCCACCTTCGCCGGGCGGCGGATGTCCAGGTAGAGGCCGATTCACCGGGTACCCATAAGTGTGGCTTATGTGCAGGCCGCCACGGCGGAGGGGAACCGGCGTAATCGTACAATCGGCGGCTCGAAAGTCAGTTTTCTGACTTTTTGGCGACGTTTTGGGTGATTACGCCGGTCTGATGCTGGAAATCCGGCGGATCATGATCAGGAACGGGTGGGAAAGCCGGGTGGGTCCGTGGTTTGCTGGACAGGTGCGGAAACGGACTCGTCTCGCCATCGCCGCCGGTCTCGGTGTCCTGCTGTGGGGTGAGTGGGCGAATTGGCGGGCCTCGCGTCGCAGTCTCGGGACCGGGAACACTGGCTCCGAGGCTGTCGTGGTGCTGGGTTACCGCGATGCGGGGCCGCGGGCCAATGCCATGAACAGGTGGCGGGTGCGTGCTGGGTTGCGATCCATGGATCCGATGGCGTCGCAGACTCGGCTGGTGGTGTGCGGTGGGGCGTGCGCCGGAACGCGGTCCGAGGCGTCGTTGATGGCTGCCTATGCCACGCAAGAGTGTGGGTACGACGGTGAACTCGTGCTGGAGGAGTCGAGCCGATCCACTTGGGAGAACATCGCTTTCGCGATCCCGTTCCTGAAAGACGTCGACCGGATCAAGATTGTCTCGCTGCCCACGCACGCCGAGATCGCCCGGCAATTCCTCGCCGACCAGAGCCCGGAACTGGCGTCCCGCCTGGTGCGCGGCCGCGACTACCGCTTCGGTGAATGGATGCCGCTGAAGCCGGTCTTCGCCGTCTACAGCATCGCCAAGAAGCTCCACCACGATCGCATTCACGATGCTTGACCCATAATCAGCGCATGACCCTGCCACCCGGAACGCCCGACTTGGAGGTCCTCGACCTGCTCGTGTCGGTGGCCGAACTGGGCAGCCTGGGCGCCGCTGCCCGCAGGCACGGGGTCAGTCAGCCCGCCGCGAGTATGCGGATCAGCGCCCTGGAACGCCGGATGCACGTGAAGCTGCTCGATCGTGGCCCGACCGGCTCCGAACTCACCGATGCGGGCCGCGCGGTGGTCGCGCACGCGCGCACGGTCCTGTCGGCGGTCAAAGATCTCGTGGACGATGTCGCCAGACTCCGCACCGCGCAGGCCCCACGCCTACGCATCGCTGCCTCGAAAACCATTGCCGACCACCGGATTCCGCACTGGCTCGCCGCCCTGCGCACCGACCATCCCGAAGTGGTGATCTCGCTGGAAGTCGAGAACTCCACGCAGGTGGCCGGGCTGGTCAGAGACGGGACCGCCGACTTGGGCTTCGTAGAAGGCCCACATCCACCGGCCGGCCTCGGCAGCCGAGTACTCGGCGCCGACGACCTGGTCGTGGTCGTGGCACCGAATCATCCCTGGGCACAACGGAAAACGCCGATCACACTCCGAGAACTGGCCGACACGGCCCTGCTGTGGCGCGAACCCGGCTCGGGCACCCGCGACACCGTCTGGGACCTACTGGCCACTGCGGCCCCACCCGCGGACCCCGCCGCCGAACTGGGCTCGACCGGCGCGATCGTGGCCGCCGCGAGAACAGGAATGGCCCCCGCCGTCCTGAGCCGTCTGATCGCGGCACCAGACCTGGCAACCGGCACCCTGGTCCAGGTCCCCTGCGCCGACGCCGCCCGCCTGACCCGCAAATTCCGCGCGATCTGGCGCCGCAACACCCCACCGTCGGGACCGGGCGAACTACTCGTCGAACGGGCCGCGCGCCTGGAAAACGCCAGAGGCGCAGTGGTGGGACTACCGGGACCGTCGGTATCACCGCAGGTAGAGGGCTTGCCGGAAAGCCCGGAACTGGCGTAACCATCCGGTAATTGCCCGAAACGTCCCTTGTAACGCGACGTTCGCAGCATTTGCCGCATGACAGCCACTTCCTCCTCGGCCAGGCCCCGGCCTCCCGATCCGGGTTCGGGCCGACGCAGCGCACCGGCCCGGCGTATCCGCGACATCCTGCGCGCCCGCATCCGCAGCGGCGTCTACGGCAACCGGGCACTGCCCGCCGAAGCCCTGCTCGCCGCCGACTTCGCCACCAGCCGCAATATCGTCCGCGACGCACTGACCCTGCTGCGCGACGAAGGCCTGATCGACCGGGTCCCCGGTGCGGGCACCTTCGTCGTCGCCGACAAAGCCGTCCAGGGTCTTGACCGCCTGCGTGGCCTGGCCGAAACCTTCGAAACCAGCAGCGACCGGGTGGTGAACCAGGTCCTGCTCGCCGAGGTCGTGCCCGCCACGCCGCTGGTCGCCGAACGGCTCGAGCTCGCCCCCGGCGACCCCGTTGTCGCGCTGGAACGCGTGCGCTACCTCGACGGCGCCCCGCTGTCGCTGGATGCCAGCTACCTCACCGCCGACATCGGCATCCCGCTGCTGGACAAAGACCTCGCCACCTGCGACGTGTTCGGCCTGTTGGAAGCCGAACTCGGTCTGCCGCTGGGCTCCGCCGCGGTCGCGATCGAAGCGGTCGCCGCCGACCCCACGGTCGCGGGACTGCTGCAGGTGCGCGCCGGTTCCCCGCTGCTGTTCCTGGAACGGCTCACCTACACCGATTCCGGTCGACCCGTGGATCTGGAATACATCCGCTATCGCGGCGACCGGTTCTCCCTGTCCGGGCGACTGGATCGCGTCCCGGTGACTTCGCGGCGCACCCGCGACAACAACGAAAGGGGTTGATCCCCATGCAGATTCCACCGCTGACCGACCGGCGACAACTGGTCTGCGACGTCCTGATCGTCGGCGGCGGCACCGCGGGCACCATGGCCGCGCTGACCGCCGCCCGCCACGGCGCCAACGTGCTGCTGCTGGAAAAGGCCCACGTGCGGCACTCCGGCGCGCTGGCCATGGGCATGGACGGCGTGAACAACGCGGTCGTGCCGGGCAAGGCAAGTCCCGAGGATTACGTCGCCGACATCACCGTGGCCAACGACGGCATCGTGAACCAGCGCACCGTCTACGAAACCGCCACACGGGGTTTCGAGATGGTGCAGCGTCTCGAGAACTACGGCGTGAAGTTCGAGAAGGACGAGCACGGCGAATACGCGGTGCGGAAGGTGCACCGGTCCGGCTCGTATGTCCTGCCGATGCCGGAGGGTCGCGATGTGAAGAAGGTGCTCTACCGCACCCTGCGCGCTCGTGATGTCCGATCCAAGGTGACCATCAACAACCGGGTGATGCCGGTGCGGGTGCTCACCGTCGACGGCCGCGCGGTCGGCGCGGTCGGATTCGACACGCGCACCGGCGAATTCGTCACCATCTCGGCCGGTGCGGTGATCCTGGCGGCGGGCGCGTGTGGACGACTGGGCCTGCCCGCCTCGGGTTATCTCTACGGCACCTACGAGAACCCCACCAACGCCGGCGACGGCTATGCCATGGCGTACCACGCGGGCGCGGAACTGTCGGGCATCGAGTGTTTCCAGATCAATCCGCTGATCAAGGACTACAACGGTCCCGCGTGCGCCTATGTGGCCAACCCGTTCGGCGGTTACACCGTCAACTCCGAAGGCAACCGGTTCGTGGACTGCGACTACTGGTCCGGTCAGATGATGGCGGAGGTCAAGTCCGAACTCGACAGTGCCCGCGGCCCGATCTACCTGAAACTGAGCCACCTGCCCGACGCCACGATCCGCGAGATCGAGGGCATCCTGCACACCACCGAACGCCCCACTCGCGGCACCTTCCACGAAGGGCGCGGCACCGACTACCGCACCAGCGACATCGAAATGCACATCTCCGAAATCGGTTTGTGCAGTGGGCATTCCGCGTCAGGAGTGTGGGTCGACGAACATGCCGCGACCACCGTGCCCGGCCTCTACGCCGCGGGCGACATGGCGCTGGTGCCGCACAACTACATGATCGGCGCGTTCGTATACGGCGATATCGCCGGTGAGCACGCCAGCGAATTCGCCCGTGGCGCAGCACATCCGGAGCTGCCGGCCGACCAGATCGAAGCCGCGCACGAGCTGATCTACCGCCCGCTGCGCAACCCCGACGGCCCGCCGCAAACCCAGGTCGAATACAAGCTGCGCCGCTTCGTCAACGACTACCTGCAACCGCCCAAGGCGCAGTCGTACCTGACCCTGGGGGTGGAAGCGTTCGAACGGATGAACACAGACATCGCCGCGATGGGCGGACACACGCCGCACGAACTCATGCGCTGCGCGGAAGTCACCTTCATCAGGGACTGTGCGGAAATGGCAGCCAGGGCGTCATTGCGACGAACCGAAAGTCGTTGGGGCCTTTACCATCAGCGCGCGGACTGGCCTGCCACCAACGACGCCGAGTGGTTCTGTCACCTCAATCTCTATCGCGGCGCCAGCGGTGCCATGGAGTTCAAGACCCGCCCCGTGGCGCCCTACATCGTGCCGGTGCCCGGCTTCGTGCGGCCCGACGGTGTCGCCGATGTGGCCGCTCCCGAACTCGTCGGTGCGTGGGGTGCACGATGAGCGCGCGCCTGCTTGCCCTGCTCGACCTGGCCGACGAATGCCCGGAACTGGACGAACTCACCGAATTCCTGACCGACCCGGACCCGGAGGTTCGCCGCACCGCGCTGTCGGTGCTCAGCGAGACCACCGACGCCTGGGCGCAGGCGGCACCGATCTTCGCCACAGCTCTGGCCGACCCGGATGTCGACGTTCGCCACACCGCGATCGGTTTCCTCACCGAACTCCTCGAAGTGCTGGTTCCCGGCCCGGAATTCGATGCGGCACTGCGTCATAGCGTCACCGCACCCGAACCGGCGGTGCGCTCGGCCGCGATCGAGGCACTGTGGCGACACCGCCGAGTGGGCGCCGACGAACTCACGACATGGATGGCCGATCCGAATGTCGCGGTGCGGCGCACGGTGGTCGGTGGTCTGACCTCGGTCGACGCGCTCGACGAACTCGCCGTAGCCGCCGCCGACGAAGACCAGAACGTGCGCATCGGCGTCGCGAAAGGCATTGCGGCCGTCGGTGATCCGCGCGGCGCGGTGACCCTGCTCGTGCTGGCCACCGACCCGCAACCCCTGGTCCGCGCCGCCGCCCTGTCGAGCCTGGCGGGCACCGGCTGCGACGAACAGGCCGCCGCCACCGCGACCGCGGCCATCACCGACCCCGCCTGGCAGGTCAGGCAGGCGGCCGCGATCGCCCTGGCCGCCGCCGACCCCGAACTCGCCGCGGCACCGCTGCTGTCGGCGGTCTCCGATCCCAACCTCGACGTTCGCAAGGCCGCGGTGCGCGGCCTGGCCGAACGGATCGCGCAGCGACGCGACATCACCTCGGCGCTGCAGGCCGCGCTCGAAGACCCGGACGCCGACGTCCGCGCCTTCGCCCGCATCGGCATCGCCAACTCTGGAAAGGAACTCTGATGGCCCTGGTCAATGCTCGTCTCGATGTCCCCGTCACGGTCGACGAGGCCAAATGTATCGACGGCTGCACGCTGTGTGTGGACATGTGTCCGCTGGATTCCCTTGCCATCCACCCGGATTCGGGCAAGGCCTACATGCACGTGGACGAGTGCTGGTACTGCGGGCCGTGTGCCGCGCGGTGCCCGGTCGGCGCCGTCACCGTGAACATCCCGTTCCTGTTGCGTTGAGAGAGCCGTCATGAGCATCCGAATTCCCGTACTGCTGCTGGGTGCCGCCACGGTCGCGGCGCTGGCCACCGGCTGCGGCGCCGGCGACGACGGCAAGACCGTCACCGTCGATATCGGCTACCAGTCCAAGACCATCAACACCGTCACCGCGGGCACCCTGCTGCGCGATCGCGGCACCTTCGAGGCCGAACTGGCCGAACTGGGCAAGGCGAAAGGCCTGACCTACAAGGTGGAGTGGAAGGACTTCGCCGCGGGCCCGCCGCTGACCGCGCAGATGCTGGCCGGCCAGGTCGACATCGGTTCCATGGGCGACGCCCCGATCCTGGTCAACGGTTCCAAGACCCGCGATCACGCCGATGTGAAGTCCGAACTGATCGCCGTCACCGGCTACAACCTGCGCGGTTCGCTGAATCAGATTGTGGTGCCGACGAATTCGACGGCGTCCACCATCGCAGACCTGCGCGGTGAGATCGTGTCCACCAGCGTCGGGTCGGCCGCGCACGGCATGCTCGCCACCGGGCTGTCGGCCGCCGGGATGACCCTCGAGGACGTGAAGCTGCTCGGTCAGGATCCCGCCGTCGGTGCTTCGGCCCTGCAGGGTGATCAGGTGGCCGCGCTGGCGCAGTTCGTGCCGTGGCCGCAGAAACTGGTCTACGACGGCAAAGCCAAACTGCTGTATGACGGTGGGAGCGCGGGCATTCCGACCTTCCACGCGGTGGTCGCCGGCGAACGGTTCGGCACCGAGAACCCCGATGTGGTCACCGCGTTCCTCACCGCGGTGCGCAAGACCACCGACTATCTCAACCAGAACCCCCTCGAAGCCGCCCTGCGGGTCGCCGAGATCACCGGGTTGCCCGCCGAGGTCGTGTATCTCTACAACGGGCCGAACGGGCTGGTGAGTTTCGATCCGACGATCAAAACCCAACAGGTCGACGCACTGGGCAAACTATTGCCGTTCCTGAAAAGCCTTGGCGCACTATCGGATCTGAATCTCGACGAATTCGTCGACGACCGCTACATCCGCACCGTCTACGGTGCCGACTACGACGCCGCCAGCGCCTCGGTGGCCGCACCCGCCCCGCTGACCGGCACCGATGCCACCTGCGGGGGAGCGGTCGACGGCTTGGCCTCCGCCTCGGAGGTGTGGTTCGCCGACAGTCCGAAGACCGCCGTCGCCAAGACCCCGACCTGCCTGCTGCGGCAGATCGCGGCCACCGGCACCACAGTGCGCGCGGCGTACGTGCCCGACTTCGCCACCGGCACAAGGCTGTTCGCCGCCACCGCGACCTGGGTCAGCGATCCCGCCGCCGGACCCGACGATCGGTTGCTGCCTTTCGCCACCAGCGTCGCCGCACAGCAGTACGCCACCGCCCATCCGGGCGCCACGGTCATCGACTATTCCGCAGCACTGAAGGCCCGCTAGATCCGTCACGTGAGACCAGGAGGCTCACCATGACCCTTTCCGTCAAACCCCTCGCCGCACCCGTCACGGCGCCCGAAAGCACTGTCCCACTCCCGAAAACGGCTACCCGGTTCACCGTGCCGCGCAAGGTGCGCAAAGCCGCACTGACCGCCGTGCCGTTGGCAGCACTGCTGCTGGCCTGGTACCTGCTCACCACGAACCAGGTCGTGTTCTGGCTACGGTTCGACAAGATCCCCACGCCCGCACAGGTATTCGAGTCCTTCAGCACCCAGATCGGTGCGTCGACCTACTACCGCGACATCTTCTCCAGCACCCGCCGCATCCTGATCGGCTTCGGCCTGGCCACGGTGTCGGGTGTGCTCATCGGCATGGCCGTCGGCCGCTCCGCGGTGGTCAGCGCACTGGTGCGGCCGGTGCTCGAAGTGTTCCGGCCCATTCCCGCGATCGCGCTGGTGCCACTGGCCATTCTATTGTTCCCGACCGGGGAACAGGGCATCGTGTTCATCACCTTCTTCGCCGCGTTCTTCCCGGTCGCGGTGAGCACCATCCACGCCATGCACGCGCTGCCCAAGGTGTGGGAAGAGGCGGCGCACACCCTCGGTGCGCGTCGACGCGACATCCTGTTCCACATCGCGCTGCCGGGTGCACTGCCCGGCATCTTCTCCGGGCTGTCGGTGGCCATGGGCGTGGCCTGGATCTGCGTGATCAGCGCGGAGATGATCTCGGGCCAGTTCGGCATCGGGTACTTCACCTGGCAGTCCTACGGGCTCCTGGACTATCCGGGGGTGATCGTCGGGATGCTCACCATCGGGTTGCTCGGGTGGTTCACCGCGTGGCTGGTGGAACTGGCCGGACGCCGGGTCAACCGGTGGCTGCCCAGGGCACAGCGATGAGCGCCGGCGCCGCGGTGCGGCTGCACGGACTGCGCATCGCCTACGGCGAAAGTCTCGCCGCCGAAGTGGATCTCGACATCGACGCGGGCCAGATCGTGGTGCTGCTGGGCCCCTCGGGCTGCGGCAAATCCACGGTTCTGCGAGCGATGGCCGGGCTGCTGCCACCCATCGGTGGAACGGTCACCGTCGACGGCGGGCCCTCGGAACAACACTGCTCGATGGTGTTCCAAGAAGACGCGCTGCTGCCGTGGCGCACGGCCCGACGCAATGTCGAGTTCGCGCTGAAACTGCGTGGGGTGTCACGCCGCAACCGTCGCACCGAAGCCCAGGAACTGCTGAACCTGGTGGGGCTCACCGACTTCGGTGATCACCTGCCCGGCGCACTGTCGGGCGGAATGCGTCAGCGGGTGCAGTTGGCGCGAACCTTGGCCGCACAACCACGAGTGCTCCTGATGGACGAACCGTTCGGCGCGCTGGACGCGCAGACCCGCGCCGACATGCAACGACTGCTCATCTCGGTGTGGCAGCAACGCCAGACCACGGTGCTGTTCGTGACCCACGATGTCGACGAGGCGCTGCTGCTGGCCGACCGGATCGTGCTGCTCACCCCGCGACCCGCCCGCATCCAACGGGTCATCGAGATCGACTCCCCGCGTGCGCCCGGTGCCAGGTTCGAACCCGAATTCGCCCGCCTGCGTTACGAAATCCTCGCCGCACTCGGCGAGCCGAACGAGAAGGAGTTACAGCCATGACCTTCGTCATCGGCGCCGCGTGCGTGGACATCATGGACCGCGCCTGCGTGGAGGAATGCCCGGTCGACTGCATCTACACCGGTGACCGGATGGCCTACATCCACCCCACCGAATGCGTGGATTGTGGTGCGTGCGAACCGGTATGCCCGGTGGAGGCGATCTACCTCGATACCGACATCCCCGCCGGCCAGGAAGGGTTCGTCGCCACCAACGCCGAGTTCTTCCACATCCCGCTGCCCGGCCGCGCCAGTGCGCTCGGTTCGCCGGGCAGCGCGGATTCGGTCGGTGATCTCGGTGTGGACACGCCCTTCGTCGCGGGGTACGAGAAGTGAAAGGTCCACTGCGGGTGGCGATTATCGGTGCCGGTCCCGCCGGTATCTACGCCGCCGACGCCCTGATGAAGTCCTCTCTACCGGAGGGCGTGAGCATCGACCTCTACGAGCGCATGCCCGCGCCCTTCGGCCTGATCCGCTACGGCGTCGCACCTGATCACCCGCGTATCAAGGGCATCATCACCGCGCTGCACAAGGTCCTGGACAAGGACCAGGTGCGGCTGCTGGGCAATATCGACTACGGCACCGATATCACCCTCGATGACCTGCGCCAGTTCTACGACGCGGTGATCTTCTCCACCGGCGCCAACGCCGACCGTGCGCTGGACATCCCCGGCATCGAACTCGACGGTTCCTTCGGTGCCGCGGACTTCGTGTCCTGGTACGACGGCCACCCCGACGTGCCGCGCACCTGGCCCCTAGACGCGGAGAAGGTCGCGGTGCTGGGCGTGGGCAACGTCGCGCTGGATGTCGCGCGGGTACTGGCCAAGACCGGTGACGAGCTGCTGGCCACCGAGATCCCGCCCAACGTCTACGAAGGCCTCAAGGGCAACAAAGCCCTCGAGGTGCACGTGTTCGGTCGTCGCGGTCCCGCGCAGGCCAAGTTCACGCCGCTGGAACTGCGCGAACTGGACCACTCGCCCACCATCGAGGTCATCGTCAACCCCGAAGACATCGATTACGACGAGGGCTCCGAAGCCGCGCGGCGTAACTCCAAGCAGGTCGACATGGTCGCGAACACCCTCGAACAGTGGGCCATTCGCGATCACGGCGATCGCCCGCACAAGCTGTTCCTGCACTTCTTCGAATCGCCGTGCGAGGTACTGGGCGACAACGGCACGGTCGTCGGATTGCGCACCGAGCGCACGCAGCTCGACGGCACCGGAAACGTGCAGGGCACCGGCGAATACCGGGACTGGCCGGTGCAGGCCGTGTACCGCGCCGTCGGCTACCGCTCCGAAGACATCGCCGACATCCCGTTCGACGACCGCACCGGCACCATCCCCAACGAAGCCGGACGGGTGCTCATCGACCCGAAAGCGCGTGAGTCCGCCAGGTACCTGGCAGGCGTGTACGTCACCGGTTGGATCAAACGCGGCCCCGTCGGCCTCATCGGCCACACCAAAGGCGACGCCAACGAAACCGTCGCCTGCCTGCTCGCCGACCGCGACCGCCTGACCCCGGCACCCCGCCCGGATCCCGACGCGGTGATCGAATTCCTCACCGGTGCAGGCATTCCCTTCACCACGTGGGAGGGCTGGTACCGACTCGACGCCCACGAACGCGCGCTCGGCACACCCCAGGGACGCGAACGAGTCAAGGTCGTCGAACGCGCGGACATGCTGCACGCCAGCATGTCTCAGTAAGGAACACGAACATGCCCACCGAAGCCCAGATCGCGACCGCGCTGGCCGGCGTCGACGACCCCGAGATCGGCCGTCCCATCACCGAATTGAACATGGTCGAGACCATCACCATCGACGCGCACGGTCAGGTCGTCGTACGGATTCTGCTCACGATCGCGGGCTGTCCGCTGCGGACCAAGATCGGCAACGACATCCGAGAGGCGGTCACCGCAGTGCCCGGCGTCACCGGGGTCGATATCGACTTCGGCGTGATGACCGACGAACAACGCCGTGACTTGCGCGTCCAACTTCGCGGGCCCGAAGCCGTTTCCGCACTGGCGCAACCTGATTCGCCGACGAAGGTCTACTGCGTGGTGTCGGGCAAGGGAGGTGTCGGAAAGTCCAGTGTCACGGTGAATCTGGCCGTTGCCCTTGCCCGGCGTGGGTTGCGCGTGGGCATCATGGACGCCGACGTTCACGGTCACTCGGTGCCCGCGATGCTCGGCATCACCGAAACTCCGACGCTGGTGGAGTCGATGATGATGCCGCCCAGAGCTTTCGGCATCCGGGTCATCTCGATCGGCATGTTCGTGGAGGGCAATGCCCCCGTCGTGTGGCGCGGGCCGATGCTGCACCGCGCCCTGCAGCAATTCGTCAACGACGTCTACTGGGGTGAGCTCGACATCCTGCTCATCGACATGCCGCCCGGCACCGGCGACATCGCGATCTCGCTGGCCCAATTGCTGCCCGCCGCAGAACTTCTCGTGGTCACCACCCCGCAGCGCACCGCCGCCCGCATCGCCGAACGCGCGGGCGCCGTCGCCGCGCAGACGGGCCAGCGGGTGGCGGGCATCATCGAGAACATGTCCTGGTACGACACCGCCGACGGCACCCGGCACACACCGTTCGGCGCCGGCGGGGCCACGGCGGTGAGTCGCGCGCTCAGCGGGCTGCTCGACACCCACTGTCCCGTGCTCGGCCGCATCCCGTTCGACCCGGCCGTGTGCGCGGCAGGCGACGACGGCGCGCCGTTCGTCCACACCGACCCCGACAGCGCGCCCGCGAAGGCCGTGCGGGAGATCGCGGCGGCCCTCGCGCCGATCGTGCGCCGACCGCTGCTGGTGACACCTCCCAACAGGGTCATGGCCTGATCGAGGCGAAATAGTGCGTAAGCGGAGCTGACGGCTCTAGTCTGTTACCGCTACGCACTGTGGAGGTTGGATCAATGACGGTCGAGATCGTGACCGAACCGGCGCCGGAAGATCTGTGGACCGGATCGGATCGGGCGGCCGGGGCGCCGCCGACGTCGATGATCGAGCGGATGACGCTGATTCTCGACGCGTTCGACGCCACCACCCCCTCGCTGACGCTGCTGGGCCTGGCCGAACGCACCGGGCTGCCGCGTTCGACCGTGCACCGCATTCTCGATCAGATGATCCGGCTGCGCTGGCTGGCACACACCCCCGGCGGCTATCGGCTCGGTCTGCGGGTGCTGGAACTGGGTGGGCTGGCCGCGGAGCAGAACGAGCTGCGCGAAGTGGTCGGGCCGATGCTGTACGAGCTGAGCCAGCGGACCGGGCTGGTCGGGCATCTTGCCGTGCTGGACGGGCGCGAGGTGCTGTTCCTGGATCGTTCGGGCGGGCGCGGGCGGGTCGTCATTCCCACACGGGTGGGCGGGCGACTACCTGCGCATTCCACCGCCGTGGGCAAGGCGTTGCTGGCCACGCTGGAACCCGGGATCGCGGAAGCCTGTCTGCGCGGCAACGCCGTGGCACGCACCGCGCGCACGATCGTGGACCGGGGCGAACTGCACCGCGAGCTCGCCCGCATCCGCAACCGGCAGGGAGTGGCCGTGGACACCGAGGAGGCGCTACCAGGTGTGGGGTGCGTGGCGGTGCCGATCCGGGGGCGCGGCGTCGCGGTGGCGGCGATCTCGCTGTCGGGCACGGTCCACGGCGAACGCACCGCACTGGACACCGCACGCCTGGCCCGCGCGCTGGCCGAGGTGGCCAAGGAAGCCGCGCGTTCACTGACCCCCCGGCACTCGCACTAGGACGTGCGCCGCGCGATCGCCCGACCGGCCGCGCGACCCGAGAAGATGCACCCGCCCAGAAACGTGCCCTCCAGCGCGTTGTAGCCGTGCACGCCGCCGCCGCCGAACCCGGCGACCTCACCGGCGGCATACAGCCCGGGGAACACCGAACCGTCGGGGCGCAGCACCTGCGAATCCAGGTCGGTCTGCAGGCCGCCCAGGGTCTTGCGGGTCAGCACGTTCAGGCGCACCGCGATCAGCGGGCCGTGCGCGGGGTCGAGAACGCGGTGCGGTTTCACCACACGGATCTTGTCGCCGACGAACTTGCGCGCATTGTTGATCGCGGTGACCTGCGCGTCCTTGGAGTAGGAATTGGTGGTCTCGCGGTCGCGGGCCACGATCTGCTGTTCCAGGGTGGCCACGTCCAGTTTCGGTCCGCGCGCGATCTCGTTCATGCCGTCCACGAGCTCGGCCAGCGAATCGGCGACCACGAAATCCACACCGTGCTGCTTGAACGCCTCCACGGGCCCCGGCGCGCCCTTGGCGAGCCTGCTGCGCACCGTGAACTTCAAATCCTTGCCGGTGATGTCGGGGTTCTGCTCCGAACCCGACAGGGCGAATTCCTTCTCGATGATCGACTGGTTGAGCACGAACCACGAGTAGTCGTAGCCGGTGGACAGGATCTGACGCATGGTCTCGTTGGTGTCGAAACCGGGGAAACACGGTGCGGGCAAACGCTTTCCGTTCGCGTCGAACCACAGCGAGGACGGGCCGGGGATGATGCGGATGGCGTGATCGGGCCAGATCGGATCCCAGTTGTTGATGCCCTCGGTGTAGTGCCACATGCGGTCGCGGTTCACCAGCGCGGCACCGGCCTGCTCGGAGATGCCGAGCATGCGGCCGTCGACATAGGCGGGCACGCCGGAGATCATCGTTTCCGGGCACGGGCCCAGACGTTCGGTGGGCCAGTTGCGGCGGATGAGGTCGTGGGCGTGGCCGATGCCGCCCGAGCTCACGATCACCGCCGGTGCGCGGAAGGTGAACTCGCCCACCACATCCCGGTTCGATGCCTGGCCGCGGTCGGTGTCGGAGTCGGCGAGCACGCTGCCGGTGACACCGGTGACGGCACCGCCTTCGACGATCAGCTCGTCGACGCGGTGCCGGAAGGCGAAGCGCACCAGGCCCTTTGCCTCACCGCGCAGAACCGGTTCGAGGAACACGCGCAGCACTTCGGGGCCGGTGCCCCAGGTGAGATGGAACCGCGGCACCGAATTGCCGTGTCCGCCAGCCAATGCGCCGCCGCGTTCGGCCCAGCCGACTAAGGGCGTGAAGCGCAAACCCAAGGCGTGCAGGTAATCCCGCTTCTCGTCGGTGGCGAACCGCACGTAGGCCTTGGCCCACTCGCGACCCATCCGGTCCTCGTCCTCGCGGTCGAAACCGGCCGAACCCAGCCAATCCTGCAGTGCCAGTTCATAAGAGTCCTTGACGCCCAAGCGCCGCTGCTCGGGGCTGTCGACCACGAACAAACCACCCAGCGACCAGAACGCCTGCCCGCCGAGATTGGCGCGATTCTCCTGATCCAGCACCAAGACCTTGCGCCCGGCCAGCACCAACTCGTGCGTGGCGACCAAGCCCGCCAGTCCCGCGCCGACGACAATGGCGTCGGGGATGAAATCTTCGATGGGCTCTGGCACAGTGCTCGACATGCCCTGGAACGTAGCATTGGTTCGTCGGGGGCCGGGGGTAAGTCCTGGAAAACGCTCTGACCAGCGATGTTTCATACATGAAAGGCTCACGCGAGATCATGAACGTCCGTACCCGCACCGCCGCCGCCGTCCTCACACTCGCCGTGGTGGCGGGCCTGGGCGCCACCTCCTGCTCGAAGTCCCGCTGGTGTGAGCGCGACCTGGGCGACGTGCATGTCGCCGACTCCTATTGTGAACGCGGCACGCCGGGGTACGAGTGGGAGCCCGACCACGACAAGCCCAAGTACAAGAAGAAGTCCAAGAAGCATTGATCTAGTGGGCGGCGTTGTGCCGCAGGCGATCCGAGACGCAAACGTGCCGCAGTCGATGCCGAGTACGTGTCATGTAGTTGCAGGTCAGCGGGTATTCCACCAGTGAGCTAAGGCTCATTATCTATTCCTCACAACGGCGTGAGCAGGTGGTCGTCATGACCTATCGGAAGGCAGTTCGGATCGTCGCAAGGCGTACAGCGCAAGCGCTGTCGGTGTTGCTACTGGCCGCGGGAATCGGGACAGCGATGTCCCACGGATCGACAGCATGGGCGCAGAGCTGCGCCACCGTCGATGTCGTAATCGCCCGCGGCACAGTAGAACCCGGCTACCTGGGAGCCGCGATCGGCGACCCGCTCTACGCGGTGCTGAGCGCGCAACTACCGGTGGACACCGTCGCCCACCGCGTGGAATACCCCGCGGATCTGTTGGTCCCGTCCTCGATGGCCGACGGCACCCGAGCAATGACCACCCACCTGCTCCACCAGGCGGCGGCCTGCCCCGACCAACGCTTCGTGCTGGTCGGCTACTCCCAGGGCGCCGTGGTCACCCACGCGGTTCTGGGCTCCGCGGCCGTCCCCGGAGCATGGACCTTGCCCCCGGAACTGTCCGACCGGGTGGTCGCGGTCCTGTTGTTCGGCGACCCGATGCGACTGGTCGGCGGCACGGTCACACCCCTGTACGCCGACCGCACCGCAAACTATTGCGCCGCAGGCGATCCGGTCTGCGCGGGCGGAGTCTTCCCCGCCGCCCACGGCACCTACGAATGGGCCTTCGCCGCCGCTGCGGGCCAGGTGAGCGCTCGACTGTGAGTCGATGCCACGCGAACCGGCCGACCACGAATGTCGTGGTCGGCCGGTTCGTGGGTGGTTACCAGTGGACGCCGGGGAGCATTCGGCTCATTCGGGCGGCCGGGCCGGGCATCACCATCAGGGGGGCCAGGACCGGGCCGAGGACGGTGAGGGCGTTGCGAGTGGGTTCCGCCGGTTCCACTGGCTTCGGGGTGTCGGTCGGCTTGCGTTGTGCGGCAGTGGATTCGCCGACCAGGCGGAAGCCGGTGTGCATGATGGCGCGTTTGAGTGTGGGGAGGAACATTTCGACGGCCTGGGAGAAGGTGCCCATGGGGGTGTCGATGCGGTCGGGGCGTTCCAGGAGGGCGCGGACCACTACTTCGGCTGCGCGGTCGGGGTCGGGCAGGGGGAGGGAGCGGTAGATGTCAGTGGGGGCGATCATGGGGGTGCGGACCAGGGGCATCCGGATGGAGGTGAAAGTTACTCCGTCACCACGGTTTTCGACCGCGGCGATATCGCTGAAGTTGTCCAGGGCGGACTTGCTCGCGGCGTAGGCGGCGAAGCGGGGGACCTTGGTCTGGACGGCGATGGAGGAGATGTTGACGATGTGGCCGAAATGGCGTTCGCGCATCGAGGGCAGCAGGCCCAGGATCAGGCGCACGGCACCGAAGTAGTTCACGGCCATGGTGCGTTCGAAGTCGTGCATGCGGTCCACGGAATTGGCCACCGAGCGGCGGATGGAGCGGCCCGCGTTGTTGATCAGGTAGTCGACGTGACCGTGTTCGGTCAGCACCGTCTTCACCAGCAGGTCGACCGCGTCGGCGTCGGTGATGTCGCACTGGTAGGCCACCGCGGTGCCGCCCTCGGCACGCACGGATTGCGCTGCGGCAGTGAGGTCTTCGATGCCACGCGCGATCATCAGCACGATGGCGCCCCGGCGGGCCACGGCGTGGGCGGTGGCCAGACCGATGCCAGAGGAAGCCCCGGTGATGAGCACGGTGCGCCCCTCGAGCTGGGGCGTGTTCGGCGCCAGTCGGCCACGGTTCGGGTCGAGGTTGGCGCGCCAGTACTCCCACAGGCGATCCGCGTAGGTGCCGAACGCGGGCACGGACAAGCCGGGCAGCTGCGCCTGCGTGGAATCGGAGACGAACTCGGCGGTGAAACCGACATGCGGGGCGACCTCGGCGGGAATGCCCGCCTGCTCGAACAGGAAGTCGCGCACCGCATGTGCGCCGGGAAGGTGTCCGAGGCTGTTCAGTGCACGGGCGCTGCCGGGCACGGTACCGATGCCCACGGGACCACCGGCGGCGGCGGCCAGGGCGTGGTAGATCTCCCCGAACGGCTGCGGACGCGGGTTGACCAGGTGGAACGTGCGCCCGTCCAGGCCCTTTCGACCCACCAGTCGGACCATCGCGTCGGCCACGTAGTCGACGGGCACCACATTGGTGCTACCCAGGTCGGGAAGCGGCAGTGGCAGTTCCGACGGCAGCGCCGCCAGCGCCGAGATCGCCGAGAAGAAGTAGTAGGGGCCGTCGATCTTGTCCATGTCGCCGGTGCGCGAATCGCCGACGATGATCGCCGGGCGATACACCCGCCAGCGCACATCGGTGGCCTCGCGCACCAGCTTCTCCGCCGCGAACTTGGTGCGGTGATACGGCGAGGTCAGGTTCTGGCCGAGGTCGAAATCCTCCTCGAAGAACTTGCCCCGATGGTCACCGGCGACCGCCACCGAGGACACGTGGTGCAGGGTGGCGTCGAGGCTGCGGGCCAGCTCGATCACCGAGCGGGTGCCCGCGACATTGGCCGCGTGGGCGGTTTCCTCGTCGGCGGTCATGTCGTAGACCGCGCCCAGATGCAGCACGTGATCGGCGCGCGGGGCACCGTCACCGAGGCCGAGGTTGTCGGCGGTCAGGTCGCCGACCAGCGCGAAGACGCGGTCGCCGTCGGGATTTTCCGCATTGTGCGCGGTGAACTTGGACAGCGATTCCGCACGCACCAGCACGTGCACGATCGCGGTCGGATCGGCTGCGAGCAACCCCCGCACCACACGCCGACCCAGAAATCCGGTACCGCCTGTCACGATGTAGGAAACCATCGCCCCTCCTGAAACTCATGAAACATGTTGTCGCGCAACAGTGATCCGGCATGCGGCGGTGGATGCGGTATCAAGGGCGCGGGTTCCAGCACGCAATGGCTGGAAAGAAACCGGGCACATCGTCGTCTCGGCTGTGACCAACCGTACTCGTGAGTAACCTGAGCGGGCAAGCTCGCAGGTGTCTGTGACCGTGTGGGGTTTGTCACCTGTTGTCGCAGGTCAAAGGGTATGTGTGACAGATACTTTCAGTAACCGCGAGTTGCAGACAACTTGTCGCTACCGTGCGGACAGGACGTCGCTGACGGTTCCCGCCATCTTCGCGCGGAACACCTCCGGCGCGAAGGTCATGGCGTGATCGCGGACCTTGGCGGGATCGTAGGTCTGCGAACGGAAGTCGCGCATCACCTGTGCCAGTGCCGCCACGACCTCGTCATCGGAACCGGCAGGCACGTATTCGCCGGTGACGCCGGGGCGCACGGTGTCCAGGGCGCCGCCCGCGCCCACAGCCAGCACCGGGGTGCCGCAGGCCATGGCTTCCACCGGGACGATGCCGAAATCCTCGATGCCGGGCATGAGCAGGGCCTGGCAGCGCCGGTACATGTCCTGCAGCAGATCGCCGGAGGTGGCACCCAGGAACGTGGTCTCCGGGCCTGCGATCTGTTCGAGTTGGGCGCGGAAGCGGCCCTCGCCGAGCACGACCAGGCGTACCCCGGCCAGCTGTGCGGCACGAATGGCCAGGTCGGCGCGCTTGTAGGGCACGAGCCTGCCCGCGCACAGGAAGAAGTCCTCCCGCGGCACGGATGAGTCGGGGGTGAACCGGCTGACCTGCACGGGCGGGTTGACCACCGACGCGGGCAGTCCCCACCAGTCGGTGACGCGCTGCGCCACGGCGTGGGAGTTGGCGATGACGTGCGTCAGGCGCGGCGCGGCGCGTAGTTCGCCCCGGCGAGCCAGCGTGCCGAGGGCGCCGAGGGCGAGTTGGCCCGCGCGTCCGCCGGCTTCCTGGGCGCGGAACTCGCGGTCCCAGGCCCAGCGGGCGGGGGAGTGCACGTAGGCGACCACGGGTGCGTCGGTGGCCAGGGCGGCCTGGGTGGCGAACGCGTGATGGCTGATCACCACAACATCGAAGTCGCGCAACGGCATTCGGCGTAATGCGCGTGGTGCGAGGGGGAGCAGGGGTGCGTGCCTGCCGCCGGTGAGGTCATGGGCCTTGCTGAGCCAGGTGTCGTGGACATCGCGCACGGGTTCACGCACGCCGCCGGGGGCGACGATCGGCGCGAAAACCTGTGCCTGCGGCCAGGTTTCGACGAATTCGCAGACCACGGCTTCGGAGCCGCCGAACTCGGTGAAACGTTCGTGGACGATGGCGACACGGGTCATGCGACGGTGCTCGTTTCGATCTGTCGGGGTGCGGCGGTGCGACGCAGCGCGGGGGCGACGGGGCGGCCGCGTAGCAGCCCGTGCACGGTGCCGCGCTCGATCGCGCGGGCGTAGACCTGTGCCGCCTCGGCGCAGGCGGCGATCGTGGTCGCGATCGCGTCGTCGTCGTGGGCGGCGGAGGTGACGAACGACTGGCCCAGCACGCCGCGAACCAGCAGTTCCTGGATGAACAGCGTTCGAAAGGCTTGCGACGGTGCACCTTCGGCGTCGAGGGTGCGGTAGATCAGGCAGGACGGTCGGCCGCGCACCTGGAGGAAATCGGCGATGCCGAGGTCGGCGGCGATCTTGTTGACGCCGTCGGCGAGGGTGCGACCGGCCTGTTCCATGCGCGCCACCGGGTCCTGCGTGCGATAGGCGTGCACCACCGCGCGGAACGCGGCCAGGGCGGAGGTTTCGGGGCCGTGGGTGGTCGAGAGCAGGAACACGCGATCCTCATCGGTGCGTAGGCCGCCGCGTTCCATGTACTCGCGCTTGCCCGCGAGCGCGGACAAAGGAAACCCGTTACCCATCGCCTTGCCCCAGCACGACAGGTCAGGCGTCACCCCGTAGACGGCCTGGGCACCGCCCGCTGCCCAGCGGAAACCGGTGATCATCTCGTCGAACACCAGTAGCGTGCCGTGCCGATCACACAGTGCGCGAACACCTTCCAGGTATCCCGGCAGTGGTTCTGCCATGGCGGTTGCGGCCTCCATGAACACCGCGGCCACGGTGCCGTGCGCCAGCACTGCCGCCAGCGCGTCGAGGTCGTTGTACGGGAATTTGACGGTGTCGACAGCCGGGATGCCGGCTGCCATCTCGGTGGTGCCGATGAACCAGTCGTCCACGGAGAAGAACGGCTGATCGCAGATCGCGACGGTGGTGCGGCCGGTGACGGCCCTGGCCAGGCGCACCGCGGCGGTGGTGGCGTCGGAGCCGTTCTTGGCGAACTTCACCATGTCGGCACCGGGCACCAGCGCCAGGAAGTCCTGTGCGGCAAGCAGTTCCAGTTCGGTGGGCCTGCTGAAGCTGACACCGTCGGCGATCGCGGCGGTCACCGCGGCCAGCACCGGGGCGTACCCGTGCCCGAGGGTGACCGCGCGCAGGCCCATCCCGTACTCGACATAGCGATTGCCGTCGGCGTCCCAGACGTGAGCGCCGTTGCCGCGCACCAGGATCGGGGCCATGCCTTCGGGGTACTGGTCGGCGCCGCGGGCGTAGGTGTGGGCGCCGCCGGGGACCAGGTCGTGCAGGCGGTCCTGCAGGTCGTTGCTGCGGTCGAAACCGTGATGCTCGGTCATGCGGGTGCCCCTCCGGCGTCGACAGAATCTGGTGCGGTGCACAACGCCCACAGGTCGTGATCGGTGAAAGTGCCGTCGCTGCCACGGAATCGGTGCAGGGTGCCCTCGTGGCGCAACCCGGCCGCCAGCGCTACCGCCGCCGCGGTCGCGTCGGTGGCGGGGATCGCGCACGCGACCCGCCAGATACCGCGTTGCTCGATGGCGTACGTGATCAGCATGCGCAGTGCGGTGGTCGCGACGCTGGGGTCGCTGGACGGCGAAACCTCCACCGCCGCACGCACATTGTGGTCGAACATGTCCTGGTCGAACAGGCGGCAGTAGCCGACGTAGCGGCCTCGGTGTTCGACGGCGAACAGCAGGCCGTGCGCGCTGCGGATTCCCGCGCGGGATGCGGTGAAGGACTGCCACCACGTCCGGATCGTGCGCAATCGCATCGCGGGGCGGCGGGTTGTGGGTGGTAGCGGTGCGCCCACGTCGCCGGCGAAATCCGTTCGGCGCCAGGTGCGTACGGTCACCGCGCGTTCTTCGTCGTGCAAGGCGACCGTTTGGGAGCGGTGGATCGGGTCGGCGACATGGCGCAATCTCCCGATCAGACGCCTGGCCAAGGCGCGCAGGATCACCGACCGGGCGATCGTGTGGCTGACGTCATCGGTCGCCGGGTCGTTCACGTCGGAGGACGGCGCGCCCCGCCTGTTGGAGGACGTCGCGTCGTGCCTGTCGACCGAGTTGCCCGAGTTGCCCGGGTCGCTCGGTGCCGCGAGATCGTGCGCCGTCGCCGTCGATGCCGGATGCGCGGCCAGATACCCCGCCAACCAATCGGCCGCGAACCCACCCGGCGGTATCCGATCCCGCGTCACCGCCCACAGTTCGTGGTCGACCCTGGCACCACCCGCGTCGAAGTACCGCGTCATCACCGCCTCGCACTGCCAGTGCTTGCGCACCGCGCGGCGCGCATCGGCATTGGTCACCGCGATCGGAGCCGTGATCCGTTCCAAGCCCACCGTGTCGAACCCGAAGTCCAGCAGCATCGACCCCGCGTAACCGGTGACCCCGCGGCGGCCGATCTCGGTATCGACCCACACGCTCATTTCCGCGGACCGCGCGTGCTGGTCGATGCCGACCAGTTCGATCTGCCCGGCGAACCGTCCGTCGATCTCGAGCACCATGCCCACCCGGCGACCCGCCGCGGATTCGGCTGCCGCACTGAGGCATTCGTGCACCCAGCTCGCGGGCGTATGCCGTTGCTCCCACGACAGCGGCGAGCTGAACCAGTACGGTTCCAGCATCGCGCGATCACGCAGCCGAATCCGCCGCCACTGCGCGTAATCGTCGAACCTCGGTGGGCGAAGCAGCACGGTCGCGCCGTGTAAGCGGACCGGTCCGATCCGCGCCGAAGCGTAGGACGTGCTCATCGTCGCGGCCGTTGCTTGCCCATGGACACGGTGCGCAACGCCCCGTCGGTGCCGACCACCAGGCGCCAGAACCCGCCCGCGGGATCCTTGAGCACCACACCCGCTTCGGCGTGATCGGATAACCAAGCGCCACTGGACAATACGGCCGAGCGCACCGCGCCGTCGTTGCCCTGGGCCTGGAACAGGTCGGCGTCGCCCTGGCCTGCCCTGGTGATCACCGTGCCGGTGAATCGTGAGGTGCGCATTCCGCTGCGCCCGATCACCTGCCACCCGTCGGGGAACACGCCGGCCCGCAGATCGTCGGCGGTGCCGGAGATGAGGTTGATCGCGGTGCCCTCGGCGCAGTCGGCGGGGTCGATGCGCAATTCCGTTGCGGGACGGTCGGATTCCTGGTCGAAGACCACATTGGCCAGGTACGGCTGCCTGCAGTACACCAGGTCGATGCCGACCGAGCGGGCCGCCACCTTGCAGTTGACCATGCCGAACTGGGCGGGTCCGCCCTTGCCCTTGGTGCCCACCGAGACCGCGATGTCGGCGCCCTCGAACCAGATATTGGTCAGCCACCAGTCGTTGGCCGCGCCGTCGATCAGGATGTGCCGGTCGGTGGTGCGCGGATCACGATCGGACACGAATTCGGTATTGGTCAGTGCCAGACCGGCATTGTGGTCGTTGCCGGTGCCGAGCACGCCCACGTAATTGCTGGTGAATTTCGACGAGGTGACGTAGTTCTGGATGCACTGCGTTTCCAGGCCGACGCCGAAATTGTTGATATCGCAGTTGATGAACGCGGTGCCGCCGGTATTGCGGTCCAGCACCACGCCGCGCTGGGCCAGGTACCGAGGGTGGTTGTCGCTGAGGTGATTACCGCGGATCACCACCCCGTCGAACGAGCAGCGGAAGCACTCCGACAGCACGAAACAGGTGGCGCGCGGTCCGGTGAGGTAGAAACCTATGCGGGAGAACCGAACCCGGCTGCGCTTGTCCAGGTGGATCAGCGTGATGTCGTCTTCGCAGAAGATCACGCTGGCATCGCCGCCGTCGCCGAGAACGGTGGCGTAGTCGGGCATCTCGGGCCAGGAGCGGACCCGATAGGTGCCCGCGGGGAAGTACAGGACCACCGGTCGATCCCGGGCGCCCGCGGCCGCGGCGATGGCCGCGGTGTCGTCGGCCTTGCCGTCGCCCACGGCACCGAAATCCCGCACATTGCGGGCCGCGGGGGTATCGCTGACGTGCGGTGAGCGGAATTCCGCCCCGGGTTCGGGCTCGGCGGCGCACGCCGCGGCCAGCGGCAGCACCGCCGCGGCACCGAAAGTGGCGGCCAGCAGCCGCCGACGACCTACCGACTCCTCGCTCATACCGGCAGCCGCTCCAGGAATCGGGTCAGCCCCGCCGACGGCTTGCTGTACACGACCACACCGGTGAGTTTCGCGGTGCCCAACGTCGCCAGCGCACCACGCAATCCGGGCCCCGACAGCGCACCCAGTTCGACCACGCCCACGGTCGCGTCGCACAGGGGTGCCACGCCGAGCGCGTCCGCGGCGACGGTGACCGGCGCGGTCTCCACGATGACATGGTCGAAACGCGACGCCAGATCGGTGAGCAGTTCGGCGAACCGACCCGAGGCCAGCAGGTCGGGGGTCTGCTGATCCGACGCACCCACCGGCAGGAACGCGATCCCGGTCTCCGACCACGGCGTCAGCGCCTTGGCCACCGGCAGGGTGCCGCGCAATACCGCGGCCAGCCCGGGGCTGTCGCTGGTGATGAACTTGGAGCTGCCGCCGCCGCTGGTATCGGCGTCCACGAGCACCACGTGATGTTCGCTGTCGGCCAGCGAACGGGCAAGTGCCATCGCGACATCGGGCTCCGAGCGCGGCGACAGGCTCGTCAACTGCACGGACTTGGCCGGGTCGTGCTGCAGCAAGCGGCTGCGCAACCGGCGCGTCTCACCCGCGGCCGCGGGCCTGCCCGCATCGATCACGCCCAACACCGGAACCGGCAGCGCGCGCGCGACCGCGTCGGGTGTGCGCAGCGACCGGTCGGTGCGTTCGCGCAGCAACGCCGCACCCGCACCCAGCATCAGGCCCGCGATCAGCCCGAGCAGCACGAACCTGCCCGGTTGCGGACCCAGCGGTGTGCTGGGCACCTGCGCGCGATCGACCACGGCGACCCGGGCCGCGGGCGCGGCGTCGCGCTGGATCGACTCGAGCTCGTCGACGAGTTTGCGGAACTGCGACACCGCGGAATCGGTGAGATCGCGGGCACCGGTGGGGGAGGAGTCCTCCACCGCGATCATGATCACCGAGGTCGCGGGCGGTGAGCTGGCGGTGATCTTCGCGCGCATCTGCTCCGGCGTGATCTGCAGGCCCTTCTCGTCGACCACCCTGGCCGCGACCGTGGTCGAGGCCGCCAGGTCGAGGTAGGACCGCACGCGCTGTTGAGCGGCCAGACCGCCCTGATACGAGTCGTTGACCGAGGTGCCGGTCGCCATCGACACATACATCGAACTCGACGCGGAGTACGTGCTCGGCACCGTGGTCGCATAGGCCCACGCGGCCCCCGTGCATACCAGCACCACGGCCACGATCAACAGCCATCGCTGTCGAACAATGCGCCAGATATCGATCAAACCCATCGCTGGGACTCCATTTCCCCTGGTACTACACATGATTCGGTGCGCCGGAACTCTTCGACGACCAGATACACCAGCCACGCCAGCACGGCGGTCTGCATGAATTTGCCGATATTTTCCATACTGCCCAGAATTCCGCGCTCGAACAGCGTCGAGGCGCCGGTGATCGCCAAACCGAGCACGACCACCGGAAACCACCGCGAATACAGCGAATACGACCAGGCCAGCAACAGCGCGAAGGTGAACAGCGCGCAGATCACCACCCCGGCGTAGCCGCCCAGCACGTAGCCTTCGTTGAAATTGCCCTCGGCCAGCGAGACCGTCACCGTGCTCATATCCACCGAGGCGCCGCGTACCTGGTTGGCCCAGGCCGTGCCTGATTGGAATTTCTCGAGGCCCAGCAGCGGTGCCGGGATCAGGCTCAGCGTCGAGTGCTGGACCACCTCCGACGGGGTCAGCCAGCCGCCGGGACCGTAGAACAGGGCGTCGGTCGCGGCTTCGAGTAGGTCGAATCGGCGCAGGATGCTCAGGAACGGTTGCACGTTGTCGGGGTAGATCGAATCCACCGACGCGGCGTCGCGGGCGGCGGTGCCGGTGGACTTGAACGACTGCAACCAGCCGAAGCCGATCACGCCGAGCACACCGATGCCCGCCACGCCCAGCGCGGTGCGCCGGTTCCAGCCGATCATCGAGAACCGGATGGCCAGTGCCAGCGCGGCGCCCAGGATCGGGGTCTTGGACTGCACCGCCGAGGACCACCACAGTTCGCCGACCAGCAGTGCCGCGAGCATGATCGCGGTGCGGCGCGGGTCGGGCGGGCGCAAGAAGATGATCAGGCCGATCGCGGCGATCGAGGCCGGGACCGCGAGGAACGCCAGCAGCGGGTTGGCGCTGCCGACTTCACCGGCGGTGCCCGCGGTGCCCGTGGCCTTGCTCGCGATCCGGCCGAGCATGCCGATGATGTACAGCGCCAGCAGAGCCGGTACGAAATCCGCGTCGTCCAGGGCCGCGGGCCGACGCAGCGGTCGGCGGTGCGACCAGATCGCATAGGCGACAACAAGTCCCGCGTACACCCACAGCCCGAACACAACATGCTGCAATGCCAACGCGATCCCGCGGTCGTAGCCCAGGTCGGCCAGGCGCGGGTCGGGCACGTTGTCGCCGAAGTGCGGAACGGGCTGCACGGTCATCAGCACCAGCGGTCGCGCGACATACGACAGCGACCAGAACAGGGCCTGCGCGACCAGGAACACCCGGGCCACGCCGGGAACCCACAGCGCGGCCACCGCGATGACCAGCAGCGCGGCGGCGACGACGGAGACGGTGGCGTAACCGGTCAGGGCCGCACCTCCTGTGCCAGCGCCACGATCTCGCGCGCCCGATCCACATAGCGGTGCCCGTCGGCCAGCACGCGGCGGTGTCCGGCGTCGGCCACCGCGGCGACCTTGTCGGGTTCGGCCGCACACCGATCGAGGATGTCGTGCAGTTCGTCGGTGTCGGAGAACAGGAAGCATTCGGTGGTGTCGTCGAGCAGTTCGGCGTGCTCGTCGGTGCGTTCGCCGACGAAAAGGCCACCGGCAGCGGGCACTTCGAAGGTGCGGCAGGTGTGGGTGTCGCGGTTGTCGGAGTTCAACAGCACCAGGTTCGCGCGGACCTGGGCCACCGCGGCCGAGTACTGGGCACCGTAGACGGCCCCGCCCACGTGCGCGCCGGTGGCCCGCAGTTCGGGAACTCGGCGCCAGCCGGGGCCGCGCACGAGCATGCGATCGCCGTACCGTTTCGCCAGGTCGACCATGGCGGTGCGACGGTCGGGACGGCACACGCCGATGAAGCCGACGAGAAAGTCGCGGCCGTCGCGGCGCGCGGTGGGGTGGTGCCAGGCGGGGTCGTAGGCGCTGCGCACGAAACCGACGGCGCGCGCACCACGGGCGGTCAGCTCGGGCACGTTGTGGCGTTTGGTGGTGACCACCAGATCCCACTGTGCTTCGTGCGCGAGGTAGGCGGGGGTGAGGTTTTCCGGGTTCGCCACATCGTCGGCGCTGTAGTGCACGTGCAGCGCGCCGGGCAGATCGAGCAGTCTGCGCTGGTCGAGATGGATTCCCTTGAACACGAACACCATATCGGGATCGAAGGCCGCGGCGCTACGTTCGATTCGCTCGTGTAATGCGCGCACCTGCCACGGGGCCCGGTCGCCGCGCGCTTTGGCGTAGATCCACGGTGGCGACAACCGGGTCGGCAGGGTGATCGCGGTGGAGTCGATCACGAGCACGTCGTGGCCGGCCTGCCGGAAACCGTCGGCCAGCGAGCGGGCGTTGCTGCCGAGCCAGTCGTCGCCGATGAACAGAATTCTCATGCGTGCGGATCCTTGTTGCGCCGGTCGCGCAGGACCAGCATCCTGACCCGCGCGAGATACCAAGCAGCCACGGTGTATTCGACCAGCACGCTGCCGTAGACCAGAGTATGTACCGAGCGGGTGTGGAATGTGAGGCCCAGCGCGCAGGCCGCGATCACGGTGCCGATCACCGCGCCGGTCAGTACCCCGAAGGTGTCCTGGCGCACCGGCAGGAGGGCGGTGGTGACGAACGAGGTGACCGTGGTGGCGGGCAGGATCAGGATCTCGATCCGCAACAGTGCGGTGGCACTGAGAAATTCGGTGCCGAAGATCACTTCGATCAGCCAGGGTGCTGTCACCCACACCAGCGCGCTGACCAGCGACGCCAGCGCCACACAGGCCGCCAGGACACGCATGCTGTCGCGCCAGAAGTTGGCGTCGCCGCTGCGCCGGGCCATGCGGGGCAGCAGCGCGAAACCGATGGGGTCCAGCAGTGATTGCAGCGCGCGCACGAGGCGGTCGCCCGCGGAGTACAGGCCAAGGGCTGCCGCGTTCAGGACCACCGAGTAGATCGCGGCGGCGCCCTGGCCGTAGGTGGTGATCAGCAGGCGGGAGGCGAAAACCGGTGCGCCCGTGCGCAACAGCTCGCGCACATCGCTGGGTCGCGACGGTGCGCCGTAGCGTCGGGAGGTATCGATCCAGGTCGCCACGACCGTGGGGATCGACGAGACCAGCAGGCACAGCACCGCGACCTGGGCGCTCGGCATCCGTGGCAGCACACCGACCAGCAGGGCGAGGTAGCCGAGTCGGCCGATGCCCTGGTAGGCGGTCGACGCGCCGAAACGGCCCTGGCCGATCAGCAGCCAGTCCTCCGACATCGACCAGAAACCGCCCGCGAACAGGCCGAGCAGGATCATCTGCACCGGCTCGGGGACACCGAAAGCCAGCCCTGCCCCCAGCGCCAGGCCCAGTACCAGCAGCAGCGTGACGCGCACGGCGAGGTAGTCGCCGCGCAACTGGTTGATCGCGGCGAAACGCGCGCCCGCACCGTGACTTTCCTCGGCGTCGGGCACGCGTGCCGCCATGAACGAGGTGATGCCGAGGTCCACGATCAGCGAGCCGATGAAGTAGGCCGACATCGCCATCGCGAGCAGCCCGAGGCCGTGCGCGCCCAGCACCCGGGCGATCAGCGGCACGGTGATGAACGTGACCAGGTACTGCCCGTACTTGCCGAAGCTGACGAAGCCGATGTCACGCAATACCGCCAGCGGACTGGACTTGACGTGCTTGCCGCCGCCGCCGGAGCCGCGCTCGTCGTCGGGGCGGCGGTGCGCGCCGGACTGGCGTGGCACGGCTTGCACGTGCGGGAAGACGTCGGTGGTGACGGTGGCCAGGTAGCGGTCGTGCTCAGTCACCGCGGGTCACCATGGTGTCGAGGAAGTCGGCGACGGTGCGGGCGCTGGTGTGGATGTCGAAGTCGCGGGCGCGGTCCCGGCCCGCGCGGGCCAGGCGTGCGCGGGCGGCCGGGTCGTCGAGCAGGGTTTCCAGCGCCGCGGTGAGTGCGCCGACGTCGCCGCCGGGCACGAGCAGGCCGTGGACGCCGGTGTCGATGATCTCGGCCGGGCCACCCGGTGTCGCGGCGATCACCGCGCAACCCGCCGCCATGCCTTCGACCACGACTTGGCCGAACGGTTCGGGCAGCACCGAGCAGTGCACGAGAATGTCCGCGGTAGTGAGGTATTGGGTGGGGTCGTCGACGTGGCCGGTGAACTCGACCGGTACGCCCAGTTCGGCCGCGAGTTTCTCCAGCTGTGCGCGGTACGGTTCCTCGCCGAAGAAGGTGCCGCCCACCAGCATTACCCGCGCGGGGCGCACGGTCAGTGCCGCGACGGCGTGCAGGAACACGTCCTGGCCTTTCCACGGGCTGAGCCTGCCGACGACGACAACCACCGCTTCGGCTGCCGGCCGGGTGCGCGGATCTGTTTGTGTGACAGGCAGTTCCACGCCGGGGTAGGCGATCGCGGTGGGTAGGTCGGGCAACGTGGTGGCGGTGGCGTGGCTGTTGGCCAACTGGCCGCGGCACGCGAGTCGGGCCAGCGCGCGGATGGCCATCGCGGGAATTCGACCGAAGTAGTCGGGGGAGACGCGGTCGTGGACCTGCCACACCAGGGGAACGCGGGCGCGGCGGGCGGCCACCGCGCCCAGAACCAGGGCCTTGGTGCTCTCGGCGACCACGACATCGGCGCCGGCCGATTTCACCGCCGCGCCGACATTCCAGCCCAGTCGCAGCAGGGCGAGGAAGCCGGTGAGCAGGCCGAGCACGCCGGTGCCGATCCGCATCGCACGCGAGTCGAATTGTCCCGGTACGACCAGGGTTTCGATGTCGCGTGCCCGCATGCGGGCCACCATCGGGCCGTCTTCGGTGTAGATCATGGTGACCCGGTAGCGGCCGGTCGCGCGCAGGGCGTCCAGCAGGCGCAGCGTGGCCAGTTCGGCGCCCGACGGCGCGGCGGTGTGCGCGAGGAACACGGCGGTGGTCATCGCAGCGTCCGATACAGGTCCGCGTGCCGGGCCGCGGCGACATCCCAGGTGAAGGTTTCCGCGTGCGCTCGGCAGGCGGCGGGATCGGGGACCGTGCCGTTCAGTGCGGAGACCAAACGGGCGGCCAGGGCATCGGGCTCGCCGGCGGGGACCACGAGCGTGGGGTCCAGACCGCGGACCGCGTCGGGCAGCCCGCCGCAGTCGGTGACGATCGGCGGTCGGCCCGCGGCCAGCGATTCCAGCGCGATCAGGCCGAACCCTTCCAGCGCGAGCGTGGGAACCACCGAGACGGTGGCTTCGGCGTACAGCTGAGTGAGCTGGTCGTCGCTGACCCGGCCGGTGAAATCGACAGTGTCGCGCAGGGTTGCCGCCGCGGCGCGCAGTTCCGCTTCGGCGGTGCCCGTGCCGACCACGACCAGGCGGGCGTCGGGGTGCGCGGCCAGCACCTGCGGCCACGCACGCAACAGCACGTCGATGCCCATGCGCCGCTCGAGCCTGCGCACGCACAGCACGGTCCGGGTCGCGGCGGCGGCATCCAGGGGTGCGGCGCGGAACCGGTGCAGGTCTACGCCGGGAGCGATGATCGAAATCCGTTCGGCGGGAACGTGATAGTCGCGTTCGAGCACGTCACCGAAGTGCTGCGACAGCACGATGAACCGGTCGGCGCCGCGGTAGCGCAGTCGTTCGAACAGGTACTTGGCGCGCACCGCCCGCGCCGACTCGCCCGCCATCGCGCTCTCCTGCGCCCACGGTCCGTGGAAGTGGACCACCAGCGGCAGCTTCGACGTCGCGGTGCGCGCGACCGGGCCGTACAGGCAGAAGTGCCGGTCCACGACGGTGCCGGGGGACAGTTCGTGGCGGGCGAGCAACGCGGTGCGGGCGCGGTGCAGGGTGGAACCGCCCGTCGGCCCCCATGATCGGGCGCTCGCGTCGTCGGCGGGGCCGAACGCGGACGCGGTCACCGCCAACTCCGGGCGGCGCGCCACAGCGCGGTACAGATCGGTGAAATACCGGTTCAGTCCGCCCGGTGTGGCACCGAACCATTCGGAACCGGTCATGTGCACACCGAGCATTGCGGTCGCAGTCGTCAACCCCCGCACCCTTCATCATGTGTCCCGCGAAGTGCATCCCGACCGGCGAAATCGCTCTATACCCATAGTCTAGGGGAGTAATCACCTGCGAGCCTACCGGGCGGCGGCCAGTGCGGTCGCGGTGTAGATTCGTCACAGGGGATGAGGGGGTGCAACAAGGCGCGCCCCGATAACAGGGAGTGCCTACATGGTTTCCGCGTTGACGGTGTGTATACCTGCCTACGACGCCGAGCGCACGCTCGCGGTCACACTCGAGTCGGTGCTCGCCGAAGACGCCGACTTCGAAGTGCTCGTGCTCGACAATGCCAGCGTCGACCGCACCGGCGAGATCGCCCACTCCACCGGCGATCCGCGCGTGCGGGTGCTGCGCAACGATTCGGTGCTGCCGATCGGGGCCAACTGGGACCGGGTGATCCGGTCCGCGTCGGGTGACCTGGTGAAAGTCGTGTGCGCGGACGACATTCTGCGCCCCGGTGCGCTGACCGAACAGTGGGCGCTGATGGCGGACCCGTCGGTGGCGATCTGCGCGGGACGCTTCGACGTGATCGACGAGCAGGGCGAACTGCTGGAAAGCGACCTCGGACTGCCGGGACTGCTGGGGCGTCGCACGCCACGGGAACTGGCCAAAGTCATTGTGCGACGGGGACCGGCGGAGTTCGGGCCCACGGCCGCGGCGATGTTCCGGCTGGCCGACTACCAGCGCGTGGGTGGGCTGCGGCCCGACCTGGTGTTCCCGATGGATGTCGACCTGTTCGCGCGGGTGGCCACCGGTGGGCACTTCGTCGGGATGGACCGCATCGTGGCGGCCTGGCGCAATTCCTCGTTCAACCTGTGCAGCCGCACCACCACCAGGTCCAAGCTCACCGATATGTATCGCTTCCATCACCGGATCGCCACCGACTACCCCGAATT
The DNA here is from genome assembly GCF_042714895.1 of Nocardia sp. NPDC058666. Lineage (NCBI taxonomy): Bacteria > Bacillati > Actinomycetota > Actinomycetes > Mycobacteriales > Nocardiaceae > Nocardia > Nocardia sp. NPDC058666. The sequence goes on from NZ_JBHXRY010000003.1 coordinate 209,847, forward strand.
GGTCACGCGCGGTGATGTTTTCACCGGGGACCTGCGGTTGGTGGGTCAGATCATGGAACGCGTGCGGGTGCGCACGCTGGGTGCGGTCGGTGCGGTTCGCCCCGGCGGATAGCGCTTCGCCCCGGCGGAAAATAGTTCAGCGCACGATGTTCCAACGCCCCGGCGGGTCGATTCCCGCCGGGGCGTTTCGGATCAGATGGAGAAGGTCTTGCCGTAGGTGACCACGGTGTCGCCGCCCGCGCCCACGATCTTCACGAACGGGCGGACGTTGGTCTGTCCGAGCACGCCGGTGACGGTGCCGTGGAAGCCCGAAAGGCGAAGCACGCCTTCGGCTCCGGAGATGTCGCCGCCCGCGACCTCGACCTCTTGGATGCCAGGCCCGAAGCCCACGGCCAGCTCGATACCCGCCTGCGGGATCAGGCCGTCGATCGTGGCGCTGGGGTCACTGCCGAGTTCGATGCCGAGGCTGGGCGTGGACCACTCGAACTTGAGCTTGCCGTCGAGGGTGGCAGGGTAGCCGACCTGGTAGCCGATGGTGATGTGGCCCGACCAGTCCGCGGCGTCGGGGCCGGTGACCAGGTAGGAGGCCGCGCCGCTGTGGAACCACTCACGGGTGAGCGGGTTTCCGTCCAGCGGGGCGACGAAGTCGATTCGGGTGTCGGATTGGATGGCCTCGACGGTGCGGTTCTTGCCGTCGAGAACGGTACTGCTGCTGTCGATTCCGGCACCGGCGGAGCCGGCCCCCATCGCCAGACCGACGGCGATGGCCGAAGTCATCGCGGCAATGCGCAGCGCGCGCGGACGAAACACAGTGTTTCCCCTCATCAGATGTCCCCTGGATACTCGCCCGTCGAACGCTGCGTTCGACGCCGCTGGCCCCCTGACGATCTGGGCGCCGGCCACCGCGACGCTGCGGTGGTCCAGCGGTGATCGGAGTTCGATCATGGTGCGGCGCTGGGCGTTCCGAGTATCCCACGGGATTCGATCATGCGCTGATCAACATAAGATCGTCTATGCCACAGTCTTCGCACGACACTATTACCGGCGCGGGCCACCCGGATCGTCGATAGTCCAGCGACCGTCGAGTTCGGGCAGGGCGGTGCGGACTTCGGCGAGCAGGTCGGGCAGCGTCAACAGCACGACGTCGGGGTTCGCGGCGACCAGTTCGGCGGGGGAGATGATGGGCACGTCGGTGCCCGGCATGCGGCAGCCCTGTTTGGCGGGTGAGGCGTCGGCGACGGCGGCGAGCAGGCCGCGGTGCGCGCCCGCCATGGCCAGCAGGGCCACGGCGCGGGAGGCGGCGCCGTAGGCGTACACCCGGTGTCCTTGTGCCGCACCGTCTTCCAGCCAGTCGCGTAGGGCGTGGACGTGCCGGTCGACGGTGTCCTGAAGCTGTGCGGTGGCTTCCAGCGCCTCGGCCTCTGCCGCGAGGATCTTCTCGACCGCGGCGTCGGGTGCGTGGTCGCCGTGGCGGACCGCGAGCAGCACGGTGCCGCCGTAGAGGTCGAACTCCCACGCGGTGACCACGCTCATGCCCGCGGCCTGCAGCAGGCTACGCAGAGTTCGCAGGCTGTAATAGGCGAAGTGCCCGTGCCGCAAGGCATTCCACTGGCCTTCGGCGACGATGGTGGCCAGCGAGTGGTACTGCACGAGCAGCACGCCATCGGGGGCGGTGGCGGCGGCCCGAGCTGCGAAGGCGGCCTGCTGGTCGGGTTCGTGCATGATGCCGAAACAGTCGAGAACGATATCGGCTGGGCCACCAGCGGTTTCGGTGAAGCCGTGTTCGGTCAACAGTGGCAGCCAGGTGCCCCCGTGCGGACTGCCGAACTCGGTGACCGTGTGCCCGTGCAGTAGCCCGGCATCGTGCACCAGGCGCACCGCTGCGGCGGCCTGGTCGCGCAGTGCCTGCGGTTCGATGCCGCGGGGTTCGGCGGTGACGGTGTCGTCGTCGGCGAGTTGGGCCAGTCCGCAGTCGGCACACTGGTCCATGCGCAGCGGGTGGCCCGCCTCGCAGGTCGCGATCGCAGTGTCACGTGGCGGAAAGTGATCGGCCGCGGGCACAGCCCCCAGATCGAGAACGGGTGTGAGCGTGGAATTTCCGCAGCCGCGGCATCGGCGGGTCATGGCAGGATGTCCTCGTGCGTATCGAGCAGACCGAATTGGCCGACGTGGTGGTGCTGGTTCCCGAACCGTTCCGGGACGAGCGTGGACTGTTCACCCGAACCTTCGACGCGGGCGAATTCGACGCTCACCTGGGCGTACCAGGGGCGGCGGCGAGTTTCGTGCAGGATTCGCAGTCGAGGTCGGTGCTGGGCACGATCCGCGGGATGCACGGGCGTGGTGGGCGTGGGGAGGCGAAGCTGGTGCGGTGCGCGCACGGTGCGGTGTACGACGTGCTGGTCGACATTCGTCCCGAATCGCCGACTTTCGGTGCGCGCCAAGCATTTCGGCTCGACGATGAGCACTTCCACCACCTGTATGTACCGCCGGGTTTCCTGCACGGTTTCCAGGCGCTGACCGAAGTCGCCGATGTCTGCTACCGCATCGACCGTCCGCACGATCCCGCCGAGGACCTCGGGGTCGCCTATGACGACCCCGAGTTGGCCATCGACTGGCCGCTGCCCATCGGCCCGGTCTCCGCGCGCGACGCGCAGGCCGACAGCTGGGCCGCGTTGCTGGCTAGGCTGACGCCGACGCACTGATCCGACGCAGCTGCGCGTCCAGCACGCCGGAATCGCACAGGCCCTGCAGGTGCGGCAGCCGGGTGAAGCGGCGGAAGAACGCGTCGGAAGTGAGTCCGCGCGCGGTGTACTCGGTGAACAGCTCGGCCGCGCCCGCGGGTACCGTCCACTGCGCTTCGAAGCCGAGAACCTCACGTGCGTAAGAGAAGTCGACCCGGTAGGAACGTGGGTCGGCACCGCTTTCGCCGGTGATCAGCAGTCGCGAACCCGGTACGGCCTCCACGACCGAGGCGGCGATCTCGGCCACGGTGAGGTTGTTGACCTCGGTGCCGATATTGAACGCCTTGCACGACACGTCCGCGGCGGGCGCGGTCAGACAGGTCGCGAACGCAGTCGCGATGTCTTGCGCGTGTACCAGCGGACGCCATGGAGTGCCGTCGGACAGCACCTTCACCTCGCCGGTGAGCACGGCGTAACCGACCAGGTTGTTGAGCACGATGTCGGCGCGCAGACGCGGTGAGAACCCGAAAGCTGTTGCGTTGCGCAGGAATACCGGCACGAAGCTGTCGTCGGCCATGGCGGCCACGTCGTCTTCGACGCGCACCTTGCTCTCGGCGTACGGCGTGATCGGACGCAGGGGAGCGTCCTCGGTGACCAGGTCGGCACCGGCGGCACCGTAGACCGAACACGTGGACGCGTACAGGAACCGCGCGACCCCGGCCTCCTTGGCCAGGCGGGCCAGGCGCACCGACGCGTGATGGTTGATGTCGTAGGTGATCTCCGGTGCCAGGGCACCCAGTGGATCGTTGGACAGCGCGGCCAGGTGGATCACCGCGTCGAAACCGCGCAGGTGTTCGACGGTTACCTCGCGCAGGTCCACCGCCAAACCCGTTGGGTCACCGGCGAATTCACCGAGCACACAGTCGGCGAAGTAGCCGATGTCCAGGCCGGTGACCTGGTGGCCCGCAGCCTGCAATACCGGCACCATCACGGTGCCGAGGTAGCCCTGATGTCCGGTGACAAGTACCCGCATGTTCACGTCTGTTCCCATCTGATGATCGCTTTGTCGAGCACGAACGCCTCGGCATACGGTGCGTGGCACTGCACGCCACGCAGCCGGGCCAGCCCGAGGAAAGCCTGGTCGTCGAACCAGTCGCGGCCGGTCTGCGACGGGTAGTGCTTGTGCAGCAGTTCCGACTTCTGTTGGGCCAGTTCATGACTCAACGGGTGGTACAGCGTCGGGGTCGGGGTGTCGGTCTCCCACTTGAGGATTTCGTAACCCAGGGTGAGGTGGTCGCGGAACTCGGTAGGCACCAGTTCGGCCAGCAGACGGTGGTCCTGGTGGGCGTCGCCGCGATGCGGGGCGAACACCACCTCGGGTTCGCCGCCGCGACGAAATTCCGCCAGTGCGTCTTTGATCCGGTCCCAGTGCGCGGGTGCGCGACCGTCGGGGATGTCCAGGACCCGCAGGTCGGGTTCGGTGCCGGAGCAGAACGCGGTCAGTGCCGCGCGCTCCTCGTCCTCACGTGCGGTGCCGCCGCCCGACAGCACCAGCGCCCGCACCCGCACCTGCGGATCGGCCGCGGTGAGCGCGAGAAGCGTTGCGCCCATACCGATCGCGATGTCGTCGCAGTGCGCGCCCAACACCGCGATGCGGCGTGGTGGTTGGGTGAACAACCCGATCACGGCTGGTCCCACACCATCCACGGGCGGGTGCCGTTGCGGTAGGCATCGTCGAGTTCGGCGCGTTCCTTGAAGGTGTCGGCGGGCTTCCAGAAGCCCATGTGCTGATACCCGAACAGCCTGCCCTGCCCGGCCAGCGTGCCGCACGCGTCGGCGACCAGGTCACCGCCGGGCGGCAGCAGATCGAAGATCTCCTGGCTGAGCACGAAGTAGCCGCCGTTCTCCCACAGCGGCATCTGCGCCACCGGGATGATGTCCTTCACCTCGCCGGTGGGCGCGATATCGACACAGTGGAACGAGGACTGCGGGGGCACCACCATCATCGACGCGGCCGCACCCGAGGCGTGGAAACGTTCGATCATGGTGTCCAGGGGCGCGTCGGTGAGCACGTCGGCGTAGTTGGCCAGGAAGTACTCGTCGCCGTCGAGGTGGTCACGCACGCGGCGCAGCCGTTCCCCGATCGCGGACTCCACGCCGGTGTCCACGAAGGTGATCGACCAGTCGCTGATATCGGTGCCCAGCAGCTCGAGCTGGCCGTTACGGATCACGAAGTCGTTGGACGCGGACTCCTGGTAGGTCAGGAAGAAGTTCTTGATGTGTTCGGCGCCGTAGCCAAGACACAGCACGAACTCCTTGTGGCCGTAGTGCGCGTAGTAGCGCATCACGTGCCACAGCAGCGGGCGCGGGCCGACCAGCTGCATGGGCTTGGGCACGACATCGCCGGAACCGCCGCGCATGCGCATGCCGTATCCGCCGCAGAACAGGACGACCTTCATCGGTTGGTTCACTTTCCTTCGGAGTGTGCGCCGGCCGTCACCGGCGTACCGACGTCGATGGTGCCGCGATGCAGCACCGGCAGCGGATAGATCAGTTCGCCACCCCACTGCGCGACGTGGCGCAGCTGGGCGGTGATCTCGGTTTCCAGATTCCACGGCAGCACCAGCACCACATCGGGCTGGTCGGCGTCGATGCGTTCGGGCGCGTGGATCGGGATGCGGGTGCCGGGGGTGAAGCGGCCGTGCTTGTACGGGTTGCGATCCACGGTGTACTCGAGCAGGTCGGGGCGGATGCCGCAGTAGTTGAGCAGGGTGTTGCCCTTGCCCGGTGCGCCGTAGCCGACCACCCGCTTGCCCGCCGCGCGGCAGTCCAGCAGGAACCGCAGCAGTTCCTGCCGCACCGATTCCGCACGGGCGCGCAGCGTGTCGTACCCGCCGGGTTCGTGCAGGCCCGCGGCACGCTCGAGGTCCAGGACCTCCTCGACCCGGGCCGTCGGCTGTGCGACCGCGTCGGGACGGGCCCACAGTCGAATCGAACCGCCGTGGGTACCGAGCAGCTCGACGTCCACCACGGTCAGACCGGCGATCGCCAGCGCGCGCTGCGCGGAATGCACGGTGTAGTACTGGAAGTGCTCGTGATAGATCGTGTCGAACTGGCCCAGTTCGACCAGGTTCAGCGCGTGGTGCACTTCGATGCTGAGCCAGCCGTCGTCGCTGAGCAGGGTGCGCAGCGCGTGGGTGAACCCGCGCAGATCCGGCACGTGCGCGTAGACGTTGTTGGCCACCACCAGGTCGGCCGGGCCGTGCTCGGCGCGCACCCGCGCGGCCGAAACCTGGTCCAGGAACGCGGTTTCCGTCGGAACGCCCGCCTTGCGCGCGGCCAGGCCCACGTTCACCGAGGGCTCGATGCCAAGGCATCGGATGTCGCGCGCGACCGCGTGCCGCAACAGGTAGCCGTCGTTGCTGGCCACCTCCACGACGAACGAATCAGGACCCAGGTCCAGGCGCTGCGCCGCGTCGGTGACGAACTGTTCGGCGTGGCGCACCCAACTGTCGGAGAACGACGAGAAGTACGCGTACTCGGTGAAGGTGTCCTCGGGGGTGATCAGCGCCGGGATCTGCAGCAGCAGGCAGTCCTCGCACAGCCGCAGATGCAGCGGGTACGTCGATTCCGGCAGGTCGAGTTCGGCCGTGGCCAGGAAACTCTCGCACGGGGGCGTCGCGCCCAAATCGAGAACGCTGCGCAGCCTCTCGGAATCACAGAGTCGACATTGCACGTGGAGCCCCCACCTTCATACCCGTTCACCAAAAATGTCACGGCTGATGCCGGTCATGCCGGACGTCGGCCCGACGGGCTCAGACGTTACAGCGGCGCGCGGCATCCGGCGCCGAAAGGTGCCGGGGCAGAAACAGATTCGTGGTATGTTTCGGAGTTCGACCAGGTCGATCCGGCACCGGCTAACTGTCGGCGAGGCCGACCGATTCTCACATTTCTGTGACGCCACTCACTGCCGAAAGCGGCTGTCCTGCACTCATATCGAAAGGCGATAGCGATATTCGTGATAGCCATCGGGTTGCCGTGTGATCTGGCTAACTATCGGAATCGATTGCGACAGTGACACTTCGGCATGAATGCCGCGACAGGGTCTGTAACAATCATCGAGCGGGGATCGAATCGACGGGAAACAGGCACGGCCGCTGTGGCCGCGTCCCGGTCGACGGGGATCGGGAAACGATTCGTCTCCCGAAGGGGAGGTGTGGGTTCATGAGCTACGAGCTCACCGGTATCGGCGACGTAGAGGTCGCCAACGGTGTCCAGGCGATGCGCCGTACGCAACGCGAGAATTGGCAGTCCACGTTCGTCCAGCGGTTGGCCGTCACCGACGTCGTCGCGGTGTTCGGCGCGGTCGGGGCCGCGCAGGCCATCCGCTTCGGCGGCCCCGCCGCGCCACCGCTGGCCTGGCCGCTGCCCTACGAGGTGGGCTATTCCGTGGTGTCGCTGGCCCTGGCCGTGGGGTGGCTGGCGCTGCTGCACGGGTACGGCAGCCGCGCACCGCAGACGATCGGCACCGGCGGCGAGGAGTTCCGCAGGCTGGTGTCGGCGACCCTGCGACTGTTCGGGGTGCTGGCGATTTTGGCGCTGCTGTTCCGGGTGGAGGTCGCGCGGGGCTATCTCGCCATCGCACTGCCCGCCGGCTTGGCGGCGCTGATCGCGGGACGCCTGGCATGGCGAATGCGGTTGCGGCAGTGGCGAGCTCGCGGACGGTGCCACACCTCGGTGTTGGTGGTCGGGTCGCCCGAGGCCGCGCATGCGATGGCCACCGCGTTCACCGGCGACCCCGGCTCCGGCTATCGCATCGTCGGGGTGTGTGTGCCCGCGGGATCTGTTGGCGCGCAGTTCGATACCACCGATGGTCCGGCGGTGGTCGGCGACGATCGCTCGGTGCTGGACGCGGTGCGCCGCAGCGGGGCCGATTCGGTGGCCGTGGCGGCCACCGAGCATCTCGGGCCCGCCGAATTACGGCGGATGGCTTGGGCTTTGGACCCGCTGGGCGTGGATCTGATCGTGGCGCCCGGTGTGGTGGACATCGCGGGGGCCCGATTGACCAATCGACTCGTGGCGGGAATGCCCATGTTGCACATCGACCCCCCGCGCTACGGGCGCGCCAAGTCCAGTCACAAAGCGTTGTTCGACTTGTGTTTCGCCACACTGGTATTGGTGCTCATCGCGCCGATGCTGGCCGTGATCGCGATCGCGGTGAAGGCGACCAGCGCGGGGCCGGTGTTCTACCTGTCGGAGCGGATCGGCCGCGACGGCATCCCGTTCCGGATGATCAAGTTCCGCAGCATGCTCGTGAACGCCGAGAGCGCGGTGGAGGCGCTGATCGAGAGCAACGGCGGAAACCCGGTGTTCTTCAAGGTGAAAGACGATCCGCGGGTGACCTCGGTGGGCCGGTTCCTACGCAAGTACAGCCTCGACGAACTACCCCAGTTCTTCAATGTGCTGCGCGGGGACATGAGCGTGGTCGGGCCGCGCCCGCAGGTGCAGCGTGAGGTCGACAGCTACGACGGGGAGATGCGACGGCGGTTGCTGGTGAAGCCGGGCGTGACCGGGTTGTGGCAGGTCAGCGGGCGGTCGGATCTGTCGCCGGAGGATTCGGTGCGGCTGGATCTGTCGTATGTGGAGAACTGGTCGATGGTGCTGGACCTGGCGTTGATCGCGCGCACGGTCGGGGCGGTCACTCGCGGCGACGGGGCGTACTGACACCGGGGTGGCGAGTCGACGCCACCCCGGTTCGGCCGGTAGGCGGAGCTCACCCTGTCAGTGCAGGTCCCGACGGCGGAATGCCATGAGCCCCAACAGCAGTCCCGCGGTGGCAACCGCGAGCAGGTAGGCGATCGGCACGATGTCGAACCCCGCGCCGGGCAGTTTCGGCGGGTGCACGAAGGGGGCCAGATCCAGAATCCACTGCGGGAAGCTGCCCACCGAGTCGCGCGTACCGCACGCGCCCAACCGCTGCGGACAGGACCGTTTAGGCGCGGCCCGTGCTCTCCTGCTCGTGCAGTCGCAGCACCGCCGACACGGAGTAGGCGCCCGCGGCCGCGGCCAGCATGGTGACCGCGTAGGCGATGAACGACTTCTCCAGATCCGCCGACCCACCCAGCGCGGTGACCACATCGCTCAGGGTGCCGCTGTCGTCGAGCATGCCGCCGATGCTGGTCACCGCCCCGCCGATCAGCAGCCCGTACAGGGCGAATCCGGTGGTCCAGGCGATCAGCGAGCCACGCTGCAGCCGCCATGCCAGGCCCACCGGACCCGACAGGTCACCGCGTGCCACGGCCGGACCCGGGCGGTCGGCCAGCAGGCCCGCACCGAGATCGCGGGTGCGCAGCAACTGGTAGGCCAGCAGGGTCGCGCCGGTGCCCAGTGTCGCCAACAGCAGCAGTACCCACCAGCGTTCCTCGGCGAACGGACGGATCTGTAGGCACCAGCCCAGCGGCGAAAACCACGACAGCACACCGTTTCCCGCGTCACCGACCGCCCGCACGGCGAACGCCGCGCCCAGTGCGATGCCACGAGCAGGGCGGGCATCAACCCGATCAGCACCGACCACAGCGGCGCGATCACGCGGTCACGACGCAGGTACAGACGCAGCATCTGGCCGGTGCCCGCGAATTCGGTTGCGGTGCCTGATGTTCGGTGCGGGGTGGCGGCGAGGGTGGTCATGCGTGCACCTTCTCCGCGGTCTCGGTGTTGTCGACGTGGTAGTGGCGCAGGAACAGATCTTCGAGGGTGGGCGGGGCGCTGGTCAGGCTGCGCACGCCCGCGTCGCCGAGGACCCGGATCAGCGCGCCCAGGTGTTCGGCGTCGACCCGGCAGCGCAGCGTGGAGCCGTCGCGTTCGACATCGTCGACACCAGGCAGCGCGCTCACATCGCCGGGATCGCCGATCAGGTCCGCGGTGATGGCGGTGCGGCTCAGGTGCCGCAGGTCGTTCAACGATCCTGATTCGACGGTGCGACCCGACCGGATGATCGTGACCCGGTCACACAGGTGCTCGACCTCGGACAGGATGTGGCTGGACAGCAGCACGGTCGCACCGCGCGCGGCGGCGGCCCGCACGCAGTCCTGGAACACCTTCTCCATCAACGGATCCAAGCCCGAGGTCGGTTCGTCGAGGATCAACAGGTCCGCGTTCGCCGAAAAGGCCGACACCAGTGCGACTTTCTGCCGGTTGCCCTTGGAATAGGTGCGGGCCTTCTTGGTCGGGTCCAGCTCGAACCGTTCGATCAATTCGCCGCGTCGCGCCTGGTCGATCCCGCCGCGCATGCGGGCGAGCAGATCGATGGTCTCGCCACCCGACAGCGACGGCCACAGCGTGACATCGCCTAGGACATAAGCGATTCGGCGATGCAGGTCGACCGCATCGGTCCATGGATCGTGCCCGAACACCGTCGCCCGGCCGCCGGAGGCGCGCAGCACGCCCAGCAGAACGCGGAGGGTGGTGGACTTTCCGGCGCCGTTGGGGCCGAGGAAGCCGTGGATCTCGCCCGCGTTCACGCGCAGGTCCAATCCGTCCAGTGCGGTGAAGTGGCCGAACGTCTTTCGCAGGTCCGCGACCTCGATGACCCGGTCGGTGCTGGAGGTGAGCATCGTCTACTCCTCGAAAAGGGTGTCGAGCATGGTGGAGTCGGTGAGCAAGCCCTGGGTGTAGAGCTCTAGCGCGGGGAAGGTGATCTCGTCGGACAGTTCTCGAATGGCCTTGCGGTAGTCCAGCTTTCCGTCGCCGGGGGTGCGCATCTGCAGGTAGAGGTTCATCGCACCGACGTGACACAGCACGATGTAGCGAGCGCGCGCGGCGTGATCACGGCTGAGCTTGATCGTGCCCGCGTCGACGCCCGCCTGCATGTACTGCTGCGCGTCGCTGATCATGTGTTCCAGCAAGGAGATGGCCAGTGCGCCGCCGGCCTGGAAACTGCGCAGCATGTAGGCCACCAGGGAGGCGTAGATCTCGATCTCGGCCATCGCGTGCAGGATCCCCGCCGGTGACGGGGACTGGAGGTTGCGCAGCTTCTCTTCGCGGATGATCTCGAGCACACGCTCGTCGCAGGCGGCGCGCAGTCCGTCCTTGGAGCCGAAGTGATGGTTCACCAGCCCGGGCGAAACCCCCGCGGCCGCGCCGATCGCCCGGACGCCGTTCAATCCGTTGGCAAGAGTTCGGCCGTACCGAGTTTCGGGCCTGGGAGACACCGCGCACGCGGGCTAGGGTCGAAGCATGGCTACCGGCACATCGACGACGGCAGAACATCTCCGCGCAGCGTTGGACGGACCGTGGCGCGCGATCAGGGAGCAGGCGCGCACACAGCTTTCCGGCGAGGAACTCACCGACGATCCCGAACTCGACATCCACGCGGCCAGGGCGCGCGTGCTCGACCAGATGCGCGTCATCGCGACCATGGGCTACCCGGAGAAGGGTTTCCGGCCCGAGAACGGGGGCACCGGCGACCCCGGCGGCGCGGTCACCGGACTGGAGATGTTGGCCTACGCGGACCTGTCACTGTGGGTGAAATCCGGTGTGCAGTGGGGACTTTTCGGCGGCGCGGTGGAAAACCTGGGCACCGAACGGCACCGCGACTTCATCAAACAGCTGATCTCCCTGGATCTGCTGGGCTGTTTCGCGATGACCGAATCCGGGCACGGCAGCGACGTCGCCGACTTGGAAACCACGGCCACCTACGATCCGGCCACCCAGGAATTCGTGATCAACACCCCGACCCCGTCGGCGCGCAAGGACTACATCGGCGGCGCCGCGGTGCACGCCCGGATGGCGGCGGTGTTCGCCCAGCTGATCGTGGGCGGGGAGAGTAAGGGCGTGCACTGTCTGCTGGTGCCGATCCGCGACGAACTCGGCGCTGACCTGCCCGGCGTGACCACCTACGACGACGGCCTCAAGGGTGGTCTGCCCGGCGTGGACAACGGGCGCATCGTGTTCGATCACGTGCGGATCCCGCGCGAGAACCTGCTCAATCGCTACGCCGACGTCGCGCCCGACGGCACGTACAGCTCCGAGATCGAGAACCCGAGTCGCCGGTTCTTCACGACGTTGGGCACGCTGGTGCGCGGACGCGTCAGCGTCGGTGGTGCGGCTGCCGCGGGTGCCAGGGTCGCCCTGAGCATCGCCGTGCGGTACGCGCTGGCTCGCCGCCAGTTCGCCGATCCCGACACCGGCGAGGAAACCCTGCTGCTGGATTACCGCAGTCACCAACGTCGGCTGCTGCCCCTGGTGGCGAAGTCGTTCGCGCTGGCGTTCGCGCAGAACGATCTTGTGCGTCGGATGGATTTGATTCAGCGCGGGCAGGATACCGAGCCGAGCTCGCAGCGCGCGCTGGAGAAGCGGGCGGCCGGTTTGAAGGTCGCGCAGACCAGGCACGCCACGCGCGCGATCCAGGAATGTCGCGAAGCATGCGGCGGCGCAGGCTATCTCACCGAGAACCGACTGGTGACGTTGAAGGCCGATACCGATGTGTTCACCACCTTCGAAGGTGACAATGTTGTTCTGACCCAGCTGGTGGCCAAGGAACTGCTCACCGCGTACTCCGACGAAATCCGTGACCTGGACGCGCTGGGCTGGGTGCGGTTCGCCGCCACCATGGCCGGTGACGTGGTGCGCAAGCGCTCGGGCGTGCGTCAGCTGATCCAGACTCTGCGCGACCGCAACGACGAATCCGTCGACGAGGGCGACCTGTCCAAACGCGATGTGCAACTGGCGCTGTTCGCCGACCGCGAGGACTACCTGTTGCGCACCGCCGCCCACCGGCTGCGCGCCCGCGCCGAGGACACCGGCCCGTTCGAGGCGTTCAACAACGCCCAGGACCACATCCTGGCCGCCGGTGCCGCGCATATCGACCGGCTCGTGCTCGAGGAATTCGTCGACGGGATCGCCGCCATCGAGGACCCCGACGCCAAGGCACTGGCCGAAACCGTCTGCGACCTCTACGTGTACGCGTCGCTGGAGGAGAACCTGGCCTGGTACATCATGCACCGGTTCATGTCGGTGGAACGGGCCAAGTCGGTGCGGCGCGGGGTGAACGAATTGGTCGACCGGTTGCGTCCCGATGCGCTGACGCTGGTGGAGGCGATGGGTGTGCCGGAGTCGATGCTGCGCGCCGAAATGTTGCACGATGCCAGCGTTTTCGATCGCCGCTAGGTCAGGCGCCCTGCTCTCGGCCACCCCGTAGGGCGTCGGAGATCCAGCACAGGGTGATCGACATGGCCACGGCCGCTGCCGCCCCGCCGAGGACATCGGTGGGGCGGTGGTACCCCAATGCGGCCATGCCGGGGGTGATCACGATCAGTGCGAGCACGGTCAGCACCGCGACCACGACGCGCGTCAGTCGATCGGTGACCAGACACGCGAAAGTCGTTGCCACAGCGACCATATGGACTGTGTGCCCGCTGGGGTAGGCGAGGAAGTCGTGAAATTGCCGGTCCCACAACGGTTTCAACAACCAGGTGTTGACCGCCAACGCGACTTCGGGCACCACCAGCATCGTCACCGCCTGCCACCACTGACGACGCAGCACGAACCAGGCGCACGCAACCAGCAACAGCGCAGCGACCACCGGCGCGTTACTCGGGATCACCAACAGTGGGGCCAGACCGGGGGAGACGTCGGGGACCGCGGAATCCAGCCCGCTCGCACCGCCACCCGCGGAAAACGTCAGCGGAATCGCCGCGGTGACGGCGGCACCGGCACCGATCGCGGTCACTCGGGCGACGGTGGCGCTGCGGACATTCACGCCCGCGACGATAGCCGCCGGGTCAGGCGGGACCGTAGGTGAGCACCGCCGTGACCACGAACCACAGCACCCACACGATGGCCACGATCATGCCCAGGGCGAGGGTGATTCGCAGGAACGCGGCCCCGAAATCGAGATCGCCGCCGACGCGCGGATACAGCTTCCACGGGCTGTACCAGGGCGCGACCAACCCCCGCGACTGCGCTTGCTGCTCGAGCTCGGCCTGTTCGTCGGCGTACTGCTCCGCTGCCGCCTGGGTGGGACCGCCGTGCCACAGCGTCACATCGATCGGGCCCAGGAATCCCTCGTTGAGCAGGTCCTGCGGTGCGGGCAGGTACGGCAGGATGCCGAGGCCGCGGAACGCGATGGCGATGTCGTTGGCCGTCCACAGGTTGTGTTCCTTGGCGGCCAGGAACTCGAAATACTCTTCGAGGCGGTGCGGGTCGTCGGTGACGATCACATCGAAACTCGGGTCGCTCCACCCCTGATGCACGTCGATCTGCGCGCCGGGCATCGGCACGATCAGGCCGAGACCGTGCACCGCGCGCTGGCCAAGACCGCGCGCGGCGAGATAGTCCTGCAGGGCGAAGGTGTGGTCGCGCGAGCGTTCCAGCGGCGTCGACTTCTCCGCGCCCGCGAACTGCGCCAGCTCACCGGAGACCATCCACGGGCCGTTGAGCGGGATCTCCAGCACGCCGTCCTGGGGTGCGGTGAACGTCTCGGCCTCGATCACCACGCAGCTGGTCGGAGTCCAGACCACCGCGTCGAACTGGTGCAGCTTGTCGGCATGGAACAGGCTGCAGTTGATCGTGGCCACGCCGCGCGGGCTGGACAGGTCCTTCCAGGTGCGCATCCAGTCGATCAGCGCCGACTCGGCATCGCTGCCAGCCGGGTTCTGCACGCGCACGAGCATGGAGACCGCCCTTCGTTGGTCGTTCGCGCCGGCGTGGCGAAATCGAGCCGAGAACCGTTGGCGTACATCGTAGCTGGATCAATCCTGTTCGGCGGCGAACGTGCCCGCCTCCACCGCGGCGACCAGCTCGGCGTGGTCGGCCTCGGTGCGGTCGGCGTACCGCACCGCGAAACGGGCCACTGACTCCTCGAACCGGTCGTCGTCGTCATCGTCGGTTTCCAGGTAACCCGCCAGCGCGCGCGGGTCCAGCGAGCGGGCGTGCGCGCGGGCCAGCAGTGCGCCCGCCAGGCGGCCGTAATCGTCGAGGTCGTCGGCCGACAGGGTCGCGGGGTCGATACTGCCCTTGAGATTGCGGAACTGGCGCACGATGAACGGCGTCGATTCGTCGAGTTCGATGGTGGTCCAGCCCAGCAGAATGTCGGTTTCGGACTGCACGGTCCGCGCGCCGACCACGATCCGCTCGCCCTCGTGCCGAGGTGTGGTCGGCGGCAGGAACGGCGTGAGCGAAGACGGGCGCGCCTCCTTCACCTGCAGCACCACCGCTTCACCCTCGTTGCCGTGTAGCAGCGCCACATAACTGTGCAGCCCGACACTGCCGGTGCCCACGATGCGAAAGGCGACATCGGACACGGCGAACCGGTCCAACAGGTTGCGCCGGGATTCGCGAATGGTGCCCGCGTACTGCTGCAGTCCGTCGATGACCGCGTTGCAGACCTGCTCGTCGACCGCGGTCAGCACCGGCGGGTCGCTGACGAAACGGTGCTTGCGGATATCGGTCTCGTGGTCGTCGATGGCTTGCGTCCACTTCGCCACCACCTTGGCGCTGGTGTTCTTGCGAGCCTTCTTCGCGGCCTTCTTGAAGTTGTCCAGGAGATCCTCGGCCTTGGCACTGGTCAGGATCGACTCGTCGGGCAGGGCCGTCCACGACTGCATGAACGGCATCTGGGCCAGTTCGGCCACGGTGTTGCGGTAGGAGCGGGCGGCATCGCGCGCGGCCCGCAAACAGTCGTCCTCGTCGGCGCCGCTCTCGCGCCCGGCCAGCACCAAACTCGCCGCCAGGCGTTCCAGATCCCACTCCCACGGGCCGAGCACGGTCTCGTCGAAATCGTTGATGTCCATGACGATCTCGCCACGTTGGGTGCCGTAGAGGCCGAAGTTGGCCGCGTGCGCGTCACCGCAGATCTGGGCGGTCAGACCGCTGTCGGGCCCCGCGGCCAGGTCGGCGGCCATCAGCCCGGCGGCACCGCGGAAGAAGGTGAACGGCGAGGCGATCATCCGGCCGATCCGCAACGGGATCAGACGTTCGATGCGGCCACGGTTGCTGGTGTCGATGAATTCGCGCACCGACGGTCGATCGGGACTTTCCGCCGCGCGGTCGCGCTCGGTGACGGGAACCTTCGCCTTGGCGGCGCGGCCGCGTGCGCGGGCGTCCTCGGCGGAAACGTAGGAGCGCAGATCAATACCACTGTCGGACACGACTGCCCAGGTTACCGGGTCCGCGCGCGGGCGGCGGCGCCACGCGGTACACCGCAGCGGATCCACGGCGTTTCGGCGTGGCCGGATGGCGCGAGCGGGGGTGGCTGCGGTAAGCATGGGCGTGGCAACCGAATCGGGACGGCCGAGCACGCACGACACCGACACCGGTGGTGTGTTCAGCGACCGCATCCTGACCGTGCCCAACGTCTTGAGCATCCTGCGCCTGTTCGCCATCCCGGTCTTCCTGTGGCTGATGGTGGTCCGGCATGCCGACGGCTGGGCGTTCATCATGATGATCGCCATCGGTTTCACCGACTTCCTCGACGGCAAACTCGCCCGATTGCTCGACCAGTCCACCCGGCTGGGTGCGCTGCTGGACCCGTTCGTCGACCGGGTGTATCTGGTCACCACCCTGGTGGCGTTCGTGGCCCGCGGGCTGATTCCGTGGTGGCTGGCAGTGATCTTGATCGCTCGCGACCTGGTACTGACCGCGTGCCTTTCGGTCTACAAGCGCCGCGAACTGCCCGCGCCGGAAGTGATCTACCTGGGCAAAGCCGCCACCTTCGCGCTGATGTCGGCGCTGCCGTGGCTGCTGACCGGGGAGATGGACTGGGCGGGCGCGGGTTTCGGCTGGGCGTTCGGTTGGGCGCTGCTGATCTGGGGTACAGCGCTGTATGTGTGGACCGGGGTGCTCTACGCGGGGCTGGCTGTCGCGGTGGCGCGATCGACACCGCCTGTGCCGCACCGCGGGAGCTAGTCGATACTGTTACGCGCAACGTCGACGAGGAAAGGACGTCCAGTGACCCGGACCCCTGAGGAACTGCGCTACACCGAAGAGCACGAATGGGTGCGGCGGACCAGCCCCACGGCGGTCCGTGTCGGCATCACCGATTACGCCCAGTCACAGCTGGGTGACGTCGTGTTCGTCCAACTGCCCGACGTCGACAACGACGTGACCGTCGGCGACAGCATCGCCGAGGTCGAGTCGACCAAGAGCGTGTCCGACATCTACGCACCCCTGAGCGGCAAAGTCGTTGCGGTGAACGAGGATCTGGTGCAGGCACCGGAAACACTGAACACCGATCCGTACGATGCGGGCTGGCTGTTCGAGCTCTCGTTCGACGACGAGGCCACCCTGGACGCGCTGCTGAGTGAACTGCTGGATGCGGCGGGTTACCAAGGAGTTATCGGGGGCTGACGCAGCCTTCACAGTTCTCCCTGCACGGGCACGCCCCGGCAGGGTACGGTCAAAGCCAAGCGGATACGTCGGGGAATCGACGCCGGGATCTTTCCTGGCGATGTGATCGCGCCGGTCGTGTCGCCGAATACAGCACCTGTTTGCATGGATAATCAGGTTCGAGGAGGAGAGAAACGGTGAGCGAGAACAGGGACCCGGGTTACGGGGAAACCGCGGCCGAGACGACATCGGTCTTCCGCGCGGACTTCCTCAACGAGGTCGACGCGTCGCGCTCCGCAGAGCCGGCCGGCGAACAGCCGGTTCAGGGCGTCGAGGGCCTGCCTGCCGGCGCGGCCCTCCTAGTGGTCAAGCGTGGCCCGAACGCGGGCTCGCGTTTCCTGCTGGATCAGCCGACCACCTCGGCAGGCCGCCATCCCGACAGTGACATCTTTCTCGACGATGTCACCGTCAGCCGTCGGCATGCCGAGTTCCGTCAGGACGATGACTCGTTCCAGGTGGTGGATGTGGGCAGCCTCAACGGCACCTACGTCAACCGGGAACCGGTGGATTCGTCGGAACTGCAGAACGGCGACGAGGTCCAGATCGGCAAGTTCCGACTGGTCTTCCTGACCGGTCCGCGCGCGCAGGCCAACGAATCGGCGTCGGGCGCGGGGTCGCGATGACCCCTACGGTACTGGTGTCCGCGAGGTTCGCGAAGGGCACAGTGCTGTGACAGGGGCGGCGCAGTGGGCGCGCGGAGGAATGTCGATCGGCTCCGTACTCGACCTGCTGCGACCAGATTTTCCTGACATCACCATCTCCAAGATCCGGTTCCTCGAATCCGAGGGCCTGATCCGGCCGGAGCGCACACCGTCGGGATACCGGCGGTTCTCGGGCTCCGACTATGAACGGCTGCGTTTCGTGCTGACCGCGCAACGCGATCAGTACCTGCCGTTGAAGGTGATCAAGGAGCAGTTGGAAGCGATCGACAGTGGTGCGGCGACGTTGGGCGTGCGTGAAGCGCGCGCCCGCGCACACTCCCACCACGGCACCGCGGAAGCCGGGCACGCTGTGTCCGGTTCCGTGGGTGTCCACGGCGAAAGCCATACCCCGCCGCGACGCCTCGGTGTCGTTCCCGGCGAGATCACCCCGGAAGAACTGCGCGTGGACATCGGCGTGCGGCTCACCCGAGCGGATCTGCTGGCCAAGGCCGACATCGACGACCGCTTCCTCGACGATCTCCTGCACGCGGGACTGATCGTGCCCGGTGCGGGCGGGTTCTTCGAATCCGATGCGGTGACCCTGGCCAACGCGGCCAAGGCGATGGCCGAATTCGGTTTGGAGGCACGGCATCTGCGCGCGTTCAAACTCGCCGCCGACCGTGAGGCCGCGCTCATCGCGCAGATCGCCGCGCCGATCGCGAAGAGTCGCGACGCCGACGCGCGCGCCCGCGCCGAGGAAACCGTGCGCGAGCTCGCCGCGATCTCACTGAACCTGCACGCCGCACTGGTGAAGGCCGCCGTGCGCGCGGCCCTCGGCGGCTGACACACCCGGCACGGTGATCAGGTATCGCCCCGGCCACACACCGATTTCGGCTCGAACGACTCCGATACACACCCCAGAATTCGCCTAGACTCGTTGATACGGCCAGCTGTGCAGCTGTCGTGCCGGCCGGCGGCGAGTATGGGAGGCAGGACACTTCATGAGTGAGATGCGCGTCATCGGCATCCGTGTCGAGCAGCCACAGAACCAGCCCGTGCTGCTGCTGCGAGAAGCGTCAGGGGAGCGGTATCTGCCGATCTGGATCGGGCAGGCCGAGGCGACCGCGATCGTGCTCGAGCAGGAGGGGGTAACCCCGATCCGGCCGTTGACTCACGATCTGATCAAGATCCTCATCACCGACCTGGGCCACACCCTCAAGGAAGTGCGGATCGTGGATCTGCAGGAGGGCACCTTCTACGCCGATCTGGTCTTCGACGGCGACCTGCGGGTCTCCGCGCGCCCCTCGGATTCGGTGGCGATCGCGCTGCGCGTGGGGTGCCCGATCTACGCCGAGGAGCCGGTGTTGGCGGAAGCGGGACTGGTCATGCCCGACGAACGTGAGGACGAGGTCGAGAAGTTCAAGGAGTTCCTCGAGTCGGTCTCGCCTGACGATTTCAAGGCCACCGACAGCTGATCACGAATTGGTAAACCTGAAGTAGAGGTCGAGGGAATCGCTGGTCCAGGTGCTTGGTCAGACAACACCGCAGGTCGGACAATGGCAGGAGTAACCTCGAAAGTCGGGCAACATCCATCGTGACTGGCGACCCGAGAACGTCGGCAGAAGGAGCGGTCAGTGGAAGAACAGACGCAGGATGTCGTACAGCCTGGCTTGTTCCCGGACGATTCGGTTCCGGACGATCTGGTCGGCTACCGGGTGCCCAGCGCCTGTCAGGTCGCGGGCATCACCTACCGGCAACTGGATTACTGGGCCCGCACCGGGCTGGTCGTGCCGTCCATACGGGGCGCCGCGGGTTCGGGCAGTCAGCGGCTGTACTCGTTCAAGGACATCTTGGTCCTGAAGATCGTGAAGCGGCTGCTGGACGCGGGCATCTCTTTACAGAACATTCGGATCGCCGTCGATCACCTGCGCAGTCGTGGCGTGGGCGATCTGGCCGGGATCACCCTGTTCTCCGACGGCACCTCGGTGTACGAGTGCACGTCACCCGAGGAAGTCGTCGATTTACTGCAGGGCGGCCAGGGCGTATTCGGCATCGCCGTCGGCGGTGCCATGCGTGAGCTGACCGGCGCGATCGCCGCCTTCCCGGCCGAACGCGCCACCGCGATCACCGACCGACCCGAAGACGAGCTGTCCTTCCGCCGCAAGGTGCGGGAGAACCGCAAGACCGGTTAGTTCGCCTCGTGCCGCGGGGCTACCAGGCGCCGTGATAGAGCAGGCCGAGCGTCAAGGCGGCCACCGCGGTAGCGAGGAACACGATCCCGCCGACGACATTGCGGGAGCCCACTCGCAGGTGGGCGATGATCGCGCCGATGAAGTACAGCACCAGGCCCACGGCAGCGAGGGTTCCCAGCAGCGGCACGGCCAGTCCGGCCAGCAGGCCGACGGTGCCCGCTGCCAGCAGGAGGCCGAGCACCGGCACCCACTTGCGGGGCACACCCTTCATATCCGCCTGGGTCTTGGGGTATTCGTGGCCGATCAGGTAGGTGACGGCGGCGGCGCCGTTGAAGACCGCGCCGAGGATGGTGACCGTGAGGTAGGCGGCGAACACCGATTTCTCCGTTTCTGCGGGACAGCTGTACTGCGGGCACTCCCTCGCGGAATGCGGTTGTCCTCCATGATGATTCAGTGAGCCCGTTCGCGCCATCGGGAGACGGTCAGGCGCACTGATGAGCCGCGCCGCCCGATGCCGGCCTCTTCTGCGCGCCGGAATCCGGCCCGAATTCTCGGCGTGGCGCAAATGCCACTAGACTGGGCGGGCGTCGCCGCCGTGCGGGAGAGTCCTTGATTCGTGAGAATCCGGGCGCCGAAGGAGCAGCACCTCCCCGTCAATCTCTCAGGCAACAGGGACCGCACGGTGATTCGACGCCTCTGGAAAGCGGTGGCATCCGGCTGCCCGCCCACGGGGAAAGGGACACCGGTCTTTGTGGTCGGCTACCGAATCTCTCAGGCGCACAGACAGAGGGGGAGGGCTGGTATCCGTCGACCCTACGGTCGACCCGCCCGACCTGGAGCTGCTGCCGTGACCCGTTCGTTTGCCGACCGCCACATCGGACCCGATTCCGACGAACTCGCCCGGATCCTCGCGACCATCGGCGTCGAGTCCATCGACGCGTTGGCGACCACGGCGCTGCCCGCCACGATCCTGGACGAGTCCGGCCTCGGTGCGCTGCCCGCCCCCGCCTCCGAGCACGAGGTACTCGACGAACTGGCCGCGCTCGCATCGGCCAACACCGTGGCCACCTCGATGATCGGCCTCGGCTACTACGACACCCTCACCCCGCCGGTGCTGGTGCGCAACCTGCTCGAGAACCCCGCCTGGTACACCGCCTACACCCCGTACCAGCCCGAGATCAGCCAGGGCCGCCTCGAAGCGCTGCTCAACTTCCAGACCATGGTGTCGGACCTGACCGGCATGGACGTGGCCAATGCCTCCATGCTCGACGAGGCCACCGCCGCCGCCGAGGCGATGACGTTGCTGCGCCGCGCCGGCAAGTCCAAGTCGAACCGGCTGCTGCTGGACGCCGACCTGTTCCCGCAGACCAAGACCATCATCGGCACCAGGGCCGAACCCCTCGGTATCGAGATCGTCGAAGCCGACCTGTCCACCGGGCAGCTGCCCGAGGGTGACTTCTTCGGCGTGATCGTGCAGACCCCCGGTGCGTCGGGTCGCATCGTCGACTGGACCCCGGTGTTCGCCGCCGCGCACGAGCGTGGCGCGCTGGTCGCCGCCGGTGCGGACCTCCTCGCGATGACCCTGATCACCGCCCCCGGCGAGCAGGGCGCGGACGTGTGCTTCGGCACTACCCAGCGCTTCGGTGTGCCGATGGGCTTCGGTGGACCGCACGCCGGCTACCTCGCCGTGCGCACCGCCTTCGCCCGTCAGCTCCCCGGCCGCCTGGTCGGTGTGTCCGTGGACGCCGACGGTGACCTGGCCTACCGCCTCGCCCTGCAGACCCGCGAGCAGCACATCCGCCGCGAGAAGGCCACCTCCAACATCTGCACCGCCCAGGTGCTGCTGGCCATCGTGGCCGCCATGTACGCCAGCTACCACGGGGCCAACGGCCTGCGCGCCATCGCGCGTCGAGTGCACGCCCACGCTGTCGCCGTGGCTACCGGTCTCGGCGGGGCGGCCGTGCACGGCGCCTTCTTCGACACCGTGCTCGCACAGGTGCCCGGTGGTGCGGAAGCCGTTGTCGCCAAGGCGAAGTCGAAGGGCATCAACCTGCGCCTGGTCGACGCCGACCACGTCGCGATCGCCTGCGACGAAGCCACCACCGACGCGCACGTGGCCGCGGTGCTCGAATCCTTCGGCACCACACAGACTCCCGAGCAGGGCGGCAGCACCGAACCGGTCGCGATCGAGACCCGCACCTCGGACTACCTGACCCACCCGGCCTTCACCCGCCACCACACCGAGACTGCGATGCTGCGCTACCTGCGCGCGCTGTCGGACAAAGATATCGCGTTGGACCGCAGCATGATTCCGCTCGGTTCCTGCACGATGAAGCTCAACGCGACCGCCGAGATGGAACCCATCACCTGGCCCGGTTTCGCCCGCCTGCACCCCTTCGCGCCGCTGGAAGACACCCCCGGCATCCGCAAGCTCATCACCGACCTCGAGCAGTGGCTGGCCGAGATCACCGGCTACGACGCGGTGAGCCTGCAGCCCAACGCCGGTAGCCAGGGCGAATACGCGGGCCTGCTCGCGATCCGCCGCTACCACCTCGATCGCGGCGACGACCACCGCGACACCTGCCTGATCCCGTCCAGCGCGCACGGCACCAACGCGGCCTCGGCGGCCATGGTCGGCATGCGCGTGGAGGTGGTGAAGTGCCGGGCCAACGGTGACGTCGACCTCGACGACCTGCGCGCCAAGATCGCCGACCACGCAGACCGGCTGGCCTGCATCATGATCACCTACCCGTCCACCCACGGCGTCTACGAACACGAGGTCGCCGAACTGTGCGCGCTCGTGCACGACGCGGGCGGTCAGGTGTACGTCGACGGTGCGAACCTCAATGCCCTTGTCGGCCTTGCCCGTCCGGGTCGGTTCGGCGGCGATGTGAGCCACCTGAACCTGCACAAGACCTTCTGCATCCCGCACGGCGGCGGCGGTCCGGGCGTCGGCCCGGTCGCGGTCGGTGCGCACCTGGCGCAGTACCTGCCCGGCGACCCCCTCGAAGCCGGTTCGCACGCGGTGTCCGCGGCCAACTACGGTTCCGCGTCGATCCTGCCGATCACCTGGGCCTACATCCGGATGATGGGCGCGGAGGGCCTGCGCGCGGCGACCCTGACCGCGATCGCGTCGGCCAACTACATCGCCCGCCGCCTCGACGCCTACTTCCCGGTGCTGTACACCGGCGAGAACGGCATGGTCGCGCACGAGTGCATCCTGGACCTGCGCGAGATCACCAAGCAGACCGGTGTCACCGTCGACGATGTGGCAAAGCGCTTGGCCGACTACGGTTTCCACGCCCCGACCATGAGCTTCCCGGTGGCGGGCACCCTGATGGTGGAGCCCACCGAGAGCGAGAACCTCGAGGAGATCGACGAGTTCATCGCGGCCATGATCGCCATCCGCGGCGAGATCGACCAGGTCGCCGCCGGTGTCTGGCTGGTGACCGACAACCCGCTGCGAGGTGCCCCGCACACCGCGGCCAGCCTGGTGCGCGAATGGGACCACCCGTACAGCCGTGAGACCGCCGTGTACCCGCGCGGCATCGGTCACGCGCGCCCGAAGGTGTGGCCGTCGGTGCGGCGCATCGACGGTGCGTTCGGTGACCGGAACCTGGTCTGCTCGTGCCCGCCGATGGACTCGTACGAAGACTGATCGACACCCGAGAGCGGGCCTCGCCGAACTGTTCGGCGGGGCCCGTTGTCGTTCGGGCGGGCCAGGTGACGGTTGGGTCGCGACAGGGTTGCTGAAGGTGAATTCTTTGGGCCCGTATTGTTCGCGTGTAACAAACTATTTGTTCAGTTGTTTCGCGCCCCGCGAATGTCCAGTTTGTTGTCTCGAGAAGTTGGAACCCGCGAATAAGTCAAGCCCCTAGTATTGGCGGGAGTTGATTCGGCAATATGACCGGGCGACACGCGCGAGATCTGGATGTGTGGCTCTTCAGCCATGTGTCGCCCCGCTCCGGTGATTTCGTGCGATGCCACCTGGTGACGTGATGGAGAATTCTCCGATTCGGTCAATCGATCAGTTTCGGCAGGGGTTGCCAGAAAATGGCCTGTTTTGCGGGGGATCGTCTGAGATTTCTTCCCGCGTATCTGGTTGGGATCCGGGTGTGTACAGGGTCTTCGTCGGTGACCGGTCAACGCTCTGAGCTGCTGAGCAGGACTATCCGCGAAATAGTAGTTTCGCGCGGAATGTCTGAATTTGTGGTGGACGCGCCAGGAATTGTTACTAGTGCGTTCCCTGTAATTCGTATGCCAGCTGTTTGCTGTCAGGCTAATGTCGGTGGGGTGTTTAGCAGCAGAGACCGTTGGGTACCACGCCGCGCGGGACGTCGGCTCGGCGAAACTACAAGGGGAAAACGTATGCCTGTACGGCAGTAGTGCACGCGCGACACGCTAGTAGGGAAGTACACGTGACTCCGTACTCGGAGTTCGTGTGAGGTCGTCAGTCATGCGAGGGGTCGGGTAATCATGGAGTCTGTCGAAAGCTGTGCCGGAAATCGGGATCTGATCCCGCTTTCGTCCGCGCAATACGGCATGTGGTTCGCGGATAGTGCGCACAGTGGTCCGGCGACCAATATCGCGCAGTACGTCGAGATCGAGGGTCCGATCGACGTCGCGGTGTTCAACCGGGCGGTGCACGAGGCGGCTGAGGAGACCGAGTCGATGATGGTGCGCATCGTCGAGGTCGACGGCCGCCCGTATCAACTGGTCGATCGCAGCATCACTTTCAACGAGTTGGTGCTCGACCTCAGCACGGACCGCGATCCGATGGCCGCCGCGCTCGAATGGATGCGCTGTGACTACACCCGGCCACTCGACATCACCCAGCATCAACTAGCGGTCACGCGACTGATCAGGATCGGCGAAAACCGGCACCTGTGGTACGCCCGTGCCCACCACCTCGTGATCGACGGTTACGGCGCGTTCAATGTGGTGAGCAGGGTCGCTGAGCACTACAACGCCCTCACAGAGAATCGCGGGCCCGCTCGGCTGGTGGCTGCGCGCCTGATCGATATCGCTGCGGACGAGCAGAAATACCGGGAGAGCTCGCGGTTCGAGACGGACAGGCAGTACTGGCTGGACAAAGTCGAAGGACTGCCAGGGCCCGTCGGTCTGTCCGGACGGGTGGCCCGGGCGGGCACCGTGGATGAGGTTGCGGCGCGCGAGGTGCCGGCTGGTCTGTGCTCGCTACTCGATCGACGCTCGGCAGAACTCGACGCCTCGGCCGCGCAGGTAGTAGTCGCGGCGTTCGCGGCGTTCTTCACGCGGATGACCGGTGCCGACGAGGTGACGTTGTCGGTCCCGATGAGCGCCCGCGTTACGGCAAAGCTGCGCAATGCCGCCGCGATGCTGGCCAATGTGGTGCCGATCCGCTTAGGGGTCACAGAAGACACAACCGTCGCACAGCTTGTGCGGACGTCGATCACCGAGCTGGTATCCGCGCTGCGGCACCAGCGCTACCGCTTCGAGGACTTGCGGCGTGAGTCCGACGCGATCGATGCCTCCGCTATCGCCTTCGGGCCAGTTCTCAACATCCTGTTTTTCGACTCTGAGATCCGTTTCGGCGACGCTGTCGGCAGCTACCACGCGCTCACGTCGGGTGCCCTGGAAGACCTGCAGGTCAACTTGTATCGAACAGGTCCGGACACCCCACTTCTGATCGAGCTGCACGGCAACGAAAGTCTCTACAGTAGGCGTGATATCGACGCGCACGCCGACGGTTTCATCGACTTCCTGCACCGCTTCGTCGCGGCCGATCCCGACGAACGGGTGGTGGATGTGGCGCTGATGGCGCCCGTTGACGAGCGGCGCATTATCGATGAATCCTCTGTCGAGGGTGTCGCATCGAGTGGGTCGCTCGTGGATTTGCTGGTGAGGCAGGTTGATTCGACACCTGTGGCGGGTGCCGTGACCTCCGATGGTGTGACGATGACATACCGGGAGCTAGATGAGTGCTCGAACCGCTTCGCACGTCGGTTGATTGAGCTGGGCGCGGCTCGGGGCTCTGTGGTCGCCATCGCGCTGCCGCGCGGTTCTGAGCTGATCGTCGCGATGCTCGCCGTGCTGAAATCTGGTGCGGCGTTCCTACCGCTCGATATCACGCACCCCGCCGATCGACTGGCTTACGTTGTCGGCCAAGCCGACCCGGCCGTTGTAATCGTAGATTCGCGTTCCTGCTCGATGGTGCCAGGGTGCGCAGACAAGATGTTGGTTCTCGAACCTGGTGACTATCTCGACGGACACGCTGACCCAATCGGCGATGACGAACGCCGCGCGTCACTTCGGGTGGACGACGCCGCGTATGTCATCTTTACCTCCGGTTCGACCGGTCGGCCAAAGGGAGTCGTGATCAGCCACCGCTCGGTGGTGGCGTATCTGGTCAACAGTTGTGGGCCGCTGAACGTTCAGGTGGGCGATGTGTGGACCTGGCTGCACTCGGTGGCCTTCGACTACACGATCTGGGAGGTTTTCGGTCCGCTTGTTACCGGTGGCCGCATCGTCGTAGTCGACGCGATGACCGCGCGTGCGCCCGACGAGCTGGTACAGGTGGCCGCACGGGAGGGCGTGACTGTGTTCAGTCAGACCCCCTCTGCCTTCTACCAGTTCGCGTCAGCTCAGCGGCGATATCTCGCGTGTGGTGCGCGTGACGGGGCGTTGTCGTTGCGGTTGGTCGTACTCGCCGGCGAGGGGCTCGATCCGGCGGCGCTGTCGCCGTGGTACTCGGTCAACCCCTCCGGTCCACTCCTGGTGAACGTCTACGGCATCACTGAAACCACGGTGTTCGTCACCAGCAGTGCTCTGCGCGCTGATATGGCGGTACCCGGTGCACCTAGCGTGATCGGAACGCCGTTTCCCGGTCTGAACACCTACGTTCTGGATCGGCGGCTGCGACCTGCACCGGTCGGCGCCTGGGGCGAACTCTATGTCGCGGGAACGCAATTGGCGCGGGGGTACCTGCGGCAACCTGCTCTGAGCTCGGCGCGTTTTGTCGCCGACCCGTGGAGTGAAACCGGCGCGCGGATGTATCGCAGCGGTGACGTGGTTCGCCGAAATCACGACGGCGAACTCGAATACCGCGGTCGTGCGGACCAACAGGTGCAGTTGCGTGGATTCCGAATCGAACTGGACGAGGTGCGCACCGCGCTGTTGACCCACCCCACGGTCGCCGCGGCGGCGGTGGTGGTGCACGGGGCCGATACCGCCGCGGCGCGATTGGTGGGCTACGTGGTCCCCGAGGGCGCGGCTTGCGATGTCGAAGCCGTTGTCGCACAGGCTAGCTCAGTCCTTCCTGCGTACATGGTCCCGAATGCCGTGGTGATCATGGATGAACTGCCGTTGACCGTGAACGGCAAGCTCGACCTGCGCGCGTTGCCTGCCCCGGTGTCGGTGGCGATCTCGGACCAGGTAGCGCCACGGACCGAGCTCGAGCGAACTGTCGCGGAAGTGTTCGCCGAAGTACTGGGTGTGGAGCGGGTCGGCGCGTTCGACAGCTTCTTCGAAGTCGGTGGCAACTCGCTCACCGCTGCCAGTGCGGTCGTTCGCGTCGCCGATGCCACCGAATGCGAACTGTCGGTGCGTGATCTGTTCGCCAACCCGTCCGTGGCCGGGTTCGCCGAGTGCGTCGGACGGGCGCGTCGCCGGGTGCGTCCAGTACTGGCACCGATCGCCCGCGACGGGCTGTTGCCGCTGGCGCCCGCGCAGCATCGCATGTGGTTGATCAACCGTGTCGACCCCACGTCCGCCGCCTACAACATCCCGCTGGTCCTGAGCCTGACCGGTCGACTGGACCCCGGCGCGTTGCGTGCGGCACTGGGTGATGTCCTCGAACGCCACGAGGCGCTGCGCACCCGCTACCCCGCCCGCGACGGCGAGGGCACGCAGGAAATCATGTCCGCGGAGACCGCGCTGAACGAGTTCGATTGCACCCCAGAACAAGTCGAGCAGGACAAGCTCGCGGACCGAATTCACGAACTGTCCGCCGAAGGCTTCGACGTCTGTGCTCGCCCGCCCCTACGCGCCGCGTTGCTCACCACGGCCCCCGACAATCACGTGCTGGTGTTGGTGCTGCACCACATCTGCTGTGACGGTACCTCTTTGGCGCCACTGGCCGTCGACTTCGCCACCGCCTACGCGGCACGATCACAGCAAACCGCACCCGATCAGCCACCGCTGCGGGTGCAGTACGCCGACTACGCCGACTGGCACCGTCAGCTGCTCGGCGACGAAACCGACGTGCACTCACTCGCGGCCGACCAATTGACCTACTGGACAGCACAATTGACCGACATCCCCGCCGTGCTGGAACTGCCCACCGATCGCCCGCGCCCCGCGCGCAGTTCCATGCAGGGAGCGGTCATGGCGACCCAGCTCCCCGCACAGACCTACGCCGACATCGAACGCCTGGCCCGCGCCGCGGACGTCACCCCGTTCATGGTCGTGCACGCTGCCCTCGCCGTCCTGCTGGCCCGCCTGTCGGGCACTACCGACATCGTCATCGGCGCGCCGCTGGCCGGCCGTGGCGAACAGGATTTGGCGCCCCTGGTGGGAATGTTCGTCAACACCGTGGCCCTGCGCACCCCGGTGCGCGGCGACGAGTCGTTCACCGCCTTCCTCGAACGCGTCAAGGACGTGGACCTGGACGCCTTCGCGCACGGTGACCTGCCGTTCGATCGCGTGGTCGAGGAGCTGGACCCGCAACGTTCCCCCGCCTACGCGCCCGTGTGCCAGGTGTATCTGGCCTTCGACAACACCGACCTGCCCCGCCTGACCCTGCCCGATCTCACGGTGGAAGTCCTCGATCCCGGGGCTGAACCCGCGAAGGTGGACCTGGTGGTCACCGTCGGCGCCAACGCGGCGGGCACCGGCGATGTCGCGCTACGCATCAACTACGCCACCGACCTGTTCGACCCCGACACTATCGAGCAGCTCGCCGCCCGTCTGCGCCGCATCCTGGACGCGATGGTGGCGAACCCGTCCACGCCGGTCGGCGACGTCGAGCTGCTGTCGGTTGCGGAACATACTGCACTGCAACCGGTTCGGGGGGCCGACGCGGTGCCCGGAATCGCCTTGGCGGATCTGCTGGCGCGCGGTGTCGAGATTTCCCCGGAGGGTCCGGCGGTCATCTCGGGCACCGAACACCTCGACTTCGCCGAGCTGGATGCGGCGTCGAACCGTTTCGCTCGACGTTTGCTCGACGAGGGCGCCCGGCCAGGCGAAGTGGTGGCCATGGTCCTGCCGCGCTCGGCCGATTTCGTGGTGGCCGTGTGGGCCGTCGCGAAGACCGGTGCGGCCCTTGTGCTCATCGATCCGCGCAATCCGCGGGACCGCGTCGGCGCCATGCTCGCAGACAGCGCGCCGCGCGTGGTGTTGACCAGCGCCGAGGTCGAGGGCGCCGCGCCCGAGGGTCCGTGGTCGCTGCTGGTGGTCGCCGACCCGGTCTCGCGCAGCATCACCGCCGACTATTCGCCCGCCCCGATCACCGACGCCGACCGGGTCAGGCCTGTGCACCCCGGTGACGTGGCGTACGTGATCTACACGTCGGGAACCACCGGTGTGCCCAAGGGTGTCGAGGTCACCAACCAGGGGCTGGCGAACTTCGCCGCCGAACAGCAGGACCGCTACGACGTCGACCCCACCGCGCGCGTGCTGCAGGCGGCCGGTCCGGGCTTCGACGCGGTGATGCTGGAAATCCTGCTCGCCCACCCCGGTGGCGCCGCGCTGGTCGTGTCCCCGCCCGATGTGTACGCGGGCACAGAACTGGCGGAACTCATTCGGCAACACCAGGTTTCGCATGCCTTCCTGACCCCGACCGTGCTCGGTTCGATGTCGCCGGAGGGCCTGCAGTGCCTGCGGGTCCTGGTCTCCGGTGGTGAAGCCCTCACCGCCGACCTGGGCGCGACCTGGGCGCCGGACCGTCGACTGTTCAACGGCTACGGACCCACCGAGACCACCATCATGGTCGCCATCAGCGACCCGATCCTCGCGCACGGCCCGATCACCATCGGCGGCCCCATCCGCGGCATCACCGCGCAGGTCCTGGACGCCAGAATGCGGCCCGTCCCGGTCGGCGCGACCGGCGAACTCTACATCGGCGGTGTGCAATTGGCGCGCGGCTACCTGCGCCGACCCACCGCTACCGCGACGAGTTTCGTCGCCGACCCCTGTGGTGCGGGCACTCGCATGTACCGCACCGGCGACCTGGTCCGATGGACTTCGGACAACACCTTGCAGTACCTGGGCCGCGCCGACCATCAGGTGAAGATCCGTGGCCAGCGCACCGAACTCGGCGAGATCGAAGCCGTGCTGGCGCAAGACCCGGCGGTGACCAACGCCGTGGTGGTGATCCACGACAGTGACCGTCTCGTGGGCTATCTGGTCGGCACGGGCGTCGACGGCGAGCGGGTGCGGGCGGCCGCGCGTGACCGGCTGCCCGCGCACATGGTGCCCGATGTCTGCATGGTGCTTGATCGATTCCCGCTCACCGCCAGCGGCAAGCTCGACCGTGCCGTCCTGCCCGAGCCGGTGTTCCCGCAGACCGCCCCTGACATCGCGCCGCGCACACCCACCGAACAACTCGTCGCCGGTGTGTATCGCGACGTGCTCGGTGCGTCCCATGTCAGCGCGCTGGACAACTTCTTCGATCTGGGCGGCAACTCACTGACCGCGACCAAGGTCGCCTCGCGACTGTCGGACGTGTTCGGTACCGATATCGCGGTGCGCGCCCTGTTCGAGACCCCGACCGTCGACGCGCTGGCCCGGACACTGGATGCCGTTGGACTGCAAGACATCCCGGGCGTTACCCACGTGCGCCTGATGCCCCAGCAGCGACCGGACCGGATTCCCTTGTCGCCCGCGCAGGCCCGCATGTGGTTCCTCAACCAGTTCGACACCGCGGCGGCGGTGTACAACGTGCCCGTGGTCGTGCGGATCTCCGGACCACTGGATGTCGAGGCGCTGCGAACCGCCCTCGCCGACGTCATCGACCGGCACGAAACCCTGCGCACCCGCTACCCCGACAGCGACGACGGGCCATGGCAGCAGATCCTGCCCGCTGACCACGACGCGGTTCCCCAACTCACCGTCGAGACAGTCGCCGAGACTGAGGTGAGGGACCGCATCGCGCGAGAAACCGCCATCGGCTTCGATGTGAGCGCTACTGTGCCGGTACGAATCCTGTTGCTGCGCACCACCTCCGAGGAGTGGACGGTGGTGCTGACCATCCACCACGTCGCCATCGACGGCTCCTCCCTCGCCCCGCTGGCCGCAGACCTGGCCGTGGCTTACCAGGCCCGCTCGACCGGCCAGGAACCCGACTGGGCGCCGCTGCCGGTCCAGTACGCGGACTACACGCTGTGGCAACGCAAGATCCTGGGCACCCAGGAAGACCCCAGCAGCCTCACCGCCAGCCAGATCCGGTACTGGCTCGCGGCGCTGGCCGACCTGCCCCAGATGCTGGACCTGCCCACCGACCGCCCGCGCCCCGCGGTGCAATCGTTCCGCGGCGCGAACCTGTCCACCACCATCCCCGCCGACCTGCACCGCGACCTGATCGCGCTGGCACGACGCCACGACACGACGCTGTTCATGGTCGCCCACGCCGCGTTCGCGGTCCTGCTGGCGCGCCTGTCGGGCACCGGCGACATCGCGGTCGGCACCCCGGTCGCCGGCCGTGGCGAGCCGGCGCTGGACCCGTTGATCGGCATGTTCGTCAACACGCTGGTGTTGCGCGTACAGGTCGACACCGGCGCCTCGTTCACCGAGATGCTCGACCGTGCCCGCGAGTGCGATCTGGGCGCCTTCGACAACGCGGCGATCCCGTTCGAACAGCTGGTGGAGGTCCTCAACCCGCCCCGCAGTACCGCGCATGAACCGCTGACCCAGGTCGGTTTCTCGTTCCAGAACATCGACATCCCGACCCTGCGCCTGGGCGGGCTCACGGTGGCGGCCGACCTGGTCGAACCCGGCGTCGCCAAGTACGACCTGCATCTCACCCTGGTCGACTCGCTCGATGCCGACGGTGCGCCGGGCGACATGCAGGTCGAATTCGGCTACGCCACTGATCTTTTCGACGAGACAACCATCGCGCCGATGTTCGAACGGTTCGTCGCGATCCTGCGCGGTGTCGTCGCCGACCCGAGCCTGCCCGTGGGCGACCTGCCGCTGGTGAGTCCGCGCGAACTCGACGAGCTGGCGCTGCGCGAAACCGGGCCCGAAGTCCCCGGCGACGGTGCGACGGTCGCGGACCTGTTCGCGGCGCAGGTCGCGGCGACACCGGAACTCACCGCGGTCATCGACGCCGACAGTGGTTCCACGCTCACTTATGGTGCGTTCGGTGCCGAGGTGAATTCCCTGGCGCGGGTGCTGATCGGTTACGGCATCGGTCCGGGAAGTGTTGTGGCAGTGTCGATGCGACGCTCGGTCGACCTGCTCACCACGCTGTACGCCATCCACGCGGCGGGTGCTGCCTACCTGCCGCTGGATCCCGACCATCCGGTCGACCGCCTTCGCACGGTCCTCGCTACGGCGCGACCGGACGCCGTGCTGATCCACGATGACCTCGAAATACCCACTGACGCACCAGTCTTGCGTCTATCCGACCTCCGCGCGCGTCGGGGCAAGCCCATGCTCGGCACCGATCGGGCGGGTGATATCGCGGCCTCGGGGACCGATGCCGCTGCTGTGAACGGCACGGCTGACACCGCGCCGGTTACCGACGCCGACCGCGTCAGGCCACTGCGGCCGGATGACCTGGCCTACGTCATCTTCACCTCCGGCTCGACTGGCGTGCCCAAGGGTGTCGCACTCACCCACGAAGCCGTTGTCAACCAATTGCGCTGGCTCGCTGGGCATTACGACATCGGCACCGATGACACCTTGCTACTGCGTACCCCCGTCACCTTCGACCTTTCGGTGTGGGAACTGTTCACCGCACCCACCTGCGGTGCCGCACTGGTCGTCGCGGGCCGAGACGACCACACCGACCCCGCCGCCGTGGCCAGGCTGATCGCTGACCACAGCGTGACAGTGGTCGACTTCGTGCCCTCGCTACTGGCGGCATTCCTCGACACCGCGACCCGCGACGATCTCGCAACCGTCCGGCAGGTGCTGTGCATCGGCGAGGCCCTGGACTCGGCCACCGTGAGCCGGTTCCGCGGCGTGAGCGACGCGCGCGTCGACAACCTCTACGGCCCCACCGAAGCCGCGGTCAGCGCCACCGCCTGGGAGATCGGCGAGCTCGACGGCCCCACCGTCCCGATCGGAACACCCGAGGCGAATGTCGTTGCTCACGTGCTGGATTCACGGCTGCGACCCGTCCCGGCAGGTGTCACGGGCGAGCTGTATCTGGGTGGCATCCACCTAGCCCGCGGCTACCACGCCCGCCCCGACCTGACCGCCGCCGCATTCGTCGCAGACCCCTTCGGCTCGGCACCGGGTGCGCGTCTGTACCGCACCGGCGACCTGGCTCGCTGGGACTCGGCGGGCCGGTTGCGCTATGTCGGCCGCAGCGATTCCCAGATCAAGATCCGGGGCCTGCGCGTCGAACTCGGCGATATCGAAGCCGCACTGCTCGCGCACGACCACATCGGCGCGACGGTGGTCAGAGTGCACGGCATCGCCGACGAGCAGGTGCTGGTGGCCTACGCCGTGAGCGCCGACACGATCGACCCTGACGAGGTCCGAGCATTCCTACTGGAACGCCTGCCCGCGTATATGGTTCCCGCCCAAGTGATTCGGATCGACTCGATCCCACTCACCGCCAACGGCAAGATCGACCACCGCGCCCTGCCCACCCCACTGGCACTTACCGCCACCCACTACCGCGCGCCCAGCGGGATCGCCGAGGAAACCATCGCCGGGGTGATCGCCGACCTGGTGCACACCCCGTGGGTCGGCGCCGACGACAACTTCTTCACCCTCGGCGGCAATTCGCTGCTGGCCACCCGGGCACTGAGCCGAATCGGCGAGGTACTGGGCGTCACCATCCCCGTGCGCGCGATCTTCGAAGCTCCGACGGTGTCCGAACTCGCCCGCTGGGTCGAACGTCTGCGCGCGGTCGGCAGCGTCGCGGGCCCGGTCGCGCGGCGGCGACCCGAGCGCATCCCGCTCTCGCCTGCGCAGAGTCGGATGTGGTTGCTGAACCAGCTCGATCCCGACGCGGCGAGTTATGTTGTGCCCCTGTCGATCAGCCTCGACGGCGAACTCGACATCGAGGCGCTGATCGCCGCCCTGCACGATGTCATCGAGCGGCACGAAATCCTGCGCACCACCTACCCGGCCCACGACGGCACCCCCAGTCAAGTGGTGCTGTCCGCCGAGGAGGTCATGGCGGGCTGCGATCTCACCGTGCACCCGGTGTACGAAGCGGACCTGGTTCCACGGCTGACCCGGTTCTTCGGCACCGGATTCGACGTTTCCACAGGTGCGCCGCTGCGGGTGGCGCTGTTCCGCCGCACCGAAACCTCGCACGCGCTGGCACTGTCGGTGCACCACATCAACTGTGACGGATACTCGGTGGCACCCTTGGCTGCCGACATCATCGAGGCCTACAGCGCCCGCAGGTTCGGTGCCGGACCCGAATGTTCGCCGCTACCAGTGCAATTCGCTGATTTCGCCCTGTGGCAGCGTGAGCAACTGGACGCGCCGGATTCGCCGGTGGGTCGCGACCTCCGGTACTGGCGCTCCCAGCTCGCCGGGATTCCGGATGTGTTGGCGCTGCCAACGGACCGGCCGCGCCCGATCGAACAGTCCCACCGCGGCGCAACCATCCACGCCACTGTGCCTGGCGTGGTGGCGGAATCAGTCGTGGCACTGGCGCAGCGCAGCGGGGCGACTCCGTTCATGGTGGTGCACACCGCGTTGGCGGTATTGCTCGCCCAACTGTCGGGGAGCGACGACATCGCCATCGGCGTCCCCTACGCCGGACGCGGCGATAGGTCGCTCGACCGGCTAGTCGGCATGTTCGTCAACACACTCGTCCTGCGCACGCGCGTGCGTCCCGAGCAGCGTTTCGCAGACCTGATCGAACTGACCCGACGCACCGACCTCGAAGCTTTCGACCACGCCACCGTTCCGTTCGAGCAGTTGGTCGAAGTACTGAATCCAACTCGCTCGACCGCGCATTCGCCACTGTTTCAGGTGATGCTGGCTTACCAGAACATGGCGCCCGCTCGCCTCGAACTACCCGACCTCGCCATCAGTACCATCGACGTCGGCGCGGATGCGGCCATCTGCGACCTGTTGTTGATGGTCACCGAGGATCGGGGACCGCAGAACGAAATCGCCGGCATGAACCTGCGACTGACCTATGCAATGGACCTGTTCGACGAGGACACTGCGCGCACTGTGGCCGACCGTTTGGTGCGAGTGCTCTCCCAGGTGACTGCTGACCCGAGCCTGCCTGCCGGTGATATCGAGCTACTGGGTCCAACCGCCCGCAGCCGAATTCTGGCGCACTCGAACGGCACTGATCATGATATCGAGCCCCAGCTGCTACTCGACGGTTTCCGGCGTGCGGTAGACGGACACTCCGATGCGGTTGCGGTGTCCTTCGAGGGCACAGAGTTGACTTATCTCGAATTCGACGATCGCGTCAACAGGTTGGCCCGGCTGTTGGTACAGCAGGGAGTCGGCTCGGGATCGCTGGTCGGCTTGGCTATGCGCCGCTCGCTGGATCTGGTGGTCGGTATGTATGCGATTGTCGCTGCTGGTGGCGCGTATGTACCGATCGATCCCGATCACCCGGCCGAGCGGATCGCCCATATTCTCGACACCGCGAAACCTGTCTGCGTATTGATGAGCACCGCGGACGTGGTTGAGGTCGGCGCCGGAACACCGGTGATTGTGGTTGATTCGGTTCCGCTCCGACACCTGTCGGGCAAGCCGTTGACCGCCGCTGAGCTGTTGCGTCCGGTATTGCCGCAGCATCCGGCCTATGTCATCTTCACTTCGGGATCCACCGGACGCCCCAAGGGCGTCGCTGTGTCGCACGAAGCGATCGTCAACCAGTTGACATGGATGCTGGCGCAATATCCCATG
This sequence comes from Nocardia sp. NPDC058666, assembly GCF_042714895.1. Lineage (NCBI taxonomy): Bacteria > Bacillati > Actinomycetota > Actinomycetes > Mycobacteriales > Nocardiaceae > Nocardia > Nocardia sp. NPDC058666. The sequence goes on from NZ_JBHXRY010000003.1 coordinate 245,790, forward strand.
ACCGCCGATGATGTCTACCTTCAGAAGACTGCCACGACATTCGACGTGTCGCTGTGGGGATACTTCCTGCCACTACGCAGCGGTGGCAAGCTCATTGTCGCCACTCACGCCGGGCATCGGGATCCGAGTTACATCGCCGGAATGATCAAGACGCACGGTGTTACGGTGACCGATTTCGTGCCGTCGATGTTGTCGGTGTTCGCTGAAGTCACCGAGCCCGCGACCATGCCTACCTTGCGCGATGTCTTCGTTATCGGTGAGGAACTTCGGCCCGAAACCGTCTCGGCGTTTCGCGAAATATCGGATGCGCGACTGTACAACTTGTACGGCCCGACGGAAGCGGCTGTGTCGATAACCCACGAACGTGCGGACAACAGTCGCACTGCGACTGTGCCGATCGGCGTTCCCGAGTGGAATTCCGCGGCGTACGTGTTGAATTCACGACTGCGTGTGGTGCCGAGCGGAGTCGTCGGTGAACTGTACCTGGCCGGTGACCAGCTGGCGTGCGGATATATCGCACGCTCCGACCTCACCGCGGAGAGATTCGTGGCCAATCCCTTCACACCGTCGGCACGGATGTACCGCACCGGAGACTTGGTCCGGTGGAATCGCACCGGAGCATTGGAATACGTCGGTCGCACCGACTTCCAGGTGAAGTTTCGCGGCCAACGGGTCGAACCCGGCGACATCGAAGCCGCGCTGTATTCGATCGACAAGGTCGCGCGTGCTGTCGCCATCGTCACCGAAGATCGGATCACCGCGTACGTCACCCCGGCTGCGCCCGCGGTGCTCGACGGACCGCAGATCCGCCACCGGCTCGCTCGCCTGTTGCCGTCCTACTTGATTCCCGGCGCGGTCGTGGTACTCGACGAGTTGCCGCTCAACGCGAACGGCAAGTTGGATCGTGCCGCACTGCCCATCCCGGTGTTCGATGATGCCGAGAATTTCGTCGCCCCGCGCGACGATCGGGAGGCAGTACTGGCAAAGATCGTGGCCGAGGTCGTTGGTGCGGACAGCGTCAGCGTCGCGGCCGATCTGTTCGACATCGGCGTGAATTCGCTGTCAGCGGCCCAGATCGCGGCCCGTGCCGAAGCGGCCCTGCGGGTACGAGTCAGCGTCCGGGACATCTTCGAGGTACTGACCATCGCCGCGTTGGCGGAGCGGGTCGCCACACGCGACCGGTACGCCGGAGTACCGCTGGTACACCACAACGATCCCACCGATATTCCGCTGGCCGCTGCACAGCGACGGATCTGGATTCTCAATCAGCTCGACCCGACATCGGGTGCGTACAACATCGGTTTCGCGGCCAGGCTGACCGGACATCTCGATGTGGAGGCTCTCCGCGCCGCGATGGCCGACGTGGTCGTGCGGCACGAAACCCTGCGCACGATCTACCCTGCGGTCGGGGGACAACCACATCAGCTTGTCCAGGACAGCACAGCGTGTGCTGCGGATGTCGAACTCGTCGAGGCTGGCGATCCAGCACGGCTCGCAGCACGGCTGCGCGAATTGGTCGAGTCCGGCTTCGACATCGCCACCGAGTCTCCGGTCCGCGCACGGCTGTACCGCATCGGTGCCGACGAGCATGTGCTCGTGCTTGTCGTGCACCACGTCGCGGCTGATGGCGCTTCGATGGCACCCCTGGCTCGAGATGTATTCGCCGCATATCGGGCTCGTCGAACCGCCACGGCACCTCTGTGGCCGCCACTGCCGGTGAGTTACACCGATTACGCGGTCTGGCAGCGCGCGGTGCTCGGGGCCGAGGACGACCCGACTTCATTGTCGAGCCGCCAAATTGCCTACTGGCAACGGATGCTCGCCGACGCACCGGAGCTGCTCGCGCTGCCGACCGACCGACCGCGACCCGCAGTGCTATCGACGGACGGCGGCAGCGTCAGCTTCACCGTCGACGCAGATTTGTACGACGCTGTCAGTGCGCTAGCGCGTCGCGAAGGCGTCACCGTGTTCATGGTTCTCCATGCCGCGCTGGCGATCTTGCTCTCGCGTACCGCCCATTCCGACGACATCATGATCGGTACACCTGTCAGTGGTCGTGGCCGCCCCGAACTCGACGACTTGATCGGGATGTTCGTCAATACGGCGGTCTTGCGCACACGCGTGGACCAGCAGCTCCAGTTCCGCGAGTTCCTCGGCGATGTGCGTGACACCGACCTGGAGGGATTGGCGCACGCCGACGTACCGTTCGAGCGACTCGTCGAGGTGCTCGACCGGGCAGGCTCGACGGCATACTCGCCGCTCTATCAGGTGATGCTCGGTTTCCGCAATGCGGACACCGCGCGCTTCGAACTCGACGATCTCCGGATCGAGATGCTCGATACCGGGGTGGCACAGGCCAAAACCGACTTGACGGTTTCGCTGACCGAACGCGCGGACGCGACAGGTATCGACGGCGAGATCATCTATGCCACCGACCTGTTCACCGGTGCCACAGCGACCCGATTCGCTGACCGACTGCTGCGAATCCTGACCACGGTCGCAGCACAGCCGGACGTAACAATCGCGGACATCGGCTTGCTCAGCGCCGCGGAGGCCGAGGAGCTCCTGCCTGCCGGGCGTGACGCGGCCGTGGTGCCGAAAACGCTGCCGGAGTTGCTGGCAGTCGCGGCAGCTGATCCGACGGCGACCGCGCTTATCGGTGACGATGAAATCCTGAGCTACGGTGAACTGGACCGCCGGTCCGATCACTTGGCCGTATTGCTGACCCGCGCCGGGGCAAAGCCCGGAGTCGTTGTCGCCCTGGGCATTCCCCGGTCGGTGGCCTTCCACGTTGCGTTGTGGGCAATTGCCAAGACAGGTGCGGCCTTCATGCCGATGGATCTGCGCTTTCCCGCCGATCGGCTCGCACATATGGCACAAGATTCCGGGGCGACGCTCGGTGTTGCGCTGAAATCGGTCAGTTCGGAGTTGCCCGGTTCGGTCGACTGGATTCACCTCGACGACCGAACGAAGGCTGAACTGTCGGCGGGGCCGATGGGTCGCGTCGGGACCCGGCCGCGACTGGACGACGCCGCATACCTGATCTACACGTCCGGCTCAACTGGTCAACCCAAAGGCGTGCTGGTCACGCATGCGGGGTTGGCAGCTTTCGCGGCTGAGAAGCATCAGCATTACCAGGTAGACCGATTTTCGCGGGTCCTGCAGGTGGCCGCGCCGGCGTTCGATGCGTTCGTCATGGAATCTCTGATGGCCTATGCCGCCGGCGCGACGCTTGTTGTCTCGCCCGCCGATACCTTCGCGGGTGAGCAGCTGGCCGAACTCATTCGCACCCACCAAGTTTCGCATGCCTTCTTGACGCCGAGCGCTTTGGCAACCCTTCGTCCGGGTGGCTTGGACTCGCTGAAGATGCTCACGGTCGGCGGCGAGGCGGTTTCCGCTGAACTCGTGGCAGCCTGGGCGCCGGGACGTCGATTCCACAATGTCTACGGCCCGACTGAGGCGACTGTCGCAGTGAGCGTCAGTCCTGAGTTGCGGCCAGGCGACCCGATCACCCTTGGTGCGCCGATCAGGGGGGTGCGGGCCGTCGTCCTCGACAATCGAATGCGCCCAGTTCCCATCGGCGTGGTAGGCGAGCTGTACGTGTCAGGCAGAGCGTTGGCACGCGGTTACATCAACCGCCACGGAGCCACCGCGAGCTCGTTCGTCGCCGACCCGTACGGCGCCCCCGGCACCCGGATGTACCGCACCGGCGACCTCGTGCGCTGGAGCGCCGAACACACCATCGAATACGTGGGCCGCGCCGACTTCCAGGTCAAGATCCGTGGTCAGCGCGTGGAACTCGGCGAGATCGACGCGGCGCTGGTCGCCTGCCCGAACGTCGCCTCGGCAGTCACGGTGAGCAAGCGCGGCCAGGCGGGCCAGCCGATGCTGGCCGCCTACCTGGTCGCCGACGACGGTGCCACGATCGACACCGCCGCGATCCGCGACCGGATCTCGGGTGCACTACCCGAGCACATGGTGCCCGCGGTGATCATGGTCCTCGACGAAATGCCTGTGTCGGCAACGGGCAAGGTGAACCGGCGCGCGTTGCCCGAACCTGTTGCCCAGGCACAGGATTCGGCGGTCGCCGTGACCGAACTGGAAAAGACCATCGCGACAGTTTTCGCCGAGGTGCTGGGGGTAGCCTCGGTAGGAACTGACGAGTCGTTCTTCGCACTCGGCGGCGACTCGATCATGTCCATCCAGTTGGCATCCCGTTTGAAGGCCGCCGGAGTCGTCGTCACGGCACGAGACATCTTCGAGCACAGGACAGTTCGTGGCTTGGCCGCGGTTGCCGAGGATGCGGGTCGAGTCACCCTCGAGGAACTGCCCGGCGGTGGCGTCGGCGAGATCGCGCGCACCCCGATCGTGTCCTGGTATCTGGACCGCCCCGCTGCCGACCGGTTCGCGCAGTCACTGCTGGTCGAGCTCCCCGGCGATGCCCGCCCGACAGATGTGGTCGCCACCGTTCAGGCCGTGCTGGACCGGCACGACATGCTGCGTGCGCGTCTGAGTTCCGGGCAACAGGATGCGTTGTCGGACGCAGCGGCCCAGCCGTACCTCGAGGTGTTGTCACCAGGCACCGTCGATGGTGAACAGCTGGTCTCGGTGCGCACGTTCGGAGCCGACAGTGGCCCCGGCAGTGATGGTTTCACAGCGCTACTCGAGAATGCGCTCGATGAAGCGTCGGCACGGCTGAGCCCAGCCGATGGCGTGATGGTGCAGGTCGTGTGCCTGCTGCCCGAGCCCGGCGTGGCCGCGCCGGGCCGCGCGTTGATCGCGATCCACCACCTGGTCGTCGACGGCGTCTCCTGGCGAATCCTCATCCCCGACTTCGTCGCCGCATGGCAGCAGATCGAGCAGGGCCGCACGGCTGAGCTGCCAGAGGTGGGCACCTCGATGCGTCGCTGGGCGCACGCCGTCTCGGCGGCAGCGGAAAGCCGTGCCGACGAACTGCCACTGTGGCAGGGGATGGGTGCACGTCCTGAACCGCTGCTGGGTCGCGACGTCCTCGACCCGACCGTCGACGTGCAAGCCACGGTCGGGCGGTTGACGCTGACACTGCCCGTCGAACTCACCACAGCCCTGATGGGTGCCGTGCCCGGCGCGGCACATGCCACTACCGACGATGCCCTGCTCGCGGGACTCGTTCTGGCACTGGGCCGTTGGCGTGCCAACCGTGGCGTCGAGCACAGCGGTGCCCGCATTCTGCTCGAAAGTCACGGCCGCGAAGAACAACTCGCCCCCGGCGCCGACCTGTCCCGCACGGTCGGCTGGTTCACCAGCGCCTACCCCGTCGACCTCGACATCGGCAGCACCGATCCCCGTGCCGCGGTGAAGTCGGTCAAGGAACAGTTGCGCGCGGTGCCCGACAAGGGCGTCGGCTACGGCATGTTGCGCTACCTGAACCCGGAAACCGCGCACCAACTGTCGAAGCTGTCCGCACCGCAGATCAGTTTCAACAACCTCGGCCGTGCGGGCGTGGACATCGCCGCACTGTCGGGCGTCGCCTGGATCCCCGCCACCGACGATTTCGACCGTCAAGCCGCCTTCGACCCGGACATGCCCGCCGCCGCCACCCTGACCGTCGACACCAGCATCATCGACACCCCCGCAGGCCCCACGCTGTCTGCCCAGATCGGTTACGCCACACGGCTACTGGATGGCGAGGACGTCAGCGAACTCCTCGATGAGTGGACAGCGGTTTTGACCGAACTGGCGGAAACCGCAGTACAGGAAGCAGATTGGGGCCTGTCCCCGTCGGACACCCCGCTCGTGGCCCTCACCCAGCAAGACCTGGACACCTTCACCGAGCGCTACGGCCCCCTCGAAGCCGTCTGGCCGATAGCGCCGCTGCAAGCCGGCCTGCTGTTCCACGCCGAACTCGCCGCGGGCGAACTGGACGTGTACACCGCGCAATCGGAGATGACCCTGACCGGCCCGCTCGACGAGGCCAGGCTCCGCAAGGCCGCCGCGGACCTGCTGCAACGACACCCGAACCTGCGATCGGCCTTCACCCGCACCACCGATGGTGTTGTCGCACAGGTCGTCCCGGCACACGCCACCCTGCACTGGCGCACTATCGAAACAGCCGAAGCGGACCTGCCGGAAATCCTCGCAGGCGAACGCGCACTGGCCTTCGACCCCGCCGACCCGCCGCTGGTGCGTTTCGTCCTGGCCACCGTGACCCCCACCGAGTTCCGGCTGATCATGACCGCCCACCACATCCTGCTCGACGGCTGGTCACTGCCACTGCTGCTGCGCGACCTGGTCGGCCTGTACGCCGCAGGCGACGACGCGGCCCTCCTGCCGCCTGCACCGTCCTACGGCACCTACCTGACCTGGCTGTCACAACGCGACACCACCGCAGGCATCCAGACCTGGCGTGACGCCATGGCCGGATTCACCGAACCCACCCTGATCGCCGAAACGGGTTCCGATGCCACCGTCGAGGTACCGGTCGACCTGACCATCGACCTCGACGACGCGACAACCACCGCCCTGACCGAACTCGCCCGCACCGTCGGCGTCACGATGTCGACCATCGTTCAGTTCGCCTGGGCCACAGTGCTTTCCAAGCAACTGGGTCGCGAACGCATCGTGTTCGGTGAAACCGTGTCCGGCAGGCCCGCACAGGTGCCCGGCGTCGAGCAGATGATCGGACTGTTCATCAACACCCTGCCCGTCCCCGTCCACGTGCGCGGCGACCGCACCTTCGTGCAGGCCCTGGAACAGTTGCAGGCGAACAAGACCGCACTGTTGGACCACCACCACATCGAACTGTCGGCGATCATGGCGGCACTGGGCAGCGGGCCACTGTTCGACACCCTGGTCGCCTACGAGTCCTACCCGGTCGACAGCAGCGGACTCGGCGACGCCGACATCGACGGCGTGCGAGTCACCGATGTGGTCGGCACCGACGCCGCCCACTACCCGATCACCGTGCAGGCCCACCACACCGACACCCTGCATATCCGCGTGCGCTACCAGCCGGCCCGCGTCGACAACGTAACTGCCACGGGTCTGGCCGAACGTATCGAACGGGTCCTGCGTGGCATCGCCACCGATCCCACCGGCCGAATCGTCGATATCGACCTGCTATCTGCCGTAGAGCACGCGGCACTGGTCCCAGCCAGGGGCGCGGCGCAGGCGTCACCTGAGTCGTTGACGAACTTGCTGCGACGCGGCGTGGTCGAACGGCCCGACGGCGTGGCAGTGATGTTCGGATCGGACAGCGCAACCTTCACCGAATTGGACACTCGCGCACACCGTTTGGCCCACTGGCTGATCGAACAGGGCGTCGAAACCGGCGACACCGTCGGCGTGGTCATGCCGCGCTCGATCCCGTTGATCACCACCATCTGGGCCCTGGCCGAAGTCGGCGCCGCCTGCGCCCTGCTGGACCCGCGCAATCCGGACGAACGGCTCGCGGTCATGCTCGCCGACTGCGATGCCCGTGTCGTGTTGACCCTGACCGATGTTGGTGCCCCGCAAGGTGATTGGACGCGGCTGGTCATCGATGACCCGTCGTCGGCCGAACAGATCGCACAGCAACCGACCACCCCGGTGCTGAAGACAGTCCGCGAGACCGACCTGGCCTACGTCATCTACACCTCGGGAACCACCGGCACCCCGAAGGGCGTCGCGGTCACCCACGCAGGCCTGGCGAACTTCGCTGCCGAACAACGGGATCGGTATCAAGTCACCCCCGAGGCGAAGGTGCTGCAGTGTGCCGCACCAGGATTCGACGCGGTCATGCTCGAGATCCTGATGGCCCACCCGCACGGCGCGACCCTGGTCATCTCGCCGCCCGACACCTACGCGGGCACCGAACTCGCGCAGCTCATCGCTGACAACGCCGTCACCCATGCCTTCCTGACCCCGACCGTCCTCGCCACCATGTCACCCGAAGGGCTCGACAGCCTCGAGGTCTTGGTCGCCGGTGGCGAAGCGGTCCCGGCCGAACTGACCGCACTCTGGGCGCCCGGCCGCCACCTGTTCAACGGCTACGGACCCACCGAGACCACGATCATGGTCGCCATCAGCGACCCCCTGACAGCCCGCGAACCCATCACCCTCGGCGGCCCCATCCGTGGCACCTCCGCGGTGGTCCTGGACGCACACCTGCGGCCAGTGCCGATCGGTGTGACCGGCGAACTGTATGTCAGCGGCATCCAACTGGCCCGCGGCTACCTCGGCCGCCCCGCCGCCACCGCCACGACCTTCCTCGCCAACCCCTACGATCCCGGCACGCGCATGTACCGCACCGGCGACCGGGTCCGCTGGACCCCCGACCACACCCTGGAATACCTCGGCCGCGCCGACCACCAGGTCAAGATCCGCGGCCAACGCATCGAACTCGGCGAGATCGAAGCCGTCCTGGCCGAAGACCCCACCGTCACACACGCGGTAACGCTGCTGCGCACCGACGACAACGGCACGGACCGACTCGTGGGCTACCTCACCGGCGACGACGTAGACCCCGAACAGGTGCGCGCAACGGCACGACGTCGACTGCCCGCCCACATGGTTCCCGACATCTGCATTGTGCTGCAACAACTTCCACTGACCACCACCGGAAAACTCGACCGCGCCGCACTGCCGATGCCGACCTTCGCCGCCGTCGAATACGTGGCCCCGACCACCCCGACCGAACAACTCATCGCCGACACCTGCGCCGAAGTCCTGGAATTGCCCCGAGTCGGCATGCACGACAACTTCTTCGACCTCGGCGGCAATTCCCTGACCGCCACCCGCCTGACCGCACGACTGGGCACCGCACTGGGTATCCGGGTGGCCGTGCGCGACCTGTTCGAGTACCCGACCCTGACCGACCTTGCGACCCGTCTGACCGGCCGCGATCACGTCGACCGCCCGGCACTGACCCGACGCACCGGCAGCGGCCCGGTGCCACTGTCGCCCGCGCAGCAACGCATGTGGTTCCTCAACCAACTCGACGCCTCCGTCGGCGCCTACAACGTGCCCCTGGCGATCCGGTTGACCGGCGAACTCGATATCGCCGCACTGAGCAAAGCCTGCGTGCTGGTGATCGACCGCCATGAGTCACTGCGCACGAAATTCCCTGTGATCGACGGTATTCCGCATCAGGTGGTCGTCGACGCCGAACAGGTCATGCCCGACCTGACCCCCGTGTCGATCGAGGAATCGGTGCTGCCGAAGGCGGCCGCGACCCTGCTGTCGGCGAGCTTCCAGGTCACCGAGGCGCCGCCCGTGCGCGCGGAACTGTTCGAACTGGGCCCCGACGATCACGTACTGGTGATCGCCGTGCACCACATCTGCGCGGACGGCCTGTCGATGATCCCCCTGGCCCGCGACGTCGCCGCCGCCTACCACGCGGTCCGCACCGACACCGACCCCGCCTGGCCGCCACTGACAGTCCAATACCCGGATTACGCACTGTGGCAACATGATCTGCTCGGCGAGGAGCACGATCCCGCATCGATGCTGTCACGCCAACTCGCCTTCTGGCGCGAAACCCTGGCCGGCCTACCGGAACTCCTGGAACTGCCGACCGACATGCCGCGCCCCCCGGTCGCGTCGATGCGGGGGCGGGTCACCGAATTCACCATCGAACCCGCACTACAGGAACGAATCGGCGCGGTCGCACGCGCGGCGGGCGCGACCCCGTTCATGGTGGCGCACGCCGCCTTGAGCATCCTGCTCGCCCGCCTGGCCAACACCCACGACGTAGCGGTCGGCACCCCGGTTTCCGGGCGTGGTGAACGCGAACTCGACGACCTGATCGGCATGTTCGTCAACACCGTCGTCCTGCGCACGGCCGTCCCCGCCGATCAACCGTTCCACGCACTACTGAAGGACATCAAGGCCGCGGATCTGGCCGCCCTCGCGCACGCCGAGATCTCCTTCGAACAGGTCGTGGAGGCACTGAACCCACCGCGCTCCACCGCCCACCTGCCGCTGTACCAGGTCACCATCGACTACCAGAACCTAGATCGCGCCGCACTGGACCTGCCGGGCGTCACGGTGCAACCGGTCGAGGACTACATCGACCAGGCACAGTCCGACCTCAATGTGAAGCTGGTCGAACGCTTCGACGCCGACGGCAACCCGCTGGGCATGATCGGCCGATTGACCTACGCCACCGACCTTTTCGTCGAAGAGTCGATGCAGCGATTCGCCCGCTGGTACCTCCGCATCCTGGAAACCGTCACCGCCGACCCGCAAATCCTCGTCGGCGAAATCGACTTCCTGAGCCCGCACCAACGCCACGAGGTACTCGAGGCGGCAGGGCAGCCGGGTGCCCAGGTTCCAGAGGAAACGCTCGCCGACCTGTTCGCGCGACGGGTGACCGCCGCCCCGAACGTTGTCGCGGTGACCGACGGAACGACGGTCCTGACGTACGGAGAACTGGACGAGCGAGCAAAGACCGTTGCCGCCCAACTCATCTCGTGTGGCGCGGGACCGGAGACTCTGGTGGCGGTAGCCTTGCCGCGCTCGGCAGACCTGGTCGTCGGACTGCTAGCGGTGGTCATGTCAGGTGCCGGGTACCTGCCGCTGGACGTGGCATACCCGGCAGAGCGACTCCGCTTCGTGCTCGACGACGCCCAACCCGTAGCCATGCTGACCACATCCACGATGGCAGCGGAAGTGCCCGAATTCCACGGCCCGATAATCCATTTGGATGACAACGTGACCGTCGAGAGCGGTCAGACCACGACAGCTCGCCCCGACAATATCGCCTACATGATCTACACCTCCGGCTCCACCGGACGGCCGAAGGGCGTGACCGTCACCCACCGCGACGTCGTCACCCTGCTCACGAACACCGCCCAGAAATTCGACGTCGGACCCGACGACGTGTGGACGCTGTTCCACTCCTACGCCTTCGATTTCGCGGTCTGGGAAATGTGGGGCGCACTACTGTCCGGCGGACGCCTGGTGGTCGTCGACTACGACACGACCCGCACCCCCGACGCCTTCGTCGACCTCGTAGCCCGCGAAAAGGTCACCGTCCTGAGCCAAACACCCTCTGCCTTCTATGGATTCATCGATGCGCAACGCCGACACAGCGGCGACGAACTGGCCCTGCGCTACATCGTGTTCGGCGGCGAAGCCCTCGACACCACCCGACTCACCGGCTGGTTCCAGACCCACCCGGCCGGAACACCGCACCTGGTGAACATGTACGGCATCACCGAAACCACCGTGCACGTGACCTACGCCGACATCGACCAGGCAGCTAATAGCGGAATCGGCTGTGCCCTACCGGGTATGGCGGTCTACGTGCTCGACCAACGCCTGCGGCCGGTCCCGGTCGGCGTCACCGGCGACCTCTACGTCGGCGGCGGACAACTCTCGCGCGGCTACCACGGCGCAGGCGCGCTCACCGCCGGTCGGTTCATCGCCGATCCGTTCGGTGCGCCGGGCACTCGGCTGTACCGCACCGGCGACATCGGCCGGTGGCACCGCAACGGAGACACACTGGAACTGGACTACCTCGGCCGCGCCGACGCCCAGATCCAATTGCGTGGATTCCGTATCGAATTGGGCGAAGTGGAATCGGCGCTGCTGCGCCACCCCGACGTCGCCCAGGCCGCTGCGACAGTGCACCGGCACGCGAAAGACGTCGACCAGCTGATCGGCTACGTCGTGCCCGTCGAAGGCAAGACCATCGACCCGGTCCAGATCCGCGCAGCCGTCACCGAGCTGCTCACCGGCTACATGGTGCCCTCGGCCATCGTCGTGCTGGACCAGCTCCCGGTCACCGTCAACGGCAAACTCGACCGAAAGGCATTGCCCGCACCCGACTTCGAGGTCGCCAGAGACGAATTCGACACGCCGCGAACACCTTCCGAGATCGCCATCGCCGAGGTCTTCGCGAACACGCTGAACGTGGACAGGGTCGGTGCCGGCGACGGATTCTTCGACCTGGGTGGCAACTCGCTGCTGGCCACCATGGCGGTAGCCGAACTCCAAGGCCGCGGCGTACAACTGGAACTGCCCTGGATGTTCGACGACGCGACCCCCCGCGCACTGGCCCGCCGAGTCGACGAGGCCGAAGGCGGCTCGGGTATGCAGGTACTGCTGCCCCTTCGCCCCACCGGCGACGCCCCCGCCTTGTTCGCCATCCACCCCGCGGGCGGGCTGGCCTGGTTCTACGGCGGACTGGTCGGGCACCTGCGCGACGACCGGCCGGTGTTCGGCCTGCAGGACCCCCACGTCGTCGCCGGCGAGGCCAGTGCCACGTCGATCGATGAGTTGGCGCACCGCTACGTCGACGAGATCCGACAGACCCAGGCAACGGGCCCGTATCACCTGCTCGGCTGGTCGCTGGGCGGCGAAATCGCCCATGCGGTGGCGACACAGCTGCAGGACCGCGGCGAACAGGTCGCCATGCTGGCCATGATGGATAGTGCCGCCGGTGCGCCCCCGACCGCGGCCGCCCCCGAATCCGCACCGGGGGAGTTGATGGCCGACCTGCTGGGTGGGTGGCGTGAGCTGTTCGATCTCGGCGATACCGTCACCGCCAGCACCCCCGAACAGGCCTGGCAGGTCGTGCGCGATCAGATCACCGGCACCGGCCTGTTCAGCGGCGAACAGATCGACCGGGTGATGGAAAGTTTCGCCCCCGCAGGTGAACTCGCGCAGAGCTACCGGCCGCGCACCTTCGACGGCGACCTGATCTTCTTCACCGCAGGTAAGGACCGCGACGATACCGACGCCATCGCCGCCACGTGGCAACCGCACATCACCGGCCGCATCCACAACACTGTCCTGGATTCCCGCCATCTCGAACTGACCCACCCGTCCGCGCTGGCCGTGATCGGCCCGATCCTCGAAGGATTCATGACCACATGACCACCACACAGCAGCAACTGCGCCTCGACGACGGCCGCACCGTGACCTGCACCAGCCCCGCCGAAGCGCGCATGCTCTGGAACGAGATGATCGTCGACGGGTACTACCGCCGGGCCGCGGCCACCCTGCGACCCGGCGACCTCGCCATCGACATCGGCGCCAATATCGGACTCAGCGCCATGATGTTCGCCGAAGTCGACCCCGCCGTGCGGGTGATCGCGGCCGAACCCGCCCCCGCCACCTACGACTGCCTGCACCGCAACATGGCCGCCTACGTGCCCGGCGGAATCGCCCTGGAAGTCGCGGTCGGCGCCGCACCCGGCGTGCTGCCGTTCACCTGGTACCCGCGCGCCACCGCGAACTCGAGCCTGTACGCCGACCGCGAAGCCGACGACGACGCCACCAAAACCTTCCTGCGCAACAGCGGCCTACCCGACGAGGCGATCACCCTGATCACCACCGGCCTGCACGACGGCGAACAGATCGACGTCGAGGTCACCACGGTGTCGGCGATCTTGTCCCAGTACGACCCGACCGCCGAGATCGGCGTGCTGAAGATCGACGTCGAACGCGCCGAATTCGATGTGCTGCTGGGCATTACCGAATCCGACTGGTCGCGCATCCGCTGCGTGGTCGCCGAGGTCCACGACCGCGACGACCGGCTCGCACAGTTCTGCGAAGTCCTCACCCTGCACGGTCTCACCGCCCAAACCCGCCAGGACAAGTCCCTGGCGGGCACCGAACTGCACGAGGTGTACGCAGCGCGGGCGTGAGCCGAATCAGGGTGTGGTCAGGGCCTTGACCACCGCGGTGCCGAAACCGAGGTCGTTGCTGGTGGGCATCTTGGTGTAGGTGCCGCCGGTCTGCTCGGCCAGGGCCTGCAGGGTCTGGGTGCCCTGGCCGCCGACCACGATGATGTCGATCCGGATCGGTTTCGCCGAGTTGGTCGCCGCGGTGATCTCGTTGACCAGGGCGGTGCCGGTCAGGGTCGAATCGTCGTCGGGACCATCGGTGATCAGCAGGATCGAGTTCGTGCGACCGGGGGAGTAGCCCGCGACCGCGGCGCGGTAGGCCGCGAGCAGCGTCGGGTACGCCTGGTCCGCGGTGACCTGACTGGGCTGCACGGAGGTGACCGCCGACCCGACGGCGTTGCGCTGCGCATCGGTGAGCAGCCCGGTGGCCACCTGCACCTTGTACGGATCGGTGCCGACGAGGTTCTTCCCGAACGTCCACAAACCCAGACCGAAATCGGGCGGCATCACCTGCAAGGTCGAGGCGACCGCGGCGATCGAGTTCTTCAAGCGGGTGGTCGACCCGTCGGTGGTGCTCATCGACGACGACACGTCCAACAGCACCGTGGCGTTCACGCCCAGCACCGGGTTGGCAAGGGTGGCCTGCACCTTCTCCAGTGCGGCGCGCGGCGGATTCGCCGGGGCGGAACCGATCGCGGGACCGTAACCCTGGGTGGCCAGCGCGCCCGCCTGCTCGGGTGCGCGCAGGAAATCGATGAACCGCGACGCGATCAGATTCTGGGTCTTGTCCACCCAGTCACCCGACAGCAGCGCCGCGGGATAGTCGGCCAGCGGCGCGCTGCCCACGGGCCGGTACGCGGTGAGACCACCGGTGCCCAGCTGCTGCTGTGTGGCCGCGACCGCGTGCACGTCGCCGGTGGGGGCGGCGGTGATCGCCGACATCGCGGTCATCAGGTCCGCGGGTGTCTGCGCGTCCGCGGCCAGGCTGGAGATCGCGGCGACGACCTGACCGGAACCAGCCGCCTGCTCGGTCAACGGCTCAGTCCCCGAGATCGCGGCACCGATCGAGGCCGCCGCGGCGGTGGTCGCGTCACCGGTGGGCAGCGCCATCCGCAGCCCACCCCAGCCCGACAACCCGATCTCGTCGAGCGACCCCTGCTGCAGACGCGGCAGGTCGGCCCAGGTGATCTGATGCTGTTCCAGCGCCGCGCGCACAGCATCGGGCACGGCCAACACGATCGGACTGGTCGCGATCGAGGCGGGCGTGCCCTCGATCAGACCGGGCACCCGCACCAGCTCGATCGTGCGACTCGAGTCCGCGATCCACAGTCCCGGCTTCGAACCGAGGTTCGGATCCCACTTCGCGAGATCGGCCAGACCAGCGGCGACCGCACCAGACGGACGAACCGCCACCTGCACTTGCGCGCAATGATCACGCACTCGCGGCTTGCTCGCGTTGAACCGCTGCGCCGCGGCCTCGACCGGACCGGACACGGCCGGATCGACCGTGACATCCAGCGTCGCGGCCCCCTCGACACACTCCGCGGCAGCCGCGACGTCGGTCGAATCCGCGCGATCACTGAGCTGGAACCACGCGAAAACGGCGACGATCACCAGCACGAGTACCGCTACCGCGATCACCGGACCCTTGCTGATGCCTCGAGAACTGGTCCCATTGCGATGCGTACCCACGCGGCAAGTTTAAGGACATCCCGCACAACCGCAGCACAGCGCCTACAAATGCGGATCATCGCAGGTCACAGCGTGCGTCTGCGTGATCAGCCCCGGCGAGGCAGCACCCGCAACCCTGCACCGTGTGCCGAAACAAGCCGAGCCGGGTGCCCAGCGACACCCGGCTCAGCCGGTCAAGCACGGATCACGCGACCACGGTCGTACTCACGACCGCCCCACACCCCCGACTGACCCGTCCGCGCCGCGTACTCGGTGCACCCCGCGAGCAACGGGCAGTCGGCGCAGATCTTGCGGGCGTAGTCGAAGTCCTGCGACGGGTACGGAAACCACGCCTCGTGGTTCGGATCGCCCCGGCAGGCGGCGCGATGCCATTCACCGGAATCGGACAGGGTCAGCAGTTCGGTCAGGGCGAGGTCGGTGGTGGTCATGGCGCGTACTCCTTCCAGATCCGGCGCTGCTTGCGGGCAAGCGGGTCGGGAGCCTTGGGCTCCCACAGCAACCGCATCCCCGCTTCTTCGGGCGTGCGGTCGGCCTTGCCCGAATTACACGGGGCGCAGCAGGCGACGAGATTGCTCCAGGTATTGGGGCCGCCCCTGGAACGTGGGCGGATGTGGTCGACGGTGTGGGCCCAGTCGGCGCAGTAGCCGCACCGGTGCTTGTCGCGGCGCAATACACCGGCCAACGTGGCGCGGCTGTCGTCGCCGATCGGCTCGACGTGCGCCAAGTACACGTAGCGCACCAACCGGATCGTTTCCGGCAACCCGATGACCAGGTGCTGCGACCGGATCGGGAAGTGCGGCACGCGCTCGATGACGGTCTCGGCGGCACCGCTGATCAGCAATGTCACCGCGCGATCGGCGGTGATCTCGTCGAGTGCCTCGTAGCTGGCATTGAGCACGAGCACGCGTTGGCGTATCCAGGTGTCGGAAGCGGGCACCGTCGAGTCGACGGCATGACGAATCAGCATGGGAATCACCATGTTTCGGAAGAAGCGAACGTCGGGAGGCGGGCCGGTCAGGCCACGAACAGGAGACGGCCGAAGCCATCGATATCCAGGCGCATCGCGCGATGGACCGAATCCGCGCGGCGATAGGTCTTTTCCCACTGTCGCTGTGGCGCTTGCTGTTTCACGGCCGTCTCCTCCTCTCGATGCTGCTCTCGGTTCCTCGCCCGCTGCGAATCACCTGCGTGAAATGATGGTGACACATGCCGCCCGAAATGTCGGCTGATTTATTTTCGGTCGGCCGCGACCAGTTCCGCACAGCGTTCGCCCACGAGCATGACCGTGATGTTCGGGTTGACCGTGGTGTGCTCGGGGAACACCGACGCGTCGGCTACACGCAGCCCTTGCACGCCCTTGACCCGCAGTTCTGGGTCCAGGGGGCTCATCGGGTCGTCGACCGCGCCCATGCGGACCGTGCCCGCGGGGTGGTAGACGGTGTTGTGGGTGCGGCGGATGTAGTCGGCCAGCTCGGCGTCGGTCTGCACGTCGGGCCCCGGATACAGCTCGCGTTCCACCCAGTCCGCCAGCGGCTCCGTCGCGGCGATCTCGCGGGCCTTGCGCAGGCCGGCGATCATCACCTTCATGTCGTGGCCCTCGGGGTCGGTGAAGTAGCGCGGGTCGACTTTCGGCTTGTCGCGGAAGTCGCGCGAGCGCAACCGCACGGTGCCGCGCGAGCGGGCGTGGGTCACGTTCGGAGTCAGACAGAAGGTGTTCTCGGCGGTGGGATAACCCTGGCGCAGGGTGTGCATGTCGAACGGGACGCTGCCGTAGTGCATCATCAGGTCCGGTCGGTCCAGGCCGTCTTCGGTCGGGGTGAAGATCCCCGCCTCCCACCACTGCGTGGAGCTGTCCACCATCGGTCGAGTGGTTTCGAAACCGATCACGCTTTCCGGGTGGTCCTGCAGGTGCGCGCCGACGCCGGGGGAGTCCACGAGCACGTCGATTCCGTTCTCGCGCAAGTGATCCGCGGGTCCGATGCCCGACAGCATGAGCAGTTTCGGCGAGTCGATGGCACCGGCGGACAGGATCACTTCGCGGTTGGCGTCGATCCGGGTGGTGCGGCCGAACGCGTTGTCGGTGATGTCGACGCCGACGGCGCGACCGTTCTCGATCACGATCTTCTTCACCCACGCGCCCGTCTGAATGGTCAGATTCGGGCGGTCGAGATTGGGGTGCAGGTAGCTGACCGATGAGGACGAACGGGTGCCGTCGGTGCGGCTGTTGATCTGAAAGAAGTTGGCCCCGTTGACAACTGTGCGTCCGGCGTTGAACTCCGCGCGCGGAATGCCGACCTCTTCACAGGCATCCAGCAGGGCGACACCGCACGGATCGTTCGCCGGCACCGTCATGATGTTGACCGGTCCGCTACGTCCGTGGTGCTCGCCGGGCGCGTCATTGGTCTCGATCTGCGGGTACAGCCGATACACCGAATCGGCACCCCACCCAGTCGCGCCGTGATCGTTCTCCCACGAGTCCAGATCCTCACGCGGCGCCCAGAACGCGATGCAACTGTTGTGCGAGGAACAACCGCCCAGCACCTTGGCGCGGGCGTGCCGCATGAACGAATTGCCGTTCTCCTGCGGCTCGATCGGGTAATCCCAGTCGTAACCCGATTCCAGCAGTTCCATCCAGCGGTCCAATTGCAAGATGGCCGGATCGTCGACATCAGACGGTCCCGCTTCGAGCAAACAGACTGTGACAGAAGGGTCTTCGGACAACCGGGACGCCACGGCCGCACCCGCGGAACCGCCGCCGACGATCACGTAATCGTATGCGGTCATGCCTGTCCTTCCCGAACGGCGAACCAGCCGGTGACACCCGGCCGGAGGTTCTCGTACACGTGCTTGGCCTCCCGATACTCGTGCAATCCGGACGGCCCGAGCTCACGCCCGACACCCGACCGGCCGAACCCGCCCCACTCCGCCTGCGGCAGATAGGGTCCGAAGTCGTTGACCCACACCGTGCCGTGCCGCAACCGGGCCGCCACGCGACGCGCCCGCGCGGCATCGCTGGACCACACCCCGGCCGCCAGACCGTATTCGGTGTCGTTGCCGATGGTCACGGCCTCGTCCTCGGTGGTGAACGTCTCCACCGTCACGGTCGGCCCGAACGCTTCGTCGTGCACGCACGCCATGTCGCGGGTGGCGCCGTCGATGACCGTGGGCAGGTAGAACCAGCCGTTGTCGAGGTTTCCCGACCCTTCGTCGCCGGTGGCGAAGGCGCCGCCGGTGCGGATCACCGCCCCGTCGGCGCGCGCCTGCTCGACGTAGGCGTTGACCTTGTCCCGATGGGCGGACGAGATCAGCGGCCCGGCTTCGGTGCCCTCGGCGTAGGGCAGTCCGAGTCGGATCTGCTCGGCGCGGCGGACCAGTTCGTCGACGAATCGGTCGTGCGCGGACTCCTCGATCACCAGCCGCGCGCCCGCCGAACACACCTGACCCGAATGCAGGAACGCCGCGTTCAACGCGTTGTCGACGCTGGCCGCCAGCCGCTCATCGGTGTCGCAGGCATCGGCGAACACCACGTTCGGGTTCTTGCCGCCCAGTTCCAGGGCCACCTTCTTCACGGTGGCGGCCGCTTCGCGCGCGATGATCTTGCCGGTGGCCAGCCCGCCGGTGAACGACACCAGGTCCACGTCGGGATGCTCCGACAGCGGCGCTCCCGCGGTCGCCCCCGCACCGAGCACCAGGTTCGCCACGCCCGCAGGCACGTCCAGCTCGTCGAGCACCGTCATCAGCAGGATCGCGGTGTGCGGGGTCAGTTCGGCCGGTTTGAGCACGAACGTATTGCCCGCCGCCAACGCGGGCGCGATCTTCCACGCCGCCTGCAGCAGCGGGTAATTCCATGGCGTGATCAGCCCGCACACCCCGACCGGTTCGTACACGATCTTGGAATCGATATCGGGCGAACCCGCGTCGACCACCCGGCCCGCGTCGTCGGCGGCGAGCTTGCCGAAGTACCGGAAGCAGTTCGCGATATCGGACATGTCGATCTCGGATTCGTAGGGCCGCTTGCCGGTGTCGAGGGTCTCGGCGTTGGCGAACTCCTCCCGCCGCTCATCGATCGCGTCGGCGACTTGCAGGAGCAGGTCACCTCGCTCAGCGGCCGAGGTTTCGCGCCACGGCCCGTGGTCGAAGGCTCGCCGGGCCGCAGCGATCGCCGCCAAGGTGTCCTCGGCACCGCCCTCCGCCACGACCCCGACCAGGGAATCGTCTGCCGGGCAACGTATTTCACGGGTGGCGCCGGAAGCGGCCGCCCGCCAGGTTCCATCGATGTAGAGGGTCTCGCTCATGGATGTCCTTTACAGTTCGCTGTCGGTGGCCGCTTCGGGGTCGTGGTTGTCGGTGGCCGCGCGCCGCAGGTGCAGGTAGCCCAGGTGCCGTTCGTACTGGTCGAGAATGTCGCCGATCGTCTGTTCCTTGGTGTAGCCGTTGAGCGAATACCCCTGCGAACCTTCCGCGAGGTAGACCTCGCACCGGAAGTAGCGGTCGTCGGAACGTTGCGCGAGCACCGCGTAGTTGGGTGCGGGTGCCGAGACCGGGTACACGCCGTATTCGAACCGGGGCTCGTTGGCCTGATCGACGATCAGCCGGGGTGCGGGCAGCCCTTCGTTGACGTCGGATTCGTCGACCGTGGCGGTGACGCCCATTTTCGCGAACTCGATCGAGACCTCGCGCATCGCCGGGATCACGGTGTTGAGGATGAACTTGCGGGTGGCCGCCGCGCCGGGATAGTGGATCGTGCCCAACAGTCTGCGTCGCCAACTGGTCTGTTCGCTGGGCCCGCGCCCCGCCGCGATCGCATGGGGCAGCGCCGCCCGATAACTGTCGGTTTTGTACGACTCGTTGTGCAGCGACCGCAGCAGTGCCACGCCGATCAGCGCCAGCACGAACGAGAACGGCAACCCCATGATGATGGTCGCGTTCTGCAGGGTGGTGATGGAACCGCCGGACCCCGCGAACAGCATCGACAGGGTGAGCACGCCGATCGCGACCGCCCAGAAGATGCGGGTGCCGCGCGCGCAGTCGGCCATCGGATCGGGCAGTTTCGAGGTGAAATTGCCCATCACCAGAGATCCCGAGTCGGCGCTGGTGACGTAGAACAGCAGCCCGGTGATGGTGGCGATGGCGAGCAGGAAGGTCGCGCCGGGGTACTGCTCGAGCAGCGAGTAGAAGCCCAATTCGGCTCTGGCAGCGGTCTGTTCGGCGAACGCTTTGTCTTTTCTCGCGACTTCCAACGCACTGTTGCCGAAGATCGAAATCCACAGCACGGTGAAACTGAACGGCACGACCAGCACGCCGAAGATGAACTGGCGCAACGTTCTTCCGCGCGAAATACGCGCCAGGAACAGTCCGACGAACGGCGCCCACGCCACCCACCACGCCCAGAAGAACAGCGTCCAGCTGTCCAGCCAGGCCGAGGGTTGATTCGCGGTTTCCGGATTGCGTTCCCAGGCAAAGGTATTCAGCGTGCGGTCCAGGAAGGTGGAGATGTAGTCGCCCGCGTTCTGGGTGAAGCCGTTGAGCAGGAAGTCCGTGCGGCCCGCGACCAGGATGTAGATCAGCAGCGCGATCGCCATGATGACGTTGAGTTCGGACAGCCGGCGGATGCCCTTGTCCACGCCGGTGGTCGCCGAGATCGTCGTGATGATCACCGACAGCACGATCAGCCCGATCTGCGCCGCCTTGCCCTGTGAGACCCCGAACAGTTCGTGCAACCCGTAGTTGAGCTGGACGATGCCGATGCCAAGGGATGTGGCGATGCCGAAGATGGTGCCCAGCACCGCGGCCACGTCGATCGCGTCGCCCCACCGTCCGTGCACCCGCTTCCCGAAAATCGGGTACAGCGCAGCCCGGATGGTGAGCGGCAGATTGTGTCGGAACGCGAAGTAGGCCAGCGCGCCGCCCATGAGCGCGTACATTGCCCAGCCGGTGATGCCGTAGTGGAAGATCGTCCAGGTCACGGCGTCGCGGGCGGTCTGATCGGTCTCGGGCGGGCCCGACGGCGGGTGCAGGTAGTTGTAGACGGGCTCCGCGACGGAGAAGAACATCAGGTCGATGCCGATACCCGCCGCGAACAGCATCGACGTCCACGAGAACAGGCTGTATTCGGGACGCGATTCCTCCGGGCCCAGGCGGTAGCGGCCGTACTTGCTCGCGCCGAGGAAGACGACGAGTCCGAGAATGGCCGTGGCGAGCACGAAATACCACCAGCCGAACCAGGTCGAGATGAAGGTTTTCACCTCACTGACCACGGTCTCCGCGCTCGACGGCGAGATCAGCGCCCAGATCGCGAAGGCGAGCACGATGCCGGCCGCGGTGAGGAACACGGGCTTGTTGACCGAGCGCCGGTCAGCAACCGGATGTACCGGGGTCTCGGTAGGTGTTCGGTCAGTACTGTCGTCGTTCCCGGCGCCACCCATGCGTGGAAGGCTAGTTCGTGCCGACCGCCGGATCAGGGACGTCGGACCTCGTGTTCGTGTCCGCGCGACGCCACTACAATCGACCGGTGACCCGGCACACCCTGACACGGTGTGTCGGAATGGTGCGGCGCCGCGAGGCGTTCCCACCCACACGAGGTGTCACCTCTACCCACGGGTAACATGACATCGACTTATCCCACCCGGTTTTCACCAAAGTGAGGCAGTAGATGACAGAGCGGATTCAGGTCGGCGGGCTCCAGGTGGCGAGCGTTCTCCACGATTTCATCGAGAACGAGGCGCTCCCCGGTTCCGGCGTAGATTCCGCCGCCTTCTGGGCCGGTGCCGAGCAGGTCATCAACGACCTCGCCCCGCGCAACCGGGAGCTGCTGGCGCAGCGTGACGAGTTCCAGGGCAAGCTCGACGCCTGGCACCAGGACAACACCGGCACCGACTACGACAAGGGCGCCTACAAGCAGTTCCTGACCGAGATCGGTTACCTGCAGCCCGAGCCCGCGCCGTTCCAGATCAGCACCGAGAACGTCGACGCCGAAATCGCCGCCACCGCGGGCCCGCAGCTGGTGGTGCCGGTGATGAACGCGCGCTTCGCGATCAACGCCGCCAACGCGCGCTGGGGTTCGCTGTACGACGCGCTCTACGGCACCGACGCCATCCCCGAGGCCAACGGCGCCGACAAGGGCACCGGCTACAACCGCGTGCGCGGCGACAAGGTCATCGAGTGGGGTCGCAACTTCCTCGACGACGCCGTCACCCTGATCACCGGGTCCCACCTGGGTTCGGCCTACTACAAGATCGTCGACGGCGAGCTCGAGATCGGCCTCGAAGACGGCACCGACATCGGCCTGGCCGACCCGTCGCAGCTGGTGGGCTACCTCGGCGACCCCGAGAACCCGACCTCGATCCTGCTGAAGCACAACGGGCTGCACATCGAGATCCAGATCGACCCCACCTCGCCGATCGGTTCCACCGACACCGCGGGCGTGAAGGACATCGTCCTGGAATCCGCGCTCACCACGATCATGGACTTCGAGGACTCGGTCGCCGCGGTCGACGCCGACGACAAGGTCGTGTGCTACCGCAACTGGCTGGGCCTGATGAAGGGCGACCTCGCCGAGGAAGTCTCCAAGGGCGGCAAGACCTTCACCCGCACCATGAACCCCGACCGCGTGTTCACCGCGCTCGACGGTTCCGAACTGGTCCTGCACGGTCGTTCGCTGCTGTTCGTGCGCAACGTGGGCCACCTGATGACCTCCGACGCCATCCTCGACGCCGACGGCAACGAAATCGGCGAAGGCATCATGGACGGCCTGATCACCTCGCTGATCGCGGTGCACTCGCTCAACGGCGACAACACCCGCCTGAACTCGCGCACCGGCTCGGTCTACATCGTGAAGCCGAAGATGCACGGCCCCGCCGAAGCCGCCTTCACCAACGAGCTGTTCGGTCGCATCGAAGACGTGCTGGGCCTGCCCCGCCACACCCTCAAGGTCGGCATCATGGACGAGGAACGCCGCACCACGGTCAACCTCGCCGCCTCCATCGAAGCCGCCAAGGACCGCGTGGTCTTCATCAACACCGGCTTCCTCGACCGCACCGGCGACGAGATCCACACCTCCATGGAGGCCGGGCCGATGGTCCGCAAGGCCGAGATGAAGGCCCAGACCTGGATCACCTCCTACGAGGACTGGAACGTGGACACCGGCCTGGCCAAGGGCCTACCCGGCAAGGCACAGATCGGCAAGGGCATGTGGGCCATGCCCGACCTGATGGCCAACATGCTCGTGCAGAAGGTCGGCCACCCCAAGTCCGGCGCCAACACCGCCTGGGTCCCCTCGCCGACCGCCGCCACCCTGCACGCCACCCACTACCACCTGGTGGACGTGTTCAAGCAGCAGTCCCAGATCGCCAAGGGCGGCCCCCGCGCCACCGTCGACCAGATCCTGGAAATCCCCCTCGCCCAGTCCACCGACTGGACCGACGAGGAGAAGCGCCAGGAACTGGACAACAACTCCCAGGGCATCCTGGGCTACGTCGTCCGCTGGATCGACCACGGCGTCGGCTGCTCCAAGGTCCCCGACATCAACGACATCGGCCTGATGGAAGACCGTGCCACCCTGCGCATCTCGAGCCAGCTGGTCGCCAACTGGCTGCGCCACGGTGTGGTCACCGAGGCCGACGTGATCGCCAGCCTCGAGCGGATGGCACCTGTTGTCGATCGTCAGAACGCCGGCGACAAGACCTACACGCCGATGGCTCCGAACTTCGATGACAACATCGCGTTCCAGGCTGCGAAAGAGCTTGTGCTGGAAGGTAGTTCGCAGCCGAATGGTTACACCGAGCCCATCCTGCACCGGCGCCGTCGTGAGTTCAAGGCCGCGCAGAAGTAGTGACGTGCTGTGATTGAAAAGTAGCTTGTAGCAGTACTTTTCGCTCGAGGCCCCGTGTCGGAGAAATCCGATGCGGGGCCTTCGTCGTCACCGGAAATCACGTCGAATACCGGCGTGTCACGCTCAAAACGGTCACATAAACGGTCACACATCGCTCAACGCGGCGAAGTCGTTGCTGCGCACCGAAACTCCGTGGGACAGCAACCTGGAAGCGGGAGCGCTGATGGTCGCACTCGATGACCTCGGCATCGGCGAAGCGCACCAGTCGGCATGATGTACACCATGCGAATCACACAGCCGCGGTGGCCATCACGTCCGTCTCAGCTCGCGCGGATCGGGGGCACTGTAGTGGCTGCGCTGGTCCTAGCGCTGGAGGTGTCCGCGTGCGGCACGACCGTGACCGGGCAAGCTCAACCGACGGCCGGCATCGCTGACCCCAAGCTCGACACGACCACGCCGCAACTGCCGGCCGTAGGCGACTGCGCCAAGATCCACGAATTCGTGCAGCACGGACCGATCACCGTGATGGACTGTGCCGACCCTGCAGCGACGAGCCAGGTCAAGGTGATCGAGATCGTCTCGGGCGACGGGGGCAAGACCGTCACATGCATGGACAACGAAACGCTGCTGATCATCACCGGTCTCAAAGACGGTTCCCTCGGCGTGGCGCACGGCTGCGCCGGCCCGAACCTGACCGCCGGACGCTGCTACGTGCCAAGGTTGGCCATCAACATCTACGACGCCTCCTGCACCGATCCCGACTCGTTCCGACTGGACCGGACCCTTTCTGGAATCAGCGACGTAGCCGTGTGTGATCCACCGATCGCCGACGACGACTACGCCGGCAAGATCGAGTACATACGCGTCAAGAGCAAGAACTTCATCGACAAGCGCACCGGCGTCGCTTACTGCTTCCGAGAAAAGTAGCTGCGCCGGATCAGGGATGCCGTTGGGTGACGGACCCGATGAGGTCGGTGACGGGTTCGCTCGCGGTGAATCCGGCTGCGAGGTAGGTGGCGAGGGCGCCTGCGGTGGAGTTCTCGGCGACGACGACTGCGGCAGAAGCGCTGTGCTGCTGCAGAACCCGCGCCCCGGCGAGGGTGATGGCCGTGCCGTAACCGTTGCCGTGGTGCGCACCGTGCACTCCCATCGGTTCGATGAGGCCGGGGCGTCCGTCTCCGGCTGTCCAGACGGTGGTGACGGCGACGGGCTGGTCGGCGTTGTCGTAGCCGATGAGGTGGTGGGCCAGGTGTGCGAACGGGCCTGTTGCCATGGTTGTCCACCGGTGGACGAGCCTGCGCCTGTCGTCGCTGCTCGGCGGTGTTCCCTTGAATGCGGACCAGTGCACCGAGATCCAGTCGTCTGCCTGGTCGAGGCCGATCTCCTCGACTCGCAGTGCCGCGTCGCGCGGATGCGCGGGGACGGGGGTGCGCAGGTCGAGCCGCAACGGAGTCCAGGGTTCACCCTCGTTCCACCCTCGGGCGCGCAGCCGCTTCCGCAG
Organism: Nocardia sp. NPDC058666; assembly: GCF_042714895.1. Taxonomy (NCBI): domain Bacteria; kingdom Bacillati; phylum Actinomycetota; class Actinomycetes; order Mycobacteriales; family Nocardiaceae; genus Nocardia; species Nocardia sp. NPDC058666. Next base: position 271,405 of record NZ_JBHXRY010000003.1, read on the forward strand.
TGCGAGCGCGCCGCGGGCTTCGACGGTCACCGTCCCGGCGGGGAGCACGCGTCCGCTCGTGAGATCGGCTTCGATCTGGCGCGCCAGTTCGTCGTCGTCGAGGGCTGCGGGGTCCATCGCCATGCGGAACAGATCCTCGCCGTCGAACATGCCGATCGCGACGACCGTCCCATCCGCAGTCCAGCACCGCAGGTCCGCGGCGGATTTCTCGGCCCCGGCCATCGAGTTCCAACCCAGGTCTCCGGGATGCAGGAATCCCTTCCAGTCGGCGGTCTGCCACTCACTCAGCGTTCTGGTGATCCCGGCGAGCCGAGCAGCAGTCGGTGTGGTGAGGGTGGTCATCGCTTCCATCCTATGGCCGTCGTTCGCACAGGTCGGTCTCATCGGCAACTATGCGTCAGTGATCGACCAGCGGATGCCGTCTCCGGAGATCACCTCGAATGCCGGCTCGTCCCGCGGTCAGGATTGGGCTATCTCGACCACGAACTCCGCAGTCGAGTGATGTCCATTCGTGTTGCAGTGCAACAGGGTTGGTGTGCCTGTTTCGACGCGGACGCCGTTGGTGTTCGCGGTGGTCTGGCCGGTGCTCGAATCCAGGCGGACCGGGGTGAAACTGGCGATCGGGGCGGGGCCTGTTGCGTGGAATTCGACGGTGGTGCCGTTGGTGAGGTCGTTACTCCATAGCGTGGTGGTGGCCGTGCGCTGGCCGTTGTGCAGGATCTGGCCGTTCATGACGGTCAGCGTCAGGCCCAGGTCGCGGGCGTTGGCGGGTGGGGCAGATGACCGCATACGCAGCGCGACTCGCACGGAGCCGCTCAGGGGCAGCGTGTACGACGAAACGGTTTGTTCCGCTGAGGGTTTCGGTGCCGCGATGGGCGCACTTCGAAGCTGAGGAGCGGGCTGCGGTGACTGCGATACGCCTGCGTTCAACGGCAGCGGGGGAGGCGCCAGCGTCTCTCCGCGTCCCGGCGATGCCGGATTCCTGCCCTTGAGCGCTTCTCTCACTGAGAAGGCGGAGGACAGTGCGAACGCCGCCGCTATCAGGTATCCGAACGGCGATGCCTCTTCGTATCGTGTTTCGCGCGTGGCGACTTCGTCGCAATCGCTCTCCGAGGAACCCCCACTGCCGATGGTGATACAGGTGTCGTAGGACTGCACGACCTGGTCGTCGAAGACGAGGACTTCGTCATAACCCGGTGCGCTGCCAGCGAGGAAAATCAGCGATACCACTCCGGTGCCGAGGGCGTAGAGCCAGTTCCGGACAGGGCTGTCTTCTTGCATGGCCGAGCTCCAACTGAAGGCGCGAAATGTGCGGCTGCTCGGTGAATCACCGGACAGGGCTTCATCTTTGCAGCCCGGCGCGGAACCTGCCCGGTATCGTCCGTCGAGGACTACACGCGCTCGCCGAGCGTGGCGACTAGCGTCGACTTCCCAGCCCGGGTCTAGACGTCGGCGATGCCCTTCGCGGTGATCTCCGACGCCGGGACGACCCGCGGGTCGACGAGCCGGTACCGCTTACCGGCCCGTGTGATGCACGACCGCCCACGGCGGGAGCCGCCACGCCCAGAGACCCTGGATGCGGTTGGTGACGTTCGTTGTGCTCGTACCCCTGGTCGTTGAACGCCTATGCGGGCCAGCTGAGCCCGCAACGAGAATCCGCCGTGTGCGGTTCCACCACTCATACACCCAACGCTGCTGCGATGTGTCGGTGGGGGAGGACCCGTTCAGTGGGTGCTGGTGACCAGGGCATCCGGGATCGGTTCGTCGTCTCCGATGATTACGCCGACTCCGTCGAGTACTAGCGAGTCCGCGGGTACCGCATCGACCAGAACGCGAACCACGCGCTGGATCCGCAGTTGGTGGCGTGGTTTCGGGGCGGCGTTCACAACGAGCTGGCCATTGATCGGTTCAGGATGCCCGTCATGCACGACTGAGTGGCAACCTGGACAGGTCGAGCCGGTGGGGCGGATGCTGTTGCGCAGGAACGGGATCGAGAATCGACGGAGGGGGAGCAGGTGAGGCAGTCCGCTGGGGGATGGGCCGTAATCGCTGCGGTCGCGTGGAGTTGTGTGTTCGCGGCAGTGCATGTGTTCTGGGCCTTGGGCGGGTCCGTGGGGCTGGCGTCGTCGGCGGGTGCTGATCTAGCGACTCGTCGTCCGCCGATGTTCGTCGCGGTCGGCCTGTGGGGCGTGGGCGGTGCGCTGCTGGTGGGTGCTGTGTTCGTTGGAGTGGCGGCAGTGGCACCTATGTCGCGTCGTCGGCGTCGGGTGATGGGATGGCTGATTGGGCTGGCCGGGGTGGTGTTGCTGGTTCGTGGTGTGTTGGTCGAGGTCGCGCTGGCGGTGGATGTGGGCGGGGTTCGTGGCGAGGTCGGGTCGCATCAGACATGGTGGAGTCTGGTGCTGTGGAATCCGTGGTTCATGCTCGGTGGGGTGGTTTTCATCGCGGCTGGGCGCGGGATTGCGAAGAGCGCCGCCGCCGACTAGGGCTGATCGCTCTCCCCGCATGAACGAAATCTCCTTGGCGCCGCCAGCGTGAAAGCACGCGCGGGTCAGGGGAGCATTTCTTCGACGGAAGTAGTGGTCAACGCCTGCCGGTGTGCGTACCAGATGCTTGGGACGACCGATCCGTTCGGCAATGGCTGTGCGCGCCGGTCCTTTTCGATCGCACCGATCTTGTCGCAAATGCGTTGCACCGCGAGATTCGACTCGGTCGTACCGATCTCGACGGTGGCGAAACCGGCGTCGTGGATCGCCTCGACCAGCGCGGCCACCGCTTCGGTGGCATAGCCGGCGCGCCGGTGCCGTGGTCCGATCCACCAGCCGAGAGTTCGCGCCGAAGGGTCACTTTCACTCGGGTGCACGGTTGCGCCACCTACTAGGGCGCCGTCCGAGCACGCCTGGAACACCAGCAGCCCGGGCGTCGGGTACCCCGACCTGACGGACTTCACCATTGCCCGAGCCTCGCGTTCGGTCCACCCGTTCCCGGTGAGCATCTGCGGATCGATCGTGGCGGCGAGCGCAACCGCGTCCTGCGGTACCGGTGGGCGCAGCACCAGCCGTGCGGTCTCGACCACTCCCAGTACGTTGTAGAGCGCGCTCGTTTCCTTATCGACGATCCCACTGACCCGCCACGCCCAAAGCCCGCCCGCGACGAGCAGGACCCCGACCATGAGCGCCACCCAGAAGACGATAATGAGTCCCCCTGCGGCGGACCGTGATTCGACCGTAACCACGATCCCGAGAAACACCGCCGGAGCCCCGACCGTCACGATCCAACTCGCCAGCCCGCGAGCCACGGCATCTCGGGGCGCTTGCTGAATAGCCGCTGCGACATACGCGATTCGCCACGTGGGAAACATGCGCGAACCATATTCGACGCGGCGTTGCAGTGCGAGCGAACGGGACGTCAGCAAACGCTGTCCACCGGGGAGAAGCGCTCGACAAGGGTGGACGTCGCGGCGTTGGATTCACCAATGGTTTTGGCGCAGAAAGGTTCACGGATCATCAACGTCGATGGCGTGCGTATCGGTGGGTTGTGGCTACTGACGACGGACCTGGACTCGCGATCGTCGTCGAAACAGGCACGGACTCCTACCGACTCGCCCGCACCCGAGCTGGCAAAAGCTACCCCCGCCCCGCCGCTGGAATACGAACAGTCACAAGCTCTTCGGCTGCAAGTGAGTAACAGTCGAGGTCGGTGAAGCGACACCATCGTCGGCGGACGGAGCGCCATCACTGGCTGGTGCTGTCGCACGTTATTCGCGTTCGGCCGACCGATCAGCCGAGGTGAGCAGTCCAGACGAGAAGGTCTGGCGGGGAGGAAGACAATCATGGCTCAAACCGCGGAGCAATTTCGCCGCAACGTCGAGAAGTTCAACAAGGTGATCATCAGACTGCAGAAGATGGGAATAGCCCTCGGACCACACCACCTGATCACCACGACCGGGCGCCGAACCGGCCAGCCACGTATCACGGCGATCGGGGTGATTCCCATCGCAGGGCGACGCTACATCTTCCAGGCCTACCCGAAAGCAGCCTGGGTCGCGAACGTTCGGGCAGCGCAGACTGTCACCCTCTCGCGAGGCCGTCGATCCTCGGTCGTGAAGTTGGTCGAGCTGCCCGTCGAGGAACGTCGGCCGATTCTGCACGACCACATCGAGAACAGCCACCCACGAGTCGCCAAGCTGTTGGTCACGACCGGCTTGGTCGAGGACCCGACCCCGCAGGCAGTCGCTGAGGCCGCAGACCGAATTGCAGTCTTCCGCATCGACGCCCACCCCTAGCTCACACCGAATAGCACGACGACACCAACCGACTCCAGACTTCACCACCAAAGCCACGTTGACGACGGCGCAGTAGTTCTGGCCAGCTGGCGCGGGCTCGAATATCGGGCGTTCGATGCGGTGACCGGCGAGATCGACTTGGCGGACAAGCGGGCTACCTGCCCATCGCATTCCACCGCAGCAGCTGCGCGCTCACCATTTCAGGTGTGGGTAGGTTGTCCGGGTCTACGAGCCACTGAACGATGAGGCCGCTGAGCATCGCGTAGCCGGCCGTGCCGAACACCCGCACTTGATCAGTGTCCGCATCTATACGAAGAATCTGGCTGACGAGCGATGACCGCGCATGCTCGACAGCGTGCCGTAGTTGCTGCCGGACCTGCTCGTTGTCATCGGCCTGAGCCATCAACTCGAACGAAGCAGCGAGGACACCGCGGTTCCCCTCGAAGGACTGGACAACGCATCGGTAGACGTTCGCAAGATGCTCTGGGAAGTCTGCGTCGGGAAGGGCGTTCAGTTCTTGGTCAAGGACTACCGACCATTCTTCCAAGCCGTCCAGCAAAGCCTGGATAAGCAGAGCATCGGTGGTGCCGAAGTGGTAGCCGATCGCCGCCGTGCTCACTCCCGCAGCCGACGCGACATCACGGGCACGAGTTCGAGCGTACCCACTCTCGTCGAGACATGTTCGGGCCCCGCGCAACAACGCGCTCCGGTTGTCTCCACGCATGCGCAACCTCCTTGCACGTTCGTGTTGCACGCTTGTGCCACACGTATGTACGATTACAGGGCGACAATACCGGAGGCGATCACTCCGCAGTCCAGCCGAGGAGAACCCTGTCATGACTCGACGCCGGAAGGTCGTCCTGACCCTCGTGGGCATCCCACTCGCCGCCGTTGCGCTGCTCGCCACCATCGGCAGCCTGCGCGACAGCCACATCGTCACGGTGACTCGATCCACCTGTGCGGACCGAGACGTGATGTGGGAGTTGTGGGCCAACGTGCCCGAGCGCGTCGAATGGGACAAGGGCTTGGAGTACATCAACGTGGACGGACCCTTTGAGGCGGGTACGTCCGGGACGGTCGAAGTCGAAGGACGGGGCCCGATCGAATACAGGATCATCGAGGTAGACCCGAAGAACGGATATACGGACCGATTCGAGAGCCTGCTGTGGACCCATACCGATTGGCATCACCGGATCGAGCTGAACACCGACGGCTGCTATGACGTGACGTGGGAACTCGAGGCACGAGGCCCGCTCTCGATCATCTCGCTGCCTGTGCTCGAGAGTATCTTCGGCGAAGAAATCCCGATCGCTGTTGACGAGTTTGTTGCACTCGCGGAGTCCCGCAGCTAGCACCGAATCACTGACGGAATTCCTGAAGAGGAGGATGCTCCCGAGCCGCTCGATGAGGACTACGTCTTCGAGCTGTTGGAGCAGCTGACGGGAATCGTCTGGGGTGCCGTAGCTGATGCCCGCTACCGCCCATCATCGCTCGCGAACAAGCCGACGTCGAATACATTGTCCGAGTGATCAACTCAGCACCGCCGGTGGATTTGCGGCCGCATGCCGAAGCCGCCCCACGTCGACCTGTCGCTCGTGCTGTCGCCTCGGCAGTGGTTGTGCTCGTGTTACTTTCGATAGTTGGCGCGGGTGTCATCGGTGTGTCGTCGGGATGGTGGTGGAACGAATCCGGCGCTCCGATAGGGGTGGTGGCGGCGTCGTTCTACGTCTTTTCGATGCTGACCCCGATCACTGTTGCCGCTGCGGTAGCACTCGGCGTCACCGTGCCCTGCTCGGCGCTGATTCACACCGGGGCGACACGTGGCCGCATGGCGGCGACCTGGGTCGCCTGCATCCTCGCTACGCTCGTCACCACCGCGTTGTTCTGGTGGGCGACCGCGTCTGTGACCTTGTCTATCTCGCTCCATACCGCGTCATGGGCAGGTGGTGTGACATCCGGCCTCGCCCAGCACTACCTGTGGCAGACTTTCGACCCCGCTAGGGTCTTCTGGTCAGCCGTGCAGACTTCAGTGGTCGCCGCGTTCGTTGTGCTTGCACCCCTGGTCGTCGAATGCCTATGCGGGCCAGCTGATCCCGCAACGAGGATCCGACGTGTGCGCATCAGCTCTGCCGCGGTACTCGTCGTGTTCGGTGTCGCCTACGCGGCGATCGCCGTCTACCAAGCGCGCGTCGTCCCTAGCTATTTCGGTCTGGTTCATTTCGCCTGAGCTAGTGGCGGTTCCATCTGCACATATCGCGCGCTACGATGCGCGCTCGGGAACCGTGATGTGGCGCACCAAGATTGACCTGGCCCGATGCCCAGGCGGTGACGCCGACTTGAACCCGTATAGCGACCAGGTGCACACCGACGACACCGTCTATCGACGCCTGGATTGCCAGCGAAACGGTGAACACTGGGCTCAGATCTGGGCCTATGACGCGGCGACCGGAGTACCTGTGGCGAGCAGGGATTTTCCGCACGAACCGACAATGGAGGGAGCGACAACCGAACTGTTGCCCACTTCGAGGAATGACACGCGTGGTCGGCTATGTGCCCCAATCTGGCTAACCTAGGCTGCTGGTCGTGACGAAAGCGGTAGGGGTCGAGACGCCGCGAGTGTGGCAGCTGGCAATGCGGGCGACGACGGTGGTGGCCTGCCTCGGGATTGCGGTGCTGCTGTTCGAGCTCGTCACTGATTACGATCTGCTCGCCCTGCTGGTAGCGGGCGCTCTGCTGTTCGTTGCCGGGGTGGCATGGATGGTGCTCGCTCCGATCGGCTGCGCCAAGTTTCGGCAATATCGGGCAGTTGCCATCGCTCCGATCGTGGTGGCGGTCGGTGCCGGCCTGGTCTTTTCGGGGTTGCCGGATCGGCTCGCCTGGTGGCTGTCGGAGGGGTCGTTGACGCAGGCCGCACAGGATTGTTCCGACAGCGGTGGTGACTGGTTCGGTGTCATGTACGTCGACTACGTCCACCGGTCCGACGGAGGGTGCGGGTTCTCGCGGTACGCCACCAACGGCGGCGTGGCCTACTTCGCTCCTGGAACGACGCCGCCGGACGGGCCACCGCAGCCCTACCGCTACGTGTATGAGCCCTTCGCCCCGAACTGGTACCGGTACACCATGCCCATCATGCATGACTGAGCCGACCGAGCCGGTGGGCCGGATTATGCCCGTCAACCCACCCTCGCAGACGTGCGAGAACGTCTCGGATCCTTAGTGGATCGTGCGCGGCGTTAGGCTCGCGGGATGGCGACGGTGCGGGAATTGCAGCGGCGAGAACGGCGGCAGGTACGGTCTGCTGCTGTCTCGGTGGGGATTTCGGCGGTGATATCGGGTGCCGCTGTGGTGGGGATCTTGGTCAGCGAGGCTGTGTCGCCCGGGTTTGTTGCCTGGTATTACGGTGTTCCCGTTGTGGTGGGGACTGCGATCTGGTGGATGGTGCTGTCCGCCGGAGAGACTTCGACCCAGGCCGGCGGGCACTTGCTGTTGGTGATCCAGCCGGTGATGGTTGTCTGTGGGGTGGTGGCGGCGCTCTTGCATCTACCGGAGCGGGCGGCCTGGTTGGTGTCCGAATCCAGGATGACTGCTGCCGCGCAACAGTGTGAGCGGATGGCGAGGCCGCAGTGGGTCGGTGTGTTCCTGGTCGAGGAAATGGCTCGAAATCGCAACGGCGCGTGCCATTTCCGAGTCGGCGATCGAATGGGTCGTGATGGGCTGGCCTACTTTCCGCCCAGTGTGGAGCCGGTCGCCGAGCCCGCGAACTCCACGCATTACACGCCCTTCGACGGGCGTTGGTACCGCTACGATTTCGTCGCCGACTACACCATGGATTGAGCGGGCCTTAGCGTTGTCCGCGCGCAACTACGGTTGAGAATCTGAATCGCTCGGCGTAGCGAAGACTGCGATGTCGTCCAGCGCATCCTCCACCCGGCCGACGATCTCGTTGTCACCCAACAGGTTCCGTAGAGCCGGCACGACGAGGTCGGTGTCGATACTCCGATGGATGCGAGCGACGTGGCCGAGAGCGGTTGCTGCGGCGCCTCGCACAGCACTGTCGCGACTGGAAAGCAGGGACACCGCCCGCGTGGTAACCCAGCTGCCATCGGGGTCGTGTAGCGACAAACGCAGGATCGCATCGACGACCGCCGTGCTGTCGGGCGATTCGAGTTGGGCGACACCGTCTTCCCGGTCTATGGGTTCGAGACTTCGGTACAGGATCATTGCGGCCTACTCTGCCCCACCACAAGTGGGGCGCGAGGGCGCATGCGGTTTCGTTGTCGGTGGGGGTGGTTAGAACGAACCCCGCGCCGCTTTCCGCTCTTCCTCGAGCAGAAGCGCAAGTTCGCCCGAACCTGCGAGTACTGGTCGCCGGAGGGGGAACTCCGTTGCGCCGGGATCGCGATCGAGAACAGCCGGTACGGAACCTGATCGCGGCCGAACAGGCCGAACTCGCCGCGTGACATCCGCGTGCGCGCACCGCCATGTCGAGCGATGGCGGGCATACGGTGGAGGCATGGGCGAACGCATGGTGGTTATCGGCGCGGATGCTACGGGGATGGCGGCGGCGTCGCAGGCTCGTCGGTTGCGGGGGGTTGGGGAGCTCGAGATTGTGGTGTTCGAGAAGGGGGATCACGCGTCGTATTCGGCGTGCGGTATTCCGTATTGGGTTGCCGGGGATGTGGCGGAGGCCGATGATCTGATCGCGCGGTCCGCCGACGAACATCGCGCACGCGATATCGATCTGCGGATGCGGACCGAGGTGATCGAGATCGATACCGAGCGCAAGCGGGTGCTGGCGCGTGATCTCGATAGCGACGCGCAGGCTTGGATGGAGTACGACAAGCTGGTGATTGCCACGGGGGCGACGCCGATTCGTCCGCCACTGCCTGGCATCGATGCAGACGGTGTTCATGGGGTGCAGACTCTCGACGACGGGCAGGCGCTCATCGAGGCGTTGGAGTCCGCGACCGGGCGCGAAGCCGTCGTGGTCGGTGCCGGGTATATCGGTGTCGAGATGGCAGAAGCGTTGGTGCGCAGAGGGTTCGCGGTCACCATGATCACCAGGGCGGCCGAACCCATGGCGACCTTGGATGCCGATATGGGTGCGCTGGTGCGGGAAGCCATGGAGGGGATGGGAATTCGGCTTGTTCGCGATACCGAGGTGACCGGGATGCGCATCGGCGAGCACGGGCGGGTGTGCGCTGTGACGACCGCGCACGGCGACTACCCGGCCGATGTTGTGGTGCTGGGGATCGGTGTGCGGCCCGCCACTGATCTGGCCCGCGAGGCGGGGCTGCCGCTGGGTGCCAGTGGTGGTTTGCTCACCGATCTCGCTCAGCGGGTACGCGGGTTCGACGATATCTGGGCCGGTGGTGACTGTGTAGAGGTGCTGGATCTGGTGTCGGACACGCTGCGTCACATTCCGCTGGGCACCCACGCGAACAAGCACGGGCAGGTGATCGGCACGGGTGTCGGCGGCGGATACGCTACCTTCCCCGGTGTGGTCGGCACCGCCATGAGCAAGGTGTGCGAGTGGGAGGTGGCGCGAACCGGCCTGGGGGAGAAGGACGCTCGCCGTGCCGGGCTGCAATTCCACAGTGTCACTATCGAATCCACCGGACGCGCGGGATATTTCCCTGGCGCGCAACCCATGACGGTGAAGATGCTGGCCGAACGCCGCACCGGCCGACTGCTCGGCGTGCAGATCGTCGGCCGCAACGGTGCCGCCAAACGCATCGACATCGCCGCGGTAGCGCTCACCGCGCGAATGACGGTGGAGCAGGTGACCTTCCTCGATCTCGGCTACGCCCCGCCGTTTTCGCCGGTCTGGGATCCCATTCTCGTCGCCGCCCGCGCAGCCGTGCGCGCGGTGAGCAACCCGGTCGTCACCAGAAATGGGCAGTGAGACCCCAGGATTCGAATTCGGCGGTGGCGAGGGCGCCCAAGGCGGTGCGGGTGGGGAAGCGGTCGGGGTCTGCGCCGGTGATGGCGAGGGTGATGGTGTGGCCGTCGGTGGCGAAGGACAGGTTGACGCCTACTTCTACTCGGCGGAACATCTCGGTGTCGTTGGTGCACACGACGGGGCGCATGAGCACCGCTGAGGCTTTGTGGCCTGCGATGGTGGACACGCCCTGGGCGGTTTCGCCGAGGTTGGTGCACAGGCATTCCGGTGCCTTAGCGGTGCGGGCGAAATGGCGTAGGACGAAGCGGGGCAGGATCATTTGCACCGGTTGGAGGTGTTGCAGTGCGGGCGTCGTGGCTGGGTCGCGGTAGGCGGTGGCGGCGCGTTTCACCGCTGCGCGGACGGCTGCGAGGTCGATGGGTTCGCCAGCGCGGTAGGTGACCGAGATCGGGAGGCCGGTGGTGGCGTTGGCGCGGGGGTCGTCGGTGGTGCGCATCGAGTTCGGGATGTCGACGCGGATGTCGGCGGTGTCGCCGACGCGTCCGCTGCGGCCCAGGATCCCAGCGCCGAGGGCGATCAGCAGGCCGTTGGTGGTGCCGGAATGTGTTGCGGCGGCGGCATTCCACTCGGCGAGGTCGAGTTGGACGACCAGGTCCGCGGGTGACCAACGCGGGGGGAGCGGGAGCGGGGGTGTGTCGGGTCGCGGGTTGCGGTCGGGTTCGGTGACGGCGCGGGCGGCGATCGCTGCTCGGATACCTTTCGCGACGGCGCGCAATTGGCGACCTGCGTCGATCATGTTCGCGCTCAGTGTGTTTCGTGGCTTGATGCCGACCAGGAGTCCCGAACCAGTTGCGCGGTTGGGGGATTCGCCGAGTCTGGCCAGCGCGTCGCCGACGGCGAAGAGCACCGCGCCACCATCGGACGCCACATGCGAGGTCACCAGCGAAACCAGGGTTCCGCCCGAGGTGGTCGGCGCGGCGGATAGTCGCCATACCTGCCCGGTCTCGGGCTCGAAGTCGACGCGGCTCTGGGCGAAGTACCAGTCCAGGATCTCGTCGTCGGCCACCGGCGTGGAGTCCCAGCCCAGCGGAAGCGATGCCGTCGCGGGCAGCCAGTACGGCCGGGCGAAAGGCAGTCGCGCGTTGTGCACTCGACGGGCAAGGAAACCCTGCGCGAGCTGGGCGTGGAAGCGGGCGAGCACGTCGCGACCGACAGGCTCGTCGAAACGCCAGGCGAGCTGGTTGACCAGGGCATTACCGTAGAGGCTGTGCAGCTTCAGGAACAGGTCGTCGTCGGCGGTGAGCCGGTTGACCGGCGCGGAAGTAGTGAGTGTCATCAGAACTCCTCAGCGAGCACGCAGCGTGCGGACGGTCAGGGGTGCGAACACGGCGGCGATCACGAGCGAGGCCACCACCGACCACAGCGCGTCGACACCGACCACGCCGTCCTCGGCCAGACCACGCACCGCGGACACGAGGTAGGACACCGGGTTGTAGTCGGAGACGTATCGCAGCCAGGTCGGCATCGCGGATTCGGGCACCAGCGCGTTGGACGCGAAGCTCAGAAAGGTGAGCACCAGCATCGACATGCCTTGCACCGCAGCGGGTCTGGACACGGTGACGCCGATGAACGCGAACAGCCAGCTGATCGCCGTGGTAGCCAGTACAACCAGTACCGCGCCGGCGACGAACCCGACCGGATGATCGGGCCGATAACCCATCGAGAACCCGACGATCACCACCGTGGTCGCGGCGATCACGTACCGGGTGGCCCCGGCCAGTAGCGCTCCCGCGACCGGCGCCGACCGGGCGATCGGCATGGCGACGAATCGATCGAACACCCCCGACCGAATGTCCTCCGACAGCTGCACACCGGTCGCGACCGACGAGGTGAGCACGATCTGAACCAGCACACCCGGAATGAGAATCGGCAGATACGCCTCCGTGCTGCCCGCGATGGCCGTGCCGAAGATGCTGCCGAACAGCAGCGGCCCGACGATGGGCAGCAACAGTGCGTCGTAGAGCAACTGCGGGCTGTGCCGGAAGGTGAGCAGACCCCGCCACGCCATCATCAGCGACTGGAACAGCGAGGCGCGCAGACTCACGTGGGTGATGCGGGGGCGGCGGTCGATCGTGGTCCGTTCGACAGGCTTCTCAGCGATGGTGACGGTCATGATGGCCTCGGTCTTTCGGATCAGGCGGCGACGCGGTCGGTGCCGGTCAGAGCGAGGAACACGGCGTTGAGGTCGGGACGGTCGACGGCGAAACTTCGCAGGCCGATCCCCGCGGTGCGGCAGGCGGCGACGATGTCGGCGGCGATGCCGGCATCGGTCAGCGCGATGGTCAGCGTGCCCGCCGACGATCCCTCGGGCACCTCCCCAGTCAGCTCGGCGACGATGGACTCGGCATGGGCAGACTGCGCCGCATCGACCAGATCCAGGCGCAACACTTGGTCGCCGATCGAAGCCTTCAGTTCCGCGGCGGTGCCCTCGGCGACGATGGTTCCGCGGTCGATCACGGCGATCCGGTCGGCGAGCGCGTCGGCTTCCTCGAGGTACTGCGTGGTGAGCAGCACGGTCGCGCCGCGGGCCACGAGCTTGCGGATGATGCCCCACATCTTGTCGCGGGTGTGCGGGTCCAGGCCTGTGGTCGGCTCGTCGAGGAAGATCAGCGGCGGGTCGGTGATCAGCGTGGCCGCCAGATCCAGGCGTCGGCGCATGCCGCCGGAGAACTGGTGCACCGGACGATCGGTGACCTTGGACAGTTCGAATTCTTCGAGGAGTTCGGCGCTGCGCCGTGCGGCGTCACGGCGGGACAGGCCGAGCAGGCGGCCGAACAGGCGCAAATTCTCACCGGCGGTGAGGGTTTCGTCGACCGACGCGTACTGGCCGGTGAGGCCGATCATCGAACGCACGGCGGTGGCGTCGCGCGCGATGTCGTAGCCGAAGATCTCGGCGGTGCCGCGATCGGGGCGCACCAGGGTCGCGAGCATGCGAACGGTCGTTGTTTTGCCTGCGCCGTTGGGGCCGAGCAGGGCGAACACGGTGCCCGCTTCGATGGTGAGGTCGACGCTGCCGACGGCGGTGAAATCGCCGTACGACTTGCCCAAACCGGTTGTGCGGATGGCGATCTCGGTAGTCATAGTTGCCTCCCGGCGGAATGGAACAACTCTGTCGATGGCGAAATGGCCAGTTCCTCGACCGCATCGGCGGCCCGTTCGACACCGTCGGTGGCGAAATCGGCGGCATAGGCGGCGGCGCGCAGGACCACCTCGGGGTGGGTGATCCGGTCGAGTAGGGCTTCGAGGCGGTCGCCGGTCAGCTGCTTCGCCGGAATCGTGGCGGCGAGGCCGAGACGCTGTAATGCCTGGCCCCAGTACGGCTGATCCGCCTGCACCGAGCAGATCACCTGCGGCACACCGGCTCTCAAGGCGGCGGCGGTGGTGCCGGCTCCGCCGTGATGTACCGCGGCGACACAACGGGGCAGCACCAGGGCGTGATCGACCTGTCCGACAACGGCGACATCCGGTTCGAAGCCCGAGGCGATCGACGCCCAACCCGACGCGAGCAGCAATCGGCGGCCACGTCGGGCGCACACCTGCCGCAGCATCGCGACGAACGCGGCCGGGTCGCCGACATCCATGGAGCCGAAGCCGACGTAGATCGGTGCGGTTCCCGCGTCGAGCCACTGGTGAAGGGAGGTGGAATCTGTTGCGCCGGTGAGGGATCCGTCCGCATCGACCGGAAAGCCGGTGAACGGGCCTGGTAGCTGGTCGCTGACACCAGGGAACAACTGCGGATCGTAAGCCTGAATTCGCTTGGTCCGCACCGTAACTCGGGATGCGGCGGGCAGGACCGGTGCTAGCGCGGCGGCTCGGGCGCGGGCCAGCATCGTCCAACCCCACCGATGGGCGAATCCGGGAAGTCGGGCCGCCCAGCTCACCGGCGCGACCGGAACGGCACTGTTGGGCTGAATCGGGAAGAAGTGCACCGCCGCGAACGGCAGCCCGACCTCCCGCGCCACCGACTCGGCGACTTCCTCGCCCGCCATCCCCGCGACCACCACATCATGGTCCGGGACCAGCGCGCGCAGGTCGTGCAGTTGCTCGGGGACGCCTCGTCGCTGCAGGTCGAACAGTGCGCGCAGCCGGGCGCGGGGATCGCGGCTGGCGAACCGCTGATCGGTGCGCTGCGCCTGCAGCAGGTCGGCGGTGTCGCGACCGAACGGGACCGCGGGCACGCCGTGGTCTTCGGCGAACGAGACGAGGTTCGGCGCCAGCGCCACAGTCACGTCGTGACCGCGCGCTCGCAACGCCCGCGCCAGCAGGATGCCGGGTTGCGCGTCACCGCGACTGCCCGTGAAAGCCAACAGCGCCCGCATCCCCTCACCCCGCCTGCACGGCGACGCGCGGCAGCCCTGCATCGGCCGAAGTCACTGTGTCCACGATCGACGACATCGCCTGCCCGAACGCGGACAGGAATTCGTCCATCACCTCGGCCGGGAGTCCGGCGGGGTACCGGGTCGACACATACAAGCCGTCGGCGGCGCGCACGATCCACAGGAAGACCTCGTCGGGCGAGTACGACTGCGCGCGCAAGGTGCGACCGCGCAGGTCAGCGACCAGTTCATAACCGGGCAGCACGCGGATATCCAGGAAGGAGATCCCGAAGCGCGGCGTTTCGGCCACCTCGAGCAGTTCCATCACGCGGGACCAGGACGCGTCGTTGGCGGTGCGCGAACTGCGCAACGCCGCGCGGGTGCGCTCCATGGCGTCGGCCATGCCCGAGCCGGGTGTGAGCGCGATGTCGACGGGGACCACGTTGACGAACCAGCCCATCGACTCCATCCAGCGCACGTCCGGGCGGGTGGCGATCGGCATCGCCGTGCGCATCCGGTCGTCGCCGAAGCGCTGCTGATGGGCCACGGCCAGCGCGGCGAACACCGCCACCGACATCCGATGCCGCACCTGATCCAGCGCGGACTCGACCTGCTCGAGTTCGGCCAGATCGAGCAGCTTCCGCGACACGCTGGGCTGCGGCAGATCCGCGCTCGCAGGGCGCTGAGCGTGCGCGGCGAAGCGCGGCATCGCACCGTCGGCGAGGAATTCTCGCCAGGTTTCGACCGCGGGAGAGTTCACGTCCAACTCGGCGGCGTTCGCGCGCTCGAGCACGGCGAAGTCGGCCGAACTGCCGAACGTGACCGATTCGCGCGACTGCTCGCCCGCCATGACCTCGCGGTACAGCGTGCGTAATTCCAGGATCAGGATGGCCTGGGCGTACGCGTCCATCACCGAGTGATCGGCGGCGACCAAGACGGTGAAATCGTCGGTGTCGTGTGCCACGGTGGCCGCGAGGCAGTGCGGCCAGGTCAGCGGGGACAGTCGCTGTTCGAGTGTGCCGCTGAGGAATTCGTTGATGCGGGTGCCGTCGGTGAGGCCGTGCACCGGCTCTTCGGCGATGCCGACCTCGGTGCCGCTGGCGACGAGCCTGCGCGGTTCGCCCGCGGATTCGGTGCTCACCGTGGTGCGCAGTCCTTCGTGCCTGGCATGCCAGCGCCGCAGCGTTTCGCACCAGGTCGCGCTGTCCAGCGGTGCGTCCATTTCGAAGATGGTGCCGATCCAGCGGCCACGACCGGGCAGCGGATCGGCGGGGTCCACGCTGCCGCAGTAGCCGGCATGCACGCTGGTCAGCGGGCGGTCGTCGGACTGCCACGCGTGCGCGGGGACCTGCGGCGTCCACATCGACAGGGTGCCCGGACGGATCTCGAATTCGGACAGGTGGGTGTATTCCATGACCGGGTTCACCTCGTGACCAATGTGCCGAAACGGCGGAAGGGTGGAAATCGGGAGTGCACCTCGGTGTGCCGCCTGATGCTTGATAACTGCGAGCTCGATCGTATCTGTGAATTTGCTGAAAGCATTACCGTGACGGCGGTCACGATTTCGCTGAACATAACTCTGCGGCCTGCGCATTTGTTGACGTTCCTGGCCGATACCTGCTGGCGGGCAAGCGATTTGGACTATCTCTGTTCAGGAACGCTGACGTCTGCCGATATTTTGTTCACCGCGAAAGAATTGATGCATGTCGGCGTCATCACACCGCAGATGGGCGGTCGTCCAACTGTGTTTCCCGCGCGTTCATCTGACGCAATTCATCAGCCGTCCACAATATGCGAACTGTCGCATTGGTCCGAGATCACAACACTGCCTCCGCGTCGCCGGTTGCTAGGGTGAACTCGCGAAGTGTTCGTTCGATGTTAGGAAGCTCATGGGAAGCACTGCCCTCGATATCATGGCGTTGGTCCTGAACCGCGTCACCGAGTTCTGGAACTGGATGGCCACCGGCTCGTCGGGGTTCCCGCCCCTGTGATCCGTTGAGGTCACGCTCGACGTCTGAAAACCCCTGGGGGCCACCGGCTTTCGGGGGTTTCGTCGTTGGTGGGGGCTTCCTCGGGCCGAGGATCGGGTTTGTGTCGTACCCCCGGTTTACCGTTGTCGCATAACGCGAGTCGAGGAGGGTGGCGATGACCGAGAGTGGGCGAGAGCGTGCGCAGTGCCCGGAGGATCTGAGCCGGCTGGTGGTGCAGCGGTTGAATGCCGGGGATGTGGAGGGGCTGGTGGAGTTGTACGAAAGCGATGCGGTGTTGGCGCTGCCGGATGGGGTGGTGGCAACTGGCGTGGGGGAGATACGGGCGGCGTACGCACGGCTGGTGGCTGATCGGCCGGTGTTTCAGCCGGGACCGCAGGCGCCGGTTCTGCGAGCGGGGGATCTGGCGTTGACGTCGTCGCGGTTACCCGGCGGCACCGGTGGGACCGTCGAGGTGGCGCGCAGGCAGCCCGATGGGAGTTGGCGGTGGATTCTGGACCAGCCGAACGCGCCGTGGGTCGGCAGTGAGGCCGGGTGATCAGCTCGGGTTCAGGCCACTGGCGATCACGACGACCACCTTCTCGTCGGTGACTTCGTTGACCCGCACGTCCATACCGTTGCTGGCCTGAGACTGGCCGACGGGAACCGTGACCTGCTGGCCGCCGATGCTCAAGGTGACCAGGTCACCGTTGACCGAGACCAGTTCCGCGTCGATCCCCAGGACCGAGGCTTTGGCGCTCACCCCGCGTTCGAAGGTGACAGTGCAGCCGCTGAGGGTGCATTCGGAGGTGGTGCCGGGTCCGTTCATGGTGCAGGCGGAAGCGGCGAAGGGAAGCAGGAGGGCGAACGCGGAAAGCGTGATCAGCCGTCGAACAGGCATGCGATCAGTGTAGTGCGCGCGGGCGGGCGATGACCCAATGCGTGGACTCGGGATCGAAGCGACAACGGAACGGTCTCGTCAGGTTGCCCGCCGGTCACAGCGGGAATACCGTCGCTGATAGGTAACTGGCATCGCACGCTTCGATGCCGATCGTGTCGGGCTGACGACCGGCTGGCCGGGTGCTCACCCGACAGGTCGGTCGAGACTGGGAGGTGGCGCAGCATGATCGCGAGCGAAATGACCGTTGCCAGCCGCTGGTGGTGGCGGCCGGGGTGGACACCGGGTCGCTCGTTCTACGACTGGCAGGTCGTGCCGACGCAGCCGGTTGCCGACAAACTGGTCGAAATCTTCGCCCCGACATTGTCGACCCTGCCCGGATTCGAGCAGGTCGACGCGGCGCGATTGCGAATCGGGGTGCAGGGCATCGGTTTTGTCGACGGAGTGAAGGGTCTGCACCTCGCGGCCCTGGTCGCCGGGGCGCGGAAGTTGCTCGCCGGGCACGCACCGTTCCAGATCACCTTCGGACCGCCGGTGGTTGCCGCGGATTCGGTGCGACTGCCGATCGCGCTACCGGAGGAGTTGCTGCGAGTACGCGAGGATCTCACCAGCGCACTGACCGACGTGTGGATTCGCGAACGAATCCCCGAATTCGGCGAACCATTGCGGCCCTACCTGGCATTGGCGCACGCGACGAGGCCGATGCCGGTGCGGGAGATCACCGCGGCGTTGGAGCAGGACGGGTTCACCGATTTCAGCATCGATGACACGGTGTCCGCGGTGTCGCTGGTCGAATTGCAGTGTGAGAACGACAGATACGACTGGTGCGAGGTCAGCGCCGCGGACCTGCTGCGCGTGCCGGACCCGATCGTCGAGCGCAGCATCTTCGACATGCAGTTGCCCGGTCGGCGTTAGTCGCTTTCGGTCGGTTCGATCGCACCCGACACCCGGATCACGCCCGCATCCAGGTCGATATCGATGCGCGGCTCGTGGTTTTGGCCGTCGGAATCGCCGGTGCCCTCGTTCTGCAGCTTCTTGCCCGGAAACAGCTCACCCATGATGCCCACGACTCCACGATAGTCGCGGTGGTCAGCTGGTCGATTTCCCGCGGTGAACCGTGGCTATCGGTGCTGGTCAGCTGGGTTTACCGAGGGTAGTTCCGCTGCGAGCATGGCGGCGATGCGGTCCAGGAGCGCTTCGAGGCGGGTTTCGATGCCGGTGCCGTTGCGGGCGGAGACTGTCAGTTCGGTGCGGCCGTCGAATTCGGTGAGGCCGAACAGTAGGGGCATGGCGACGCTGTGTTGGGGGAGGACGTACAGCCCGGTCGGGCGGAAGCCGGGGACTGCGAGTTCGTCGGTGGTGAAGCGGCCCATGTGGGACACGGTGGCGGACGCCAGGTTTCGGCCCAGGCGGGCGCCGAGCCAGTTGGTGGTGCGTAGGACGCCGCGGGTGATCGGGCTGGGGATGAGGGCTACTCGGGTGTTGGCCAGTTGATTCAGTTCGCGTCGGTCCGCCAGGCCTGCCTTCATGTGGGCTTTGATCGTGGACCAGTCCTGGCCGGGTTCGATGTCGAGGAACAGCGGCAGGGCGAGGTTGGCGGTGGAGCGCAGTTGCGGGTCGTGGCGGCGCAGGTCCACGGGCATCATGATGCGCGAGGTGCCGGGGGTTTCGGCGGCGAGCAGCGCGCAGACTCGGGCCAGGGCGCCGGGGCCCGCTGCTTCGATGGTGCGGTGACGCAGTAGGTGCGGGGCGAGGTGGCGGTGTTGGCGGCCTCGGCCGACGGCGGTGCGGTAGCGCGGGATCATGGGGGTGGGACGGCCGGGGGCGCCCACTCGGGAAACCAGTTCCTGGTCGGCGACCGCGTCCTGTTGGGGGATCGGGTCTTCGCCGCGTAGCGCGCGCAGCACGTTGGTCGCCCAGGCGAGCATGCCGCCGCCGTCCATGACGCCGTGGAAGACACGGAAGATCAGGGTGGTCGTCGCGCCGGTCAGGAGTAGGACTTCGACGGTGGTGTCGGGGGTGGGGCCGATCGCGCTGGTGAGGACGGGGTCGGTTTCGAGGGCGCGGGCGGTCAGTGCGTGGTCGTGGACCACGCGCAGGGCGGGGGTGATGCCGCTGTCGATCCACTCGTTACTGTGGCGGCGCAGTCGCGCGCCGGGGGTGACTCGTGCGGCCTCGGTTACCGCTGTGCGCAATGCTTCCGGGTCGATGTTGCCGTCACCGGGAATGACCAGTTGCATGAGAAAGGGTGGGGCGAGGTCGCGCATGGGGAAGTACATGCGTTCGGTGGTGGTGATCGGGCGTCGAAAAGCGTTGCTGCTGTTCATGTTTGCCTATCGCAAGTCTTGGGCGAGCACTTCGATGCCGCCCTGCTCGTCGAGCCAGGTCAGGAACCCGGTCAGGCCGGTGGCACGGTCGATGACCGGGGCGTAGCCGAGATCGCGGCGGGCGGCGCTGGTGTTGTAGGTGGCGGTGCGGGTCATCAAGGCGACGGCATAGCGTGACAGTGGTGGTGACCAGCGGTTCGCGACAGCCGGTATGCGCCAGAGGGTTTCGATGGTGGCGACCACGGCGGTGAGCACTCGGGGGTTCGGTCGGCGTGTGGGCGGCTGGAACCCCAGTCGGGTGGCGACCTCACCGAGAAAGCCCCATACATCAGTCGTTTCGGCATCGGCGATGAAATAGGCCTTGCCGCCCACCGCATTCGAGCTCAGCGCGAGCTGGCAGGCGTGAACGATGTTGTCCACGTGGCACAGTGAGGCCTCGATGGTGCGGCCGTAGGACAGGTCGGGCAGCGAGCCGGTGGCGGTGCGGTCGAGCAGGCGGACGATCGGGCCGGAGCGGTCACCTGCACCCCAGATCGCCCGCGGGCGCAGGGCGACTGTGGTGAATTCGGTGGTGTCGGCGGCGAGTACGGCTCGTTCGGCGGCGGCCTTGGTTTCGGAATAGTGGTTGAGGTAGCGGCGGGGGTAGGGCAGCGACTCGTCGACGTCGATCTGGTCGCCGCCGTCGCGTTCCATCAGGGCGCTCGGGCTGGAGATGAAGACGAACCGGCCGGCGCCCTCGCTGCGCGCCGCCTCGAGGAGTTGTTCGGTGGCGCTGACGTTTTCGGTCCAGAATCGGTCTCTGGTGCCACGCTCGTCGACACGGGCCGCGCTGTGGATCACGACGTCGATGCCGGTCGCGGCCTTACGCAGCGAGTCCGCGTCGGTGAGATCGCCGTACACCAGTGTGACCTGATCCCGTGCGGGGCCGAGATCGTCGAGAATGCTGGTGCGACGCACCAGGATTGAGACCTCGTGCGAACCGTCGGCGACCAGTGCGCGCACGATGGCACCGCCGAGAAACCCGGAGGCGCCGGTGACCAGGATCTTCATCGGCGGGAGTCCTGTCGTCGGGTGGCCCAGCGGGCGAGTTGTTCGCGGCCGATCTTGGCGTTGTGCCGGATGTCGACGGGGAAGCCGGGGTGGACCAGGAAGTCGCTGATCGGCACCAGGGTGTCGAATTCTGTTGCCCTGGTGCGCAACCGGGTCAGTGCCGCCATCTCGTCCGCGCCCGGCTCGAGCTCCACGCACAGCACCGGCTGCTGGTTGCCGGGAGCACCGACACCCACCAGCGCGGTGCGCGAGACGCCCGCGACCGCATTGAACACCTGCTCGACCTGCACGGTGAACAGAGGACCCGCAGCGGTGGTGATCCGCTGACTCTTGCGCCCGCAGAACCAGATTCGGCCCTGCCCGTCGAGCCAGCCCAGGTCACCGGTGCGGTGCCAGACCTGCTCGCCGTCGGCGATCTTGCCCGCGGCATTGGCGTGCTCGGGCCAGTAATACCGCGTACTCACATTCGGGCCCGCGACCACGATCTCGCCGACCTCGCCCGCGGCAGGTTCGCTGGCATCCGCCCAGCTGGCGACCGGTTCGTCGGTGATGCCCAGCAGTCGAACCTGGACTCGATCGGTGGGTCGGCCGATGCACGTGCCCTCGCCGCGCGTGGCCCGCCCGACCAGACCGGCGAGCAGTTCACGCGATTCGATGGTCGACATGGGCAGCGCTTCGGTCGACCCGTACCCGGCGTAGATCTGCACGTCCGGATGCAGGACTTCGCGCAAACCGGCGATGCACCAGTGCGGCACGGGCGCTCCGCCGGAAAAGATGCTGACCAGGGACTTCAGCTGGTCGGGGTGGGTACGCAACCGTTCCAGCAGCGGAATGAGCAGCGCGGGCGAGGCGAACATGGTGCGCACCCCGAAACGCGTGATCGCGTCGATCACGTGGGCCGGGTCGGTCGAGCCGACCTTGCTCGGGATCAGCGGCGGCAGCACACACCGCGACCCGAGCAGCAGGTCCAGCACGCCCACCAGCGGCAAGGTCACCAGCGAGGTGTCGGGCGGGGTGTGGCCGCGGGCGGCGTGCACCTGCTCCACCATCGCGGCGAGGTTGCCGTGGGTCAGTTCCACGGCCTTGGCGGGGCCGGTGCTGCCGGTGGTGAAGCCGATGATCAGCAGCTCGTCCGGGTCGGCGGCCACCCGTTCGGGCAGGATCCCGGTCGGTATGCGGCTCCACGACGACAGGGTCGGCCCGCCCCAGAACCAGCGGCGTCCCACCGTGAGCGTGGTGCGCACGCCCCGGAAACTGCGCGGGAACAGCACCCGCAGGGCGTGCGCCTGCGGGATGCCGATGAACGCCTCGGCTTCGACCGCGCGCAAGCAATGCACCATCCGACGCACACCCATGCCCGGATCGATCACCACCGGCACCGCGCCGATCTTCAACAGCGCGAACAGGATTGCGTACAGTTCCGGGCTCGGCAGCACGAGCACGATGGTGCGGGTGCCGCTGCGCACACCGGTGGCGGTGAGGTGTTCGGCGATCGCATCGGACCAGCGATCGAGCTCGCCGTAGGACAGGGTGCGGTAGTCGGGCAGGCCGTGCGCGGTCGTGCCCTCGGGGTAGATGACCGCGTCGCGATCGGGTTGCTCGCGGGCGACGGCGCGGAATCGGTCGATGGTCTGCCAGTAGGTCGCGGTCGTCACGCGGGGGTGCCCAGCTGGTATAGCGTCGCGGCGGCGGACGGGCCCGCGCCGGCCGCTACGAACAGCACGTGGGTGTAGCCGACGAGGGTGCCCTCGGCGATCGCACGTGCGTAGGCCAGCGGCAGGGCTGCGGTGTGTGGGTCGCCCTCGGACAGGTCGGGTACCCGCACCGCGTCCTGGTCGATGCCCAGGGCGTCGGCCAGGCGCTTGGGGAACTGCGGGCTCGGCGTGGAGGCGATCAACGCGACGAACGCACCATCGAAGTCGGCGAGTGCGGCTTGCGCGACTTCGGTTGCGGCGAGCAGGATTCGGTCCTCGAAGTCGGGTTCGCGTTCGACCGTCATCAGCGAGCGGCCCACGGTGCCCATAGTCGCGGTGTCGACGTAGGCCACGCCCGCGGGGGTGCCAGGGGAGGTGGCGGTGTGCACGGGGCCGAAGCCTTCTGGGCCGTCAATCTTTTCCAGCAACAGCGCGGCACCGGAAGTGGCATAGGGGAATTCGGCGTCCGCGCTGGACTTGGTCATCGACGGGTGGGTGTCGCCCGCGACGATCAGGACGTGCTCGGTGCTGCCGGTGGACAGGATCGAACCCGCCACCTGCACGGCATTGACCACGCCGACCGCACCGTTCATCAGGTCGAACGAGAACGTGCGCGCATCGTCGCGGGTGTAATCCAGGCCGATGCCCGCGGCCTTCTGGATCAGCGCGGACACCGCCGGTTCGACGGTGTTCGAGTCGCGGAAGATGCCGGTGTTGATCAGCACGCCGACCTGGTCGGGACGGATACCGGCCTGTTCGAGGCACTGTCGCGCGGCGCGCCCGCTGTGCTCGACCACGCTGTGGGTGTCGGCCGACCTGCTGGTGCCGGTTGCCCGGATGCGGATTCCCATGACGAACCTCAGACCTTCAGGGAGGAGATGGTGGTGGACAGGAACCCCGCGACAACACCGGACGCGGCCGGGACCATGAGCAATTTCGAACCCGCCGCGATCTTGTCGTCGGACAGCTGATCGTGCAGCACGATGAAATGCGAAGTGGTCGAGGTGTTTCCGTACTTCTCGATCACATTCAGATCCGGCGGCATCGGCGCCCCGAACTCCCGCGCGGCCACCGCGTTGATGTAAGGCACAGCGGCGGCACCGAATTGGTGGTGAATGATGTAGTCGAACTGCTCGCCGGCGAAATCGCCGCCACGCTGCTCGAGGAACGTGCCCTGGGCGTCGGGCCACAGCAGGAACCGGGCCTCGTTGTGCATTTTGCGGTTGTCGGTGTACAGGGCCACGCCCGACGACTTGTCGCTGGGCATACCGAGGCACAGGTGCGAATGTTCCGCGGCGGTGAACAATTCGATGTAATGGATCTTGTCGGCGTCGTCGACCGCCTGGTCGAGCACGACCGCGCATCCGGAGTCACCCACCGACAGCGACGCGAACTGCAGATCGTACTTCTCGGAGATCTCGTGCACCGCGGTCTCGGCGATGGGGGTGATCGCCTCGCCGCTGACCACCATGCCGTTGCGCACCACGCCCGAGCGGATCATCCGGTCGAGAATGTAAGTGCCGGTGAGCATTCCGGCGCAGGCATTGGATACGTCGAAGGTGATGGCGCGGTCGGCGCCCAGCGTCTTGGCGATCGTGGACGCGAACGAGGGCTCCATGTACATCTGGGTGCCGTTGTTGCTGCGGGTGATCGAACAGGAGATGATCACGTCCAGTTCGTTCGGCGCGTACCGCGACCGGGACAGGCAGTCCCGTGCGGCATTCATCGCCAGGGTGAACGAATCCTCGAGCGATTCCGGCCGGGTGTCGCGCACGCGACGTTCTTGCACGCCGGTGATGCGTTCCAGATCGAACGACGGCGGGGTGTGCAGCCGGGAGATCAATTCGGCGGTGGACAACACATCCGACGGTAGATAGGCCCCGATGGATTCGAAACGCGAATGCGACACGTGAGCTCCCGGATGCGGTCGACAATGGAGGGCCCACGACAGCGGATCGTCGGCGAAATCGAACCCTACCGGCCACGGACGGACCGCGCGCTGTTGTGAGCCACCACACTGTGTGCTGCGATTGTCTGTGTGTCGCACGGTATTGCCACAGGATCGGCAACCCTTCCTTATCGAATAGATCACCAGTACACGTACATGGTGAAGTTCACGGCAACGTACTGGCTACCGGTTCGGGCGGTGTCGCGGTCAGGGTGCCGTACTGCAGAATGATGCTCACACAGTGAGCGACTTCACGATCGTGCGCTGAGCCGAATATCTTCACTGCGCGGCCGACTTGTTTTCACAGCTGAACGCACCGCGGTGAATTTGTCGCCGGAGAGCAACAGAATAGGGAGCACTATGGGAATCGAAGCAACCAATTTGGACATCTACGGTGGCGAACCGCTGCCGTGGTCGCGGGTCGAACAGGCGTTGGACAATTACATCGGCGGCCCGGGCAGCCCGGCATTTCTCAGTACCGTGCGACCCGACGGCCGCCCGCATACCGCCGCGGTGGGGGCACTGTGGCTCGACGGGGGTTTCTATTTCACCAGCGGACCCGCCACCCGCAAGTCGCGCAATCTCGCCAGGAACTCGGCCTGCACCGTGGCGGTTTCGCTCGAAGGCATCGATCTGATCGTGGACGCCACCGCCGCCATCGTCACCGAACCGGACACCCTCGAACGCATCGCGGCCCGTTATCGCGAGGCGGGCTGGGCTGTCGAAGTGGACGGCGCGGCCTTCACCGCCCCCTACAGCGCGCCCAGCGCTGGCCCGGCGCCCTGGCAGTTGTACTTCGCCACCCCACACAGCGTGGTCGGTGTCGGCACCGCCGAACCCAATGGCGCCACCCGCTGGCAATTGTCCTGAACGCGGCAGTGATCTTCGCAAGAGTGGCCGCGTACCAACCCTGGACCAACCTTTCGCCACCATAGTGGGCTCGCGAGCACGATTACCGTCGATAATCCGCGAGGAGTGCACCATGGTTCGACATCCCCACGGCCGCAAGGTCGATCACCGCCACCGTGCGGTGCAGGCCAGCGACGACGCGCTGCGGGTGTTGCGGTTGCTGTTGGAAATGCACGGTCCGGTGGTGCTGTATCTGCCCGCGGGCAGTGACGGGTTCACGCCGATGTGTGTGCGGCGCAGTGAGTTTCGGCCCGGCGACGGTGATGTGCTCGCCGGGCAGACGGCGTGGCACACGCAGTTGTGGATGGCGGACCCGTTCCATGTCGGCCTCGACGATCTGGACGTGAAAATCGAGGTGCGCAACCGTGCGCCGCAGGCGCGCGAATCCGCTTCGCTCGAGGCGATGTGCGGGTTCCGGTTCACCCTCCGTATCGAAAACGCCGATAGCGCAGCGGAATTGGTCGAGGAAGCCTCGTAATCACCAGAACCGCGGGGTCAGGCCCCAGTCGGCGAACTCCGCGGCCAGCAGGTCGCGCAGGGCCGCGCGGGTGGGGAAACGGTCGGGGTCGCCGCCGGTCACGACCAGGGTGACGGTGTCGTCATCGCAGGAGAACGCGAGGTTGACACCGACCTCCACCTGACGGAACAGCGCCACCGGGCCGGGGTTGACCACCGGGCGCATGATCACGTCGCGGGCCCGGTGCCCTCCGAGCACGGCGATGTTCTGTGCGGTGCGACCCATGTTGGTGCACAGGCACTCCGGGGCTTTGGCGGTGCGGGCGAACCGGTGCAGGACCACCTTCGGCAACAGCATCTGCACTGGTTGCAGGTGCTGGATCGGGGGGATGGTCTCGGGGTTGCGGTAGGCCAGGCCGGCTGCTTTGAGCGCGGTGCGCACGGCGGGCAGATCGGTGCGTTCGCCGGTGCGGTAGGCCACGCTGATCGGCAGGCCGGTGGTGGCGTTGGCGCGCGGGTCGTCCGCTTCGCGCATCGAATGCGGAATGTCCACGCGGACCTGCGCACCGTCGGCGATGCGGCCGCTACGACCGAGCAGGCCGACCGCGACACCGATCAGCAGGCCGTTGGTGGTCCCGCCGTGCTGCGCGGCGACGGCGTCCCATTCGGCCAGATCGAGCTGGACGATGGTTTCGGCGGGCTGCCAGGTGTCGGCATGGGGTAGCACCGGCTCGGTCGGGCGGGGATTGCGGGCCGGTTCGCTGACACCGCGAGCCCGGCGAGCCGCACGGACCCCACGCACGACCGCACCCAACTGTCCACGCGCGTCGGCGAGGTCGGCGGCGAAACGACCGGCACCTGCCACGGGCCCGACGAGCTTGCCCGCGCTGGCGAACCGATCCGGTGCCTCACCCCGGTTGAGGCGGTCCAGCGAATCGACGATCGCGTGCATCATGCCGCCGCCGTCACAGGCCACATGCGAGGCGACCAACGTGACCACGGTGCCACCGGATTCGGTCGGCGCACCGGCCAGCTGCCAGACCAGTCCGCGTTCGGGATCGAACTCGACCGCGGCCTGTTCGAGGAACCAGTCCAGCACCTTGTCCTCGGGGACCGGGGTGTCGGACCAGCGCAGCGGCAGCGACTCGGTGGCGGGCTCCCAGTGCGCGCGGGCGATCGGGAACCGCGTCGTGCGGACTCGACGGGCGATGAAGCCGGTCGCCAGGTGGGCGTGCCAGTCGGCCAGTAGGTCTCGCCCCAGTGCGGTGTCGAACCGGTAGGCCAGCTGGTTGACCAGGGCGTTGGGGTAGAGGCTGTGCAGTTTGAAGAACAGGTCGTCGTCGGCGGTGATCCGGTTGAGGCCGGTGGGCGCGGTGGCCACCGTGACGGCGGGGGAGGTGACGGTCATCGGGAACTCCTGATCGGGAACTGCGCGTCAGCGGGAACGGAGGGTGCGCACGGTCAGCGGCGCGAACACCGCGACCACGACCACCGAGGCGACCAGCGACCACAGCGCGTCGGCGCCCACGGTGCCGTCCGCAGCTAGGGTGCGCACCGCGGAGACCAGGTAGGACACCGGATTCAGATCGGACACGTGCCGCATCCAGGTCGGCATCGACTCCTCGGGCACCAGCGCGTTGGACGCGAACCCCAGGAACGTCAGCACCAGCATCGACATGCCCTGCACGGCGGCGGGGCGGGCGATGGTGGCGCCGATGAACGCGAACAGCCAACTGATCGCGGTGGTCGCGAACACCACCAGCACCGCACCGGCGATGAAGCCCGCGGCGTGCTCGGGCCGGTAGCCCATGCAGAAGCCCACGATCACCACGGTGGTCGCGGCGATGAGGTAGCGAACAGCGCCCGCGAGCAACGCCCCGGCAACCGGTGCGGATCGGGCGATCGGCATGGCGACGAAACGGTCGAAGACACCGGAGTGGATGTCCTCCGACAGCTGCACACCGGTGGCCACCGACGAGGTGAGCACGATCTGCACCAGCACGCCGGGGATCATGATCGGCAGATATGCCTGCATGCTGCCCGCGATGGCGGTGCCGAAGATGCTGCCGAACAGCACGGGGCCCACGATCGGCAGCAGGATGGCGTCGTAGAGCAGTTGCGGGCTGTGCCGGAAGGTGAGCAGGCCGCGCCACGCCATCATCAGCGAATGCCGCAGGGCGGCAAGGGGACTCACCCGGGTCACGCGCGGCTTGCGCACCACCTGGGTGGGTTTGTCGGTGGTGATCGTCATAGTCATGCGGCGTCCTCGGTGCGGGCGCGTCCGGTCAGCGACAGGAACACCTCGTTGAGATCGGGTCGGTCCACGGCGAAACCGCGCAGGGTGATGTCGGCGTCGCGGCAGGCGGCGACGATGTCGGCACCGCGCTGCACGTCACGCAACGGCACGGTCAGCGTCCCCGCCGACGAACCCTCGGGCACCTCGCCGGTGATCTCCTGGATCAGGGCCTCGGCCCGGCGCAGGTCGGCGGTGTCGGGGATGTCCAGGCGCAGCACCTGTTCGCCGATGGAGGCTTTGAGTTCGGCGGGGGTGCCGTGCGCGACCAGCGTGCCACGGTCGATGACCGCGATCCGGTCGGCCAGCGCGTCGGCTTCCTCTAGGTACTGGGTGGTGAGCAGCACGGTGGCGCCGCGTTCGACCAGGCCGCGCACGATGCCCCACATGCGATCGCGGGTGTGCGGGTCCAGGCCGGTGGTGGGCTCGTCGAGGAAGATCAGCGGGGGCACCGTGATCAGGGTCGCGGCCAAGTCCAGGCGTCGCCGCATGCCGCCGGAGAACGCGCTGACGCTGCGGCGCGCCACCGCCGTCAGTTCGAATTCCTCGAGAAGTTCGTCGGCTCGCACGCGGGCATCGTGGCGTGACAGGCCGAGCAGTCGGCCGAACAGGCGCAAATTCTCACTCGCGGTGAGGGTTTCGTCGACCGACGCGTACTGGCCGGTCAGCCCGATCATCGAACGTACCGCGGTCGCCTCGCGCACCACGTCGAAACCGAACACCTCGGCATTTCCGCGATCGGGTCGCAGCAGGGTGGCCAACATGCGCACGGTGGTGGTCTTGCCCGCGCCGTTGGGGCCCAGCATCGCGAACACCGAACCGGCCGCGATGCTCAGATCGACACTGCCCACAGCGGTGAAATCACCGTAGGACTTGCCCAGGCCGCTGGTGCGGACGGCGATCTCGGTGCTCATAGGTGCCTCCCGGCATGGACGGACAGTGGTGTCGGGATCGACACGGGCAGCAGGCATTCCACTTCGTCGGCGGCACGCGCCACTCCGGTGTCGGCGAATCGGCTCGCTTGCGCGGCCGCGCGGGCCACCACGTTCGGGTCGGCGACGTGATCCAACAGTGCGGTCAACTGGGTCTCGGACAGGTCCGCGGCGCGCACAGTGCCTGCCAGGCCGAGTCGCGCGAGCGCCCGTCCCCAATACGGCTGATCGGCTTGAATCGCGCAGATCACTTGGGGGACACCGGCTCTCAGCGCGGCTGCGGTCGTGCCTGCACCACCGTGATGCACTGCGGCTACGCAGCGCGGGAACACCGAGGCGTGGTCGACCTGGCCCACGATCGCCATGTCGGAGGTCAGGGCGGGTTCGATTCCCGCCCAGCCCGCAGCCAGCAGCAGTCGGCGACCACGCCGGGCGCACACCGAACGCAACATGGTCACCAGTGCTGCCGGGTCGTCCACGGCCATCGAGCCGAAGCCCACGTAGATCGGTGCCGAACCGGCATCGAGCCACCCCATCAGCGCGGGATCGCGTGGGGCACTGAGGAATCCGTCGGGATCGACCATGAACCCGGTGACCGGGTAGCGCGCGGGCAGCTCGGCGGCCAACCCGGGAAACAGGTCGACATCGTAGGCCTGGATCGAAACACGGTTCGGCAGTGCGTGTTCCACGATCCCGAACTCCGACAGCGGCTGCCGCAGCGCGGCATCACGTGCCCACCGCAGACCCGACCAGATCCGCTGATTCAGCGACGCGGGAACCCGAGAACCCCACGCGGCCGGCACCACCGGCACCGACCTGTTCGGGTGGATGGGAAAGAAATGCACTGCGGCTAGCGGCAATCCGATGTGCCGCGCGGCCTTCTCGGCCGCTTCCTCGCCCGCCATCCCGGTCACGAGCACGTCGTGGCCAGGTGCCAGCACCAGCAGATCACGCACCGCCTCGACCACGCCGCGCCGCTGCAGATCCAGCACCGCCCGCACCCGCTGTCGCGGACTCGGACTGCGGAAACGGTGATCGTCGTGCTGGGTGCGCAACAGCTCGGCACTGTCGCGACCGAAACCGACCGCGGGAATGCCGTGCGCGGTAGCGAATTCGACCAGGTTCGGCGACAACGCCAGGGTCACCTGGTGCCCGCGAGCCAGCAGCTCGCGGGCCAGCAGGATGCCGGGCTGGGCATCGCCTCGGCTCCCGGTGAAGGCCAGCAGGGCACGCATGCTCAGCCCGCGCTCAAGGCCGCCGCGGAGTCGGCCGCGGGTGCGGCCGCGGTCGGCACCATGGTCACCGCGTACATGGCGCGGGCGAACTCGGTGAGGAAGCGGTCCATCACCTGCGCGGGCAGACCGGCGGGGTAGCGGGTGGACACGTACAGGCCCTCGGGGCCGCGCACGACCCAGAAGTACACCTCTTCGGTGGAGTACGACACCGCGCGCAAGGTACGTCCGCGCAGGTCCGCGACCAGTTCGTAGTTGGGCAGCATGCGAATGTCGAGGAAGGACGCGCCGTAGGTCGGGCCCTCGGTCGCGCCGACCATGGCCAGGCAGCGACCCCAGGACGCGTCGTTGCACAGGTGCGCGCGCTTGAGCGAGGCGCGGGTGGCGTCCAGCGCGGCGGGCATGTCGGCACCGGCGGGCAACGTGATGTCGACCGGGACGACATTGACGAACCAGCCCATCGACTCGAGCCAGGTCAGATCGGGGCGGGTGGCGATCGGCATCACCGTGCGGAACCTGTTGTCGCCGAACGTCTCTCGCGACGCCACGGCCAGTGCCGCGAACACGGTCACCGACAGCCGATGCTTGGCCCGGTCCAGCGCGGCTTCGACCTCCTCGAGCTGCTCGAGGTTCAGCAGGGTGCGCGACACACTGGGTTGGGCGTGCTCACCGTCGAGGACGGCAACCTGATCCGCGGCGAAGCGGGGCATCGGCGAACCCGGCGCCCCGAGAAAATCCCGCCACACCGCCACGGCGGGGGAGTCCAAGGACAGCTCCTCGGCGGCGGCGCGTTCGAGCACCGCGTGATCGGCAGGGCTGCCGAAAGTGACCGATTCGCGGACCGGTTCGCCCGCGGTGACCTCGGTGTAGAGGGTGCGCAGTTCCAGGATGAGCACGGCCTGGGAGTAGGCGTCCAGCA
The DNA here is from genome assembly GCF_042714895.1 of Nocardia sp. NPDC058666. NCBI lineage: Bacteria > Bacillati > Actinomycetota > Actinomycetes > Mycobacteriales > Nocardiaceae > Nocardia > Nocardia sp. NPDC058666. The sequence continues at coordinate 302,593 of NZ_JBHXRY010000003.1, forward strand.
CCGAGTGGTCGGCGCCGACCAGCACGGTGAAGTCGTCGGTGTCGTGCGCGACCGTGGCCACCAGCAGGTGCGGCCACACCAGCGCCGACAGGCGCAGTTCCAGCAGCGTGCACAGGTAGTCGTTGATCTCGTCACCGTCGCGCAGATCGGCGACCGGAACACCGGCCACGCGCACGGTGCCGGGGGCGGTGGTCACGCGGTGGTAGCCGCCGTCGCCGGTGGGAGCCACCGTGGTGCGGAAGCCCTCGTGACGGTCGTGCCAGCGCTGCAGCGTCGTGGCCCACGCGGCCGGGTCCAGCGGGGCGTCCATCTCGAAGATGGTGCCGATCCAGCGGCCCCGGCCGGGCCGGGTGTCCTCGGGGTCGAGGAAGCCCAGGTACTGCTCGTGGACGCTGGCCAGCGGGCGTTCGTCGTCGCGCCAGGCGTCGGCAGTGGTCAGTTCGGGGGTCCAGATCGCCAGGTCGCCGGGGCGGATCTGGAACTCGGAAAGGTGGGTGTATTCCATGGTGGTACCTCAGGGAGTGCAAGCCGAAAACGGCGCGAAGGGGATTCGGTGAACGCGGGCGCGTCACCGGGTGTTGCTCTGGATCCCGCACCGGATGTAGCTGGCGAACCCTGGGCTATCCCGAGTGTATAACTCTGAGAGTTTTCTGAAATATTGCTTAGTCACAATTGAGAGGTGTGAAGAAGCTCACTTTCAAAATTGTCACGAATCACAACCTAGATCATCTGCCCCTGGAGTAAGGGGGTTTTTGTTCACCTCTTTCGTTCACACCGGGGAACCGAACTCGGTCAGGACCGTACCGTGCCGTACGAGACCGGACAGACCCGGCAGATCGGTGGGCGGCGACCACGTCCGAAACCCGTCGAAACTGTCGCTGAACAGGTAGCGGCCCTCGGTGTAGGCGTCGAAGTAGATGCGGTGCCCGCCCTCGGGAAGGCCGACCACCGACTGGCCCTCGCGCGGACCACCCCATCCGGCCCAGTCGCCGCGTGCCACGACCGTGTACGGCCCGATCGGACGGTCGGCCACGGCGAGTTCGATCAACTTGGTGTCCTCGTTCTTCACGAAGGCGAACAGGCGGCCGTCCAGGCGAACCAGGGTGGTGTCGATGTGCCCGAGCGAACCGGGGCCCGCGGGTCCGAGGCCGAGCAGGGGGACCGGGGGCGCCCAGGCGGTCAGCGCCGCGTCGAGGGGGAGCAGCAGGTGCGGGGTGAAACCGTGACCCCAGGTCAGCGAGACGATGATGCCGACCCGACCGTCGGCGTCGGCATACCACTCCGGTGCCCACGCGCCTTCGAGCCTGCCCGGTACCAGCATCGGGACATTGCCGAGGAACGTCCAGGTGATCCGGTCGCGGCTGCGGGCCAGGCCGATCGCGGTGGCGTCGCCGGCGATCGTGTAGGTGAGGTAGTAGTGGCCGTCGGTGTGCAGCAGCACGCTGGGATCGCGGACCAGGCCGGTCGGCGGGGTGTACGCGTGCTCGCTGACCGGGGTGAAGTCGGTGCCGTCGGTGGATTCGTAGACCGCCAGGGTGGTGTCACTGTCGGCGCGGAAGGCGGTCATCGTGTATCGGCTCGGCGGTCGGTGGGGATCGGGTCCGACGCCGGGGCCCAGCGAGGACTGCGCGCGTGCGGTGCCCGCCGCCAGCAGTGGGAGTCCGGCTAGCAGGGCCAGTGCGGTTCGTCGTCCCATTGCCATGACCAGGGATTATCCGGTCGGGTGCGGGCCGGTGGTCGCAGGCGCGCCGGTGCTCAGGAAGTGGCGGGCTCCGGTTCGGGTGCGTCGACGGGCAGTCGCAAGTCCACGATCAGCCCGATCATTCCGATCGACAGACAGATCGCCGACACGGTGATCGCGAACGGGTGGCTGTCGCCTGCCAGCGAGCCGGCCAGCACCACCGTGGAAATCGTGCCCGGCGCCGAACCGAGCACGGTGGCCACGAGATACGGCACGACCCGCACCGAGGACAGGCCGCAGCAGTAGTTGACGATCGAGAACGGGGCCAGCGGAATCAACCGGATGGCGGCCACCGCGAGCCAGCCGCGTCGGTCCAGGCGCTCGTCGATCGCGCGCACCGCGGGGTGGGTCAGGTGTTGCGCGACCCGGTCGCGGCCCACCGCGCGCACGCCGAGCAGTGCCACCGTCGCGGCGACTCCCGAAGCCACCAGAGCGATGATCGAGCCCAGGATCGGGCCGAACAGCACGCCGCTGGTCACGGTGAGCACGGTGCGCGGGACAGGGAACACCGCGACGATCGCATAGAAAAGGAAGAACAACAGTGGCAGCAGCGGTCCGGCGCCGCCCGCCCAGTCGCGGATCTGCTGGGGGCCCGGCAGCGGAACCTGCATCGCCACCACGAACAGCGCGGCGAGCCCGGCCAGGGCGATCAGCAGGCGCGGGGAACGGATCAGTGCGGACACTCGGGCAAGGATACCGGGCGGTAGGGGATGGCCCGAGTGAGCGGACGCGGTGTCACAGATAGCATCAGAAGCGAACCGGACACTTACCGGTTCGCGGTGGGCCCCGTTGTGGGATTTCACGGATCGGCAGCACACCGGGGTGCGGTCGTCGAATGGAAGAGAGAACAGCAGCTATGCCGATTGGTTCAGAGTCCGGGGCGGGTCTGGCACCGGATCCGGTGCCCGAGTTCGCTGCCTGGCGCAAGGGTGTGGCGGGGGTGCTGGCGAAAGCACGGCGCGTCGACGCCGCGGAGCTGCCTGCCGAACCCGAGCATCTGCTCGACGAGACCACCTACGACGGGCTGACCATCGCCCCGCTGTACACCCGCCGCGACGAGCTGCCCGAGCAGCCGCTGCCCGGCACCTTCCCTTTCGTGCGCGGTGGCGACGCCACTCGCGATCCGCAACGCGGCTGGTACGTGGGCGCTTTCGCCGGTGACGCGGACGCCGAAGCCACCAACCGGGCGATTCTGACCGGGCTGGACAACGGCGTGAGCGCGATCGCGCTCGGTGTCGGCGCCTACGGTGTCGCCGTCGAGGACATCCCGGTCGCGCTGCGCGGGCTGCTGTTCGAGCTGGCCCCGCTGACGCTGGTCGCCGGTGCCGCCACCGAGGATGCCGCCGCGAAGGTGTTCGAGATCCTCGACGGTTACTCGATCGACGATCGCGCCCAGATCCGGGTCGGGCTCGCTGCCGCCCCGCTGACCTCCGCCTTCACCGGCGCCGAAGACCTCGACCAGGCGCAGACCGTCGCCCTGGCCGTGCGCGCGATCGCCCGACCCGAAACGGTGCGTGCGATCACCGTGGACGGCATCGCCTTCCACAACGCCGGTGCCGCGGACGCGCAGGAAGTCGGCGCCGCCATCGCGGCCGGTCTGGCCTACCTGCGCCTGCTCACCAACGCCGGGGTGGACATCGCCGACGCGTTCGGTCAGCTCGAGTTCCGCTTCGCGGCCACCGACGACCAGTTCGCCACCATCGTGAAATTCCGTGCCGCGCGGCGTCTTTGGGCTCGCGTGGCGCAGGCGTGCGGTGCCCCCGCGTTCGGCGCCGCCCCGCAACACGCGATCACTTCCGCCGCCATGATGAGCCAGCGTGACCCGTGGGTGAACCTGCTGCGCACCACCCTGGCCGCGTTCGGTGCCGGTGTCGGTGGTGCCGATTCGGTGACCGTGCTGCCGTTCGACGCGGCGCTGCCCGCGGGCGAACTGGGTGTGTCCACCACGTTCTCGCAGCGTTTGGCCCGCAATACTCAGCTGCTGCTGCTCGAGGAATCGCACCTGGGTCACGTGCAGGACCCGGCCGCCGGTTCCTGGTACGTGGACTCGCTGACCGACGAACTCGCCGCCAAGGCATGGGAATTCATGCAGGAGCTCGAGTCCGCGGGCGGCTACCTCGCCGCCCTGGACGCCGGTGTGCTCGCCGAGCGGATCGCCGAAACCGCCGCCACCCGCGCCGCCGATGTCGCCCATCGCCGCACCGCGGTGACCGGGGTGAACGAGTTCCCCAACCTCGCCGAGACGCCGCTGTCGGAGCAGGCCCGCCAGGAGAGCTCGATCGCGCGCTACGGTGCGGCGTTCGAATCGCTGCGCAACCGTTCCGACGCGTATCTCGCCGCCAACGGCGCGCGCCCCAAGGCGCTGATCGTGCCCCTGGGTCTGGTCGCCGAACACAACGCGCGCACGATCTTCACCGCGAACGTGCTGGCCTCGGGCGGTATCGAGTCGGTCAACCCCGGCCCACTCACGATCGACGAAATCGCCGCCGCCGCAACCGAATCGGGGGCGCGCATCGCGGTCCTGTGCGGGGCGGACAAGCGGTACGCCGAACAGGCCGGTGCCGCGGTCGACGCATTGCGCGGCGCGGGCATCGACACGGTTTTGCTGGCCGGACCGGAATCCTCGGTGCAGCAGTACAGCGGTACCCAGCGACCCGACGGATATCTGGGCTTGCGCATCGACGCGGTCTCGGTCCTGTCGCAGCTGCTGGAGAAGGTAGGAGCCTGATGACCACCTCCGACATCACCCACATCATCGGCAGTTTCGCCGACGTGCCGCTCACCGAGCATGCGCCCGCGCCCGCCGCGGTCGATGCCGAGCAGGTGGCGCAGTTCGTGGCCGAGGCCGCCACGGCCAACAATGCCACGCCGGAGCAGCTGGTCTGGTCGACGCCCGAGGGCATCGAGGTGCCGCCGGTGTTCACCAAGGCTGATCGCGATGCTGTTGTCGCGCAAGGGTATCCGTTGGATACCGTGCCCGGTGTGGCGCCGTTCCTGCGTGGGCCGTACCCGACCATGTACGTGAACCAGCCGTGGACGATCCGCCAGTACGCGGGCTTCTCCACCGCCGCGGACTCCAACGCCTTCTACCGCCGCAACCTGCAAGCAGGCCAGAAGGGCCTGTCGGTCGCCTTCGACCTGGCCACTCACCGTGGCTACGACTCCGACCACCCCCGCGTGCAAGGCGATGTCGGCATGGCCGGTGTCGCGATCGACTCCATCCTGGACATGCGGCAGCTGTTCGACCAGATCCCCCTGGACCAGGTGTCGGTGTCGATGACCATGAACGGTGCGGTGCTGCCGATTCTGGCGCTGTACGTCGTGGCCGCCGAGGAACAGGGCGTCACGCCCGACCAGCTGGCCGGAACCATTCAGAACGACATTCTGAAAGAGTTCATGGTCCGCAACACCTACATCTACCCGCCCAAGCCGTCGATGCGGATCATCTCCGACATCTTCGCGTTCGCCAGCGCCAACATGCCGAAGTTCAACTCGATCTCGATCTCGGGTTACCACATCCAAGAAGCCGGTGCCACAGCCGATTTGGAGCTGGCGTACACCCTGGCTGACGGGGTGGAGTACATCCGCGCCGGTATCGCGGCGGGCATGGATGTCGACAAATTCGCGCCGCGGCTGTCGTTCTTCTGGGCCATCGGCATGAACTTCTTCATGGAGGTCGCCAAGCTGCGCGCGGGGCGGCTGCTGTGGAGCGAGCTGGTGTCGAAGTTCGAACCCAAGAGTGCGAAGTCGCTGTCGCTGCGCACACATTCGCAGACGTCGGGCTGGTCGTTGACCGCGCAGGACGCCTACAACAATGTGGCGCGTACCTGCATCGAGGCGATGGCCGCGACCCAGGGGCACACCCAGTCGCTGCACACCAACGCCCTCGACGAAGCGCTGGCGCTGCCCACGGACTTCTCCGCCCGCATCGCGCGCAACACGCAGCTGCTGATCCAGCAGGAGTCCAACACGACTCGTCCGATCGACCCGTGGGGCGGCTCGTACTACGTCGAGTGGCTCACCCACCAGCTGGCCGAACGCGCTCGCGCCCACATCGCCGAGGTGGAGGCGCACGGCGGTATGGCACAGGCGATTTCGGAAGGCATTCCGAAACTGCGCATCGAGGAGGCCGCCGCCCGCACCCAGGCGCGCATCGACACCGGGCAGCAGCCGGTGATCGGCGTGAACAAGTACCAGGTCGAAGAGGACCACGCGGTCGAGGTGCTCAAGGTCGAGAACTCGCGCGTGCGCGCCGAGCAGATCGAGAAGCTGGAACAGCTTCGCGCCGAACGTGATCCGGTCGCGGTGGAACAGGCGCTGGCCGAATTGACCCGTGCGGCGGCCTCTTCCGAAGGCGGCATGGAGAACAACCTCCTGGCCCTTGCCATCAACGCCGCGCGCGCCAAGGCCACCGTCGGGGAGATCTCCGACGCGCTGGAGAAGGTGTACGGCCGCCATCAGGCCGAAATCCGTACCCTGTCCGGTGTGTACCGTGACGAAGCAGGCAAGGCAACCAACATCGGCGCGGCCATCGAGCTCGTCGAGGAGTTCGCGCAGGCCGAGGGTCGTCGACCGCGCATCCTGGTCGCCAAGATGGGGCAGGACGGGCACGACCGCGGGCAGAAAGTGATCGCGACCGCGTTCGCCGACCTGGGCATGGACGTGGACGTGGGTCCGCTGTTCTCCACACCCGAAGAGGTGGCGCGGCAGGCGGCGGACAACGACGTGCACATTGTCGGTGTGTCGTCGCTGGCGGCAGGGCATCTCACGCTGGTGCCCGCGCTGCGGCAGGCGCTCGCCGAGGTGGGTCGTCCCGACATCATGGTCATCGTCGGCGGCGTCATTCCGCCCGGTGACTTCGACGAGCTGTATGAGGCGGGCGCCGCGGCGATCTTCCCGCCCGGCACCGTTATTGCCGACGCGGCCATCGATCTGTTGAAGAAGCTGGGCTCGGCGCTGGGGCACGAGATCGGCGGCGGCGCACAGGCATGAGCGGTCAGCGTCCGGAGGCGGTAGCTGGCGTAACCACGGAGGACGCCCGAGCATGCCGAATCAGAACAGCATGAGCGATGCCGCACAGGTAGCCGGGGGTGCCGACGCGCACCCCCGGCTCGGGACCACCGCGGGCGTCGGCTCGCCACGTAACGAGGGTCGCACCGCGGCCGGTGTTCGCCGCTCGATCGATGTCGATGCGCTGGCCGCACAGGTCAAGGACGGGCAGCGGTCGGCGCTGGCGCGGGCGATCACGCTGGTCGAATCGACCCGGTCCGATCATCGAGAACTGGCGCAGCAGTTGCTGTTACGGGTGGCCGCCGAACCCGGCGCCGCTGTCTCCAACCGCGTCGGGATCACCGGCGTTCCCGGCGTCGGCAAGTCCACGTTCATCGACGCGCTCGGCATGTTCCTGCTCGAAAGAGGCCACCGGGTAGCGGTTCTCGCGGTAGATCCCTCCTCGACGCGCACCGGCGGCTCGATCCTCGGCGACAAGACCCGCATGGCGCGACTGTCCCTGGAAGCCGACGCGTTCATCCGCCCCTCGCCGACCGCGGGCACTCTCGGCGGCGTGGCCAAGGCGACCCGCGAAACCATCGTGCTGCTGGAAGCCGCCGGGTACGACGTGATCCTGGTCGAGACCGTCGGTGTCGGCCAGTCCGAGGTGACCGTGGCCAACATGGTCGACGTGTTCTGCTTCCTCACCCTGGCCCGCACCGGCGACCAGTTGCAGGGCATCAAAAAGGGTGTGCTCGAGCTGGCCGAGCTCGTCGCGGTCAACAAGGCCGACGGCAAACACGAGATCGAGGCCAAAGGCGCCGCCCGCGAACTGGCGGGCGCGCTGCGCCTGATCCACCCGCACGACGCACTGTGGAAGCCGCCGGTGCTGACCATGAGCGGCCTGGAAGGTGTTGGGCTGGACAAGTTCTGGGCTGCGGTCCTGGATCATCGCCGGGTGCTCACCGACGCGGGCGAGTTCGCCGAGAAGCGTCGCCGCCAGCAGGTCGACTGGACCTGGACCATGGTGCACGACCAGATCCTGCGCCGCCTGGCCGACAACCCGCGGGTGAAAGACGTTCGCGCGCAAGTGGAATCGGCGGTGCGTGCCGGCACCCTCACCCCGGCACTCGCCGCGGAAGCCATTCTGGGAGCCTTCGACGCTTGAGCTATCGCCGAGATTGTGTCTGTGCGATAGCTGACTCGCGGCAGGTCGACTCTGATTGGCGGCCTGCCGAGATTCAAACCCCAGCTAGAGCCGATATTTTGCCGATGGTAACTCTTATATGCATGATTTGCCACCTGTTGCCTGAGGTCAGTTCCGGGGATCATGGAAGGTGTCGAAAGGCCCAACGGCCGAGGAGGCACCAGTGGCGATCTTTCGTTCAGACCGGGTAATCGGCAGCGATCTCACGCCGGAGCGAGCGACCCTGGGAGGCGACGGCCGCTGGCGACTCGGCTGGCTTCCCGAACAGGGATTGGACCTGGACCAGGCGATGGACGGTCTACGACTGGACGAAATAGTCAGCGACCCGACCCTGGTGCACGACCGGATGGCGGTGGCCGAGGCGACCGCCTGCGCGGACCGCATGGGCATCCTGTTCGAACAGGCGCTGATCCGCCTGTGGAAGCGCACCCTGGCCACCCTGACGCTGTGCGGGTTCGCCGCCCTCCGCCTACGACTGCTGGTCAAAAGCCACCGGCTGATGGCGTTGAGCGGATAGTCCGCTATAGCCAGCGGGCGCGGCGGAAGACCACGGCCAGCCCGGTGCAAATGGTGGCCATCACGATCAACGTGACGGGGTAACCCCACGGTTGTCGCAGTTCGGGCATCGTGTCGAAGTTCATGCCGTAGATGCCGGCGATCATCGTCGGCACGGCCAAGATCGCGATGTACGCGGAAATCTTGCGCATATCCGTGTTCTGTTGCACGGCGATCTTGGCCACCGCCGCCCCGACCAGGGTGGTGAGCGTCTCGTCGAGATCGTTGATGCGCTCGGTGACACCGCTGTGGTGGTCGGCGACATCGCGCAGATAGCGACGTACTTCCTTGGGCAGTGGCGTGCGCGGTGACGTGAGGGTCTGCAGGGGACCGGCCAGCGGACGCACCGCGCGCCGCAGCTCCACGACCTCGCGTTTGAGCTGGTAGATCGCCTCGATGGGGATCTTGCTGCGCGGGCTGAACAGCTCCTCCTCCATCGACTCGACATCGAACTCGACCGCCTGCGCGACATCGATGTAGGAGTCCACGACCACGTCGGCAATCGCGTGCAACACCACGCCGGGGCCCAGCGCCAGGCGATCAGGTTCGGCTTCCAGGCGATGCCGCACCGCGGTGAGCTCGTTGTGTTCACCGTGCCGGACCGCGACCACGAAATCCGCGCCGAGAAAGACCATGATCTCGCCGGTCTGCACGATCTCGCTGACCGAATGCATATCGTGCTCGACATACCCCACGGTCCGCATCACGGTGACCATGGTGTCGTCGTAGCGTTCGAACTTCGGCCGCTGCCGACCGGTCACCGCGTCCTCGACGGCCAGTTCGTGCAGACCGAATACCTGCGCGATCTCGCCCATCTGATGCGAATCCGGTTCGAACAACCCGATCCACACGAAACCCGTACCGCGACCGCGGATCTCGGCCAGTGCGGTCTGCGGCGTGAACCGGCCGGGCAGACGCGCCCCGTCGACATAGGCCGCGCAATCCACGATCGCCCGCGCGGTCGGCACCGACGGTTTGGGCACAGTCTCCACGTGGCGCCTGCTGCGCGACCTGAACGGCGAACTGGTCATCACGTCGCCGATGCTGCGCCGCCCCGGTGCCTGGGTGTTCGGGCTGTCCACCATCGCGTCGACCTCGCTCTCCTCGATCGTGGCGCAGCATCCCACGACGACGAACACCCGCGCAACCGAACTGGGGTCAGCCGTGGTGCATTCCGCCCATTCCGCCGGGAGCTCCCATGTCCATCTTCATGGGCGCGGGCTGCTGCCCCGGACCCAATACCAGGAACTGGCCCATCATGCCCTTGTCCTCGTGGTGCAGCAGGTGGCAGTGGTACATGTACGGGAACGTGGGATCGGTGTGATCGGCGAAGTGCATCGCCAGGGTGTAGGTGGCGCCCGGGGTGGTGTAGACGGTGTCCTTCCAGCCCGAAAGCGCTGGGGGAGGCGGGTTTCCGTCGATGGCCAAGACCTGGAACTGCACGTCGTGGACGTGGAAGTTGTGCGGCCAGTTGTCCTTGTTACGCACCGTCCACACCTCGGTGGTGTTCACCGGGATGGTCATGTCGATGCGGTTCATGTCCATGCGCTGGTTGTTGATCATGAACCACTGCAGCTCGAACGCTCGGGTCGGCGGGGTGTTCGCGGCGGCCAGGGCACGCATCGGGATCAGCGCGGCGGGCAGGGCCGCGGAGGTGCGCAGGGAGGTGGCGGCGCGCAGGGTCAGGATGTCGAAGGTGTCGTCGAGACCGTATTCGGCGGCGTTGTCCACGCCCGCGCGTTCGGTGATCGGCAACGACCGTAACGTGACGTTCTCGCCCGCGCGCAGGGTGACCACCAGTTCGGCGCGCTCGCCGGGACTGAGCTGAATCGTTTTCAGCGCAACGGGTTTGGTGAGCAGGCCACCATCGGTGGCGATGAGCTGGAACTCGCGGTTGTCGGCAAACGACAGGTTGTACAGGCGACCCGACGAGCCGTTGAGAATGCGCAACCGGACCCGCTCGGTGGTGACAGGCAGGTGGGCGTTCGCGATGCCGTTGGTGATGATGGTGTCACCGAGCAGACCGATGTCGGTGCTGTCGGTTTCGTTCAGGGTGCCGTCGGCGTTGAAGCGGCGATCCTGGATCACCAACGGAATGTCGTCGACGCCATAGTCTTTCGGCAGATCCAGCGCATTGGCCTCGTCGTCGTCGACCAGGAACAGGCCCGAAAGTCCACGCTGGACATGCTTTTCGGTCGCACCGTGCGGATGCGGGTGATACCACAGCGTCGCGGCCTGCTGCTGCACCGTCCACTCGGGGGCCCAGGACGCGCCGGGCGCGATCATCTGGTGCGGGCCACCGTCGTACTTCGCAGGCAGGTGCATGCCGTGCCAGTGCACCGAGGTGGGCTCGGGCAGATCGTTGGTGATGGCGAACGCGACCTTCTCGCCCCGTCGCGCCCGCACCGTGGGGCCCAGGACCGAGCCGCTGAACCCCCAGGTCGGGGTCGAGGAACCGCGAACCATCTCGGTGACGCCGGTCTGCGCGCGCAGGGTGAACCGACGCACGCCGTCGGAACCGACCGTGGACGGGGCCAGCGGCGGGATCGGCAGCGGCCGCGTCGCCGGCGAACCGACCGAACCGGGTGCCGAGGTGCCGATCGAACAACCGGCCGCGTACACCGCTACCGGTGCCAGGGCCAGGCCGGTGAGAAAACCTCGTCGCGAAACCAACGTGCGCTCCTTATCTGGGGGAACCTCCAGCTTCTGTATCTGGGGAACCTCCAGCTTCGCCGGTGTGGTGCCGCCGCCACTCCGCCCAACAGTCGGACCCCGCCGCCTCGAATTCACCCGCCCGACCGTTGCGAACGCGCCGATAACGTGCTAGCGCCGATCGGTCACCTACCGTGGGGGCGTGATCGACATCCGCGCCCGCCATGGACTGCGCCCCCTGTTGCGGGCGGTGCCGCTGCTGGTGATTCCGATACTGCTGCTGGCCAGCACTTACCCGGGCCAATACCGGGTGCCCCCGCACTACTGGGCGCTGGCGATGGCGTCGGCGGTGGTCTTCCTGTTCGGGGGCAGGTGGCCGCTGACGGTGTCGTTGGTGCTGTCGGCGCTGGCGGTGCCGATGATGCGCACCGACGCCTGGGGGGTGTCGAGCCTGGCCTGGTTGCTGGGTGCGGTGACATTGGTGGATGTCGTGGCGCGCACGCAACGGCGGTCCACGGTGGTGCTGGCCGCGGTGGGCTGGGCCGCGGCGGTGGTCATCGGGCGGCTCGGGGTGCACGACACGTCGATCGGGCGGGTGTCGACCATGGTCGAAGCGGGCGCGTACGTGGGGTTGCCGCTGCTGCTGGGCCTGTATCTGCGCGGGCAGCGTGAACTGGCGCAGAACTTGCGCGAACAAGCCGCCGACGCCGAAGCCCGCACGCGCACCGACGAACGGTCGGCGCTGGCCAGGGAGCTGCACGACGTCGTCGCCCACCACATGGCATCGATCATCCTGCGGATCTCGGTGGCCGAACACGTTGTGCGAGAAGCCGATCCGCGCGTGCTGGCGGTTCTCGACGATGTGCGCGGGACCGCCGCGGCCGCCCTGGCCGATATCCGTCGACTGCTCGCCGCCCTGCGCGACCCGGCGCTGGGCACCGTCGCGCTGGTCGACACCGGCGCCGTCGCCACCGAGATCACCGCCGCCCTGGATCGGGTGCGTGCCGCCGAATTCACCGTGGACGCGGTGATGGACACAGACCTCGACGGCCTGGACGCGATCAGCCGACTCACCCTGCTGCGTTTGGTACAGGAATCGCTGACCAATGTGATGAAACACGCGGATCGCGAGGTCCCGGTGCGGTTCCGGGTCGGGACCAGCGGCGGTGGCATCGCGGTCGAGGTCGTCAGCGGGCGACGGGAACCGGCCGGGCCGCCCGGCCACGGCATCGTCGGCATGCGCGAACGCGCCGAACTGGCCGGTGGGACCTTCGCCGTCGGGGCGCACGACAGTGACTGGGTAGTACGAGCGTGGCTGCCGGACAGCTCACGGACAGGAGAACAGACGTGATCACGGTATTGCTCGTGGACGACCAGCGCCTGGTGCGCGCGGGCCTGCGGATGTTGATCGAGGACACCACCGACCTGGCGGTGGTCGGGGAAGCCGCCGACGGGGTCGAAGCGGTGCGGCTGTATGCCGAACTCACCCCCGACCTGGTGGTGATGGACCTGCGCATGCCCGGCCTGGACGGTGTCGCCGCGACCCGGCAGATTCTGGCGATGTCACCGCGCGCGAAAGTGTTGGTGCTGACCACCTTCGACGACGACGAGCACCTGTTCCCCGCGTTGTCCGCCGGGGCCGCAGGCTATTTCGTCAAAGACACCGAGCCCGCCGTGCTGCTGGACGCCATCCGTCGCACGGTGGAGGGTGACCTGTTGTTCTCGCCCGCACTGCTGCGTCGATTGGTCGGACGGGCCGTGCAGGCGCAGTCGGCCCCCGAAACACCCCCTCTGCCAACCGATCTGACCCCCCGTGAGCTCGACGTGCTGCGCTTGGTGGGTGCCGGGCACGGCAATCAGGCCATCGCCGAGCAACTCCACCTGGGCGTGAGCACCGTCAAGTCCCACGTCGCCAGCCTGCTCGACAAAACCGGCACCGACAACCGGATCCGGCTCGCCATCTACGCCTCCAAACTCACCGGCTGACCGCGTTCACCCGCTCGACTGGCGGGCGAACTCGGCGTGACTGTGCGAGCTGAAAATGGTGACGGGGTCGGTCTTTTCGGCGGCCAGGGTTCGCAGGGCCGCGAGATTACGCCGTCGACTGGTGCCGTCGGCCTGCCCCAAGGTCTGGAAGACGGTGATCCCGGCCGGACAGGTCGGCGGCGAATCGAGTTGGCCGGGCGCGTAATAGGCGTCGCCCGCGTGCAACAGCCAGCCGGTTCCGGTGTCGATCGCGACCCCGGTGTGCCCGCGGCTGTGACCGGCCAGCGGGATCATCAGGATCTGGGCGGGCAGGCCCTCGATATCGCGGACGGCGGTGAAGCCGCGCCAATCGGCGGCGCCGTCGCTGGTGTGTGCCCGCCAGTGTGGCTGGTGGTCGAAATGGCAGGGGCGGTAGCGGTTTCGCTCGGCCATCGTCGACGGATGGGTCAGCGCGTCGAGTTCGACGGTGCTGATGTGCACGGTCGCCTCGGGGAAGTCGGCGAGGCCGCCCGCGTGGTCGAGATCGGCATGGGTGACGATGATGTCGCGCACGTCGTCGGGGGAGTAGCCCAGGGCGATCACCTGTGCGCGGGCGGTGCTGGTCGAATCCGGTTGGGGATTCCAGATTGTGGTCCACGAGGTGCCGAGCCAGCGGGCGGGGTCGGACACGGCGTTGCCGCCGAGTCCGGTATCGACGAGAACCAGACCTTTCGCGTGCTCGATCAGCAATCCGTGACAGACCAGTGTCGCCCGCTGATGCCAGGCGCGTGCACTGCCGTCGAACAGTCCCCCGCCGCGAGGATTCAAAGTGGCAAAATTCAGATGGTGAACACGCATGAATAACTCTTTCCACCCCGGATACGTGAACTTCCCAGTTTACGTCGCCGAGAAAATGCCCGAGGTAGAGTTATTCGCTTGGTATCACTGGGGATTCGCCCCGCCACACAGCAATGCGAGTGCGCGTAACGTCACAGGTCGAACAGGGTAACCGCGTTGTCGTGGCACACATTCCGAATCCACTGTGGGCCCAGTTCGAGACGCTCCAGCGCGCTGATCGCCTCGGCATACGGGTACGGGATATTGGGGAAATCGCTGCCGAAAAGAATGCGATCCCCGAACCGGATCAGGCGCTCGCGTTCGGCAGGGGGAAAGGGTGCGCCGGCCTCACTGAAATCCGTCCAGACCATGGTGGTGTCGAGATACAGCCGCGGATACTGTTCCGCCAAGTCCAGAAATTCGGTGTATTCGGGCGTGCCCATGTGGGCGATGATCAGGCGCAGCGTCGGAAAGCGTTGCAGCAGTGTGGCAATCGGCTTCGGGCCGGTGAATTCGCCAGGAGCGGGGCCTGATCCGCAATGGATCAGCACCGGGATCTGACGTTGCGCGAGCACCGCCCACACGGGATCCAGGAGCGGATCCAACGGCGAGAACGCGCCGACTTGGATGTGCACCTTGAAGATTCGCGCGCCGCTGTCGATAGCCGCTCGCACATACTCGGCCGCGCCGGGTTCGGGGTAGAAGGTCGCGGTGTGCAGACAGTCGGGGGTGCGGGCGGCGAAATCCGCGGTCCAGCTGTTGAGCCACTGCGCCATCTCGGGCTTGTGCGGGTACACCAGCGAGGTGAACGCGCGAACACCGAAGTCGCGCAACGTTTTCAGACGCACCTGTTCGTCGTCGCGGTAGGTGATCGGCCACGGCTTGCCGGTGAGCGGGCCCGCGGAGTCGAAGTACGCCCACACCTTGCGCATGACCTGGTCGGGCATGAAGTGGGTGTGCACGTCGACGATCGCGGGCAGGTCGTAGCGGGCGCGAAAGTCGGCGAGGTAGGCGGCGGTGTCTACGGTCATGGCTGCTCCGGGTACAGGCGACGGGCCAGGGCGCCGACGCGGGTGACGAGACGTTCGAAGAACACAGTGGGGTCGGTGCCGATCACGATGTCGGCGTTGGGTTCTCGACCCCACATGCCCGCCCAGTCCGCGACCGTGGTGGCGCGGGTGATCGTGCCGGCCAACTCCACGTCGACCGTGGCCGGGCGGGTGACGGCCAGACTCGGGTCCAGGGCGACGGCCGCGGCGAACGGGTCGTGCATGTGCGCCAGATAGCCCAGGTCGTACTGGTGGTGGAAGTCGAAGTAGAACCGCACGGCGTCGGTGAGGTAGGCGATGATCGGATTGCTTGCCGCGGAGCGGAACTCGGCCGCGGTATCGGTGCCGACCTGTTCGAGCGGCGTACTGTGCGCTGCTTCGGCCAGTAGCACGAGGTGTTCGGGCAGCATCTCGATGGACTCGGTGATATCCAGCGCGCACACCAGCGGTCTGCGGTCCGGCGGCGCCGCCGAGAACGCGTCGAACACCTCTTTGGCCGCCTCGGGATCGACGTGGATGTTCCACTCGTTGGTGGGCGTCGTGTTGCCAGGGTGATTGAACGCGCCGCCCATGATGACCAGGCGGTGCAGCAGGCGCGGCAGCTCGGGTTCTATGCGCAGGGCCAGCGCGAGATTGGTGAGCGGGCCCGTACACAGCCCGGTGACCTCGCCGGGATCGGCGCGCACCAGGTCCACCCACAGTTGCGCCGCCGACCGCTGCGACAGCACGCGTGGTGACACCGGCAACTCGGCATAACCGAGACCCTGCGGACCGTGCGTGTCCTCGGTGGTGCGCAATGGGACAGCCAGGGGTTCCGCCGCCCCCAACGCCACCTCGATCTCCGGCGCGCCACCCAGATCCAGCATGGCCAGGGTGTTCGCCGCGACCTGCGCCCCGGGCACATTGCCCGCGGTCGCGGCGATGCCGATGATCTCGGCCTCGTCGCAGGCCAGCAGATACAGGATCGCCAGCGAATCGTCGATCCCGGTGTCTACGTCGAGGAAGATCTTCTGCGGCACGCCACCGAGACTAGCCGCGGGCCCCGTCGAGGTCCGCAGCCCGTCGGATCAGTACGTCGGCAGCGCGAATTCCTCGGTGTGGCCGAAGAAGATCTTCTTGGTCAGCGGACGCATCGGCCGGGACATCATCAGGCGCACATTCACCTTGGCCAGTCGCGTCAGCAGCGGGGACTTGGGGATCATCATCGCGATGCCGCCCCCGGGAATCTCCTTCGCCTTGTCGAGGAACGGCGAGATCTTGTCCTGGTAGCGCCGCTGCGCACCGGCGAGATCGTGTGGGCTGGCGGCGATTTCGGCCGCGAGAATGTACGCGCCGACAATCGCCATCGCGGTGCCCATGCCGCTCAGTGGCGAGCCGCAGTAACCCGCGTCGCCGATCAGCGTGACCCGACCCACCGACAATTCCGGCACATCCACGCGCGCGATCTCATCGAAATAGAAGTCGGGTGTGGACTCCATCGCCGCGAGCACCGCCGGGGCGTGCCAGCCCGCATCGCCGATGGTCTTCCTGATCAGCGCGCGCTGGGCGTCGGTGTCGCGGCGCAGGGCCGGGTCCTGTTCGGTGCGCAGGGTGATGATCGCCTTGGCGGTGGTGGGGTCGCCGTCGGGGCGGATGCCGAGCATGGCGCCGGGCACCAGCCGCATGCTGAACCAGCCGGGCTCCACATCGGCGGGCTTGGGCATGGTGAAGAAGGCGCCGTAGCCGCCGAGGTTGGTGCTGAACTGCTCCTCGGGCCCGAAAACGAGTGCGCGGGTGGCCGAGTGCGTGCCGTCGGCGCCGATCACCAGGTCGAACCGCTCGGTGCTGCCGGAAGCGAAGGTGACGTCGACGCCGGTGTCGTCCTGCGCGACCTGCACGATCCACTCGCCGTAGCGGTAATCCAGCTGGCCGTTGTCGGCGGTGGCCACCGCATCCAGGAGCACCTGATTCAGGTCACCGCGGGTGATCTCGATTTCCGCGACGGCACCCTGGCCGTCGAAGTCCTCCATGGCCATCCGGGCGTAGATCTTGCCGTCGCCGTCGATGTAGGACATGCCGCGCTCGTCGAGCTGATACTCGGCGATGCCTTCCATCAGGCCCATGCGCTGCGCGGCTTCCTTGCTCGGGCCACGCAGATCCACGGCCTGCCCGCCGGGGCGGGGGACCGCGGCGCGTTCGACCACGGTGGTGCGAATGCCGTTGCGCAGCAACTGCAATGCCACCGCGTTGCCCGCGATGCCGCCGCCGGAGACCAGAACGTGCAGGGGGCTGCTGGTGCTCATGATGGTGTTTCCCGTCTGATGAACGAATGTCTTAGACATATGTCTAACAGGGATTTGCACGGATGTCTAGAACAACTGTCTAAGACGGTCGGGTAAGGTGTCGGCCATGGGTAACCGAGAAGATCTCCTGGCGGGGGCGCGCAAAGTGATTCTGGAACGCGGTGTCGCGAAGGCGACCGCGCGCGATATCGCCAGCGCGGCAGGGGTGAGCCTGGCGGCGATCGGCTACCACTTCGGGTCGAAGGATCGCCTGGTCACCGAGGCGTTGAGCGAGGCGCTGGGCAATTCCATCGGTGACGCGATGGACGAGCTGATCGCGGAAGGCGCGGGGAGCTCACCGTTGGCAGGGCTGGCTCGGCTGTGGAACGGGATGCCTGCGGTGTTCGAGGCCAACCACGAGGCGATGCTGGCCAGTCTGGAGAACATCGTGCGGATCGTGCGCTCCGACGACGCGCGCGGCCAACTCGGCGACCAGCTGTCCGGCGCGTTCGACGACCTCGCCGCGCACGTCAAGGCGGCGCACCCCGAACTCGACGACGCGCAGGCCGCGGCCATCGGACGAATGTACTTCGTACTGGTCCAGGGGCTGGGGGTGTTGTGGTTGCTGAATCCGGGCGAACTGGTCGCCAATGGCGATCAGCTCACGACCGCGGTCTCGGCGCTGGCCGGACAATGACCGGGACGTCTGCTCACGCCGGGTGGTAGTGGTCGGGCGCCGCCACCCAGAACGGCTGTGCCGACCCGTACGGTGGTGCGGGCCAACGGTAGTCGTCGTACTCGGCGAATGCCGGTGCGGCCGTGACCAATTCGCCGTGCGCGACGGTGGCGGCCGGATCGGGTGGCGGCGCGGCGGGGTGGTCGGGCGTGCGACCCTCGGCGGCCAGCAGCCAGGATGCGGTGCGGGCCAACGAAACCCGCACGGTTGCGCCGAACCCGTCGTCCGCGCGAGCCACCAGCGCATCCATGACGCCCGCGGCCAACAGATATCCCGACCCGTGGTCCAGGGCCTGGGCGGGTAGCGCGCCGGGGCTGCCCTCCAATAGTGAAATGCCCGATGCCGCTTGGACAATGCTGTCGAAACCGCGCCGATCACTCCACGGTCCGCTCGCTCCCCACGCGGAAACGGCGGCCTCGATCACGCCGGGACCGACGTGCACCCCGGCCGCGGCCAGCGCACCCGGACGGTAACCGGTGACCAGCACATCCGCCGCGGCGAGCAGGTCCTCGAAGGTGGCGAGATCGGTCCGCAGATCGAGCAGCGTAGATCGTTTGCCCTGGCAGGTGTCGGCGAACTGCCAGTCGATCTCGGGCAGGTGCGGTGGGTCGATGCGCAGCACATCCGCCCCCAGCAGTGCCAGCGTTCGGGTGGCGACCGGACCCGCGAGGACACGGGTGAGGTCGAGGACGCGAACACCGGTCAGCGGACGGTCGGTCGTGGGAGCCGCCGACGCGACGGGTGCAGCGCCAAGCCCCCGGCCCTGGTCGGAGACTCGGGGCCCGTGCCCGGCGACCCACGCAGTACCGGCGGTGGATCGGTGGTCGTCGCTCGCCCGGTCGGGCGCAGCGGTGGTATGTCGGCGGTCCTCGCGCACATCCATCGTGACCAGCGGGCCTGCGGCAGCGGCGCGACCCATCGAGCTGTTCGCCCATTCCTGCTCGGTGCGCACCCGTGCCACGATCGCACCGATCGCGACGGCCGCGTCTTCGACTTCGGTGGCCTTCATGGTGGACAGCCGGGCGCTGAATCCAGCGGCGTCGCTGTCAGCGGACAGTTCGAGCGCCCGCAGGATCCGCTCCCGGTGATGCGGGTAGTTGGCATGCGTGCGAACCCAGCCGTCGGCAGTGCGGAAGAAGCCGGAGAACTCGGCGAACACCGACGGCGCGCTGCCGCCGCGGCGGAACAACCGCTCGCTGCTGAACGCCGCGCTCACCCGGTCGGCATCGAGCCGAACCGGACGGGCGGACAGACCCTGCGCGACCCGAACCCGGTTGGCAGCCGCACTCGCCGCCGCGACCGACCCCGCCGCGAGCGCCCACACCGGTAGGGTGGCCGCCAGCCGCGCATCAGGGTCCGGCACGTCGGCATCGCCCGACAACGGGAGCCCGAGTCCCGTCTCATAGGCGTGGACGAGCTGCTGCGCGGTGGTCACCCCGACCAGCCTAGTGGCGGTGACAACGGTGAGGAGTGGGACGTGAAGACGACTGGCACACAATGGGTTCGGGTGCTGCGACCGGACACTGCCGCACGCGGACGGCTGACCTGCTTCCCGCCGGGCGGCGGTTCGGCACCGTTCTATCGGGAGCTGGCGCGACACATCGGCCCCGGTATCGAGGTGACGGCCGTGCAGTACCCCGGCCGCCAGGACCGTCTCGACGATCCGCCGATCACCGACCTGCACCTGCTCGCCGACCGGATCGCCGCCGACCTCGCCGGTGCGCCCGCGCGTTCACTGTTCGGCCACAGCATGGGCGCCACGGTGGCCTACGAGACCGCCCTGCGCCTGGCCGCCGCCGGACAACCGGTGCGCGCCCTGATCGTATCCGGCCGTCCCGCACCGGAATTCGTCGAAACCGCCCGCCTGCACCAGGCCTCGGACGCGGCCCTCATCGACGACCTCGAACGGCTGGCCAACGACCCCGCGCCGGTGCGCCTGTTGCGCACCGAACCCGGCTTGGCCGATCTCGTGCTGCCCGCCGTGCGCGCCGACTACCAGGCGGTCGAGACCTACCGGCACCGTCCGGGACCGCTGCTGACCTGCCCGGTGGTCGCGCTGGTCAGCACGCAGGACCCGACCACCTCCGTGGCCCAAGCCGAGCAGTGGCGTGCGGTCACCGACGGACCGTTCAGCATTCAGACGTTCTCCGGCGGACACTTCTACCTCGATGACCAGCCCGCGGCGGTCGCGCAGGAGATCACACGGCATCTGAGCTGAGGCGGCGTTGGTGCAGGCGCACGTACCCGACCCAGGACACGAGTACCGTCACCGCCGCGAGCGCGCGCATCAGGCCGACCGAGCTGTCGGGGTAGATCACTCCGGTCAGGTAGTGGTCGATGAAGCCCGCTTCGGGTAGTTCGCTGACCCCGGCCTGCCTGCGCGCCCAGTTCTCGGCGTAGGTCAGGGGGCAGTGGAAGCCGATCAGGACGGTGCCGAAGCCCCAGGCGACGGCCAGGGCGTGCAATCCGATTGTGCGGGGCCAGCGCCACGCGAGGAAACCGCCGAAGACCACGTACGCGATGAACGCGACGTGGGTGACGGCGAGAACGTCGGCCAGCACCCGGAACGGCACCTATTCAGAATATGTTCCAGGTCGCCGAACCGGAATCATGATCACCATTCCGGTTCGGCATCGCTGCGGTGACCGGGATGGGTCACCAGGGTGACGGCCGGTAGTCCTTCAGGAAGCAGCCGTACAGGTCCACGCCGTCTTCGCCCTGCACGATCGGGTCGTAGACGCGGGCGGCGCCGTCGACCAGGTCAAGGGGCGCGTGGAAGCCTTCTTCGGCCAGGCGGACCTTGGTGAAGTGCGGGCGTTCGTCGGTGATCCAGCCGGTGTCGACCGCGGTCATCAGGATCGAGTCGGCCTCGAACATCTCGAGCGCGCTGGTGCGGGTGAGCATGTTCAGCGCGGCCTTGGCCATGTTCGTGTGCGGGTGGCCGGGGCCCTTGTAACCGCGGCCGAACTGGCCTTCCATCGCGGACACATTGACCACGTACTTGCGCCTGCCCGACGCCGCGGCCATGGCCGGACGCAACCGCGACACCAGGATGAACGGCGCGACCGAGTTGCACAGCTGCACCTCGAGCAGTTCGGTGGCCTCCACCTCGCCCACGGTCTGCACCCAACTGTTGGTGTGCGCGAGATCGGGGACGAGGCCGCCGGCGTCGATGGCCACGCCCGCAGCGATGCGTTCGGGGGTGGCCGAGCCCGCGACCAGCGCGAGTTCGGCGACATCGACCGCCGACAGCGACGGGGTCAGCGAAGCAGTCAGCGCGGTCGGGTGGGCCTGCATGGTCTTGCCGAACGTGACCATCTCCGGCATCACACCCGCGGGCAGCGGCGCGGTCTCGGCATCGACCAGCGCGCTGTACGCACCGGCGGAACGACGCACGGTCTGCGCGGCATTGTTGATCAGGATGTCCAGTGGCCCCTGCGCGGCGACATCGTCGGCCAGCGCAACGACCTGCGCGGGATCACGAAGGTCGATGCCCACGATCCGCAGCCGGTGCAGCCAGTCCGCGCTGTCCTCCATGGCCGCGAACCGGCGGATCGCGTCGTTGGGGAAACGGGTGGTGATGGTGGTGTGCGCGCCGTCGCGCAGCAGCCGCAACGCGATGTACATGCCGATCTTGGCGCGACCACCGGTGAGCAGGGCGCGCTTGCCGGTCAGGTCGGTGCGGGCGTCGCGCTTGGTGTGGCTCGAGGCCGCGCACTCGGGGCACAGCTGGTGGTAGAACGCGTCCACCTGGGTGTACTTCTGCTTGCAGATGTAGCAGGGGCGCGCCTTGAGCAGCGTGCCCGCGCTGGCGCCCGCGGCGGCGGAGCTGATCGGGATGCCCGCGGTCTCGTCGTCGATGCGCTGCGGGGAGCCGGTCGCGGTCGCGGCGATCACCGCGCGGTCGTTGGCCGAGATCTGTTCTCTGGCCTCGATGCGGCGGCGGGTCTTGAGCTTTTTGAACATGTGCCCGACCGCGCGCTGTACCGCGATGGAATCGGGGTGTTCCTTCTCCAGCTGTCCGGCGCGTTCCAGCACCCGCAGACAGGTCGCCAACTCGTCCGGATCGATCATGTTCTCGGTCATCGGGGAGTGCGACATTCCTTCGTGCGACAGCGGGGGACAACATCTATTGTCGCATTGGCCGCGCGCGCGACCCGCTGGGTATCGTGATGGACCGTCACCGCAACCACGCGAGGACGATGCGAACTCGACGGAGCACCCCGATTTCCCCGCTGGACACCGACACCGCAGACGCGCCGCGCAGGCGCAGGCTCGAACCCGACGAGCGACGCGCGCAGATCCTGGCCTGTGCCATCGACATGTTCGGCGAACGCCCCTACGCGGCGGTGTCGACCGCGGAACTGGCCCAGCGCGCGGGAGTGGCGCGCGGCCTGATCAACCACTATTTCGGCAACAAACGCGACCTGTATCTGGCGGTGGTGCGTCGCATGGTGACGCTGCCGCGCCAGGACAAGGTGACCATCCCCGACGGCACCCCGCAGGAACGGGTCGATGCGATCGTGGGCTGGCTGCTGGACACCATCGCCGAACACGGCACCACCTGGGTGAAGGTCACCAGCCACGAAGGCGTGGGCGATGACCCGCAGGTGCAGCAGATTCTCGACCAGGCCGATGACGCGGCCGCCGAACGCATGCTGGTGCTGATCGGGCGCGCCGATCTGGCACACAGTGCATCGTTGCGCGCACTGGTCTTGGCCTACGCGGGCTTGGTGAAGGTGGCCGGGCGCGAGTGGATCACGCGGGGCACGCTGACCAGGGTGCAGGTGCATCGACTACTGGCCGATACCTTGCTCACGATGATCACCGAGACCATTCCCAGTATGCAGGTGGCGGAGCCCGGTTCCGACCGCTAGCTCGACAGGCCCGGGCGCGCGGGCTTGTTCTCGCCGGGCACGAAGCGCCGGGCGGCGCTGTACCGCTGCGCGGACGCCCGCCCCGGCGCGTGCCCGGTGCGGCCGATGGCCTTCTCGATCTTCTGTTCCCGGCGATGCTCGAACATCAGCGCGCCGATGCCGCCGACGAGGAACAGCAGCGTCACCACCCCGGCGACGATGGCCCACCCGGTGTGCTCGGTGCCCGCCGCGACCAACGTGCAGGCCAGTCCCGCCACCGCGATGCCGCACATGATGATGCCGGGGACGTTGTAATCGTCGGCCAGCAGGTCACCGGCTTGGGCGTGCCATGGACGGTCTGCCGAACGCGTGCTGTCGGACATGTGGTCTCCTCGCGAACTAGGGGTGCGCGCAGTGGTTCACCTGATGACCAGCATGAACCCTGTCGTGGCGAGGTGGCAAAGGTGTTAGCTGGTTCGTTACCGGCCGGGCAGGGGTGGGGTCGCACGTTATGTCACTGTGACCCTATTTCGCGTTTGAGGTGTCATACCGGGCTTTCAGTCCCTATTCTCGTCGCGTAACCCGGCGTCGCACCGGTTTCTGTGTGCGCCCGGGGAGATCGGAGAGGGACCCGGGGTTGATGGCACGGTATGAGGAATGGGACGACGACCCCGAGCAGGAGTCCGACGATCGGCGCTGGGACGGTCAGCGGTGGCCGCAGGTGGCCTCGGACGGGTCGGTGGGCGGTCGTCGCAGTGAGCCGCCGCGGGTGAATCCGTACGCGATGGTGGCGTTGGCTGCCGCGCTGGTGCTGCTGTTCCCGATCGCGGTGGTGTTCGGGCTGCTGTCGTTCGGGCATCCGCGCGGGCGGGGGATCGCGGTGTTGGCGTTGCTGCTGGGTCTGTCCGAGGCGGCGGTCGCGGTGGCGATCGGGTTGTCGGTGTTCGGCGGGTTGGATGTGGAGGTGCCGAAGCTGGCGCAGGCCGCGGCGACCACGCCGGTGTCGGTCACGTCGTACGGTTCGCCGTCCGCGACCAACCCGGTGCCGGTGACCTCGGTGGTGGAGAAGGGCAGCATCGTGGAGAAGGGCACCGAGTGTGCCCCCGAGAAGGCGGGCCTGCTCGGTGTCGCCGCCGACGGCGCGACGCTGCTGTGCCTGCGCGGGCCGAGTGGTCACCACTGGTCGGGGCCGTTCCGGGTGTCCGGGTCGTACTACACCGCGGGCGCGAAATGTGATCCGTCGGTGGACAAGTCGGGCCGCACCTCCGACAACCACGCGCTGGTGTGCGAGGGCAAGGCCGGCACCGGCGTCTGGACCCCCTGGATCAGCGAGTAGGTCTCACTCCTTCTTCGCCCGGCTGGGTTGCACGCGCGGTGGCTCGTTGGGCATCTTCGGATATTGCGGTGGCCAGGGCGCGTCCATGAGTCCGGCCGCCATATCGCGTTCGGACATCGCCAGCAGTGGTTCGATCGACTGCGGTGCCCGGTTCGCCCACGGATCACCGGATTCGGCGAGGCGGGCGGGCACGGTGGCCAGGGTGAGTTCGTCGGGGACCACGGTGTCCAGGTCGGCCCAGGCGATCGGTGTGGACACCTGGCCGCCGACCTTGGGCCGCACCGACCAGGCACCGAACACGGTCTTGTGCGGGGCGTTCTGATTGAAGTCGATGAACACCCGCGAGCCGCGTTCCTCTTTCCACCACTGCGCGGTGATCTGGTCGGGGTGCCTGCGTTCCAGCTCCCGTGCCAGGGCCACCGCGGCCGCGCGTACTTCGTAGCCGTCCCAGCGTGGTTCCAGCGCGGAATAGATGTGCAGCCCACGCGAACCCGAGGTCTTGATCGAGGAGTCGATGCCCAGTTCGGCCAGCAGTTCGCGGGTGAGCACCGCGGCCCGGCGCAGGTCGTCGAAGGAGATGCCGGGTGAGGGGTCGAGGTCGATGCGTAACTCGTCGGCGATGCGCAGATCGGGTACGTGATTGGGCCACACGTGAAAACCCAAGCAGCCCTGGTTCACCGCCCACAGGATGTGCGCGAGGTCGTGCGCGACCAGTGCGTCGCTGGTGGTGCCGTTGGGGGTGGATACCTCCACGGTCTGCAACCAGTCCGGCGCCGACTTGGGCACCCGTTTCTGGAACCACGATTTCCCCGACGCGCCATCGGGATACCGTTCCAACAGCAGCGGCCGCCCGCCGATCGCCGCGAGCAGCGGCTGTTCGACCGCCTGGTAATAGCGCACCAGATCCAGCTTGGTGTCCCCGCGTTTGGTGAAGTACACCTTGTCGGGATTGGTGATCGACAGTGTGCGGCCGTCGACGTCGATCTCTACTGCTTCGCTCATCGTCGTGCTCCGAAAATTGCGTCCAGTTCGGCGGGTGCCACTTCGTCGAGTTGGGCGTAGGTACAGGAATCCGGGGTGCGGTCGGCCCGGAATCGGGCCAGTCGCCCGCCGTGCCGGAATCGCCCCGACTGCACGTGCTCGTAGCGCACTTCCGCGACCAATTCCGGCCGCAACGGCTCCCACGACAGGTCCTTGCCGCCGCTCCAGCGACTCACCCCGCCGGGCATCTTGCCGTCGGCCCTGGCCTGCGCGGCCGCGTCGGCCCAGTCACGCCAGGGATGGTCGACCAGTGCGTTCTCGCGCAGGGGTGCCAGCTCGGTCAGCAGTTCCCTGCGCCGGGCCGCGGTGAAGCTCGACGCCACGCCGACGTGGTGCAGATTGCCCTCGTCGTCGAACAGCCCCAGCAGCAGCGACCCGACCCCTTCCCCGTCCTTGTGCATCCGATACCCCGCGACCACACAGTCGGCGGTGCGCTCGTGCTTGATCTTGAGCATCACGCGCTTGTCCTGCAGGTAGGCCAGATCGTCGGACTTGGCCATCACCCCGTCGAAACCCGCGCCTTCGAACCGGGTGAACCAATCCTGCGCGACATCGGGATCGTGGGTGATCGGCGTGAGATGGATCCGCCCCGGCGCGGCATCCAGCAGCGACTCGAGCTCGCGCCGACGTTCGCTGAACGGCTCGGCGGTGAGATCGCGATCGCCGATGGCGAGCAGATCGAACGCGACGAAACTGGCCGGCGTCTCCGCGGCGAGCTTGGCCACCCGCGAGGCCGCCGGGTGTAACCGCTGCTGCAAGGTGTCGAAGTCCAGGCCCTGATCGGTGACGACCACGATCTCCCCGTCCACTACACACCGTTGCGGCAGTGCCTCTTTCAGCAATTCGGCCAATTCGGGGAAATACCGGGTGAGCGGGCGATCGTTGCGGGAACCGAGTTCGATCTCGTCCCCGTCGCGGAACACGATGCACCGGAAGCCGTCCCACTTGGGCTCGAAACTGAGCCCGGGCTCGCGCGGCAGCGACGGTGTGGACTTGGCCAGCATGGGGCGCACTGGCGGCATCACCGGTAGATCCATGCGATCCTCCTCGCGGGTGGGTTCACCCGTATCGACGATGCGAGCACGCCCGATTCATCGGTGTGTGAGGCGATCGTAGGACGGGGTACCGACAGGTGCGCGGACATCGCGGGCGCGGTGTCGTCAGCTGTCCACGTGCACGTGCGGTCGACGCGCCTGATCGGGCTCGGCCCGGCGGATGATCTCCCTGGTCACCGGCGCGACCTCACCTTCGCCGACGAACAGGAACCGCAGTAGATTCACGATCGGATTGCCTTCGGTCCATTCGAAATACACGTGCGGTTCCAGCCCGGTCCGGTCGCGGATCGCGAACAGGATGGCCGCCACCGAATTGGGCACCGCGGCGGCGGTGACAGTCAGAATGTGGTGGCGGCCCACATCGACCGCGTCCACGCGCAGGTCGGCGTTGAAGTCGGAAGGGTCGGCCACGACCACTTCCAGGAACAGGATCGAATCGGTGTCGGGAATGTGACTCTCCCAGCGCTGCACGCGCTCCTTCTCGTCGTACTCCTCGGGCCGATGGTCATCCACGTCATGGGTCACGATCCGGATGACGCCGGTGGCCGCGGCCGCATCGATCAGCGCACCCGCCTCCGGGCTGAACGTCACCTCGATCGCCCGCAACTCGAACGCCCGATGCACTCGCGAGGCCAACGACACCACGATCACCGCCGCGATGAACAGCGACGCCAAATGCACGCCCTCGGGCCGTTCGAACACGTTCACGATCGTGGTGTACGTGAACACCAGCGAAACCAGCCCGAACCCGATCACTTTGCCGCGCTCACGGTTTCGGTGCGCCGACATCGTCACCGCGACCGCCGCCGACGTGATCAGCACCAGCACGCCGGTGGCATACGCGGCGCCCTGCGCGTCGACATCGGCGTCGAAATACCAGGTGATCCCGAACGCGACCACCGCGAACACCAGCACCAGCGGCCGCACCGCGCGCGCCCACTCCGGCGCCATCCCGTAGCGCGGCAGATAGCGGGGCACCAGATTCAGCAACCCGGCCATGGCCGAGGCGCCGGCGAACCACAGGATCGCGATGGTCGCGACGTCGTAGACGGTGCCGAAACCGTTGCCCAGGTACTCGTGCGCGAGATAGGCCAGCGCGCGACCGTTGGCCTGTCCACCGGGTTGGAATTCCTGCTCCGGGATCAGCACCACGGTGATGAAGCTGGACAGCAGCAGGAACACGCTCATGATCAGGGCGGCGGTGGTGAGCAGTTTGCGGGCACCGATGATCCGTCCGCGCGGATCAGCCGGGGTGTCGCCGGGTTCGCCCTTGATCAGGGGCATCACCGCCACCCCGGTCTCGAAGCCGGACAGGCCCAGCGCCAGCTTCGGGAACACCAGCAGTGCCACGCCGACCATCAACCAGATATTGCCGTGCTCGGCGGTCATCGCGTGCGTCCAGTCCACGACCAGATCCGGCGCGGTGACCACGTGCCACAGCCCGACCACACCCACGATCGCGTTGAGCGTGAGAAACGCCCCGACCAGCACGACCGAGATGCCGATCGCCTCGGCGAAACCTTTCAGGAACACCGCCGCCAGCAGGGCAAGCATCACCAACGTGATGAGCAGCCGTTCGTCGTGCCAGCTCGCGGGGGTGAACGGGTTCTCCACGATGTGGGCGGCACCGTCGGCCGCGGACAGGGTCATCGTGATGACGAAGTCGGTGGCCGCGAATCCCAGCAGCACCAGAATGAACAGCTTGCCCGACCAGCGCGGCATGATGTCGGCGAACATCTGCAGCGAGCCACCACCATTGGGGCTCTCGCGCGCGACCCTGCGATACACCGGCAGCGCGCCCAGCAACGTCAGCAACACCAGTACCAACGTGGCCAACGGGGACAGCACGCCTGCCGCGATCGCGGCGATGCCCGGTTGATAGCCCAGCGTGGAGAAGTAGTCGACGCCGGTCAGGCACATCACCTTCCACCAGGGCCGCTGATGCGGTTCGGCGTGCTCGACCGAACGCATCGGGCCGGGGTGTTGCGCGTGGCCGGGTTCGTCGGTGCCGTCGAGCAGCCATCGGGTGAAACGTGGGCGAGTGTGTTTGCTCGTCACCGGTTCTCCTGTACCTGATCGGTCCCATGGCGCGCGTTGCGCCGGGGATCAGGCCGGAGTTTAGGTGCCCGGGGGGCGTTCGCCGCGCAGGCGCGAGCTCAGTGGTCCAGCCAGCCGTGTTCGTCGGCGAAGGTGGTGAACCGGTCGCGGATGGTGATGATCTCGGCGGCGGTGAGCGCGGGGGAGGCTTCCAGCAGTAGTTCGGTGATCTGCTGACGCAGTTCGTCGGGGCCCAGTCGGTCACCCTTGCGGGACTTGGGTGAGGTGGTGGAGGGGCCGACCGCGGTCAGGTTGATCGCCTTGGGTCCCCGATCACCCTCGGTGACATCGAATTCGAACAGCCGACCCTGGCGCAATTCGTCCTCGTCGAGGCCGATGTCGTTGACGTGGACGAACACATCGGGACCGCCGTCATCGGGCCGGATGAACCCGAAACCCCGTGACCCATCGAACGACACCAATTTCCCGTTGGACACCAACACACTCCTCGCTCAACTTTTCCCGCCGCTACTGTAACGCGGCTTTTGGGCGTTTTCGGTGGAAAGTGGATATCTCCGGGTGGTGATCAACCGCGTTCCATGGGCAGGCCCGCGTCGCGCCACGCGACCATGCCACCCGCGAGACCGAACGCGTCGAAGCCCGCCGCGTGCGCCGATGCCGCGAACCGCTGCGAGGTCTCACCGACCGGGCACACGAACACCACCGGCCGCGACCGGGGAAACGGCACTCCTTGCGCGAGCAGGTCGTCGAGTTGATCGTCGCGGATATTGACCGCGCCGGGGACGTGCCCGACCCGGTAGGCCATGGCGCCACGGGTGTCGACGATGGTGGGTCTGCCGGTGCGGTCGAGTTCGGCCAGGGCGGCGGGGGACAGGGTCGGCGCGGCATCGGCCGGGCTAGGGGGTGTCGGCGCGGCCGGTTTGCCGAACAGATCAGGTCGACGCTTGGCGAAATAGGACAGGTACGGTTCGATCCGGTCGCACACGATGAGCACGGCGACCAGGGGTCGGCCTTCGGGTCGCGGTGCCGCGGACAGGGTGCGCAGTGCGGCGAAATAGGCTGCGCCACTGGTGGGTCCGGCGAGCACGCCGTAGCCGTGGACCAGGTCCAGGGTGGCGGAGATGGCGGCGGCGGAGTCCACGGTGACGATCTCATCGTAGAAATCCGGCCGGAAAAGCCCCACATCCCACATCTCCCGTTCGGATCGAATGCCCGGTATGAAGTCGAACCGGTCCGACACGACACCGATGGTGCGCAGGCCCGGATGCTGGGGCAATAGTGCGGTGGCGGTGCCACGCGTGGACCCGGTGGTACCGAGGCCACCGATCAGGTAGTCCAGGTCAGTAATGCCCGCCTGCGCAAGGTCGCTGGCGATCTCCGTGCCCGTGCCGTCGTGATGGGCCGCGATATTGCGTTCGTTGGTGTACTGGGAGGGGTGAAACCAGTGGTCCGGTGCCTGGCTGGTGGTCTGGTCGATGACGGCCGAAACATCATCGGCCGCATGGGGATCCGGGCATTCGGACAGGCCGGGCAGCTCCACGATCTCGGTGCCCAGCAGCTGCAGCAGTTGTCGGACCTCGCTGACTCGGATCCGGTTGGTGACCGCACGCAACGGAATGCCGTGCAGGGCGCCCAGCACCCGCAAGGCCTTTGCGGTATTGCCGCTGGACGCCTCGATGAACGACTGTCCGCCCGCCGCAACCGTGTCGAGGTCGTCGCGAATCATCGCCCACGCGACCCGGTCCTTCACCGAGCCGAAAGGGTTGTGCGACTCCAGTTTCGCGTAGAGGTCGACATCGGGCAGGCCGTGGACAGCGGGGTCGAGGCGCAGCAGGGGAGTGTTGCCGATGAGCTCGGTGATATGGGTGTAGACCATCAGCGGTCCCCGGGGCGGTAGTCGGCATCCGGGCACAGCACGAACCGCCCATCACGGTGCAGCACAGCGACTTTCGCCGGAACCGGGTGCATACTGGCCTGCGCCGCCGACAGATCCATGTGATACGCGGCGGTATTGGCGAACACCACTGGGTCGCCGGGTTCGGGGATCCGTGAGACTCGGACTTGCCGCTGAGTGATCAGGTCCCGCTCCAAACACAGATGCCCGGCGAAATAGACACCGGCAGGCTCGGATTCGCCTTCCTCGGACAACACGATCGGGTCGATGAGTACCTCCTGGTCGGCGGCGGTGACGGTGTCGCGACTCAGATCCAGGTGGACCAGGGTCGCGCCGTTGCCCGCCTGTTTGACGAATTCCACCTGTGCCACGGTGATTCCGGCGTGATCGACCAGGGCCTTGCCGGGTTCCAGCCACAGTTCTAGGAGGTTGTCGGCCAGCACCGCCCCCAGCGCCCGCCCGCCGTGTCCAGGCAGTGGGGAGTCCAGCAGCTCGGCGAGCAGCGCGGGCGCGGTTTCGGTGTTGGCGTACTTGTGGAACACAGGTCCGCCGTGCACCATTCCGTCGGCGACGTGATAGCCGAAAGTGTTGTTGCCCCAGTGCATCGCGGGGCCACGCCCGAGCAAGCCGACCCGTAACGCGTGGTCGTAGGCGTGGTACCCCTGCGCATCAGCGGTGAACACCTGGCGCAGACCGCCACCGATATCCAGGACTGTCGGCGCGAGACCGTGTGCGTAGGCGCGTTCGATCAGTTCGAGGCAATCACCCACGGCCGTGACGCGCTCGGTGGTTGCTGCGGTGTCGAGGTGGAAAGCAAACCCCAACAGTCGCAGTCCTTCTCGAAATCGCACCAGCAAGTCCAACGCGGTGCCCGCATCGCGAAGATCGATGCCGAAGCGGCTGGGCGAACTACCGGAAAACCCCGAAACCCGCAGCAGCACGGGCACGGCGGACCCCGGGGCGACCACCTCGGCCAGTGTCGCGAGTTCCCAGAGATTGTCCACGTTGATCGTCACCCCCGCCGCCAGCGCAGTGCGCAGCATCGCGGCACCTTTAGGGCCGGTCACCTCGATAAGCTCGGGCGCAAACCCGGCGCCGACAGCGGAACGCAGTTCTTGCGCCGACGCCACATCGACCGCGATTCCCGCATGAGCGGCGGTACGTACAAAAGCCGCCGATCGATTCACCTTGTGCGCGTAGCAGATCCGATAACGCATAGACCGACCATCGAGCACACCGTGCAACGCGGCAAGGTTGTCGGTGAAAACCTGCGGGAACACCAGGTGCACGGGGGACCCGAAGCGGCGCAACATCTCTCGCACACCAACCTGTTCGGCCAGGAATGCGGCGACCAGTGGATGCAACGCGGCTGGAACGGCGGGCGGAATCATCCCACCGACGCACCGGGCACCTGCGCGGGCACCTCGTCGACCGGATTGTAGCCACCGTCCCGCAGCGCCTCGAACACCCGGAACCGATTGCGCGGACTGCGAATCCGGGCAATCACCCGCTTGGACTCCAGATCGATCTCGACCACGGCAATGTCCATCGACTCGAGCAGCGCGGTGATCGTGCGGACACAATGCCGGCAGCTCATATCCGGAACGTAGAACACCCCGTCGTCGCTGGTTCCGTGCTGCGCCTCGGTCAGATCCTCGACCACCTCCACCGAGCCGGCCAACGCCGCGAACGTCTCGACGAACCGATCCGCCACCAACGCAAGCACATTGACCAACGCCCCGTCGACATCGTGCGGCACCGCCGCCAAACACCCAGGCCGCGCACCCGCCGGAAGCAACGCGTACTGCCGCGAAATCAAGTCCAGGTCGTCGTGGTATTTCGCCACCGCCGCCTCGACAGACAGCCCTTCCTCCGTGGTAGCCCGCCGCATCACCGCCCGCGCATCGGCAATAGTGGCATCCTTCATCGCCCGCAACACCGCAATCGAATCGGCGGTGTACCGCACCGACCCGTCCGGCTGCAGAGCGAACCGCACCGGGATCATCCCCCGTCGAAACGTCGACGCCTGCAACTCCCAGAACCACCGCGTAGCCACGGCGGTGAAGATGCCGGAAGTGTGCATCCCCCTGGCGAATTCGACGATCCCGCCATATGGAGTATCGGCGGCGATCAACCCGTGCTGGACCAGCGCGCGCCCAGCAGCCTCCACCCCGACCCGGAAGATCTCGTGCGGATCGTGATCAGTGGTGGTCGCCTCGAGCACCGCGCGGTCGCGGTCCGAAACAGCACGCTGCGGCAGCCCCGATGCCGCAAGTGAATGCCACAGCGTCAGAACAGTTTCCCGGGCGACAATCGCGAGTTCCGGTCCCGCACCGGCAGTATGGAAGTACCCGGCGTTGGGAATCCCCGCACTGTCGGTCCACGTGATCCGATGCGTAGCACTGGTCACCTGCTCGGGCCGACACGGCCGCATGAACCGCTCCAGATACATCCGCTGCGACTGCGTCAGCGCTGCCCCATCCTCGGGCCGTAACGCCGTGGCACGAAAGGTGATTCGAACCGGCGACAACGGTTCAGTGGCCGCGAAGAGCCCGGCGGCGGCCAACCCGGCCAGCACTCGAGACGCGGCGCGGCGATCATAACGATCAGCGATAGGCGTATCCATCGTTGCTCCTCGGCGTCGGGGGACTTGGAGAACAGCGCGCGTCAGCGTCCGGCGATCCCGGACACGCACGCGACGAATCGATCGATCTCATCGAGGGTGTTGTACAGCTGCGTACTCACCCGCACCGAACCATCCCCGCCACCCGCAGCGGGCACACAGTGCGCCCCGGTCCGCACCAGAAAACCGGATTCGGCCAGCACGAACCCCAGATCGGCCGCACTGATCCCGTCGAGGGTGAACGAGACGATCCCGTACCCGACTTCACACCCCGCATGCGCGGGACCGGGCAGGAACTCGACCCCACGAACCTGCCGCAGACCCTCGATGAGCCGGACGGTGAGCACCCGGTTGTGCGCCGCGACCGCGAACCGATCGAGTTCATCGAGTAGATCGAAAGCCGGTGCGAGAGAAAGAATGCCGGGAATGTTGGGAGTTCCGCCCTCGAGCAGCGAGGGCATCCCCGTACCGACCAGGCCCGCCTCGGTGATCTGGACCCCCGACTGCCCACCCGGCAGAAACGGCCGCAGCCGATCGTGTACCCGGCGATGGCAATACAGCAGCCCCGTACCCGGCGCGCCGAACATCTTGTGCCCCGCGAACACCGCGAAATCCGCACGCAAAACGGTCACGTCCACCGGCAGATGCCCACCGCTTTGCGAACAGTCGAAACACAGCAGGATCTCGGGATCGATGCGCCCGTGCAGTTCTTCGAGGGTGGTCAGCCCGCCGTACACGTGATGCAGGTGGCTGGTGGTGATCAGCCGGGTCCGCGGCCCGACCACGCGGAGAATGTCCTCGACATCGGCCTCACCCGCCGACGTACTTCGATAGGGCCGCAACACGATTCGCCGACCGAACCGAGCGAGCGTGTCGCGCAGATGGTGCCAGGGCAGCACGTTCGCGGCATGATCGGCGGGGTTGTAGACGATCTCGTCGCCGTCGTTCAACGCCGCCAGACCCCAGCTGTACGCCACCGCACCCAGCGCCGCGGTCGCGCCACCGGTGAACACGATCTCGTCCGCGTGCTGCGCCCCGACAAAACCCGCCGCACGCGCACGCACCGCGGCGATCTGAGCCGACAACGACGTCGCCCACCCGTACGTACCCCGACCCGCATTGGCGGTGTGCTCGCGGTGATACGCGGTGACCGCCGCGATCACGGTATCGGGCTTCTGCGTGGTCGCCGCACTGTCCAGATACACCACCGAGGGATCGGCCAACGCCGGAAACCGCGCACGAACAGACGACGGCACCGGCGTGGGCGCGTGCTGGATCACCGTGGCGGCGGCGAACTCGGGCCGGGCGGGGTGCACCCGTTCAACGATACGCACGTTCCCGGCGCGACCGCCGAAGAATTCTCGGCGACAACACTTTTCGGTACTATCAGGCCCGCGCGCTAGTAGTTGCCCTGCAGATACTCGACCAGATGTTCACGCTCAGCGGCCAACTCGGTGATCTCGCTCTTCACCACATCGCCGATGCTGACAATCCCGATCAGCCGGTCCGATTCCACCACCGGCATGTGCCGAATCCGATGCTCGGTCATCACATCTCGCAACGACGACACATCCTCGGTCGGCGCACAGGTGCGCACCTTCGCCGTCATGATGTCGGTGACCGGGCGATCCAGCAGTTGCGCACCGTGGGTAGGCAGATGTCGCACCACATCGCGTTCGGACACGATGCCCGCGATCGCCGCACCGTCGGGCGACACCACCACCGCACCGATATTGTGCTGCGCCAACACCGTCAACAATTCCCGCACCGTGGTCTGCGGCGGCACCGTGGTGACCGCCGTGCCCTTGTTCCGCAGAATCTCCGCTATCCGCATCCGTGGCCGCCTGTCCGCATCGAAACGTCGCCCCCCAGCATGACCTGACCGTACGCCGGTGACCAGCACGAAGACGTCACGTCCGCGCTATTCGTCGTCCAGCCCCGCAGACAGGTAGGCCGCCGCGGCCAGCCACTGGCGACACTGCGGCCCGTGGATGTCGTGCTGGCGCAGCATGTCGCGCGCCTGCCGGTAGGTCAGCGTGTTCGGTTCGTCGGCGCACGTGGTCGGTGGTGCGCCCGCGGCACCGAGATGTCGCTGAAACGGACTGCTCATCGCATGGCCCCTCGCATCCGGCGGCGGAAGCCGTGCCGGCCGGTGTGCGCCGGTGTTGCTCCCGGTGATCTCGCGGCCCGAGACGATGGCCGATTCGTTTTCATATGCAAGCACATCTGCACGGTCGATGCGGTCGTTTCGGGCCGCTATCGGCTTGTGGCGCTGGGAAATTCAGGGGGCTGGACACCGGGGTGGACCGTGCGTCCCGGTGCTGAGATCGGGTAAGTACCGACCGGTGCGCGGTAGCTGCGCGCGTGTTAATCTCGCCCTCGCGCAACGCGGATGCAAGAACGTTTGTGCGTGCATCTGCAATGTTCGTACCGAGGGTGTCATCGAGTAACGAGGAGTGCGGTATGTCCGGAATGCAGCATGATCAGCGTGAACGCCCGGAAATCGGGGCGTGGCGCAAGAGCACCTACAGCAACCCCAGCGGCAACTGTGTCGAAGTGGCCGAAGCCGCCGACGGCTCGGTGGCCGTGCGCAACTCGCGCGATCCGCAGGGGTCGGTGATCTTCTACACCCGCCCCGAGATCGACGCGTTCATCCGCGGCGCGAAGGCCGGAGAGTTCGACTACCTGACCGGGTAATCGGTACCATCTGGACCTATGACGGCTGAACCCCACGAGATCGGTCGCGTGCAACCGGTTGTCGACCGCGGCCCCACCGTCTTGCGCATCGCGCTGGGCGGTCAGCTGCGCAAGTTGCGCGAAGGCAAAGGCATCACCCGCGAGGCGGCCGGTGACGCGATCCGTGGGTCACACGCCAAGATCAGCCGACTCGAACTGGGCCGCACCGGTTTCAAGGAACGCGACATCCGGGATCTGCTCACCCTCTACGGTGTGCTCGATCCCGTGGAGCGCACGGCGTTCTTCGAATTGGCAAGGCAGGCAAGCGAACCCGGCTGGTGGCACCGCTACAGCGACCTGCTGCCCTCGTGGTTCAGCACCTACCTCGGCCTGGAACAAGCGGCCAGTCAGATCCGTACCTACGAGGCGCAGTTGGTGCCCGGCCTGTTGCAGACACCGGAATACACCAGGGCGGTGGTCACGCTCGGCGTCGACGACGCGGAAACCGACCGTCGAGTCCAGGTCCGGCAGAAGCGCCAGGACGTACTGCACCGGGTGAACCCGCCGGTGGTCTGGGCCGTGATCGACGAGGCGGTGCTGCACCGACCGATCGGCGGACGCGAAGTGCACCGAGCGCAGCTGCGCTACCTGGCGGAACTGGCGGCGCTGCCCCATGTCACCGTGCAGGTGCTGCCGTACGCGGCGGGCGGACACGCGGCGGCGGGCAGTTCGTTCAGCATTCTGCGCTTCGGCGAACCGGAACTGCCCGACATCGTCTACCTGGAGCAACTCACCAGCGCGCTGTACCTGGAGCGGCGCCAGGACCTCGCGCTGTACCTGTCGGTGATGGATCAGCTCAGTGTGCAGGCGGAACGACCGGATCGCTCACGCGAGATCCTGCTCGAGCACGCCGAGCGAGACTGAATCAGCTGCGGCTACTGCGCGGTATCCGAGAGGGCGCAGTATGTGTTACCGCTCAGTATTTGATACAGCCGGCGGCGATCCGCCAAAACGTGTCGGGGGTCAGTGTCTGCAGATCCCAGTCGTCGGCCAATTCGTGCGCGGTACTGACGATGCGTTCGATATCGAAGTCGTTGCGGGTGGCCGCGCCGGTGGATTCCACCGCGTCGATGACGAACGCGACCGCGCTTTCCCGTGACCACCGCGCGTGCTCGGGGTGGGTGGCCGCTGCGCGATCAGCGAGGCCGTATCGACCG
Source organism: Nocardia sp. NPDC058666 (assembly GCF_042714895.1). Taxonomy (NCBI): domain Bacteria; kingdom Bacillati; phylum Actinomycetota; class Actinomycetes; order Mycobacteriales; family Nocardiaceae; genus Nocardia; species Nocardia sp. NPDC058666. The sequence continues at coordinate 339,341 of NZ_JBHXRY010000003.1, forward strand.
TTGGTGCTATTCATGTAATGCCCCTGTGCTCAGGCAGTGGCAAACTCGAGGCAACTGATGCCCCGGGTATGCCGCTCGCGGCCTCCCCTGACTATCCCCTGAATTGTGTTGCGGCCCTGAGTTTAGGACGCAGTCACTTTCAGATGCAAGCACATCTGCACGATCGATTCCGTCTCGATGCGGTGTATATCCCGGCTTCTGGGTGGCGAATCCGGGTTCGTGGGACCGACTTCACCCGGTGCGGTCCGCGAATAGTGGCGTGACCGGCGGTTAGCCGTGTTCACGAGCCGAAAACCGGGGCACCCCACCTGGTGAGTTTGCTGTAACTCGTTCGAAATATGTTGCGACAGTTAATTTATGGCAATCGCACAGTCGTGTTGGCCGATGCGCCGAACGGCATTGTCAACGTTCGGGCCCGCCGGGGTTGCAGTTCGCCGACACCGTGGCCTGATAGCCGACGTCGGGTCGCCACGGTTCCAGATTCCAGCTCGGCTTGTCCGGTGCCACCATCCTGGCCCACACCCAGTGGCAGACGAACTGGTCGCGCATACCCGGTGCGTCGGCATCGGGGTCCAGCGCGCGCACTTCCTGCCAGGCCAGCTCGTCGGTGCCCGGTGCGGCGGTTTTACGACCCGCCTCGGTGGGGAACACGAGCAGCCGTGGCCCGTCGATGTTCGAGGTCCAGGTCACGTGGTCGATGAGCGGCAGGCCCGCGTACGGGTCGACGGCGGGGGTGCGCGGGGCGATTGTGGCAGGTACCCGGATGGTGGTGGTGGGCGGCGGGTCCGCGACAGTCACTTCCTCGGCCGAGCCGCAACCGGCCAGCAGAGCCACCACGCTCGCGGCCAGTACGAATCGGAACTGCCGTGCCACCAACGCCCCCTTCGGCCACCGCGGGGCCCGCGCCCGCGCGACCAGCCTAGTGCGATGTCAGTGCCACAGCGACCGGCAGGGTAGTCGGCGAAGACCGGGTTCGACCTGCCCGTCGACGGTCACCAGCAGCCCCGAATGCACCGCCGCCGAAGTGAATTCCCACGCCTCGGCCTGTGTGGCCGCGTATTCCAGCACCAGGGCGTCCTCGGGCGTGGGCCCGTCGAAGTACACCGTGATCCGCCGGGTGGGTATCTCGTCCTGGTCGGTGCGGTGGGCCGTGGCGGCGATGTTCTCGTCGATGGGAATCATGGCGTACTCCTTTCGCCCCGGCGCTGGTGAGCGCCTTCCTACTCGACGGTAGGGCTTCCACCATCGACAGGAACACGTTCCGATTTCGCTTGGAGATCTCACAACCCATCCGTGGCTGCGGCGGTGTGCGCGCATACGGTCGCGCGGGCTACCTCCGGTCACAACCTCGCACCGCGCAGGTTGTGAGCTCCGCCGATGTTCGTGCGACCCGGCGACGATCAGCCACGGTACCGGCGAGGATCGCTGTGGACAGTAGCGACACGGGAGGAACAGCTGCATGATCTGGCACCGAACACTTTTGGCCTGCGCGGCGGCAGCGGTGCTCACCGTGGTGCCGACCGCCGCGGGCCACACCGCACCGCTGTATCCCACTGCCGACGCCGACCCCTTCTACACTCAGCCGACCGATCTGAAAGACCACAAGCCCGGCGACGTGCTCGGCGTGCGCGCGATGCCGCCGCTGGCGATGTTCCCCGACACCACGATCACCCTGATCCAGTTCCGCTCCACCAATTCCGCGGGCGACCCGATCGCCGCCACGACCACGGTGTTGCAGCCCACCAACCACCGCCCCGACGCCCCTGTGCTGTCCTACCAACACATCATCAACGGGCTGGGTACCCGCTGCTCGGTGTCGAAGGTGCTCTACACCGACGACCCGGACCTGATGGTGCGGGAGTCGGTGGCGTGGAACTTCGCGCTCAAACGTGGCTGGACGATGGCGGTGCCCGATCACCTTGGCCCCAACTTCGCTTATGGCGCAGCCAAATTGGGCGGACAGGTGACCTTGGACGGCATCCGGGCGGTGCGCCAGGTCGAGCAACTGCGAGTCGGCGGCAGTCGGGTGGCGATGGCCGGGTACTCCGGCGGCGGCATGGCCACCGCGTGGGCCGCGGCCCTGCAGCCCGAGTACGCGCCCGAGCTCGAGATCGCGGGGGCCGCGATGGGCGGAGTGCCGATGAACCTGGTGTCGATGCTGGAAGGGCTGGGCTTCGGCGCGCATCCGGTCTTCGGACTGGCGTTGGCCGCGGGGATCGGCCTGGAACGTGAATACCCGCAACGCTTTCCGATCAGCGAGCAGATGAACGCCAGCGGTCTGGCCGCGCGGGCGTCGATCCGCGATGCCTGCACCAACGACATCCTCGGCGCCGGCGCTGGCCGCGGCATTCTCGACTTCGCCGCCACCACGTCGCTGGTGGAGGATCCCGAAGCACGCGCGGTAGTGGAGGAGAACAGTCTCGAGTTGTACCCCGGTGCGCCGACAATGCCGGTGTTCGAATGGCATTCGCCCATCGACGGTCTCATTCCCGTCGGCGCGATCACCTCGACCATGCACCGGTGGTGCGCGGCGGGCGCGAAGGTCGTCAGCCAGGAGACACCGGTCCCAGACCACCTGACCGCAGCTGTGCTCGGATTGCCTTCCGCGCTGAGTTGGCTCGATGCCCGGCTGCAGGGGGAACCGGCGCCCAGCACCTGCTGAGCCCGGTTCGGGTTCGACCCGGATCCGCACGCCCCGATACGGATCCGGGTCGATACCTTCTTTTCGCATGCCGATTCTGTTGCGATACAGCGGCATTGCGCACACGACTGGGCAACAACGCCGATGCCGTGCGGTGCCCGCCCGTAGCGTGGAAACTCTGACGACGGCGCGGTGGGGGAGTTTCGGCGGGGGTCGAAGCACATCCGTTGTGGCACGTCATCGACGAATCTGTTGCCACCCGAAGGCGTGTGTGTCATGAGATCTGTTCGAGCTCTTATTCTTTCGATGCTGCTGCTGTGCACGTTCGCGGTCGGTACCGCGGCCGCGCAGCCGCCGCCGACCCATCAGTTCCCGGTGCCCCAGTTGGGCACACCCGGTTTCCTGCCCGATCTGCAACGCTGGATCGACCAGGTGATCCCGTCGCCGATCCAGTCCGATCCCGCCGATCCCGACGCGGAACTGGCGGCCTTGCACGCCGCGGTGCTGCCGTCGCCGGTGGGTGATCCGATCTTCGATCACTGGCCGGCCGACCTGGCCGATCTGTCGCCGGGTGACCTGATCGAATCGCGCGACATCACCGCGACCGCGGCCTGGCTGACGCTGGTCCCGATCCGCTCGGCGACCCTGCTGAAATTCCGCACCGACGATTCGCAGGGCAGGCCCTCCTACGCCACCGCGACCCTGATCGTGCCCGCCACCGCGTGGACCGGCCCCGGCGACCGCCCCGTGCTGGTCAACAACCTGCCGATCGACGCGCTGGGCCGCAAATGCACCCCGGGTTACTCACTGGCGCACGGACTTTCGACCCAGTCCAGCGCGACCGAGTTCATCCCACCGACCACCCAGCTGGCCGTATTGCGCGGCTACGCGGTGCTGGTGCCCGACCACCAGGGCCCGTGGATGGCCTACGCCGAACCGTATGTCGCCGGGCACGCCGTGCTCGACTCGATCCGGGCGGTGCGCGGCAGCGACCCGGTCACCTACGGCGACAGTCGCTTCGCGATGACCGGGTACTCCGGCGGTGCCATCGCCACGCACGGTGCCGCGAAGCTGATCGACTCCTACGCACCGGAATTGGCCGATGCGATCGTGGGCGCGGCACTGGGCGGAGTGCCCGCGGATTTCGAGATCCTGTCGCGCAGTATGAACGGCAACCTCGCCTCCGGAGTTTTCATGGCCGCGACCTTCGCGATCGGCCGGGAACGTCCGGAAATCCTCGCCGCGATGAACAATCTGGGCCGCTGGGCGACCACCTCGGTATTGAAAGACACCTGCCTGAGCGTGTTCGCGGCACCGGGAATCCTGCATCTGCCGATCGACGTCGGTGCCAATATCGCCGACCCACTGCGCTCGGAACTGGCCACCGGCATCTACGAGGTGACCCGAATGCAAGGTATGCGTTCGGCAACGCCGCTGTATATCTACAACGGTGACCAGGAATGGTGGATCCCGGCCGAAGGTGCCCGCAATCTCTACGCGCAGCAGTGCGAACTCGGTGCGAACGCGGTGTATCGCGGGGTGCTGGGCGAACATCTGATCGGGGCGGCCACGGGCTATCCGGAGGCGATGCTGTGGCTGGACCAACGACTGCTCGGAGTCCCCGCTCACAGCGAATGCTGAACGCACAGATGATCTTTCACAGTGCCCGGTGAACGACCTCGAAAAATTCCTGTGCCCCGTCATGGCAGTTTTCGGCGGGACGTGGTGACCTGCCCAGACCGCAGGTGACAAGCGTGGAGTCACGATTTCCGCGGCATATGTTTTGGGCGGTTTCGACAAGCCATTCGTTCTCCCGGCAGAAAAGGGGCGGCGAATATCGAATCGCACAGGAAGACAAGTCAACACATGAAAACTCCTAGTCGCAGACGTTCGTTGGCCACGGCGGCATTCGCCGGGTTCGGCGCGCTGTCCATGGTGTTCACCGGGCCGGGGGCGAGCGCGGCCCCCGCTGCGGCGCCGACCGAGGCCGAACTGGCCGACATCGTCTCCGAAGGCCGTCAGGTCGACGGAAGCGCGGGCACCGGCTCCGCGTGCACCTCGGGCAGTGGTGCCGGTTCGGGTAACGGATCCGGTGATTGCTACGGCGGTTCGGGTTCCAGCTCCGGCTCTTCGGGCGGCTACTCCTCCGACCCCGGCGCGTACGGTCCTGCGTCCACGGCGTTCCTCGCCGCGTTCGCGTACGGCCTTGGCAATCCCGACGCCGCCGCGCCCGGCACCAACGACTGGAACTGCAAGCCCACCGACGCGCATCCGCGCCCGGTGGTGTTGCTGCACGGCACGTGGATGAACGCCTACAACGGCTACGCCTTCATGGGTCAGCCCATCAAGGACGCCGGCTACTGCACGTTCACGTTCAACTACGGCCGCTCGAACATGATGGAAGGCGGTGGCCTCGGCTCGTTCCTGCCCGGCGTCATGGGCACCGGCTACATCGAGGATTCGGCGAAGCAGACCGCGGCGTTCGTGGACCGCGTGCTCGCGGCCACCGGCGCCGACGAGGTCGACATCGTCGCGCACTCGCAGGGCGGGTCCATGGCCAACCACTACACGAAGTTCGAGGGTGGCGCGGCCAAGGTCGACAAGCTGATCACCTTCGGTGCCACGCACCACGGCACCAGCCTCGACGGCATCGGCGCACTGGGCCGCATGATCAACAACCTGGGTATCGACATTCTCGGTCCGATCGAGATCTTCGTCGGGCACGCCGGTATCCAGCAGACCATCGGCTCGGATTTCGTGAACAACCTCAACGCCAACGGTGACACCGTTCCCGGTGTGAACTACACCGTGGTCGGTACCCGGTACGACGAGGTGACCAACCCCTACGACCTGACCTTCCTGAAGGCAGGTCCCGGTGCCACGGTCAACAACATCACCCTGCAGGACGGGTGTGAACAGGACGTCTCCGACCACCTGACGTTGATGTACTCCCCGCGTGCGCTGTCGATCGTGTTGCGCGCGCTGGATCCGGTGCAGAACCCGCAGCTGACCTGCGCGTTCAACCCGTGGCTGATCGGAGGTGGCGGTTCCCTCTAAGGATCAACACAACAAAGGCGCTGCCCGTACGCGGACAGCGCCTTTGTTGTGAGTCGAGTCAGGCAGGAACGGAACGGTAACTGCGCGCGACCAGCGCGGAACGCAGGTACCACAGCCCCGAGGGCTGCGTCGGGTCGAACCCGGTGAGCTGGCCGATCCGCTTGAGGCGGTAGTCCACGGTATTGGTGTGCACGTGCAGCACACGCGCGGTGCGCTGCCGGTTGAGGTTGTTGGCGATGTGCCGCTGCAGCGTTTCCAGCAGCTCGGGGTACTGATCCAGCGGGTCCAGCAGCGAGCCCAGGAATTCGCGGCCGGGGCCGGGGCGGGTGAGCTGGTATTCCAACGCGAGCTCGTCGAACCGGTACAGGCCCGAGGTCACTTCCAGGCGCTGCACCATGTCCAGCAGCTCGTGGGCCTGATCGGCGCCGTCGGGCACCCCGGTGGTGGTGCATTCGACCATCGCGGCGGTGATGCCGACCTGCGCGGCCTGCGACAGCTGGGCGACCAGGGCGGCCAGACCGTCGCGATCGAACGCGTCGGCCGGAATCAACACGGTGCCGCCGTCGACGCTGAGCAGCGACAACGCGGAGTCACCGCAGCGCTTGGCCAGTTCGGCCTGCACGCGGCGCAGCTTGCGACGGGCCACGACCTTGGCGTCCAGCGCCGGGTTGGCCTCCTCGCGATGCTGCGGGATCGACAGCGCCAGCACCGTGTAGGTCTCGGCGATGGTGATGCCGCATTCGCGGGCCATCGTGGAGGTGCTGTGCCCGCCCAGCAGCGCCGAGGTGAGCGTGTGCACGGCGGTGTGATGTTCGCTGACCACCCCGCGCAGCTCCCGCACATAGGCCAGGGAGATCTGGGCGGTGATGGTGTCCAGCAGTTCCATCACGACCTTGACACCGCCGACCAGGCTGTCGAAATCCTGGCCCGAGGCGCTGGAAACCACCAGATCAAGGCCCATTTTGAAGCCCTCGGCGATCGAGTGGTGGATCGTGTCGATCGGCACGCCCTCGCGAGCCCACGCGCTGGCCGCGTCCTGCAGACGCTGTTGCTTGCTGGGAATATCGCGTCCGTCGAGCATTCCGACGGCGAATTCCAGGCAGATCCGGGTGATCGTGGTGACATCGCCGGAGATGGCGTCACCGGGCAGCGTGCCGCAGGGCGCCACGGTTGCCACGAAATGCCCGACCATCTGCCGGGACAACGCGCGAACGTCCTTCAGCGGCAACGACATCGGCTTGCCCGAGACGGTCAATGACGGCCGGGGTGGATTGTGGACGGACATCTATATTCCCTTCGCCTGATTTCGGCTGTACCCCCCGCTGTCCAGCGAACCCCACCCTAACGAACTACAAAGCAAACCGGAATGGATTGTCAGGTTATGGGTACGGGGCCCAGGTCTGTGCGACGGGGTAGTGACAGGTCACAAGTCTGGTTCTGAGCTATCAGTGGTTGTAGAGTTCTGCGCCATGCGACCTGCTGTTCGTTGTCTGGTCTGGGAACTGGACGAGACCCTGTGGGAGGGTGTCGTCCACGACCAGACCGGCACCCTGCTGCGCCCGCCGGCGCTGCGCACGCTGACCATGCTCAGCGAGCGCGGGATCCTGCACGCCGTGGCCGCCCGCGGCGACCGCGCCGCAACCCTGCGCGCCCTGTACCGGCACGGCGTCTACGAGATGTTCTCGGCGGTCGAGGTCGGCTGGGGCCGCAAATCCGCCTCGATCGTCCGCATCGCCGGCACCCTGGGCCTAGGCCTGGACTCCCTGGCCTTCCTCGACGCCGAACCGATCGAACGCGCCGAAGTCTCCCGCGCGCTGCCGATGGTCCGCTGCTACGCCGCCCGCAACGCGGACATGCTCCCGCTACTCCCGGACTTCCGCCACAACCTGCGCTCGGACCGAGCCCCCACCCCACCCCTGGGCTTCGCCCGCGTGCCCGCGTTCTGATCGCGCCCGGCGAACGACGACGGCGCGCCCACAGGGGACGCACCGCCGACGGTGAAATCAGTCCTGCGCGAGGATGAAGTCCGCTGCCTGTTCGCCGATGAAGATGGCGGGGGCGTTGGTGTGGCCGCGGATGATCAACGGCATCACCGAGGCGTCGGCCACGCGAAGGCCTTCCACGCCACGGACTTTCAGGTCCGGGGTCACGACGCTGGCGGCGTCGGTGCCCATGCGGCAGGTGCCGATCGGGTGGTACAGGGTGTGCGAGAACTGTTCGATGGTCAACGCGATGGTGCCCTCGAGATCTTCGGGGGCTTGCGGCGGGTAGATCAGGTCGCCCAGTGCGCTCTTGAGCGCGGGCTGGCCCGCGAGCCCGGCGCACAGACGCAGTCCGGCCTCGAGCGCGGCGCGGTCGGCGCCGTCGGGGTCGGACAGGTATTGCGGATCGATGACAGGCTTGGCCGTGGGGTCGGCGCTGGCCAGGCTGATCTTGCCGCGGCTGCGCGGACGCAACAGGATCGCGCCCAGCACCACACCGTGTTCGGTAGCCTCGACCAGACCCTCGTGGTAGAACGGCGCGGGTGCGTAGATCAGTTCCAGATCGGGGTGCTCGAGGTCGGGTTCGCTGCGCACGAAACCGTACGCCTCACCGACATTGGAGGTGAGCATGCCGCGGTGGCGGACCAGGTAGTTGATCAGCTCGAGGGGCTTCTCCGCGGTGTACAGCGAATCCGATTCCACGCCGTAGCCCAGCGCCGCGATCAGGTGGTCCTGTAGGTTCGCGCCGACCTCGGGGGAGTGCGCGACCACCTCGATGCCCAGTGCTCTCAGGTCTTCCTGATCGCCGATGCCCGAAAGCTGCAGCAGCTGAGGACTGTTGATCGCCCCACCGCACAGGATGACCTCACGGTTGGCGGTCACCGTCTGCGTCTGCTCGCCCTTGCGGTACTCCACACCCACGGCCTTGGTGCCCTCGAAAAGCACACGCGTAGCCAACGATTCGGCCAGCACGGTCAGATTCGACCGCTTCATCGCCGGACGCAGGTACCCGTCGGCGGTACTCCACCGGCGACCCTCACGCTGCGTGACCATCGTCTGCGTAAACCCCTCGGGTGCGGGACGATTGGCCGCCTCGAGCTCGTGACCGGCCTGACGCGCGGCCTCGAGGAACGCGTGCGTGGACGCGCGCGGGTTGCGCTGCCGCTGCACATACTGCGGCCCCTTCGACCCCTCGTCGGGGAACTGCGCGTCCTGCACGTTCTCGATCTTGCGGAACTGCTCCACCGCGGCGGCGAAGTTCCACTGCTCGCCCGCCAGCAGCCCCCACTCCTCGTAGTCGGCGCGGAAACCACGCACCCACATCATCGCGTTCATCGACGACGATCCGCCGAAGGTCTTGCCGCGCGGCCAGTAGATCTCCCGGTCACCCAGCGCGGCCTGCGGCACCGTCGAGTAGTCCCAATCCCGTTCGCTGCGAAACAGTTTCGAGAACGCTGCCGGAATGTGGCAGAACTTGTCGTCGTCGGCCGGTCCGGCCTCCAACAGTACGACCGTGGTGGCGGGGTCGGCGCTGAGCCGATTCGCCAGCACCGCCCCCGCGGATCCGGAGCCGACGATCACGTAATCCGCGGACGTCCCACCTGCTTGCACTGTCCAACTCCGATCTGCACTGCGTCACTGATTCGGCGCGCCTGCTCGCGGGCATGAAAAGCCCGCGAGCACAGCCGGACTCGTCGTCGGGCGTGGCGCTGCAAGCAGAGTACTGACACTGCGCCCGCGATGGGTTGTCTGCGCCTCAGCCCGCTGCGGCGGCCTTGCCCGCGCGCCGACCGTAGAAGCTGCCGTCGCCCAGTGACGCCCCGCTGACGTACCCGCCCGCGCACAGCCCCGACGTGCAACGACCCGCCGCGAACAGCCCCGCGATCGGCTCCCCGCTCACGTGCAGCACCCGCGAATCCAGGTCGGTGCGCAACCCGCCCAGGGTGAATCCGGCGGTGAACCCGCGCAGGTCGTAGCAGGCGATCGACCCCGAAATCGGCCGCACCCATTCGGGTTTCTTGCCCAGCAGCGGATCCTCGCCGTTCTCGGCGTGCTGGTTGTAGGTGGCGATCGTGGTCTGCAAAGCCTGTGCGGGCAAACCCATTTCGGCTTCGAGTTCGGCCGCTGTTTCGGCCACCCACTTCGGCGGGAACCGGAAGAACGGGGTCGCGGTCACCGTGTCCAGCGCTTCTTCCAGTGACTTCTCGTCGATGATGAGAAACGCCTGATTGTCCTGCTGCAGCAGCGTGGCCTGCCCGATCCGGCCCGCGTAGGTGTCCTCGGGGATGTAGCGCTGGCCGCGCCCGTTGACCAGGATGCCGCGCGCCATCATCTGCGGATCACCGAAGATCGCGACCTCGCTGGCATCCATGTGCGCGAGCTCCGCCCCCAATGCCTGCGCCAGCCGGATGCCGATGCCGTCGTGTTCCTCGATGGCCGCACCGGGTCGCCCGGTCAGTTTCGGGGTGTAGCGCGCGATCATGTCCTTGTCGTAGGCGAAACTGCCCGTGGCCAACACGACTCCCCGCGCCGCGCGCACAGTGACCGGCTTGCCGTAGTTGGTCGCCAGCACGCCGACCACGCGATCATCCTCATCGACGATCAACCGGCGGATCCTGGTGTCGTATTCGACGGCGATGCCCAGCTTTTCGACGGTCTCCGCCAGGGGCTTCATCAGCATGTACCCGCCGCTGCGCCTGCCGATCTTCTTCTCCGCGAACTCCGGAACATGCCCGCGCGGTGCGGGTTTCGCCAGATCGAGAAACGGCGCGGAGTTCTCGCCCCCCGAATACATCAGCCCTTCGTCATGCGGCGGTTCCCAGCCAGGCTCACCCCAGAACGACTCCTTGAACGGCACCCCGCAGTCGACCAGCCAGTCGAAGTGCTCGACGCTGCCCGCGCAGTAATCGTCGATCTTGGCCTGGTCCACGCCGGGCCCCAGCGCCGCGGTCAGAAACGTCGCCATATTGTCCGCGGTGTCATCGAACCCGAGCGCCCGCTGCAGCGCCGTGCCACCACCCAGGTACACGAACCCGCCCGCCAGCGCCGCCGCCCCACCCCACCCGCCGGTCCGCTCGAGGATCACCACGTTCGCCCCCGCGCGCGCCGCCTCGATGGCCGCGCACACCCCCGCGATCCCGTACCCGGCCACGACGACATCGGCCTCGATATCCCACTGCGTCACCGCACTGGCACGCAGCGGTCGCACGGTGTCGATGCGGGGTGGTTCTTCGGTCACGCTGGCCTCCGGTGTCGGTGTGTGTACCGAAATGGTGCCGCCTGGCCGCCCACAAAACAAGAACGTGTTTCAGAAAGGTGTATCGGCGCGCTCGGGTACCGTGGCGCGAGTACAGACGTCACGACAACGAACTGGTGGTGGAACCGATGAGCGGCAACATTCGAGACATTGCGGTGCAGACCCTCGCGGGCGAGGACACCACGCTGGGCGACCTGGCGGGCGACCGGGCGGTGCTGCTGGTCAACGTGGCCTCCAAGTGCGGCCTGACCCCGCAGTACGGCGCCCTGGTGGACCTGCAGAAGACCTACGGCGAGCGCGGTTTCACCGTGATCGGCTTCCCGAGCAACCAGTTCATGGGTCAGGAACCCGGCACCGCGCAGGAGATCCAGGAGTTCTGCTCGGTCACCTACGGCGTGGATTTCCCGCTGCTGGCCAAGGCCGACGTCAACGGCGACGACCGCCACCCGCTCTACAGCGCGCTGGTGGAGACCGCCGATGCCGAGGGCGCGGCAGGCGACGTGCAGTGGAACTTCGAGAAGTTCCTGGTCGCCCGCGACGGCACGGTCGCGGGCCGCTTCCGTCCGCGCACCACCCCCGATGCCGACGAGGTCGTGCAGGCGATCGAAGCCCAGCTCTGACCTACTGGGCGTTCGCCAGCAGCGCGTATTGCGCGGCCGCCTGCTGGCGCACGCCGGTGGCTTCCGCGCCGCTGACGAACGCACCGTAGTCGCGGTAGCTCACGTAACAGCGGGTCAGCGCCTTGCCTTCGCGCCGCTCCGCGCAACGCGCACCCGGCACGTCATCGGGTGCGGCCACGGGATGTGCTGCGGTGCTGAGGGTTTCCTGCCACGTCGTGCCGAAGTCGGTGGCGGAAGCATCGTCGCGGAACCGGAACAGCGTGGTGCTGTACGAATTCGCGACCGCGTCCACCCCGCCGCGATCCCAAGCCGCACCCAACTCCTCGGGCTCGGCGGGTCGGTAGTGCAGGCTCGCCCGACCGATCCACGCCGAGAATTCGCGCGAGGAGATCGCGATCTGCTGATTGCTCGGGCCGGGAATCAGGGTGCGGCGCAACAGATCATCGGGGTCGCGGGGGAGTTCGGCGATGCGATCCGGTGCGGTCGGGGTGAACTCGTCCAGCAGCGGGACCTGAGCGTCCAGGATCGCGGCGACCCGACGGGCCAGGGCGTCGATATCCGGTGTCGGATGCTGCAGGAACATGCTCACCACGATCTCACCGTGCGCGAAGGTCGCACCGATCGTTTTGATACCTGGTCGCCAATGTGCGTGTGCGGCAGGGTAACCGGGAATCGGAACGGGCTGGTTGTCCGGGCTGACCCCGAAATCGGCGGCCTCCAGCTCGCGTGCCGCGGTCGCGGCGGTTTCCTTGCCGGGAAACCGCAACAACACCACCCGCGTCACCCGCGCGTCGGTCTCGATCGCCGGCTTCGCCTTGTCGAACGCCTGACTGCCCTCCGCGATGTCGAACCCCACGATCATCCGATGCCGTTCCAGCACCGGCAGATTGACATTCGAGATCGCCGACACGTCCGACGTCCGCCGCGGTGTGTCCAGCACATCGCTGCCCCAGTTATGGCGCAGCGTCGAATCGACCTCGCGCGGAAACACCACCGCCCCAGCCATTCTCAACCCTTCGAGAATCGGCCCGTCCGTCGGCTTCCGGCCCGCCTCGATATCGGCGGGCGCGGTCGTATGACTGCCCACATCCAGGGTTCGCACATCGATCTCACCCGGCACCGCCGCACCGTCGACGGTGCCGCAGCCCACGAGCAGAACAGCGAGCGCGCCCAGTGCCAAGCGCGCGGTCACAGGGGTGCGGTGGTCAACCATTGGTCGATCATCTCCTGATGGGTGTGGCCCTTCCAGTAAACCTGGAGCAGCACAGTCGAATACGGCGCGGTGTCGAAGTGCACCAGCAACCATGGTCCGGTGGAGCCGTTGAAACTGCGCACGGTCAGGGGGCGGCCGTAGCGGGATCGCAACTGCTGGGTCGCCCCGGCGGGCAGGGTGGCGATGAACTTCCCGACGGTGTCGGCGTCCTTGTGCGCCATCACCTGCAGTTGCAAGCCTTCGCGGTCGGTGCAGTCAAATCCCGTGTCCCACACTGCTTCTGGGCTCTTCGTCGCGAAGCTGCACTTCAAACCTCGATACCCCTCGCTGTCGGGGCTGGCAGGAAGTAGATCGGGGAACATCGCGATGGTCGGTCGGGCCGCCGCCCATGCATCGATCGTGGTGGTGGGTGCGACGGTCGTGGTTGTCGGCAAGGTGCCGGTGCTCCCGGAGTCGCGACTGATGACAACCGCGGTAGCCACCCCGATCGCCACCGCGAGTCCGAGGATCCCCGCTACCCACCACGCTGTTCTACCTCGACGAACCCGACCATCGACATCCCGCCGACTTCCGACGCCGACCGCTCGATTACCCGCGGAGCCGACTCCCATTGTGCCCCAGTGTCGTCCGTGCACCGCGGCCGAAGCCGGACCGTCTTGATCCATCTCCGTGCCAGGAGTAGGGGCGGTGAGGCCTGACCCGAAAGCTACGCCAGCGTCGGTCAGCGGCTGCGTCGGAGCGACTCCGGTCGTCAACGCGGTGGTGGCCGCCGCCACCATCTCCGCACAACTGCCGAACCGCTGCCCCGGATCCTTGGCCAACGCCCGCGCGAACACCAGATCCACCGCGGCGGGCATCCCCACCACCTCACTGATCCGCGGCACCGGCTGCATCAAATGCGCACCCACCAACGCCCCCGCATTGGTCGCGGTGAACGGCGGTCGCCCCGCGAGCAGATGAAACAACGTGCACCCCAACGAATACTGATCCGACGCAGTCCCCGCACCCCGCCCATCCAGCTGCTCGGGCGCCGCATACCGCAACGTCGCCACCAACGCCCCCGTCTGCGTCAGCGCCGTCCCCTCGTCAACAGCCTTCGCGATCCCGAAATCGGTGAGCAACACCCGCTCCCCACCCACCCCCTCACCCAACAAAATATTGGCCGGCTTCACATCCCGATGCAGCAACCCCGCGGCGTGCGCATAATCCAACGCATCCGCAGTCGCCCGCGCAATATGCAACGCCCGCTCCGCCCCCAAACCCCCTGCGCGAACAGCAGACTCAGCATCAGTCCCCGCCACATACTGCATAGCAATCCACAGCCGTCCACCCTCGGCCCCACGATCATGAATCGCCACAATATTCGGATGATCCAACCGCCCCGCCAGCTCCGCCTCCCGCTCGAACCGCCCCCGAAAAACCGGATCCGCCGAATACGAGGAATGCAACAACTTCACCGCGACCACCCGAGGCAACCGAGGATGCCGAGCCGCATAAACACTGCCCATCCCACCAGCCCCGAGCACCCGCTCGATCCGATAACCGGCAAGCACATCCCCGGCCCTGAGCTCGTGCATGCTGCCACGCTAGTCCAGGATGGGCAGGTTCCGTCGTCTGACGTCATACCAACTTGCGGTGAAACCAATGAGACAATGAGACGAGGTCACCGTCGGGCGCCGACGCCCGTCGAACATCCATACCACCCCGAGGATTCGGTGGCGGGTCAGGAGACGATGCAACGCCGGTTCCGCGGCCAGTACTTCCGCAGACTTCGGCGCCCGGCAAGCCGTGATCGCTTTCGCCGCCCTCAGCACATCCGCGACTGACGGTACTGCGAGCGATTGGCAGGGCATCGCGGGTCGAGAGTGCTACGGATCGAACGGACTCTCCTGCCGCCGGTTGTGCATCTTGTGGGCGCAATTCACTGTCAGCGATTTGCCGTGCGCACCGGTGGTGGTGAAACCTCTCGGGAATGGAAGAATCGATCGAGCCTTCGGTGCTCGAAGCGATCAGCAGGGTTGAACCTGAGCCGATCCGCGAGCATTGGGTGATTGTCGCGAACAGGCGATATCCGCCCAAGCAGGTGTATCAGCTGATCACCGGTTTGCCACGCTCGGCGTATACGTCGCATCGCGCCCTCTCAGAGTTGCGCCAGTTGGGGCTGTCCACCAGCGTCTACACGCCGCCGCCGGTCGAGGCTGATCGGTCGGCATCCTCCGACAGATCCGGTGGCATCGTTGAATTGGCCGAGTCATTCGCGACGCTGTCGCGGTTTCTCACCGACCACGACCTGACAGCGCACCTCGCTGCCGCGGAGGCTGATTTCCATCATGCTGGATCTGAGGCGAGCCGGGACGTGACCACCAGGTACGGATTCAGCGACGACCTTCTTGACTCCGCGCTGGCAGTGCGCGCACACGTCGGGCGCCTCAATGACGTCATTCATGCGACCGTCATCGCACGCGTGCTACCCGACATCTTGGAAGAAGGAGAGGTTGTCATCCGACGGCCCTCTTTGGGAGCGGGAAATGATCCGTCGCGGCCGTTCGATCTAGAAACGAACCGTCGGATTGCCGAGTTCAAAGTTGCGCAGTGGAAAGGGGCCGACACCATGCGCAAACGAGGTGTCGTCTCAGACCTTGTCCATTTGGCACTGGACGAAAGCGGTCGGCGCGCTCAGCTTTTCGTCGTCGGTGCGTTGCCTGTCAGGTTTCTTACGGCATCAAAGTCGACGATCACCTGGGCTCTCGGCCGGTCGTCCCCGCACACCAGGGCCCGGTTTGAGCAACGTTTCGGGCCTGCGAGCGATTTCACCGTCGCGGATTTCGTTCGTACTCACGGCCGACGCATCGAGCTGGTCGACCTGGCAACACTCGTCCCGTCGTTGGCACTTCCGCCGGAGCTGAGCTGACCTGACGGCACCAGCATCGCCAATGCCCCATCGCTGCACCGCAGTCGCGTACCTCACGCATCCACGACAGCGTTGGTCCGCTCGTCCGATAGGCTGACGCAACGCAACTGGCGACGGGTGGACTACCACCGGGGAGCGGAAGTCGGAGCATCGCCCGCCTGGGTGCTCCACCATTTCGAGCAACCCGGAGCTTGCCGTGCTTGACGTCGTCCGTGCCACGAAATCCGATGCCGCAGAAGTCGTTGCGATGCGCCACGCCGCCGAGGACTGGCTCGCCACCAGCGGGGTCGAGCAATGGGGACGGCGCGAAATCCCCGAGCCAGTGTTTCACCGGCAGATCGATGCGGGCGAGTTCTTCGTCGCCCGCACGAGCGGTCGGCCGCAGATCGTCGGCACGCTGCGACTGCTCTGGACCGACCCCTTCGTCTGGCAAGACCGAGACACCTTCGCTGGATACGTTCACTCGCTGGTCATCGACCGAGCCCACGCCGGAACCGGGCTCGGTCTACGACTGCTGGACTGGGCAGCGAATACCGCCCGACGACAAGGAGCGCCCCTGCTTCGGCTGGACTGCGTCGAAGGCAACCAAGCTCTCTGCGAGTACTACCGGCGCGCCGGCTTCGACCAGGTCGGTCGCCGCGACCTCGGCCCTCAGTGGCACAGCGTCGCGCTGTTCGAACGTCACCTGGCCGACGTTCAGCAGGGGCGCGCTACGATCGCCTGACATGCACGTCGCGGAGGGACCGAGTTCCACCATTCGCAGATCGGGTCCCGTTGTTCTCGAACGAGTTTCGCCGTCTCGCCACCGCGATTCGCTGCCGTCATTGCGGCGCGGAACCGGCCGTCCGTGCAGTGCTCCGCGGACACCGCGGCATGCTTCTCACGTCACAGAACAGCAAGGTAGACGGTCCGTTCTGTCGTGACTGTGGGTTGGCGACGTATCGCGAGCTCACCGCGGACAGTTTGTGGCGCGGCTGGTGGGGCAAGTTCTCGTTGCTGGTCAACCCCGTGATTATGCTGGCGAATCTGTACCACCGGATCAGGCTCGGTGCGCTCGCACCGCCCGAGGTTCACCCGTGGCCACCGATGTCGCCGGGGAAGCCGCTGTATCGACGTTGGCAGGTCGTCGGCTTCGTGGTGCCGATCGCGGCAACGGCACTGGTGGCGTCGGCGATCTCGGCTGCGATGAATCCGACGCTGTCCGCACCGCCCAAAACTCCGATTCCGGCCTGGGCGCTCGGACCGACTACGACATCCGCCCCACCCACGCCGTGGGCGGGCACCGCCACGGCCGGGGACTGCCTGTACAACCGGAAGTCCGAAACCTGGATCGAAGACCCGCGACCTGACCTCGAACTGGCACCCTGCACCGACCCGAAAGCTCAGGTCGAAGTGCTGGGCGTCGACTCGACGCCCGTGGGTTGGTGCCGACGGAAATTTCCGCTCGCCGACGCCATCATCAACATCGACCGAACAGGGCCGATGGGGGACTTCATGAGGACCACGCTGTGCGTCCGAGTACTCAAATAATCAGTGCCGCAACAGGAATGGTGACTGAGGGCAGATGACACCCACCTCGTTTCATCCATTGCCGTCTCCGGGATCCAGGCCCCAACGCGACAACGGCATCCATACGAAAACTAGATTGTCTTGTGTGACAGGACAATCCTTCGTCCCCCAGGCTCAACATCCATCGGCCTACCTGCACGGCGACTCCGTCGTCGAACTCGACGACACGGGAGTGCTCGCACTCGCGCACGACCTGCGGCGAGGCAACCCCGATGACGTCGAGTTCGCTCGGGCCGCGTTCGTCTGGGTCCGAGACCGAGTCGGACACTCGTTCGACGTCGGCGACCCTCGCGTGACCCTGACCGCGGGCGAAGTGCTGCGGGAGCGAGTCGGCCTGTGTTACGCGAAGTCCCACCTCCTCACCGCCGTGCTGCGGGTCGGCGGCATCCCCACCGGACTCTGCTACCAGCGACTTACCCACGGTGACGGTCACGTCCTCCACGGCTTGGTAGCGGTGTACCTGGACGGCAAGTGGCACCGCCAGGACCCGCGGGGCAACAAGGCGGGGATCGCGGCCGAGTTCTCCCTGACGGCTGAACAGCTGGCGTGGCCGGTTGATCCCGCTCTCGGCGAGGTCGACTACCCGCAGGTGTTCGTCTCCCCGGCCGCGTCGGTCGTGAAAGCCCTCAGTACGACGAATGCGCAGTCGATCCACGACGTCTGCCTCCCAACCGAATTGGACGATCGCGACTCGAACGAACCCGAAACTCACCGGCCCACGCACCACTAGCTGCGCGAATCCGCTCGACCGAGACGGTGCTGTCCATCGGCTCAGCCGCGTCCAGGCCGCCCTCCTATGGGCTCGGACCCACTTCCGTTGACCCGGTTGTACATTGGCGTCCATGCACGTCGGGGTCTATCTCGCGCACCCGCGCCGATCCAGCTTCAATCACGCGCTCTTCCATGCCGTCGTCGATGAACTACGAGGGCGCGGATGCGATGTTCGCGCGTGCGACCTGTACGCCGAGGGTTTCGACCCAGCGCTGTCGAGCGGCGAGACCGGCACGGTCGAGTCAGCGCCTACGGCCGAGGATCCGCAAGTAGCGCGGCACCGGAGGGAAATCGCGGGGATGGACGCGCTGGTGTTCATCCATCCCAACTGGTGGGGCATGCCCCCTGCGATCCTGACCGGCTGGCTGCAGCGGGTGCTCGCCCCCGGCGTCGCCTACAAACTCGGCACCGCCGACGGGGAACCGGCGGGGCTGCTGACTGCGGGCCGGGCTCTGATCCTGAACACTTCCGATACCCCGCTGGATCGAGAGTTGGCGGAGTTCGGTGATCCGCTGCAACGGATTTGGGCCTCGTGTGTCCTGCCGTACGTGGGCGTCGACGACGTCCGACGAGTCGTCTTTCGCGCCGTCACCGACGCCACGGTGGAGGAACGCGCGAGTTGGCTGCGCCAGGCCCGCGCCGAGGCGGCCGCCCTGATCGCCTGAGTTCTCAGACGCCCCGCCGAACGGCGACGAAGAGCAGATGGACCCGACCGGGAGATCGCTACCTGGACATGGCTCGCCAACCCGCCTACTGGGCGTTGACCGCGTCGCGAACGGTCGATTCTTGGCGCCCGAGGAAGGTCGGCGAGGGGTTGAACAGGATCTCGTACACGGCTTTGGTCGCCGCGAGTTGGTCGCGAAACCAGCATTTGTTGTAGATGCCGTTGTGGGGTTGGGTGTCGTCGCCGATTCCGGTCGCGTCGATGCCCGCGTCGCGGCACAGGGCGATGGTGCGCGGCAGGCTGAAGTCCTGCGTCACCACGATCGCGTGTTCGACGCCGAAGATCTCGTGGGCGCGGGCACACGATTCGTAGGTGCTGAACCCGGCGTAGTCCAGCGCGATCTTGTTGGCGGGCACACCTTTTCGAATGAGGTAGTCGCGCATGGCGGTTGGCTCGTCGTAGGTGGCTCGCCCGTTGTCGCCGGTGAGAAGAAGCGCTTTCACCTTTCCCGACTCCAGCA
Source organism: Nocardia sp. NPDC058666 (assembly GCF_042714895.1). Taxonomy (NCBI): domain Bacteria; kingdom Bacillati; phylum Actinomycetota; class Actinomycetes; order Mycobacteriales; family Nocardiaceae; genus Nocardia; species Nocardia sp. NPDC058666. The sequence goes on from NZ_JBHXRY010000003.1 coordinate 358,545, forward strand.
GTCGGCGGCCGAGATCGAGTCGCGCGGCCAGGTATGGCGAGGGTTGGCCGTCGGTGTAGACCTGCGCACCGGGGATCAACGCGACTTGCGCGGCGGGCACCGAATCGACGGAGTAGGCGTAATCGCTGGCCGCGTGCCGAATCCAGGCAATCGAGCTGAGCCCGACAAGAGCGGCGAGTCCGACAGCGACCGCGACGACCCGCAACACCACGCGCGCGCGAACCACCGACCGAAGCTTCCCCCGACCTCGTGTGATCTGATCACGAAATCCCATGCGGAGAGTATGCCAGCCATGTGCGTCAGTGCCCCGCTGAAGAGTCGGTTCCCCGTTGCTATCGATACGATGCGTCGATCGGATTCTTCAGAAGGTGACCATGAGCATGACCTCCGCACACCCACCGCTTCCCGCCGACATTCACCGACGGTGGACTGCATCCGCGCTGATCCATCACGCGATCGGTGTCGACGACGACACGATTTCGATGCGCCGGACACCGGATTCGACGGTGTGGGCATTCGACGACGGTGGTGGCAACTGGGCTCAGCTGACCTGCCTCGGTGATGGCCGAGCGCTGCTCTGCGGCAACGACCACGAAAGCTCTGAGCTGCAGTTTGTGCAGCCCTGGCCCGAAGAAAAACTTCCGGTTCACGTCGCCGGGATGCCCGAGTGGTGGATCGCAGCCCTCGGCGAATTGTCGGACCGGCAGCGTCCCGTCGGTTTCGTTTACGGATTCGACGATTCCGGCTGGCGCCGCGCCTCCTACGAGCACGACGACGGTGCCGAGCACCTGTTGGAGTCGGTAGCCTCCGACGCGGCCACAATCCGCTCAATTGTCGAAGATTTGGAACTCGCCTACCAGGACGTCATCGACGACCTCGCCGAAGAGCTATCCGACGACGAAGACTGGACGGAGCCCGAATACACCCCAGACCTCGGTGCCCTCGCCGCATTGGTCGCAGCCGGCCCCGCGGCCACGCTGGACATGGTGCGCGCCGCATGCGGGCCCGTTCCGTGTGCTGACGATGCGGTGATCGCAGCGCTGGAATGCTTCGGCGAGATCGCGGAAACCGACGTGACTCGAAGCTGAGCTTCGGCAGCCTCGGCCAGACAGGTGGGCAGCAGACGTGAGAACTCAACGCGCGGAGTCAGTTTCCCGGGTCGTTCGCTGGTCCGGCGAGCGCGTTCGACTGCCTGAGCCGTCGGCGTCCATGCATCATCCCAACATGCAGCGGGCTGACTCCGCGAGGTGGATCGAGCTCGAGATCCCTCTTTGCATCGTGGCAGTAGCGTCGAACCCATCTATGCTCGGGCACCGTGTACGAGATTGCGAAAACGGCGGGTTACAGTGGTGCGCACGGGATCTGGAGTGTGAGCGACGCAGACCTCTTGGTTCCGCTCATCGGCTACGTCGATGCCGACGGATCCGTAGGGCTCGAGCGATTCCTTGCCGACGACGTCGGTGACGCCGCGCGGATCGCAGCCGAGCGGCTGGAGACGGGCCGGCCGGGCTGGCTGCACGCCGCGCTCGTCGTCGATTCGTTCCTGCGCTCGCCGACGGGGCGAACCGATGCGCTGGTCATCACCGCTGTCGAGTACTCCTCGCCACGACGATCGGTGCGGATGGCTATCCCATTTCGACCGCACACGGCAGCGGAGGGGTTCGCCGTGTACAGGCTGAAGTTCCTGGGGACCAGCGGATTCGACGAACCCGACTACGATGCGATCGCGGATGCCTTCTTCGTCGGCGTCGACTCTCATGAACAGGCCGCCGCAGTGTGGAACGCCCACCGGATCGACGAGTCCGTCTGATTCAAGACCGAATCCGTCTCTGGTCGGCGACTCTTCCCGAGCCGCGCTCCGAAGGGTCAATCCAGTGAACGGACACAGCGCTGAGGGGCGTCCCGCCAGAAATGGTTCCTTGGACATTGGTCGTTCGGGCTACCTCGGCTGCTGTGCCGCGTTGGCATCGCGCCGACGGCGATCAGGCTAGTGGATCAACTCGATGCCTCGGGACCGCAAGACCGCCTGGAGGTGGGGCGCGAGCAATTGCGCACCTAGAACGCGCTTCAGATTCGGGAGACGATGGAGGTCGTCGAGACTTGCGACGTCGAACTGCTCGCCCTCGCCGTCCCAGTGTGGGCAGCATTCGGCGTAAACCTGGCAGCCCCCGTCGAAGATGAGCTGTTCAATCCCCGCGAGCAGTTCGGCAGAAAGCTCGAGGCTCTCGAAGTATGTCTGAGCTTCCGGCATGACCTGGTCGTAGTAGTTGTCGGCGGAGTACTCCCAGAGGTCACCATCGAACCCCTGGGCTTCCAGCGTCTCTTCGAGCGACCAAGGCTCGAGCTTGGGGGACTCGCCGTACATGAGTTCTTCGATAACTGCCAGCTTGAGATTGAAGTCCACGAACTTAGTCACCCGCCCAATCTAGCGTCGGCCTACGACAATTACGCCTGACGATCCTCGAACCCGTTCACCCTCGGAGCTTCGGCGGCGGCAGGTGCCTGTGTCGATCTCGGCCGAACGCGCTGCCCTTGCTTTGGGTTCACCGGACGGTGCGCGCTCCGAAGGGCCAAATCCCACTACCGCAGACGCGGGGTCCGGCGGCGGAGTTTCCGACTATATGCCGGGGCACGCGGAGCCCCGAACGCTAGCTCAGACCGAAATAAACAGGGGCGACGCGCGCTTGGTAGACGGCGACCGCTGCGTAGGCGGCGCCGAAGACGATGAGTACCGCGGCGGCGCTGATGCGCACACGTCGGAGGCTTGTTGCGGGATCAGCCGGCCCGCAACGGCGTTCGACGACCAGGGGTGCGAGCGCAACGAAAGCGACGACCACCGACGTCTGCACGGCTGACCAGAAGAACCTGGAGGGGTCGAAATCCTGCCACAGGTAATGTTCGGCGACGTTGGATGTCACACCGCCTGCCCATGACGCGGTACGCAGCGAGATGTACAAGGAGGCGGACGCGGTCGCCCACCAGAGCAAGGCCGTGGTGACGAGCGTAGCGAGGATGCAGGCGGACCAGGCCGCCGCCATGCGGCCACGTTTCGCCTCGGTGTGAACCAGCGCCGAGCAGGGCACGGTGATGCCGAGTGCTACCGCAGCGGCCACGGTGATCGGGGTCAGCATCGAAAGTACGTAGAACGACGCGGCCACCACCCCTATCGGAACGCCGAATTCCTTCCACCACCATCCCGACGACGCACCGATGACAGCCGCGCCGGCGATCGACACAGTCACGACCACAACCACGGACGAGGCGATAGCGAAAGCGATGGTTCGGCGTGGGCCGGGTTCGGCGTGCGGCCGCGAATCTGCCGGTGGTGCTGAGTTGATCACTCGGACAATGTATTCGGTGTCAGGTTGTTCGCGGGCGTTGGTGGGAGGTCCCGTACGGGCAGGCAGTCGGATGCCCGAAATCGATTGTGCACGCGGACAGTTCGCAGACTGAGATCCTCGGGTACTATCGCCGACGGGGGAGCACGAGATGTCCGATTGTCTGTGGAAGTAGGTCGCAGGCGGCGGCAGCTACGGCTGCCCCGTCACGAGCGTTATACGACCATCTCCAGGGGATGAAAACTTGATCGACATGACACCGAACCCCACCCCGCGTCGCCGTTCCGTGCGACGTTCCGGCATCACCTCGGTCGTCGCGGTAGCGGCGGTGTGCGCGGCGCTGGTATCGGGCTGCACGAAGGCTGATTCGGACACCACTGCGGGCCCGGCGCCCACCGGTGCGCTGCCCGATGGTGCGCAGATCGTGAAGGAGTCGGCGAAGACCACGCAGACCCTGCACAACGTGCACCTGAAGATCAACGTCAAGAACCTGCCCGAGCTGCCGGTGGAATCGGTGTCCGCCGATGTCACCAACGAGACGCAGGGTTCGGGTGCGGCGATGGGTGACGCGAAGGTCAAGCTCACGCCCGAGTCGCAGTTCACCGAGGCGAAATTCCTTGTGGTGGACAAGGTCCTGTACACCCAGGCCGCCGGCCGTTACGTGCCCGCGGGCCCGGCGGAGAAGGTTTACGATCCGGGCGTCATCTTGGACAAGGACAAGGGCATCGCGAACGTGATCGCCAATATCCAGAACGCCAAGACGCAGGGTCGTGAGGTGATCGACGGGGTCAACACCGTGAAGGTGTCGGGCACCATCGACGCCGCCGTGATCGACCCGATCGTGCCCCGCATCGGCCAGAACGCGGGCACGATGCCGATCACCGTGTGGATCAAGGACACCGCCCCGCCCGCGTCGGATTCGACCAAGCCCTCGGACGCGCCGTCCACCGGCGACGGCCCCAATCTGGTTCGCGCCGTGGTGACCAAGGACCAGGGCGAGGTCACTGTCGGCCTGTCGAACTGGGCCAAGCCGGTCAACATCGTCAAGCCCGCCGGCTAGATCCCGGACGTACCGGATCGAACCACACCGGTCCGGGGTCAGTGGAGTGCGCTCCGCGGCCCCGGACCGGTGTGTCGTCTGGGTGTGCCCAGCGAAACGCGAATCATGTTCGCCCGCAAGCGCATCCGATAAGAGAATGTTCAGCCAGATGCAAGGCGCCGCAAGGACTATACGTGTCGGGACGCTGGTCGGCAGGCAACACGCTTCGACGCCGATCGGACACGGAGGAAGAACTAATGACGATCGATGATCGACCCGATGAAGACGAGCGCGAGCTCCCCGCACCGCCCCCGCCCGGGGGTCGGCCTCCCGTGAACAATGTCTGGGTCTATAACGGGAAAGCCTACGACCTCAGTGACTGGATTTCCAAGCATCCAGGCGGTGAATTCTTCATCGGCCGCACCAAGAACCGCGACATCACCTCGATTATCGGTTCGTACCACCGTGATCCGGAAAAAATCGCGCGGATGATCGAGCGTTACAGCCTCGGTCGCGATGCCATCCCCGAGGACATTCATCCGAAGAACAACGCCCCGGACTTCCTGTTCAAGGACGGCTTCAACAGCTGGGATGACACGCCGAAGTATAAGTTCGACAACAAGAATGACCTGCTGCACAAGGTGAAGGCCAGGCTCAAGGAACCCGAGCTGGCGGCCCGCCTGAAGCGGATGGACCGCGCATTCGACATCGTGGTCGGCGTACTGATCTTCGCCTACATCGCGGTGCAGGCCCTGCGCCTGTATGACACGAGCTGGATGCCGTTGCCCGCCTTCGTGATCGCGATGGTGCTGTTGCGTAGTTCGCTGGCAGGCTTCGGCCACTACGCGATTCACCGCGCGCAGAAAGGCTGGAACAAGTACGCGGTCAACGCGTTCGACATGAACTATGTCGCACTGTCTTTCGTCACCGCCGACGGTCACGCCCTGCTGCACCACCCGCATACCCAAAGTGAAGTCGACATCAAGAAGAACGTCTTCACGATGATGATGCAGATCCCGCGCCTGTATCGGGTGCCGGTGCACACCGTGCACAAGTTCGGACATCTGTTGACGGGCATGATCATTCGACTGCTGGACGTGTGTCGCCTGACCCGCAAGGTCGGCATCAAGGACATGTACGGCACCTGGCGTGGCGCGCTGCCGCACTTCATCGGCTCGTTCGGGATGCGGTTCCTGCTGGTGGCCGAATTCGTGGCCTTCGCGTTCGCGGGCGACCTGCTGGCGTGGGGTCTGCAGTTCGTGATCACGCTGTGGATCAGCACTTTCATGGTGGTGGCCAGTCACGACTTCGAGGTACCCACCGAGGAACTGCACACCGAGACCGAAGACTGGGCGGTCAACCAGCTCGAGCAGGCCTATGACCTGACGGTGGTCGGCAACAAGTACGTCGACTGCTTCCTGTCCGCGGGTCTGAGCTCGCATCGCGCGCATCACGTACTTCCGTTCCAGCGCAGCGGGTTTGCCAATATCGCGTCCGAGAACGTGGTGCGCGAGGAAGCCGCGAAGTTCGGCGTGGAATGGCTGCCCGCCAAGAGCTTCTTCGGAGATCGTTTCCCCAAGCTGGTCCGGATCTACTTGCTCGCGCCGTCTCGCGAAGCACAGGAGAACCGGTGGGGTTTCGTGCGCGAACACTGCGCACCCTCAGCGTTGAAGACCTGCGTGACCTATACCGCGCAGGGCTTCTCCGGCATCGGCACCGTCTGACCCGGCCCGCTGCCACCTCTGTTCTGTTTCGAAAGGAATTGTGCCCGTGTCTCTCTCCTTTGACCTGCTCCGCGAGCCCGATGTCGAGCGCGGGCACGACCTGCTACCGCCCACGCCGCCCACCACGGTCGGCGTGATCGAGGCGGTCGCCACCGGCTCCCCGTCGCTGGTCGTGGATCAGGCGGTCAACGCGGACCGGGTCGCGCAACTGTTCTCCGAGCCTGCTCAGCGACAGCGCATTCCGCGCATCTACGCCAAGACCCGGATCGACACCCGCCACCTGGCGATCGACCCGCTGGACCCCGAGTTCCTCGAATTCAGCCGCAGGCCGGGCACCATCCGGGAACGCATGAACCTGTTCTTCGAACACGCGGTGCCGTTGGCGGTCGACGTGGCCCGGCGTGCGGTCGAGGGTTTGGAGAACCCGGCTGAAGACATCGGGCAGCTGATCTTCGTGACCAGCACCGGGTTCATCGCCCCCGGCGTCGATGTCGCGGTGGTCAAGCAGCTCGGCCTGTCGCCCAAGGTCGGCCGGATGGTCATCAATTTCATGGGTTGTGCGGCGGCCATGAATGGCATCCGAGCCGCCGTGGACTACGTTCGGGCGCATCCGGATAAGAAGGCGATGGTGCTGTGCATCGAATTGTCTTCGGTCAACGCCGTTTTCGACGACGACGTCAATGACGTGATCACTCACAGCCTGTTCGGTGACGGTTGCGGTGCGGTGGTGATCGGCGCCGGTCAGGTGCACAAGCCGCTCGCCCCGGGCAGTGTCGTGATCCGCGACAGCTTCACCCATCTGTTCGACGACGCCGAAGACGGCATCGTGCTCGGCGTGAAAGACGCGGGCATCACCTGCGAACTGGCCACCAGTCTGCCCGACTACATCTACCGCGGCGTGGACCCGGTGGTCTCGGAAGTGTTGGCGCGCAACGGACTCGGCAAATCCGACATCGAACTGTGGGCGATCCACCCCGGTGGTCCTCGCATCATCGAGGAGTCCGCGCGCTCGCTCGGTCTCCCGGCCGAGCTGGCCGCGCCGAGCTGGGAGGTGCTCGCCGAGCACGGCAACATGCTCAGTGTTTCGCTGATCTTCGTGTTGGAGCGGATGATTCGCGACGCGCAGACCACCGCACCGATCTCGACGGGTGTGGCGTTCTCGTTCGCACCCGGTGTCACCCTCGAGGGCATCGTGTTCGATGTCATCCGCAGCTGAGAGCCGTCCATCATGCATTTGCTCCGTTTTCTCGCCGCGCTGTCACCGGCCAGGATCGCCGCGGTCGTGGCCGCCGGCCTGATCTGCGGCGCCGCCAACACCTACCTGGTGACGTTGATCAACGCGGTGGTCTCACCACGTCCGCAACCGGACAACCTGCTGCTTCGTTTCGGCACAACGGGTTCGGTGATTCTTGTCAGCGGTGTGCTGTCGCAAGTTCTGTTGATCCGCCTGTCCCAAGAGGCGATCTACCGGCTGCGCAGTGACCTGAGCTCCGGAATCGTCTCTGCCCCACTGGAACACCTCGAACGTCTCGGTATGCACCGTCTGATGGCCACGCTCACCGAGGACGTGCGTTCGCTGTCGCAGGCGGTCACCGCGATCCCGTCGATCTGCGTGGACGTGGCGACCATCGTCGGCTGCTTCGTGTTCCTCGCGGTGGTGTCGGGGCCGATCTTCGCGATCACCGTGGGTGGCACGCTGGTCGGAATCGCCTGTGTCGAAATGGTTCTCAAGCGCGTGCGCGGCATCTACCGGGAAGCTCGTGAGAACGAGGACGCGCTGCTGCGGTCGTTCCAGGCTGTCACTCTCGGCATCAAGGAACTCAAGTTGCACCGTGGCCGCCGCCGCGACTTCATGGACCGGCACCTGCTCGGTTCGGCGGGCACCCTGCGCGATCAGAACACCGACGCCGGCTCGAAATTCTCCTACGCCCAAGGGTTCGGCCAGGCGCTGCAGTTGGGCACGATGGCGCTGATCCTGTTCGGCATCGCGGCCGCGCTGGAGCTGCCGCGCGAGACGATGGTCGGGTACGTGCTGGTCACGACGTTCCTGGCGATGCCGATGCAGAACTTCATGCACCGCATTCCCGATCTGCTGCGCGGCGATGTCGCCCTGGACAAGATTCGCGCGATGAACCTGTCGATGACCACGCTGCACGACGAGCAGGCGCTGCCGTATGTCGAGCGTCCGGCGGTGGGGGAGGCCAAGCTGGAACTCACCGACGTCAGCTACGTATACCGCAGCGACGCACCATCTTTGGTGCCACCGCCACCTGGAGCGCACCCGGGCGGGCACGGTGGACCACCGCCACGTCCGGGGATGCCGCCACGAAACGGCCACCCCCACCCCGCCCATCCCGGCGGCGGCGCGGTCGACGTCAACGGCAAGAAGTGGATCGACCACGGCGGCAACGACATTCGCCCCCTGGCACCCCCGCCCGCCCTCGACGACGCTCAGGACGCCGGCTTTCGCCTAGGCCCGATCAACCTGGTCTTCGAACCCGGCCAGATCACCTTCATCGTCGGCGGCAACGGCAGCGGAAAGTCCACCCTCGCCAAGCTCATCACCGGCCTGTACGTCCCACGCACCGGCTCGCTGTCGCTCAACGGCGAGCGGATCGACCACGACAACATCGAGTGGTACCGCCAGAACTCCTCCGCGGTGTTCACCGATTTCCACCTGTTCGAGGACTACCTGGGCTTCGACCGCCCCGGCATCGACGCCGAAGTCCAGCGCTACCTCCACGAACTGCAGATCGCCCACAAGGTCACCGTCGAAAACGGCAGCCTGTCCACCGTCGACCTATCCCAAGGCCAACGCAAACGCCTGGCCCTGCTCACCGCCCTGCTCGAAGACCGCCAGATCTACGTCTTCGACGAATGGGCCGCCGACCAGGAACCCCGCTTCCGCGAGGTGTTCTACCGCGAGATCCTCACCGACCTGAAGCGCCGAGGAAAGACGGTCATCGTGATCACCCACGACGACCGCTACTTCGACTGCGCGGATCAGTTGGTGAAACTCGACTTCGGTCTGGTTGCCGTGTAGACGCGAACGGGCTGCGCGACTCGCCGTTGGGACGGGCGGATCAACCCGTAAATGGCGCGCCCGCGCGAGGCTGAACGACATGAAACTCAGGACAGTGATGTGTGTTCTCGGCGCCACCGTGGTCTTGCCCGCAGTGCTCGCCGGACCCGCGACCGCCGCACCATGGACAACCGACCAAGTAGTGGCCTACCTCTGCACCGAGGCTCACGACGCTGCCTTCTACCACGACTACACCGAAGCCGAGAAGATGCACCTGTGGAAGTTCAACGGCGACATCGTTCCCGAGGTGGAGGCCAGGAAGAAGGTCTTCGGCACCGGCGAGCTCAACGACACCACCCGCGCGGGTCAGTGCGGCGAGAAGCGGACCGAGTTCCTCGATGCCGTCGACGCGATCACCACTCGCGAGAAGGACACGCTGCGTGCGGAGTACCGCGACAACAACGCGGCGATCAAAGCCTTCCCTGCCAAGAAGCTCGCCGCCTTCAGCGAAGCCGGCCAGTCGGAGATGCGACGTAAGAACGAGAAGTACCCGCAGTGACCCGATCTCGGCGGTGAGGGAGTCGAAGTGAGGCGAGTAGCCTGGCACCCAGTCGACTGATGAGGGGCGAGGGCTATGAGTGGGAGCGCGGCAACGATGGTTGAGGTGGGCAAAGGGTCCAAGACTGATCTTGTCGACGGGCGGTACACGGTGCGCCTCGACCTCGACAGCCCGGCCGGTGCGGTGGACGTTGCCGCGGTGCTGCTGACCGCCGATGGCAAGGTTCGCTCCGACGCTGATTTCGTGTTCTTCAACAATCCGACCGCGCCCGGTGTGAGCCTGGAATCCGATGCTGTTGTCGCGGTGGATCTTTCGGCGCTGCCTGCTGAGATTCACCGGGTGGTGATCACCGGTAGCACCGAGGCGCAGGGGATGCGGTTCGGGGCGGTTGTCGGGCTGCGGGTGTCCGTTGTCGGGGCGAGCCAGTCGGTGACGTTCGTGCCGCCCGGTCTGGACTCCGAGACGGTGCTGCAAGCTGTCGCACTGTATCGACGGGGGAGTGGGTGGCGGCTCGACGCGATCGGTCAGGGGTACAGCGCCGGGCTGGCTGCGTTCGCGACCGATCACGGCATCGTTGTCGACGCGGACGAAGAGCCGACCGAAGTGGTTGCACCGCAAGCTGTTACGCCAACGCCGCAAGCTGCTGCCCCGTCGCCTTCGGTCGATCTCCGCAAGGTCGACGTCGTCCTGACCAAAGATTCCCCCGACCGCCGCGCCACCATCGACTTGCGCAAGGGCGACCCCGGCTATGTCCTGACCGTCGGCCTCGAATGGGACGGCCGCGGCGCGGTGTACGACGACTACGGCCGTTGCACCAAGCGCGGAGAAGGCGACCTCGACGTCTACTTCTTCTGCCGCAACGAGATCACCGGCGACTATGTGGTCCTGAGCGGCGAAAAGGGCCACCAGGGCGACATCACCAAGTGGCCGTTCATCCATCACCAGGGCGACTCCCGCGGCCCCGGCGCCAACAACCAACCCGCCCGTGAACAAGTCATTGTCCGCCCCACCGAAAACGGCGACCTGCTCCTGAATGTGTACCAATCCGTCGACAACGGCGCAGGCGCGATCGACAAGTTCGGTAACCCCCGAGTTCGAGTCCGCTACGGCCGCCCCGGCCCCGACGGCCTCCCGGGCGAGGACGCCGACCAGATCACCGTCATCGTCGGCAACGGAAAGAACGCCTTCTGGGCCACCGTCGCCCACATCGACGTCCAAGACGGAATCCTCACCGTCGACGGCACCATCCGCTACAGCCGCGCTTTCAGCGAGCGGATGCCCGTCCTCGACACCGAAGGGAACTGGGTCCGCTCCGCCAAGAACGGCCCGGTCGGCCGCAGCAAGAAGGCCAGCGGCCTCGGTTTGAGCCGCTACGAGGGCGAGTGCCCGACCCCTCGCTGAGCTCGAATTCACTTGTTGCGCAGCATATTGCGCGGCTAGCCTCGAACACTATGAGCGGCACAGTGATAGCAGTGAACAGCAACCGTGAGTACTCGTTCACCAAGCCGACCCGCCCCAGCATCCGTCTGCTGGCCGGCCTCGGCGTCGAAGGTGACGTCCACGCCGGAACCACGGTCAAACACCGCTCTCGCGTCGCGCAGGACCCGACCCAACCGAACTTGCGCCAAGTTCACCTCATGCACCAAGAGCTGTTCACCGAGGTCGCCGAGCACGGATTCGAGGTACTGCCCGGCGATCTCGGCGAGAACATCACCACGACCGGACTCGACCTTCTCGCCCTGCCCGTGGGCACAGTTCTGCGAATCGGCCCTGACGCCGTCGTCGAGGTGACGGGCCTGCGCAACCCCTGCGCCCAGATCGACAGATTCCAAGACGGCCTGTTGAAGCAACTCGTCCACCAGGACGCGACAGGCGCTGTCGTACGCAAGGCCGGAATCATGGGCGTGGTCACCGCCGGCGGCGAGATCCAGCCCGGCGACAGCATCCTCGTCGAACTGCCGCCCGAACCGTGGACCGCGCTGGACCGGGTCTAGAACAGCGTCGAATCCGGGCTTGCGCCTGACGTAAGGTCAGGTCCTACCGTCGACAACACCGGCGCACAGTGCGCTGGTGGAAGTGGGATGACACGGATGGACCAGCGCGTGTGGAAGGTCGGCGAGCTCGCGGCCGAGGCCGGACTGACGGTGCGAACACTGCACCACTACGACCGCATCGGACTGGTGCACCCCGCGCAGCGGACCAATACCGGCCACCGGCTCTACACCGAAAGCGACGTCGAGCGCCTCTACCAGGTCCTGGCCCTGCGCCAGCTGGGCCTCGGCCTGGACCAGATCGCGGACTTGCTCGAGGGTGCCGTGCCGATGGCACAGGTTCTGACGGCCCATCGCGACTACCTGGCGGCGCAACTGGCGGCGACCAGGGACCTGCACGCCCTGGTCGACGCACTGGCAACCACCGCGCAGAGCAAGCCGGAAACATCCACCGACCACTTCCTGGAACTGATCAGGAGGACCGTCATGGTCGACGACACCATCAAGAACTACTTCACCGAGGAGCAGCTGACACAGCTGGCCGTGCGCCGAGAAGAGTTGGGCGAACAGCACATTCAGCAAGTCGAAGCCGACTGGGCTGTGCTGATCCCCCAGGTCGACGCAGCGATCGCGGCGGGAATGGACCCCACCTCGCCCGAGGCGGGGCGCATGGCTGCCCAGTGGATGGAGCTTCTGGAAGGGTTCCATGGGGGTGATGAGGGCTTGCGCGACAGCATGTATCGGATGCAGGCCGAGGAGTCCGCCCGAATCGAAAGTGAGTACTGCGGACCGTCGCCCGCGCAGATCGCGTTCATCACGGCCGCGAATACTGCACGGGAGTAACGGGATCGGAGTCCGAACATCGCGCAGTAACGACTGAGGTAGTGCGTGCGCGTGGTGCGGGGGATGATTCCTGCGCGCCACGGCCGCCGCCTGAAACCCGGGCAGGGTGCGGTCTTCTCGGGAAGGACCCGAACATCGACGGGCACAGGAGTCTGCGGCATAGGCTTGACCGATGAATGCAACCCCACCCTTGACGGTGTCGCAGCGGACGGGATACATCTGCAGCGCGGTGGTCTGGCGCTGTGATCGGTTGACGACTTGGGCAGCGGTGGCGTGGTGATATCCGACCCGACACGCGACCCTGCGTCGGTCGAGATCGGCAACTTCCTTCCCCATGCGCCGTCCGACGTGTGGCACGCGCTCACCGATCCGAGTGTGGTGCAACGGTGGTTGATGCCGTCTACCGGATTCGTCGCATCAGTGGGAACCCACTTCGTCTTCACCGTCCCGCCACAGCCATCGTCGGCGGCCAGGCGGCAAGCGACCTCTGTCGGTGAGATCGCCTGCGAAGTTCTAACGGCCCGTCCGAGTGAGCAGCTGACCCTGAGCTGGGTCGACTTGCGAGCAGAACGGCCGACCCGCTGGGTTATCGACTGGACATTGTTGTCGCAGGGGCGTGGCACTCGATTGTTGTTGACGCACAGCGGATTCGATATCGAAGACCGCCGACAGAAGATGGCGCGCAACGGAATGGAACGGATGTGGCACGGCAGGTTGTCGCGGCTGCGCGACGTGCTCGACATCGGCCACCAGAACCTCTTCTAGTTGGATCGCCACGGCTCTGGAGTGGGAACCGCGCTGGTGACGACTGTTCCGCTGAGACCTGCGGCCAGAGGGATTCGCGGATTGCGTCACTGGCTGTCGGTATTCCAGGGTGCCGCCCGCATGTCCTCGATCGAGAGCCGCTGTCCGCGGCGCGGTTCACCGAGCGGAACTCCGACGGCGATCATCGACATCACCACCCAACCGGCGGTCGGTGCGAGGTCGGTGGTGAGGGCGTCGAGGTCGAAGGCGCGGAATTGGTGGCAGGCGAGGCCGATGGCCTGGGCTTGGATGGTCAGATGGGCGACGGCTTGGCCGAGATCGTAGTCGGCGAATTCCGAGTACGGGATGCGGGAATCGTCGACGAATCTGTGCGTCAACGTGACGATCAACAGACCGGCGTCCAACGCCCACCGAGCTGAACTGGGTGCCAGATGCATCGCGATCCGCTTGTGTTCCACCTCGCCGGGCCGGACGGGATAGAAACTCCACGGCTGTGAATTCCCCGCCGACGGCGCCCACCGCGCAGCCTCGAGCAGCAGTTCGACCGTCGCGTCATCCACCGCCGCCCCGGAATCGAACGCGTAGGGACTGAATCGCCCAGCCAGAAGCGGGTGAAGACGGGGCCGACCCGCAGAGGTGAACACTGTTGTCTCAACCAAGATCGCTTACGTCCTATGCCCGCTCGACATGGTTGCGCCACAAACTGCTTCGCCCGAACCGCGCGACGTGGTCTCGAGCTGCGAAGTGGCCATCGGGGGTGACACCGCGCATCGGCGGAATTCCCATGGCCCACTGGGTGATTGAGAATGCGGGTCGTGGCGTGATCCAGGCGGTGGTCATCCCTGTTCGGGGTAGTGTCGGCGTCGTGCAGTTCCGTGCGGTCGCGACATTCAACAAGTACGTCACCAACCACATCCAGGGGCTCTGGGCGTGGCTGCTCCCGCCGTGGGCGGTCGTGCATCACACGGGCCGGTCCTCGGGCCGCGCGTTCAAGACGCCGATTATGGGCTTCAAGACCCCGGAAGGCTTTGCGATCCCGATCCTCTACGGGCCGCAGAGCCACTGGGTCAAAAACCTGCTCGCCGCCGGTGGGGGCGAACTCCAGCGGGCGGGTAAGCGTTACAAGCTCATCGACCCACGGGTCGTCCCGGCGGCGGAGATCACCGCTAAGGGCATCGCTGGTCTCTACACCCGGGCCGGTAGATCGACGCTTGTCGCCACGCTCGGCGATCGCGTGTAGTGCTCGGCCCGGCGGATCCAAGCCACCCCCTCGCGTGGGATCAGCCAGCGTCCCGTTAGATGAAACAGCGATTTGCATCGGCTATCTGAGAGTTCTTCTGCGCCGCATGATTTCGCCCTGATGGTTATGCTTCGGGTTGCAGTTCGAGGGTTGGGGTGAACGACGCCGAAGGCAACCGATCAGATGAGAAGGCTGGGCGATGAATCAGGGAAGGGCTGCGCGCGAGGCCAGAAAGCGATTGCAAGACCCTGTGGCTGTAGCGGTGCGAAATCAGCGGATCAATCGGATGCATACCGAATCACGTGATCTGCTGGAGCATCTCGCCGATCGGTTGCCGCCCGATGTTCTCCAGACGTATCGGGGGTACAGCGATGCAGGGGAGTGGGCCATGCTCGTCGACGTCTTGTGCGCAACTCTCGTCAAACGTCAGATCCCCGTCACCGAGGCTGAACGGGGTGAATTGGCCAACGTGCTCGGTCAGTTCACCCTGCCGATAGATGGCTGGAACTACATCAACAACCCGGAATCCGTGCTGTCGCAGTTGAAGATTGTGTCGACATAGGTATCGAATAGGCTAGTTGGATTGTGACGGCCCCGGATCGTAGCTGAACCTATCTGCAACCCTTTGAACGTTGCTGAGTGCGGGCAAATGCCGACACATCGGGGTCGTTCGAACGTGCGGCCTCGGCGAGCAGTATCGTGTTTGCGGGGGTCAGCCGAACAATGGCGATAGCAGCGAATCTTCTTTTCATCGCGTCGGGGTCGGCAAGGTCGCGAGCCGGGTCACCCACCTCGTTTGATGCATCGTCGATCAACAACCGGGTAAAACTCGCTAGACGAGAATCGAGGTGGTCTATGCTGCCGCGCAAGACATCTGAATCCGCCGATGCAAGGAGCTGCATCACATCCCGGCGGATAGCCGGGTTCGTGTCGTCAATGAGGCCGATGGCCTTCGCAACCAATCGTGCGTCCCTTGCGGTTCCGGCCGCAAGTATCACTTGGATCGCGTCATGACGCACCCACGGATCGGAATTGGCCAGAAGTCTGCCGATATCGTTGAGAAGAGGACCGGCGCGATCAGACAGTTCCGCAGCTAGAAATGTTCCGGCCCGTACAACGTTGGTATTTTCGCTGCGAAGTAGGGGTGCAATCCGCCGAATGTCGTAACCAGCGAACAATCTGGACAGCAATTCCATCGTAGCAGTGGTGCGCTCGCGATCAGAGATGCCCGCGTCCCGGATTCGAGTGACGAGCTCATCGCCGATTTTCGTGTCGCCATTCACCTGCTTGGCCAACTCAATCCGCTCGCTCCGAGGGTGCCCATACCCAACGACCTTACGGTACAAGAAGATTAGTCACGGCTGTACGGGGATTCAGTCCACGTGGCGCCGCGTGCCTCAGCTGTAGCGGTTGATCGATGGCAGTTGGCACGACCGCCGATAATCGTCATCGCCGATCGGTCGACTCGGCGGCAGTCAGCCAAGCGTCGATGTTCTCGAAAGATCCGGTGCAGACCACGCGCCACGGGTTCGCCAACTCCCACACGTGCCGTTCCTCGGCCTTGCGGACCGTCATCGACCGCTGCGCAGCGCGGGCGGCCAGCAGTTGGAACCGGTCAGGCTTGTTCATGCGGGCCGCTTCGGCGCCCACTGGTCCAGCGCGGCGAGCAATCGCCGGATCACCTCCGGCGGGGTGATCTCGACCGGGTGTTCGGTCTCGGAAATATGTTGTGCGAGCACGGTTCCGTCCTTTCGGTGGCGAGCCCGCCCAGGCAACCGAGCTGGGTCAAGTCACCTGGGCGGCCCGGTGGCAACGGGACCTCTCCCCGCTCCGTGTCAATCGTTGCGCTCAGTGATGTTCAGCCGCAGTGGCATTCCTAGTGGCACCCTGCCGGTTTCGTGGTCGCGCGGGCATGATGGGTCGATGACGACGGGGAAGCTCATTCGCGATCTGCGGACTGCGCGTGGCTGGTCGCAGGCCCGGCTCGCCGACGAACTCACCGAACACGCCGGCGTCCCGATCAGCCGGGAATACATCTCCCGGCGGTGGGAGTCATGTAAGTATCAGCCCTCTCCGTTTTGGTTGCGGCACCTGGCCGCGGTGCTGGATGTTCCGTTGGCAGTGATGGAGTCCGATGTGGATAGACGCAAGTTTCTGGCCAGTTTCGCGGCCACTGCGGTAGCGCCTGGGATCGCGTCAGACCTACTGGCGCAAGGGTTTACGGCTCGTCTGCAAGGTGCGGGGCCGGGGATCGAGCAATGGGAGCACACCCTGGTCGGCTACGGAGCCGACTACATGACCTCTGGTGCCGCAGAAATCCAGAAGCGGCTGGCCGTCGACCTCGCGATCATCCAGCAGCAGTGCGACTACCCCCGGATGTGGGCGCACGCTGCACGGCTGATGACGTTGTTCGCCAAGACATTTCCTGGCTCCGACGGTGCGAAAGCCGTGCAGTGGTACCGGATGGCCGCAGAGTCCGCCGACCGATCCGGCGATGTGAACACCCGAGTATGGGTGCGCGGTCGGGCGGCAATCGCACTCGGATACGAGGGTGCCTCGTTGCCGATCGCGAACATGTTCGCCGACCAGGCAATCGCGATATCGGACAAGCCATCTCTAGGCCGACTGAACGCCATTTATGGCAAAGCCCACGCCGCCGCCATCACCGGCGACGCAGACACCGCGCGAGCGCTCGATGCCGACGGCCGACGAATGTTCGACCAGTCGGGATCGGAGGATGCCGAAGCGTCGGACTACGCGGTTCCGTACTGGCGACTCGGGGTCTTTCGATCCTTGCTCCGAGCCCGGCTCGGTGACGAAGCCGAGGCGGTCGACGCACAAGACGAGGCGAGACGGCTGCTGCCACCAACGCTGCCCAGGTTCTCGACGCACCTCGAGATGCACCGAGGATTGATGCTTGTTCGCGCTGGTGATCGCAATGCCGGAGTGGCGTACGCGCAGACCGCGCTGGACGCGCTGCCACCGGAGAAGCATTCGCTGACGCTCCGCATGTTGATGGAGGAAATCACCGGTGACCGAGCAGGGTAGGCAGGAAAGCCGCCATCGACAGCAATCGGTGACGCCGAATTCACCGATTTGCTCACCGAATTCACCCACGCCAGCAGAGGGTGCACCGGTGCTTACGGTTGAATGAGTCCGTGATCGATCATGATGTCCTCAGCGTGTTTTGCGGGCCAGCAGGAGAATTCGGCAACGAACTCGGCGTGGTGCAGGGTCTGGAGGGTGCGTCTCCCGCTGAACGACTGCGCATCGCGCGCGACCTCGGGTTCAGCGAGACGGTGTTCATCGACGACCCGGTTCGTGCCGCCATCGATATCTGGACACCGTCGGTGAGTCTGCCGTTCGCCGGACATCCCTGCGTCGGCGCGGCGTGGTTGCTGGATGCGCCGCAACTCGACACCGCTGCAGGGGTCGTCACCGCGCGCCGCGTAGGCGGGGTCAGTTGGATCACGGCGCGGCCGGAGTGGGTGCCGCCCAGGACTTTTCGGCAGTACAGCTCGGCCGAGCAGGTGAACGAGCTCGACGTCCCTCGACCCGGTGAATGGATTTATGCGTGGGCGTGGGAGGACGAGTCGGCCGGTCACGTTCGGGCGCGGGCTTTCCCCGGTCGCGGCGACGGCATCGACGAGGACGAGGCGACGGGTGCCGCGGCACTGCTGTTGACGGCAACTCTCGGCCGGGCCCTGACGATCACGCAGGGTCGAGGTTCGCAGATTCTGACTTTCCCGAAGCCCGATGGCTCGATCGAAATCGGTGGACACGTAAGGCGGATCGCCAAGTGAACGACCTGAGCTTCCGACTGGCGGCGGATACCGACCTCGCAACCCTCGTGCGCCTGCGCGACGACGCGGCGCACTGGATGCTCGCCCACGGAATCACCGGCCAATGGCAGCCCGGCCAATTGAGCGAGGATCATTTCCGGAAGGCCATGGCGCAGGGTGAGGTCTGGGTCGCCGAGGTCGGTGGTCGTGTGGTCGGGGCGTGGGAGCTGTGGTGGGACGACGAGGATGCCTGGGGATCGCAGCCGCCGGTGGCCGGCTATGTGCATCGGCTGATGGTGGATCGTAGCGTCGCCGAGCCGGGTACTGGGCGGCTTCTGCTGGAGGCTGCAGAGCGCCGGGTTGCCGCAGTGGGCCGCAATTTCGTGCGGCTCGACTGCCTCGCCGGCAACGTGCCTCTGAACGCCTACTACTCGAACCTCGGCTACCGAGTCGTCGGCCACAAGGCGGGCAAGCCGCAGCCGGGTGGTGTGCCGAAGTCGTTCACGCTCATGGAGAAGGAGCTGACCGGCAGACAAGGGGCAGACACCGTTCTAGGTGTTCGGGCGGTCGCCGAGTAGGTCCTCGCGAAGATCGCGGACCGTCATTCGCAGGGCCTCGACAACCGCGGCGACTTCCGGGCGGCGCAAAGTCTCCGGCCGGATGACCAACCAGTACGTGAGTTGAACGCGCACTTCGTCGGGCAGCACACGAACAAGATCGGCGTGCCGGTCGGCCATGAAGCAGGGGAGTAGGCCGATCCCGGCGGCCGCTCGGGTCGCTTCCACGTGGACGAAGACGTTGGTCGAGGAGACCGAGCGGTGCATGGCGGGGGCGAAGGCCAGGGCCAGGTCGAGGTCGTCGACTTGGAGGATGGATTCGATGAAGTAGACCAGGGGGTAGTGGGCCAGGTCGGCGACCGTGGTGGGGGTGCCGTGGTCGGCGAGGTAGTCGCGGGAGGCGTACAGGCGCAGGCAGTAGTCGCCCAGTTCGATCGCTTCGGCGCGGTGGACTTGGGGTTTGCCGACCACCACTTCGATGTCGAGGCCGGTTCGCTGGGTGGATGCTCGTCGGGTGGCGGCGATGATGTCCACGGCCACGCCGGGATGTCTGCGTTGCACGCGCGCGGCCGACGGCGCGGCCAGGTAGGCGCTGAAACCGTCGGTGGCGGAAATGCGCACCACGCCTTCGAGGGTGCGTTCGCCCGCGGTCGAGCCCAGCGATTTGACCGCGGCCTCCACCGCTTCGGCGGCGGTCAGTGCCTCGCGCCCCAGGTCGGTGAGTTCCCAGCCGCCGGTGACACGGGTCAGCACCCGCCCGCCCATGGCGTGTTCCAGTGCCGCGATGCGCCGGGAGATCGTCGTGTGGTTGATGCCCAGCTCTTCGGCGGCGGTGATGTACCGCCCGGACCGGCCGACCGCGAGCAGCACCAGCAAATCGTCAGCACTGGGCCGGCGTCCCGACGTCGAAGGAGAATGGCTCACGTGTGCAGTTTCGCAGATAGCCGCTGCGAAACTGGCCATTGTCACCGAGATGCATCTGCACGAATACTCTCCTCACAGCTTGTGGGTCACGTCACATTTTTGTGGTGGCGTGATCTGGATCATTGAAGGAGTTTTGCGATGAGCGTGCGTAGCGCGACCCGGCCCACCGGTGACGACCCGGACGAAGCCCCCACCGGACTGCGGCGGGTGGTGGCCGCCTCGATGGCGGGCACCGTCGTCGAATGGTACGAATTCTTCCTCTACGGCACCGCCGCGACGCTGGTGTTCAGCAAGGTGTTCTTCTCCAAGGACACCAGCGACCTCGACGCGATCCTGGCCGCGTTCGTCACCTACGCCGTCGGTTTCGCGGCCCGCCCGATCGGCGGCATCGTCTTCGGCCACTTCGGCGACCGCTACGGCCGCAAGCAGCTGTTGCAGGTGAGCTTGGTGCTGGTCGGCGCGGCAACGTTCCTGATGGGCTGTCTGCCGACCTTCGCCCAAATCGGCTACTGGGCACCGGCGATGCTGGTGACCTTGCGCTTCATCCAAGGCTTCGCGATCGGCGGCGAATGGGGTGGTGCGGTGCTGCTGGTGGCCGAACACAGCCCCAGCAAGAGCCGCGCTTTCTGGTCGAGTTGGCCGCAGGCCGGTGTGCCCGCGGGCAACCTGCTCGCCACGGTCGTGCTGCTGGTGCTGACCTCGACCCTGTCCGACGAAGCGTTCCTGAGCTGGGGCTGGCGCGTGGCGTTCTGGCTGTCGGCGGTGGTCGTGCTCGTGGGCTACTACGTGCGCACCAAGGTCACCGACGCCCCGATCTTCGTGGCCGCGCAGCAGGAGATCGACCAGGTCAAGGCCGCGTCGTTCAGCCCCTTCGAGGTGCTGCGCAAGTACCCGCGTGGGGTGTTCACCGCCATGGGCCTGCGGTTCGGCGAGAACATCATGTACTACCTGGTCGTCACGTTCTCCATCACCTACCTCAAGGTGCACGTGCACGCCGACACCAAGAACATCCTGTGGTGGCTGCTCATCGCGCACGCCGTGCACATCATGGTGATCCCGCTGGCCGGCAGGCTCGGTGACCGCATCGGCCGCCGTCCGGTCTACCTGATCGGCGCCGTCGCCGCGGCGACCTGGGGCTTCTTCGCCTTTCCGATGATGGACAGCGGCAACCACATGATCATCTTGTCCGCCATCGTGATCGGACTGATGTTCCACGGGCTGATGTACGCCGGTCAGCCCGCGATCATGGCCGAGATGTTCCCGACCCGGATGCGGTACTCGGGTGTGTCGATGGGCTACCAGGTCACCTCGATCGTGGCGGGTTCGCTGGCGCCGATCATCGCGGTGAAACTGCTGTCGGAGTTCGACTCCTCGGTGCCGATCGCCTGGTACCTAGCAATCGCGGCGAGCGTCACCATCGTTGCGGTGTTGTGCGCCAAGGAAACTCGCGGAATCGACCTGGAAACCCTCGACCTCGCTGACGCATCTGCATCGAAAGGTGTTGCCTGATGGCAGAGCTCACCGGACGCAAGGCGCTGGTCACCGGTGCCGCCAGTGGAATCGGCGCCGCGTGCGCGCGTGAACTCGCCGCACGCGGGGCCGAGGTGACCGTCGCCGATATCGACGGAGTCGGAGCGAAGAGGATCGCGCACGAAATCGCCGGGCACGCATGGAGTGTCGACCTGCTCGAGGTCGACGCGCTGGCGGAGTTGCGCCTGGAAACCGACATCCTGGTCAACAACGCGGGCGTGCAAAGCGTCAGCCCCATCGAGGATTTCGCGCCGCACCAGTTCCGCACCATGCAGACGCTGATGGTCGAAGCGCCGTTCCTGTTGATTCGCGCGGCCCTTCCGCACATGTACGCGCAGGGGTTCGGGCGGATCGTGAATATCTCGTCGGTGCACGGGATTCGGGCGTCGCAGTTCAAGGTCGCCTACGTGACCGCCAAGCACGGGCTGGAAGGGCTGTCGAAGGTGACGGCGCTGGAAGGCGGCGCGCACGGGGTCACCAGCAACTGCGTCAGCCCCGGCTATGTGCGAACACCGTTGGTGGACAAGCAGATCGCTGATCAGGCAGCTGTGCACGGGATCGATGAGCAGGAAGTGCTCGAGAAGGTGCTGCTCACCGAGAGTGCTATCAAACGGCTGATCGAGCCGGAAGAGGTTGCGGCACTGGTCGGTTGGCTGGCCTCCGATTCGGCCGGAATGGTCACCGGGTCGTCGTACGTGATGGATGGAGGGTGGAGCGCCCGATGAACAACGTGGTAGCGGCACCGCAGTGGGTGCCCAACGGTGACGACATCGATCGGGCTCGGATCACCGACTTCGCTCGGTTCGTGGCTGCGCGGCATGGCATCGCGGTGCCCGACTACCACGCGCTGTGGCAGTGGTCGGTCGACGATCTGGAGGGGTTCTGGGGTTCGCTGTGGGACTACTTCGAGCTCGGAGACCGGCCGGGTGCGGTGTTGGCTTCGGCGGAAATGCCGGGGGCGCAATGGTTTCCCTCGGTGTCGCTGAACTATGTCGACCAGGTGATCCGGCAGGCCCGTTCCGATCGGCCCGCGATCGTGACGGTGGAAGAGGACGGTTCGGTCGCCGAGTTGTCGTGGGACGACATGCTGGCCAGGGTCGCGGGTTTCGCGCAGACCCTGCGCGGGCTCGGTGTTCGGGCAGGGGACCGGGTGGCCGGTTACCTGCCCAACATCCCCGAGGCCGTGATCGCCTTCCTCGCCACCGCGAGTATCGGGGCCGTGTGGAGTGCGTGCGGGCAGGACTACTCGGCCAAGGCAGCGCTGGATCGGCTCGGGCAGCTCGAGCCGGTGGTGCTGGTGGCCGCTGCCGGTTACCGCTACGGCGGAAAGGCGCATTCCCGCACCGACGAGGTCGCCGAACTGCGCGCCGCTCTCCCCACGCTGGTGGCGACCGTGCTGGTATCCGACGAGCCCGTCTCCGGCACGCTGGCCTGGGAGGATGCCTGTGAGCGCTGTGATCGATCCACGATCTCGACCGCCCAGGTCGGCTTCGATCACCCGCTGTGGGTGCTGTACTCCTCGGGCACCACGGGCCTGCCGAAGGGCATCGTGCACGGGCACGGCGGGGTGCTGCTGGAACACCTGAAAGCCATTGAGCTGCAATCGGATATCGGACCCGCCGACACGTTTCTCTGGTACACCAGCCCCAGCTGGATGATGTGGAACTTCCAGGTCGCCGGACTGCTCGTCGGCGCGACGATCGTCTGCTACGCGGGCAGTCCCAGCTATCCGACGCCGGATGCACTGTGGGACATCGCCTCCCGTGTGGGCGCCACCGTTGTCGGCACCAGTCCCGGCTACGTGCTGTCCTGTGCGAAAGCCGGAGTCGTCCCCTCCCGCGACCACGACCTGACCGCTCTGCGTCTGATCGGCGTCACCGGCTCAGCATTGCCACCATCGTCGTCGATCTGGTTGCGCGACAACGTCGGTGCGCACATACCGGTCGCGGCGATCAGCGGCGGCACCGACGTAGTCTCGGCCTTCGTCGGCGGCGCACCCACCGTCCCCGTCTGGCCCGGCGAACTGTCCGCGCCCTACCTTGGCGTGTCCCTGCAAGCCTGGGACGACCAGGGCAACTCGGTTCACAACGAGGTCGGCGAACTCGTCATCACCGAACCCATGCCTTCCATGCCCGTCGGCTTCTGGAACGACCCCGACGGATCCCGGTACCGCGCAGCATATTTCGACACCTACCCCGGTATCTGGCGACATGGCGACTGGATCACCCGCACCGACCACGGCAGCATCATCGTCCACGGCCGCTCCGACTCCACCCTCAACCGCCACGGCATCCGCATGGGCAGCGCCGACATCTACCAAGCGGTCGAACAACTCCCCGAAATCGCCGACGCGCTGGTCATCGGCGCCGAACAACCCGACGGTGGCTACTGGATGCCCCTATTCATCGTCCCCGCACCAGGTTTCACGCTCACCGAAGATCTCGTCGATCGAATCCGGCAGATCATCCGCACCGAAACCTCCCCCCGCCACGTCCCCGACGACATCATCGCCGCCCCCGGGATCCCCCGAACCCGCACCGGCAAAAAACTCGAAGTCCCCATCAAGAAACTCCTCCAGGGCGCCGACCCCACCACCGTTGTCGACCCCAGCGCCGTCGACAACCCCGCCCTGCTGGGCTGGTACGCCCAGTTCGCCCGGACGGGAACTGAATAGGTTCGCCGGTTACGGCACGGTTTCGAGGTCGAATCGGATCCCGGTGCGCAGCGTCGCGTTCGCGGACATGCCGAACATGCGGTGGAAGGTTTCGCTGAAGTGGGACGGCGTTGCGAAACCCGCGTCGGTCGCGGATCGGGTCAGATCGTGGCCGGCGGCGACGTTGCTCATCGCGTGAATGATGCGGCACCACTGTTGATATCGGCGGAACGTGGTCCCGTACTGCTGGACGAACAGGCGAAGAAAGTGTGACGTGGACAGGTCGAGATCCGAGGCGATCGGTTCGGCCCGGAACGTGCGATCCGGGTGTCGTCGGATCGCGGCCGCCACTCGTTCGAGACGGGGATCGGGAACCGGGACGGGCCCCGCGGCGGCCAGCGCCACAATGCGGCTCGGGTCCAGCTCCGGTTGGTTGCATTGTTCGACCAATTCGCGTTCGCGACAGTGATCGAGCCGGTACGGGCCCGCCGTGTCGGCCATCTGCGCTTCGATAGCAGCGGACGGCGACCATGCCGGATCCACGAACAGCAGCAAGATCGGTCTGCCGAGCGTGTTCACCCGGTGCACCGCGCGAGCGGGGGCGTACGCGCTGCGGGTGGTCATCGCACCGTGGGTGGCGGTCTCCAGGACGAAGGGCCCGTCGAGTCCGACGGTGAGCACCGGGACCGAACCGGAGTGCATGTCCACGCCGAGCTCGGGCCCGAGATACCCGGCATGACCCGGCCTGATCCAGACCACCGGACCACACGATTTCGAAAGCGCCTCGTCGGTCACACCTGCCACGGTAATGGTGCGCCGCTTCGAATTACAGCGGCCGACCACGAGAGGACAGAAATCGTGAAGTTCCCACTGGCAATATCGGTAGGCGTGGCCGTGCTGACCCTCAGCGCGTGCACGATGCAGTCAGCGTCCAGCGAAACAGATGGCATGCCAACAGGTTCCGGACTGCGACCAGCCGCATTGCAATCCGCGCTGAACGCGGTCCGCGACGCGGGGATGATCGGTGTGTACATGGAGGTACGCGACGGCGACCAGACGTGGAATGGCACGGCAGGGGTCGCCGACATCGCCACCGGCGCACCCATCGGGCCCGACATGGTTCACCGAGTCGGCAGCATCACCAAGACGTTCGTCGCGGCCGCGATCATGCAGCAGGTCGAACAGGGGCGCATCGGTCTCGACACTTCGATCGGCGACTACCTGCCGCAGCTGGTCCCCGGTGAGCGTGGCGCGAAGATCACCGTCCGGATGCTGCTCGACAACACCAGTGGGCTGGCCGAACATCTGCCGTACTCATTCCCTTCTCTGGCAGCCTTTTTCGGCGGGACGCAGCTGTCGTCGGAGAGCCTGGACGAGCATCGGTTCACCCAGTTCGACCCGGTCGAGCTGATCGGCATGGGCGTCAGCGCCCCGCCCGCCACCAGCGCGCCCGGAGCGACTCCCGGCGTCTACTCCAACACCAACTACTTCCTGCTGGCCCAACTGCTGGAGAAGGTGACCGGAACGGCGTTCCAGACCTACATCGCCGAGAACGTGATCGCACGCGCCGGACTCGAACACACCGCGTTCCCGGACGGGCCGACCCTGACCGCTGCGCACCCGCGCATGTACGAGGCGCTGTTCGGAATGATCGACCCACCACGCGATTACAGCGTCTACGACATGTCGTGGGCACTGCCCGGCGCCGGCCTGGTCTCGACCATGTCGGACCTGAACCGCTTCTACCGCATGCTGCTCAGCGGCCAGATCGTGAGTCAGGATTCCTTGACGCAGATGCAGCGCACAGTCCCCGTCATCGCCCTGGACGGCTCGCACCTCGAGTACGGTTTCGGCCTGCACAAGGTGCGAACCCCGGCGGGCGAAATATTCTGGGGCCACGACGGCAGCGTCTTCGGCACCCAATCCCTCTCGCTGACCAGCGCCGACGGCACCCGCCAGATGTCGGTCACGATGAACCTGGTCCGCTGGAACGAGCTGGGCCCCGACGGAAAACCGAAGCCCCACCCCATCGACGACGCCCTCACCGCCCTTTACCAGGTAGCGATGGGCGGGAAGTAGTCGCTTGGGCGAGGCCCATTCGTCGACGTCTACGGTGTGACGGACGGTCGAGGTTCGGTGAAAAGCAGGCGGGTCGGCTTCATGGGGAGTGAAGAGGGTGTGATTGGCACCTGGCCGACCCGCCTGTCCACTATTCGTTGGCGGCGGTCCTGTGGATCGGGGTGTTTTCAGGCGTTGAAACGGTCGGTGATCATCTGTTCGGTCAGGCCGTAGTCGGACAGCGAGTAGGTGTGGGTGGGTTTTCTTGTGCCGGTGCGGCTTTCGGTGTCGAGGGTGGTGATGGCGGTGCGGGCCGTGTAGGTGAGGGGGGTGTCGGTGGTGCGGTAGATGCGGTCTACGACGGCCAGGGGGTCGGTGCGTAGGTCGTCGAAGTCGACGTCGATGAAGGTGGCTTCGGGGTGGCGGGTGCGGGCGGCGGTGAAGTCGGACAGGCCTCGGGACCACAGGTCGAGTTGGGTTCGGCCGATGGTTTCGGGGGTGAACGTGGTGGACCAGCCTCGGGTTGCGTGGTCGTTGAGGCTGCACACCGAGCCGATGATGGTGGCGGGGTCGCGGTGGGTTTGGATGATGACGGCGTCGGGGTAGGTGGCCAGCAGGGCGTCGAGGCAGAACAGGTGGCTGGGGTTTTTCAGGACCCAGCGGCGGGGGTCGTTCATGCCGATGAGCTGCAGGTTGCGGCGGTGGCGGGCGTAGGCGGGGGTCCAGTCCTGCGCCGCCAGCCAGCGGGAATAGCCGGGGACGTAGGCCAGGCATTCGTAGGAGTGCGACATGCCGGATTGGCGCAGAAGCTGCCAGCATTCCTCGACGTCGGCGGCGCTCATGTAGTGCAGACCCATGAATTCGGGGTTCTGGACCTGGTGTTGGCGCAGGCCCGCGTCGATTTGCTGGTAGGCGGGGTTGGTCGGCCAGGTGTCGCGGGGCGGGCGCGGTTGGGGGAAGTCGGTCAGCCACATTTCCAGGCCCTGATTGGCCGGGTCCGCGACGAGCAGGCGGTGCAGGGCGGTGGTGCCCGTGCGAGGCAGTCCGGTGACGAAAATCGGTCGGGTGACCGGTGTTTCGACGTACTCGGGGTTGGCTGCCCATGCGGCCTCGCTCAGCGCGCGGGCAATCAGCGTGCCGCGCAGGAAGAATCGCGACATCTTGCTGCCGAGTTCGGTGAGCCCGGCTTCGTCACGATAGGAGTCCAGCAGGACCTGCAGTGCCTCGAGGTAGTCGTCGGGGCCGAAATCGGTGAGGCCGGTGAGTTTGGTGGCGGACGCGTGCAGGTCGGCCACGGTGCCGACGTCGGTGCGCACAGTCATGATCGAAGCTCCTAGTTGTGGTATTCGCCGCAGTTGACGTCGAGGGTCTGACCGGTGATCGCCGACGACCACTCCGACGCGAGAAACACCACAGCACGGGCGATTTCGTCGGGTTCGGGCAACCGCTTCAGATCCGACTTCAACGCCGTCTGCTCATAGACCTGTTCGACGGTGATGCCGTACTTCTCCGCGACCTGACCGAAGTACCACTTCAGCTGGTCGGTCCAGATATAGCCCGGCAGAACACTGTTCACGCGCACGCCCTTGGCGCCGAGTTCGGTGGACAGGGTTTGTGACATCGCCAGCAGCGCGGCTTTGGTGAGTTTGTAACTGCCGTACCGCGGTTCGGAATGCCGCACGACCATCGAATTGATCATCACCACAGCACCTTTGGACTCGGCGAGCGCGGGCGTGAACGCCTGGGTCATTCGCAACCCACCCAGCACCGTCATGTCGAAACTCGACCGAATATGGTCGAAATCCGTGCGGTCCAGCGGTTTCATCGACGGGACCGAGAACGCGTTGTTCACCAACGCGTCGACCCGGCCGAAGGTGTCGACCGTGCGCGCCACGAGATTGTGGACCGCCGCCTCGTCGGTGATGTCGGTGGGCACGCTCAGCGTCGCGCCACCGGCGGCCTCGATCTCGCCGGCCACCTCGAGCAGTCGTGATTCGGTGCGCGCCGCGAGCACCACCGTCGCACCGGCCGCGGCCGCTTCCAAACAGATCGACCGGCCCAGACCTGGCCCGACCCCGGAGACGACGACAACTTTCCCGTCCAACAATGCCCCACTCATCCCAGCATCCGATCTGCGAAGGCCCGCTGACGGGCACTGATCCGGTCACGCCATCCAGCGGCGTCGATCCGGTTGTCTTCAAAGTAGGGAAGGTGTTGCGCGACTTGATCAATCGCCACCACGTCGACCGTCGGCCCATCGACCTCGGTCATAGGGCGATCGGTGCGCTGCCACCGGAACTGCAGGATTCCGCGCGTCCGGCCGGTGGTCTCGATCCAGTTCGCAATGCCCGGATCCTGCCTACTCACCACCATCCGAATCATCCCGTCCGAATCCACCTGTGCCTGAGCGTGATTGAGACTGGTCTGGTGGTTGACATAGTCCAGGGAGATGTACCAGAGACTGCCCAGCTGGAAACCCTGGTACGGCGCATCGGATTTCGGGACGGTGATCACCAGCGCCTGATCATCGGCGAGATCGAAATGCCCGACCGAGGAGTACTGGGTGCTCAGCCCGCCGGGGGTCAGCCGGGGTGCGGTCAGCGTGTTCACCGGCAGGTCCAGGTAGAACCACTTGGGGAAGTTGAACCAGGTGTGCACGCGCGTGAGCAGCATCTTCGCCGCCGCGCCGTATCGTTTGCGGATGCGCGCCAGGTCCGGTTCGACGGGCGCGGTGCCGATGGTGTCGACGCGCTCGATCCGAATAGAACCCTTGCGCTGCGACCAGTCGCCGTAGACCTCGCGCACGGCCAGCATGGACGCGCCCTCGCCGAGCGGAAAATAGTCCGGAGCCGCATCAGGTTTCGCAGGGCCGAAGCGCAGGGTGAAACTACCGTCGTCAGCGATCGGAATGCGCCGGTCGTCGAACGCGTCGGCGCCGCCGGGCACGTCGGTGGCGGTGTAATCACCTTTGAGCACTTGGAAACTCAGGTCGACGGTGCTGCCGCGCACCCCCGTCACCACGTACTCGGCGGTCGGCTCGATGTTGGCGTGGTAGTAGAGCGTGTCCGGGTTGTCCAGGCCCATTTTCGCGTAGGGGCCGGTCGAGGACACGAAGTACGGATGCGAGGTGCCGTGCGCGCCCGAAAGACGCAGGCAGGCTGCGATACTGGCGGCGAGATAGTCGTAACCCTCGGCCAGATCCTGGTCGCTGCGAACGAATTCCGCACTGGCGATGAGAGTTTCGGCCTGCGCGACCGCGGCGAGGAAGGGGGCGGTCAGTGGATCGGGTGGTGCGACGGTGGTCGTACTGGAGTGGGTCAACGGTCTGCGATTCCTAGCTCTCGGAGAATGTGGGTAGCGATGTCGGACGGGGACCCGAGGTCGGGCGTGATGACGAGATCGGCATGCTCAGGGCGTTCATACGGCGAGCCGATCCCCGTGAAGCCGGGCAGCTCACCGGCGCGCGCCTTGGCGTAGAGGCCCTTCGGGTCGCGGCGTTCGCATTCCGGCAGCGGCGTGTCGACGAAGACCTCATGGAAGGGCAGTTCCCGGTCGGCATGGGTGGTGCGGGCATCGGCCCGTTGCGCGGCGAACGGGCTGATCACCGACACGATCGCCACCGCACCGGAATCGGCGAACAATGCTGCGACTTCGGCGACGCGGCGCACGTTCTCGTCCCGGTCGGCGGGGGAGAAGCCGAGGCCTGCGTTGAGGCCGTGGCGCAGATTGTCGCCGTCGAGCAGGTAGGCCGGCCGCCCGGCCGCCACCAGCTGACGTTCCAGCTCGACGGCGACGGTGGACTTCCCCGACCCGGACAGGCCGGTCAGCCAGATGGTCGTGCCGGTGTGCCCGCGTTCGGTGCGAGTCACCGCCGAGCGATGCCAGGTCAGAGACCACGCTGGGCGGACAATTGCGTCGCTTTCGGTCGCGGATTCGACCGATGATGCGAGAAATGTCCGCTCAGCGTGGTCCAACCCGGTCTCCCGACCGGTCACCATCCCGGCGGCGACCGTCTGGTCGGTCACGGGATCGATCAGGATGAAACTGCCCGTGCGCCGATTCTCCCGATACGAATCGAACAGCATCCGATGACGACTGCGCAGTCGGATGCGCGCAATGTCGTTGAGCGACAACGACTCCACGTCCTCGACCCGATGCAGGGTGTTCACATCCAGCCGGTAGTCGATGGCGGTGACCTCCGCGGAGGAGGTCTGCGCGGCGGTGCGCACCAAATACTGTGCTCCCGCACGCAATTGAGCAGTCTCGGAGAACCAGCACACCATCGCGTCCAGTTCGGTGCCGATATGCGGGCGATTGCCAGGCCGGGCCAGTAGGTCGCCGCGCCCGACATCGATGTCGTCTTCCAGTGTCAGCGAGACAGCCATGCCGGTGAACGCTTCGTCGACCTTCGTGCCGCCCGGACCCCAGATCTCCCGAACATGGGTCGCGCGACCCGAAGGCAACACCACCACCTCGTCACCGGCTTTGAAGATCCCGCCCGCGACGGTGCCGGCGTAACTGCGGTGGTCGAGACCCTCCTGCGCCCGGATGACGTACTGAATCGGCAGTCGGGCATCGATGAGATTGCGATCCGAGGCGATGTGCACGTCCTCGAGATGGCGTAGCAGCGGCGGCCCCGGATACCAGGGCATGTGCTGCGAACCGTCGACAACGTTGTCGCCCAGCAGGGCGGACACGGGAACGAAGCTCAGGTCGCCGACGGTCAATTTGGCTGCGAACGCGGCGAATTCGGTGCGGATCTCCTCGAACCGCTCCTGCGACCAGTCGACCAGGTCCATCTTGTTCACGCACACCACCAGGTGCGGCACGCCCAGCAGCGTGGCCAGGAACGCGTGCCTGCGGGTCTGTTCGGACACGCCGGTGCGGGCGTCGACCAGGATCAGCGCGAGGTCCGCGGTGGACGCGCCGGTCACCATATTGCGCGTGTACTGCACGTGGCCAGGGGTGTCAGCGATGACGAACTTGCGGCGCGGAGTGGTCACGTAGCGATAGGCGACGTCGATGGTGATGCCCTGCTCGCGTTCGGCGCGCAAACCATCGGTGACCAGCGCCAGATCCGCTGCGGCACCGCCACGTTCGGTGCTGACCTTCTCGATGGCGGCGAGTTGGTCGTCGAACAGCGACTTGGAGTCGTAGAGCAGTCGGCCGATCAGAGTGGACTTGCCGTCGTCGACGCTGCCCGCGGTCGCGATTCGTAAAAGGTTGCGGCGCATCAGAAGTAGCCCTCTCGCTTGCGGTCTTCCATGCCGGTCTCGGAGATCCGGTCGTCGGCGCGGGTGGCGCCGCGCTCAGTGAGGCGGGTGGCGGCGGTTTCCGCGATCACCTTCGCCGGGGTGTCGGCGGTGCTTTCGACGCAGCCGGTGCAGGTGGCGTCGCCTACCGTGCGGAAACGGACGGTGGTCTCGAAGGTGCGTTCATCGGGGGCCGCGTCGACGAATCGTGTTGCCGACAACAGCATTCCGTCGCGTTCGATGACCTGTCGACGGTGCGCGTAGTACAGCGACGGCAGCTCGACGGCCTCGCGATCGATGTACTCCCAGATGTCGAGCTCGGTCCAGTTCGACAGCGGGAACACCCGGATGTGTTCGCCGGGCTGATGACGACCGTTGTAGAGGTTCCACACCTCGGGCCGCTGCGCGCGGGGATCCCATTCGCCGAAACTGTTGCGGAAGCTGAAGACTCGCTCCTTGGCGCGGGCCTTCTCCTCGTCGCGCCGGGCTCCACCGAAGGCCGCGTCGAACCTGTTCTCGCCGATCGCGCGCAGCAACGTGGTGGTCTGCAAGGGGTTTCGGGTGCCTCCCGGACGTTCTACGGCGCGGCCCGCGTCGATGTCGTCCTGGACTCGGGCGACCACCAGTCGTGCTCCGGTGCGCTCGACGGTGCGGTCGCGGAACTCGATCACCTCGTCGAAATTATGGCCGGTATCCACGTGCAGCAGTGGAAACGGCAGGGGCGCGGGCCAGAACGCGCGGCGTGCCAGAAGTAGCAGCACGGCGGAATCCTTGCCGCCGGAGAACAGTAGGGCCGGTCGCGCGAGCGTGGCCGCGACCTCCCGGAAGATGTGCACCGACTCGGCCTCCAAGGCCGCCAGATGCGATAACTCGTACCCCGCTTGCACTGTTCACCCTCTTCGTTCGCGCGATTCGTCGGAAAACTTTCTCCGACGAGTTGCGGTGTCGACTATTCGACGCTATCGTTCGGTATTGTGACACCGACGATAAGCCGGGCCGAGGGCGCCGGTCAAGAGGTGAACCCGCATTCATTGGGCGATGCCGAGATTCCCGGCGCCGCGTCACCGCCGACGCATCGGGTAGTGAAGGTGCTGGAACTGCTGTCCAGGCGAGCGACCGAACATCTGTCGCTGGCCCGGATCGTGCGGGAAGCGGGGCTTTCTCGCGCCACCGCTCATGCCGTGCTCGCTCAGCTCACTGCCGACGGGTGGACCGTGCGTGATGATGATGGTTGTTACGGAATCGGGCTTCGGCTACTGACGGTCGCTCGACGGGCCGAGGCGGCATTTCCGTTGCGCCGCACAGCTATTGCGCATCTGCATCAGTTGTCGGAGGCGGCCGGCGTTCCGGTGTTCCTCGCCGAACGGGCCGGGGACAGCATCGTTGTCACCGAGGTGGTCGGGCAGCCATCGGCCGGTTGGATTCGACCCGGACGGCGGCTGCCGCTCGCGCCACCTGTGTGTCGCGAATTCGTCGCCTGGGCACCGGAATCCGCGCGAAAGACCTGGCTGGAAGCCGCCGACCCGGCCCATCGCGACCGGCTGGCTCGCGTGCTGGCCGAAATCCGCACGCGCGGTTATTCCGTCGAACGCCTCGTCGACGACTCGACGCCGATGCTGGAAGTGCTGGCGGGCCTGCGTGATTCACCGGTCACCGCGGCCCTGCGCGCTCAACTCGGCTCGGTCATCACCGAACTGATCACCATCGACTACCTCCCCGACGAGCTCGGCCCCGAAAACGCCGTCGTCACTCTCTCCGCTCCCATCCGCGACCGTAACGGTGCAGTCGTCGCAGCGGTCGTCAGCTGCCCCGACACCCGGCTGTCCGCCGCGGAACTGAGTGAACTCGGCGCGGCGACAATGGCGTGCGCGGATCGCATCGCACTCGGTGAACTGGTGGAGTAGCGCGCCGCCTGCCGGCCTGTCGCAACTGTCTCGCCGTCCGGCATGGGGCAGCAGACCGCCTGGATTGTGTGCTCTCGAGCACTTTTCGCACCGAACGGGTTTCGATCAGTCGGCTTCGAGTACTCGATAGCGGCGTTTCGCCATTACGCTGACGAATGGATCTGACTGAACGCGACCCGCTCCACGGTCGCGCGGTCAGAGGGTGAGGAAGGACTACGGACGTGGCAAACGACGCCGATCGGTGGTGGGAGGCGCCCGGACTCTCCGGCCCGACCCCCGACCCCGCCGCACCACCCGCCGCGGACCAGACCATCCTGCGACCACCCAGGGGTCCCGAACAGCCCAGCGCCGCACCGCAAGACGGTGCGCAGCCGCCTGTCGGGCAACAGTCTGGAACGGATGATCAGCCACAGTGGCAGCAGCCAGGAACGGGACAGCCTGGCAGCGGACAACATCCGGTCGCTGATCCCACGGTGGTCGGCCAGCCGGGGATCGGCGGCCAGCCGTGGCAGCAACCCGGTCTCGGGCAGCAGCCGCAGTGGCAGCAACCCGGAACGGGACAGCCCGGTAGCGGGGAGTACCAGCAGGCGCCCCCGACAGTTTTCGGTCAGCCGGGGCCGGGCCAGCAGCCGTACGGTCAGCAACCCGGACCGGGGCAACCCGGCAGTGGCGAGTACCAGCAGGCGCCCCCGACTGTTTTCGGTCAGCCGGGACCAGGCCAGCAGTTCGGGGCACCGCAGCCCGGTAGCGGGGAATATCAGCAGGCGCCACCGACCGTGTTCGGTCAGCCGGTGGGCAGCGGCGAACAGCCGTACGGTCAGCAGCCGCAGTGGCAGCAACCATCCGGTAGCGGCCAGCACCCGTACGCGCCGGCTGGACAGCAGTTCGGGCGGCCAGGCACGGGGCAACAACCCTTCCCGCAGCAAGCCGGGATGGGCCAAGATCCCTACGCGCAGCAGCCGGGGATGGGCCAAGATCCCTACGCGCAGCACCCCGGCACAGGCCAACAGCCGTACCCGCAACAGCCGTACGGCCAGCAGTTCGGCTCACCCCAGCAACCCTTCGCCCAGCCGGGCTACGGTCAACAGCCCTACGGTTACGCCCCTGCCCCACAACCACTTCCGGCACCCCCACGCCGAGGCGGCTCGGGGAAGATCATCGCGGTCGTAGCAGTAATCGCCGTGCTGGCGATCGGCATAGCGGTCACGGTGGCGTTCGCGACCAGTTCGTCCGAACAGACCACTGCCGCACCGACTTCCACGACCACCGCCCCCGTCACCACCACAAAAGCGGCCCCACTATCGGGCACCAGCACCGCCCCCATCACTCCCGGCTCGAAGGGCGTGCTGGTCTCCAGCTATCGAGTCGCCTACGACGTACCGGCCGCCTGGAAGATCCACGCCTCCACCGACCCACTGGAAATCACCAACCAGTTCGGCACGATCGACGGACGCGGCCAAGCCACCGAGGGCGCCGCCTACTGCCCAGGCTCGGCCTATCGCGCCATGGCCGCAGTGACCTCGACCACCGAGAAGGACCCCGCAGCCGCGGCCACCGCCATCGCGAAAAGCTCTGCGGCAGGCGGCTATTCGGATGACACCGGCGGCAAGATCACCGCCGCTACCGCGATGAAGACCGACAGCGGCATCGAAGGCCAGTTCGTAGAATCCGCAGGCCCGTGGACCCCGTCGCTACCGGGTTGCACCGCCAACGCCTACTCCATCTACACCTTCGGCTTCCGCAACGCCGCCAACACCCTGCTGGTGCTGACCATCCTCGTCGACCGCAACGCCACCGGCGAGCTCACCGCCGACCAGGCCAAGACGATGATCAAAAGTCTGCGTCTGTCCTAGCGGCCGCGGCGGCATCGGGCGCAGTGTTCGTAGACTCGACTCATGACCGCAGCCGCATCGAACTCGACTGACCTGCCGGCGAGTCTGGTGGAGATGACCGCTGACCACGTCCGCGCGCAGGTGCTGGGCGGTGCGTTGGCGCCGGGGGAGCGGGTGGGTGAGGAGGCGCTGTGCGCGCAGCTGGGGATCAGTCGGGCGCCGGTGCGGGAAGCGTTGCGGCGCTTGGCCGAACAGGGGTTGGTCGAGCATCTGCCGCGCCGGGGATACCGCGTGGTGGTGTGGTCCGCGCACGACATCGTGCAGTTGTTCGAGGTGCGGCGTGCGTTGGAACAGCACGCGCTGACCACCGCGCTGCCGTGCGCGCAGTTGCGCCTGGGCGGCGTGCGCGCGGCACTCGAGCAGTTGACCGCCGCGGACAAGCGCAAAGATTGGGTTGCCCGCGACGACGCCCACCGCCGCTTCCACGCCGAAATCGTTGCCCTGGCGGGTAATCGGCAGCTGGACCTGGTGTATGAGCAGGTCCTGGTGAAGCTGCAACTGGCCATGGCACGCAACCTGCGCGAGGAAACCGAGGCGGGTGCCCGTCGTGATGGAGTGCGCAGGCATCAGGAACTGCTGACCGCCCTGGAGACCAACGACCCGGTGCGGGCCGAGGCGGCGCTGCGCAGGCACGGCGAGCAAACATACCTGAAACTCGGTATCTGCTAACACATCCGATACAGACCGCTACCACCGCCGTCACACATTCTGTCGACAATCGACAAGATGACAGGCTCTACGGTCACCGAAATTCTCGCCCAGCACCAAAGTGGCAGCGGCTCGCCGACCCGGACCGCCGCACGGGTGGCCGACGCGATGGCCGCGCGCGGCGACGACGGCACCTGGATCACCCCGGTATCGCGCGCGGAATTACTCAGTGCGGCAACAGCTATCGAACGTCGGCCGGGTGCTCGCACATTACCGCTGTACGGGGTGCCGTTCGGGGTGAAGGACAGCATCGATGTCGCGGGCTATCCCACGACCCTGGCCTGCCCCGACTACGCCTACGTAGCCACCCGCACCGCGCCCGCCGTGCAGCGGCTGCTCGACGCGGGCGCGCTGTTCGTGGGCAAGACCAATCTCGACCAGTTCGCCACCGGGCTCAACGGCACCCGAACGCCATACCCGGTGCCGCGCAGCGTATTCGGCGGTGACCTGATCAGCGGCGGCTCCAGTTCCGGCTCGGCGCTGGCCGTGGCGTTGGGTCAGGTGCCGTTCTGCGTGGCCACCGACACGGCCGGGTCGGGCCGGGTGCCCGCCGCGCTCAACGGCATCGTGGGCTGGAAGCCGTCACGCGGTCTGATCAGCACCGTCGGTCTGGTCCCCGCCTGCAAGTCGCTGGATTGCCTGACTCTGATGGCGACATCGATCGAAGACCTCGACCTGGTCGCCGACGTGATCATGGCGGTCGACCATGACGACCCGTGGTCACGTGCGCGGGGCCTACGATTTCATGGCGGCGCGATCCGACTCGGCCTCCCGGCCCCACGCGAACTCGAGTTCTTCGGCGACGAGGCCATGCGCACCGCACACCTGGCTGCGCGAGACCAGCTGCCACGCAATGGGTTCGAGTGTGTGGAGACCACCCTCGCACCGTTCCTCGCGGCGGGCGCACTGCTCTACCAGGGTCCCTGGGTCGCGGAACGGCTGGTCGAGTTCGAACAGTTCCTCACCGAACGCCCCGATTCGATCCTGCCAGTGATTCGGGAAATCCTGGACAGCGGAAGGACATTCAGCGCCGTCGACGTCTTCCGCGCGCAGCAGCGGTTGCAGCAGCTACGTGCGGAGGTCGCCCGACTATGGGACACGGTCGACGCGATCGTGGTGCCGACCATCGGCACCACCTTCACCGTCGCCGACGTGCTGGCCGACCCCATCGCCACCAATACCGTGCTCGGCCACTACACCCACTTCGGCAACCTGCTCGACCTCACCGCGATCGCCGTGCCCGCCGGCACCACGCGCGACGGAAGACCGGTGTCGCTCATGGTGTTCGGACCCGCGCTCGCCGACGACGTCGTCCTGGCCGCCGCCGCCCGCCTGCTGGACGAACCCCGTACCCCCACGCTGTACGACTTCGGACCGGTATCCCTCCAGGAGCGACGATGACCGAAATCCCCGCCACCCCAACGCCGTTGCCCTTCGACCCGGCGACCACCGCGCTGGTCGTCATCGACATGCAGCGAGACTTCCTGCTGCCCGGCGGTTTCGGCGAAAGTCTGGGCAACGACGTCACCTTGCTGCGCGCGGTCATCGAACCCCTCACCGAACTGCTGGCCTGCGCCAGAGCCGCCGGTATCACCGTCATCCACACCAGGGAGGGCCACCTGCCCGACCTGTCGGACTGCCCACCGGCAAAACTGCGGCGCGGCAACCCTTCTCAGCGCATAGGAGACCCCGGCCGTTTCGGTCGGATCCTGATTCGCGGCGAATACGGCCACGACATCGTCGACGAACTGGCACCCATCGCCGGTGAGACCGTGATCGACAAACCGGGCAAGGGCGCGTTCTACGCCACCGAACTAGCCGATGTGCTGCAACAGAATTCGATCGCCACCCTGCTCGTGGCCGGCGTGACCACCGAGGTCTGCGTGCACACCACGGTCCGCGAGGCCAACGACCGCGGCTACGAATGTGTGGTCGTCGCCGATTGCGTCGGCTCCTACTTCCCCGAGTTCCAGCGCGTGGGCCTGGCGATGATCGCCGCCCAGGGCGCGATCTTCGGCTGGGTCGCGGACTCCGCGGACGTCATCACCGCACTGACCACCACAGCTCCCGTCACGGCTTAACGAACAGGATCCACGATGTCGGTCGACACGTCGAAAACTACCACCGCCCCCGAACCCCCACCGCCACTGGCACTTCCGTGGTGGACCAGGGGCGACACCAATGCCTTCTTCGGACTGGCCTTCAACATCTTGGTCAACGTGCTCACGTTGACCACCCTGACCATCGCCGTGGTGAAGATCCCCAGCACCGATGTGCTCGGCACGGTCTTGCCCGCGCTCGGCGTGGCCCTGGTGCTGGGCAATCTGTACTACATGGTGCTGGCCCGGCGCCTGGCCCGCCGCGAGGGACGGTCCGACGTCACCGCGCTGCCCTACGGGCCGAGCGTGCCGCACATGTTCATCGTCGTGTTCGTGGTGATGCTGCCGATCTACCTGGCAACCGGAGATCCGCTGCGGGCGTGGGCCGCCGGCCTCGCGTGGGCCTTCATGATCGGCGTGATCGTGATGATCGGCGCGTTCGTCGGCCCCTACATTCGCAAGGTCACCCCGCGCGCCGCGATGCTGGGCACCCTGGCCGGTATCTCCATCACGTTCATCGCCATGCGCCCCGCCGCGCAGATGTGGGAGGTGGCCTGGATCGGGCTGCCGGTGCTGGCCATCATCTTGGTCGGCTTCTTCACCGACGTGAAACTGCCGGGCAATATCCCGGTCGGCCTGGTGGCACTGCTGGTCGGCACCGCGATCGGCTGGATCGGCGGGTACATGTCTGTACCCGACGTCGCCCAGGCCGCCGGCGACATCGCACTGGGTCTGCCCGATCTGCGCCTGGGTCTGCTGTTCGACGGCCTGAGCAACCTCGCACCGCTTTTGGCCACCGCCATCCCGCTGGGCATCTACAACTTCACCGAAGCGATGAGCAACGTGGAAAGCGCCGCGGCGGCGGGCGACAACTACAACCTGCGCAGTGTGCTGCTGGCCGACGGCTTCGGCGCGGTGATCGGCGCGGGCTTCGGCTCCCCGTTCCCGCCCGCGGTCTACATCGGCCACCCCGGTTGGAAGGACGCGGGCGGGCGCACAGGCTACTCACTGGCCAGCGGCGCGACCATCGCAATCATGTGTCTCCTAGGCCTTTTCGGAGTGCTGGCGACCCTGCTGCCGATCCCGGCGATCGTGCCGATCCTGCTCTACATCGGCCTGCTGATCGGCGCGCAGGCCTTCCAAGCGGTGCCGCGCATCCACGCGGTCGCGGTCGTGGCCGCACTGCTGCCCAACCTCGCGGAATGGGCCGTCACCCAGATCGACAACGCGCTGGCCGCCGCAGGGACTTCGGCGGCCGAGGTCGGTTCGGACGCACTGGGCCAAGCCGGTGTCGTCTATGACGGGCTGAAGGTATTCGGCTCCGGCGCGGTGCTGGCCGGCCTGGTGTTGGGCGCGATCGTCACGTTCATCCTCGACAAACGATTCCGCGCGGCGTCAGCGGCGGCGCTGATCGGCGCGGCGTTGAGCTGGATCGGCCTGATCCACGCGCACGCGGTCGAATGGGCCGCCGCACCCGGCGTAGCGCTGGGATACCTGCTGTTCGCGCTGGTCTGCGCGGCCTACTCGCTGGTGCCCAGCGCGGCAATCCCCGAGGCGGACACGGTCGACGTGTGACAGCTGGCGACTACCTCAGGACTTGTCTGTCAGGGTCTCGAGGTGGTCGCGAAAGTCGGTGGCCGGATGGCCGGTCAGATGTTGGACCGCGTCGGTGACCTGGTCGAGGTCGCCCTGCGCGATCGCGGTGTAGGTGCTGACCCAGCCGTCGACTTCCCATTTCGGTGCGTTGTACTTCGCACGGGAGGCGTAGGCCTGGTCGACAGTTTGGTCGACGTACCGGTACGGGCGGCCCAGGATTTCGGTCATGTCGGCGGTGGCGGTGGCGAGATCGAAGGCCCGTGGGCCCGTGACGTCGAAGGTCTTGCCATGGTGTTCGGTCGAATCGAGTACTGCCGCCGCACAATCGGCGACGTCGCCGCGGGTCACCGCGGCGACCTTGCCGTCGCCCGCGGGGCCTTCGATCACGCCGTTCTCATCGGCGAAGTGGGGGATGATGTCCTGGTACTGGTTGTCGCGCAGGAAGGTGAAGGCCAGGCCGGAGGCGCGGATGGCTTGTTCGGTGTACCAGTGGTCGCGCCCGAACGTGAAGGTGCTGTCCGGGGCCGCACCGACAAACGACAGGTACACGATTCGTTGCACGCCCGCGTCTTTCGCGGCCCGCACGACCGCGATTTGTTGGTCTGCTCGGTCAGCGCTCTCGGTGGCGGAGACGAAGAAGAAGGTCTGCACACCGTCGAGGGCGGCGGCCACGGTGGTCGGATCGGCGAAGTCGATGGCCGCGGTGGTGGCACCGTCGATCGGGGCTATGTGGTCGACGTTGCGCCCGAGCAGTCGCAACCGCGCGCCGGACGGTGCCAGTAGCCGCGCAACGCGGCCGCCGATATGTCCGCTGGCTCCTGAAATCGCGATCGTCTCCGGCATCGGTCCAGCCTAGGGGCCAGGACGGCCGGAGACCCCGACACGCCGGTGATCGTGCGCGTCGAAGCGACGAACCGGGCAGCAGGTGGTGGAATCGGCGCGTGCGCGTATCCAGTGGAATAGCCGCCTTCGTCGCGGTAGTCACCTTGGCCCTGCCTGCGGGTCCGGCACAGGGTGCTGTGCGGGACACCGCGTGCGGGTCGACCCTGTCGCCGACCGACGTCGCCGAAGTCGCGCGCCTATCGGACACCTCGGCGATCTCCGGCGCCGGCAGTCTGGACCGGCTCGAGGACGCGGTGGCGCGGCATCATCGGATCACCGAGATCCTGGTCGAGCACCGCGATCTGCGGGGGTTGTTCGCGATCGGCCTCGACGGTGTCGAATATGCCGCGGTGATGCCGATGCAGCGCGACCCCGCGGCGTTCGCGGATCGCGAGTACGCGCACGCGATCAGCTTCGACCTGCTGCGTAGATTCCTCGACAACCTGCACGCGGAATTCACCGGCGGGACCGCGGAACCGCAATGGGCGCACTACTTTTCGCTCGCGCAAGACTGTGGTGCCTCGCGCGCCCGCACCGCCATGGCCGGGTACAACGCGCATCTCACTGTCGATCTGACGAACGCGGTGGCGGCGGTGCGCAGCAGGCCGGACAACGCCGGGGACTACTTCAAGATCGTGGCAGGCATCGCCTCGGTCGGTGACGTGATCGTCGACCGCACCAAAGCTGCCTACGGCGCCGACCTCGGCCCACTCTGGCGGTTCTACTTCGTCGGCGAAGGCCTGGACCAGCTGTTCGGTGCCGGTGTGGCGACCGAGCAGATGCTCATCGCGGCAGACCTCGGTGCGAATACCGTGATCTTCACCAACGGCCTAGCCCTGCAAGACCCAGCGTTGGCGCCCGTGATCCGCGCCGAGATCACCGCCCTGTGGCAAGCGGGCGACCTGGCCTTCGAAGCATTGGCCCGCATCAACGCGCTGTGAACCCGCTCAGCGGTGGAATCGAATATCGGCGGCAAGTGGGTCGGCACTGATGTCGTCGAGCGAGAGAAGTTGGTGGATCCAGGTGGGAGCCGACACCGGATTCCGGATCAGCGCACGAACCGTAATCGCGGCAACCACCGCCGTGGCCAGCGATTGCCCCCGACCGGTCGCGGACCTGGTCGAACCGTCCGCGGCCCGCGCCAGCGCCACCCACCGATCACTGCTGCCGGGCATGTGCGCCGGCGCCACAGCCTGCAAGAACGGCGCCCACGTCAGAGCCTCCAGGCCGAGCGTGTCCAGCCGAGAATCCAGCCGCAGGTAGGTGCGCACCGGAACCCCGAACTCGCGGGTGAGCCGGTGCTGATCGGCGAAGTCGGCGCGCACCGCCGGAAATGGCCGATACCCGGCATCGTCGGGCAGGGAAAACCGTTGCCGCCCAGTGAAATTGCGGACACTCGTGCCGTCGGCATCGGGAAAGCGCTGTCCGAGAAGCTGATACGTCCAGGCAGTCGCGGCAGGCCCGTGCGCTTCCCCGGAGCCCAGCCCGATCATGATGTCGACCGGCCCACGCTCGTGCGCGAACGCGTCCACGGCCAGCAGAGTCGTGAGCCCAGGCGCCAACCCGACACCGAGCACCACGGGACCCTCGACATCCTCGAGCGCCCGGACATAACCCGAAGTCGCCGAAATATCGACGAACACGGACCCACGCTCGACACAGAGCCTTGCGAGCTGAACATCCTCGGCACCAACACAATTGACCACCACGGTCACCCCCGCGAGCCCGGCTTCGACACTGGCACTGTCACCGATATCGACCACCCGATCCGACCTGCCCGGATCACGCCCCGCAGACTTCACGGAGACCCCCTCGCCCCGCAGCAACCGCACCAGATGCGCCCCGACCGTCCCATACCCGCCCAGCACCAGCACCGTCATCGAAGATCCTCCCGATCGTCGCCTTCGATGCTAACGAGAACGGCCCCGGCTCGCGGCATGAAACCGCAAGGCCGGGGCCGCTTTCCGCAAGAACTACCCCGCGGTCTTCTCCGAGCTACGGATCTCCACGATCGGCAGAATCAACGCGGCAGGCGCACTCGCGGGCACCACCGGCCGGTTCGGCCGAACCGCCGAGATCTTCGCGTACCCCTCGCTCTGCTCGGGCCGAGTATCGACCTCGCCCTTGTTCGGCCAGTACGCCGCCGCGCGCTCGGCCTGCGCGGTGATGGTCAGCGACGGGTTGACGCCGAGGTTGGCCGACACGGCCGCACCGTCGACAACGCTGAGTGTCGGGTACCCGTACACCCGGTGGAACGCGTCGATCACGCCGTGCTCCGGATCGGCACCGATCGCCGCACCACCGAGGAAATGCGCGGTCATCGGCACATTGAACACATCACCCCAGGTGCCACCGGCAACGCCGCCGATCTTCTCCGCGACCCGTCGGGTCACGTCGTTGCCCGCCGGAATCCAGGTCGGATTCGGTTGTCCGTGGCCCTGTTTGGAGGTCAGCTTGCGGCCGCCGAACAGGCCGCGCTTGGTGTAGGTGGTGATCGAGTTGTCCAGGTGCTGCATGACCAGCGAGATGATGGTGCGCTCGCTCCAGTTCTTCACGCTCACGAACCGGAAGAAGGTCAGCGGGTTGGACAGCACCAGCCCGAGGAACCGCAGCCAGCGCGGCACCCGGCCGCCGCCGTCGACCATCAGCGTCTGCAACATGCCCATCGAGTTGGAGCCCTTGCCGTAACGGACCGGCTCGACGTGGGTGTCGGGAGTGGGGTGGATCGACGAGGTGATCGCCACACCCTTGGTGAAGTCCTGGTCGGGCCCCAGCGTCCTGGTCGCGGCGCCGACGATCGATTCGGAGTTGGTGCGGGTGAGCAGACCCAACTGGTTCGACAGCTTCGGCAGCGCACCTTCATCGCGCATCGCGTGCAGCAACTTCTGCGTGCCCAGCGTGCCGGCCGCGAGCACCACGTGCTTGGCGGTCAAAGTCTTGGGCGCCTTGCGAACCCACGCACCGGTGCGCTCGGTGGCCACATCCCACGTGCCGTCGGGCAGCGGCCGCATTGCCGACACCGTGGTCATCGGAATAACCTGCGCGCCAGCCTTTTCCGCGAGGTACAGGTAGTTCTTCACCAGGGTGTTCTTGGCGCCGAACTTGCAGCCGACCATGCAGTCGCCACATTCGACACAGCCGGTGCGCTCGGGCCCGGCACCGCCGAAGTAGGGGTCGGCCTCGGTCTCGCCCGGCGTTCCGAAGAACACGCCCACAGGCGTCTGCACGAACGTTTCGCCCACACCCATGTCCTCGGCCACAGCTTTGAAGATCTCGTCGGCCGGAGTCATGTGGGGATTTGTCACAACACCGAGCATCTTCTTCGCCTGCTCGTAATAGGGCGTGAGCTCGGCGCGCCAGTCGGTGACCTCGCGCCACTGGGGGTCCTGGAAGAACGGCTCCGGCGGCACGTACAGGGTGTTGGCGTAGTTCAGCGAACCGCCACCCACGCCCGCGCCACCCAGGATCAACACGTCGCGCAGCGGGTGGATGCGCTGGATACCGTAGCAGCCCAGCTTGGGTGCCCAGACGAATTTGCGCAGGTCCCAGCTGGTTTTGGGCAGTTCGTCATCGGCGAAGCGGCGGCCCGCCTCGATGACGCCGACCTTGTAGCCCTTCTCCACCAGGCGCAGCGCGGTGACACTGCCACCGAAGCCGGAACCGACGATCAAGACGTCGAAGTCGGTGGTGCGCTCGGACATGGGGGCTCCTCGATCGGTGTCGACAGTGACCTGGGTAACGCTAACGCCGACAGTCGGGACTGTCAAAGTCGGTTCCGAGCCGTCCTATGCTGGTCGGGTGCCCCGATACACCAGAGCGGAACTCGCCGACGTCAGCGGCGTCGCGGCGCGCACCATCCGCTACTACCACTCGCTGGGCGTGCTGCCCAAGCCCGGTCGCGCGGGCAAAGAGGTCGTCTACACCGACGAACACCTCGACCGTCTGCGCGACATCGTGGCCATGCAGGCGCGCGGTCTGCGCCTGGACGCGATCCGCGAGGTGTTCGACACCGAACCGCAGGCCGGTGACTGGCGCACCCTGTTCGACCCGCGCGCGGGTCAGTCCGTGGAACGTTCGTCACAGGTCGACGACGCCGAACTCATCGCGATGCTGGGCGACCGCGGCACCGACGTGCTCACCGAATTGATCTCGGCCGGCTACCTCGAGCGTCGCGGGCTGCAATGGTTCATCGAAGACCGCACGATGTTCAAAGCCGCGCTGGTGCTCTACGACGTG
The DNA here is from genome assembly GCF_042714895.1 of Nocardia sp. NPDC058666. NCBI lineage: Bacteria > Bacillati > Actinomycetota > Actinomycetes > Mycobacteriales > Nocardiaceae > Nocardia > Nocardia sp. NPDC058666. The sequence goes on from NZ_JBHXRY010000003.1 coordinate 403,139, forward strand.
GGCACCGACATCACCCTCAGCGGCGAATTACGCACGCTGATCCAGTCGCGCATCGCCGCGCTGGCCGACGACGTGGTGCGCACGGTGCGCGACGCCGCGGGCACCGGATACGGCGGCGAGGGCGTCGGCGTGGACCTGAGCCGCTTCCGCGACCGACTGCTGGCGATGGCATGGGAGGTCGGCGGCGCCACCCTCTCCGCCGAGATCGAACGCGCCGCCGCCGAAGACGACACGGTCCGCCACCGTGACCGGGCGCCGGCCGCGAGTGGGCGATGATCGGTGACATGAGCACCGACCAGCCGGGTCCGCGCGCACTGGCCCGCGCGCGCACGATCGCCGACATCAAACGCATCGGCCGCGAGCACCTGGCCACCCACGGCGCCGCGGCGTTGTCGCTGCGGGCGGTCGCGCGTGATCTGGGCATGGTGTCCTCGGCGGTGTACCGGTACGTGAGCAGCCGCGACGAACTGCTGACCCTGCTGGTGGTCGACGGCTACAACGCGCTGGGCGACGCCGTGGACGCCGCCCTGGCCGACGCGCCCGACGATCCCGCGACCCGTTTCCGTGTCACCGCGCGAACCGTGCGGGAATGGGCGTTGGCCGAACCCGCTTGGTACGGACTGCTTTTCGGCACCCCCGTCCCCGGTTACGCCGCTCCCGCCGACGACACCGAGGCTCCGGGCGTGCGCGTGATCGCGACCCTGCTCGGCATCATCGACAGCGCTTTCCGCCGAGGCCAACTGACGTCCGGTCAGGACCTGGCGATGTCCCCGAAGACCTCAGCCGACTTCGCCACGATCCGCGAACAGTTCGGCCTGGCCGCCCCCGACCCCGTCATCGCCGCCGCCCTCACCGCCTGGACCACCCTGTTCGGCGCCGTGAACTTCGACGTGTTCGACATGTACGGCCGCGACACCTTCGCCGATCGCGCGGAAATATTCGACCTGAATATCGACCAGCTGCTGCGCCTGCTCGGCTTCGTCGTGCCGTGTCCACAAGGAGTGGACCGGTCGGTACGGTAGCGATCTGAAGAGTTCCCGCGGTATGTGGGGAGAGGAATGTGTGAACGGAGGTGCGGCCAGTGAATTCCCGCGAGGAGATCTTGCGCCGAGTCCGTGATGGGCTGCTCGACCTACCCGAGGACGAGCGCCGGGTGCCGCTGCGAAGATCCGCCGGTCGGCACGCGGTGGTGGACCCGACCGAGCGCGCGGAAGTGCTCGCCGGATTCATCGAACGGTTGCGCGAGCACGGATCGGTGGTGCGCACCGTCGACGTCGCGGGCCTGCCCGCCGCGGTCGCCGACGTGCTCTACGGCATGAGCGTGCTGACGGTGCTGGCCGCGGTCGAACCCGGTCCGGCCTGGCTGGACCACTGGGCCAGCGCGCCGGGGCACAAGGTCGTGCACGCGGGCTCGGACGAGGTCGAACCCGGCGAGGCGATAGTGCGCGACGCGGTCGCCGGTGACGCGTCGACCGGCTCACTGGCCATGGACCTGCAGGGCGGTCCCACCACGCCGGTGGCCCTGCCGCAAGTGTGCGTCGTGCGCGCCGACCGGGTGTTCGTCTCCCTACCCGAAGCGCTGGACGACCTCGACAAACACCGCCCCCTGATCTGGCAGGGCGGCCTCGGTGACACCGAATTGGCCCGCCAACTCGTGGTTCTGCTCGTCGAATAGTCAACTTTTGTTCAGAGGTGCTCGAGCGCCGAACCTGTTGAGCGCTGCGACAATTCAGCTCATGATTCTGGTAACAGGCGCGACCGGAAATGTCGGCGCGGAAGTTGTTCAGGCCTTGGCCTCCACAGGAGATGCCGTCACGGCGATGGTGCGTGATCCCGCGAAGGCAGTGCTGCCGGGCGGCGCGCACGCGATCGAGGGCGACCTCACCGCACCGCAGACACTGAACTTCGACGGGGTTCGCGCGGTGTTCCTGCTACCCGGCTATCCCGGAGTCGCGCAGGCTGCCGCCAAGGCGGGCGTGCAGCACATCGTGCAACTGTCGGGCCTGTCCGCCGCGACCCGCGACACTTCCAATGCCGTCACTCGCTACATGGTCGCCGCCGAGGACGAGGTCACCGATTCGGGCGCCGCATGGACCATCCTGCGACCGTGCGCCTTCGCGTCCAACGCCCTGCGCTGGCTTCCTCAACTGCGAGACGGCGACGAGATCCGCGCGCCGTTCCCCACCGTTCGCACGGCCGCGCTCGACCCGCACGACCTCGGTGCGGTGGCCGCCACGGTCCTGCGCGCCGACAGCCATCACGGTGAAATCCTGTGGCCCACAGGCCCTGTCGCGTTGACGCCCGCCGAACAGGTGGCGATTCTGGCCGAGGTGACCGGGCGTGCGCTGACCTGCCGTGGCCTCACCGATGACGAGGCTCGCGCGCAGCTGCTGGAAACAACGCCCGTGGAGTACGTGGACGCGTTCTTCGATTTCTACGTCGCCGGCGTCATCGACGAGTCCGTTGTCCGCCCGACCGTCGAGCAGGTCACCGGCCGCCCACCGCAGCCTTTCGCCATGTGGGCCGCTCGCCACGCCGACGCGTTCCGCTGACGGCGGTCGCGAACTGTTACCTTGGACGGGTTGTCTGAGACTGGCAGTCTCAGTTACTCTTGTGGCAACGGTGTGACAGCGCTAACAGGGTTGTGCGCATCGAACGCGAACCGAGGAGGCACCGATGACGCTGACCGAATCGAGCCGTGGTGGATTCATCACCGAGCAGTATCGAGATGCGCTGGCGACCCTGTCGCAGGGGTCCGTCGACCGCAATTTCGATCCTTACCTCGACATTGATTGGGATTCGCCCGAGCTCGCCCTCGACCCGAACGACGTGCGGTGGGTCCTGTCTCCGGAAGCGGACCCGCTGGGCGCCACCCAGTGGTACCGCGACCAGCCGCTGGACAAGCAGATCGCGATCGGCAAATGGCGCACCGCCAATGTGGTCAAGGTCGGCGCCGCGTTCGAATCCATCCTGATCCGCGGGATGATGCAGTACATCATGAAGCTGCCCAATGGTTCGCCGGAGTTCCGGTACTGCTTGCACGAGATGACCGAAGAGTGCAACCACATCCAGATGTTCCAGGAGCTGGTCAACCGGATCGGTGTCGATGTGCCGGGCATGCGACCGGTGTTCCGGGCGCTGTCACCGCTGATCGGCGTCGCGGGCGGTTACGCGCACACGATTCTGTTCATCGGCATCCTCGGTGGCGAGGAACCCATCGATCACTATCAGAAGGCCTTGATCCGCGAGGGCGCGTCGATGCCGCCGATGGTGTTGCGCACCATGCAGATTCACATCGCCGAGGAGGCGCGGCACATCTCCTTCGCCGGTGACTTCCTCGCCGCGCACGTCGCGCGGATGGGCAAGTTCAATCGTGGCGTGTGCTCGGTGGCCTTCCCGATCGCGATGCGCTGGTTGGCCGGGGAGATCATGGCGCCGGGGAAGTCGTTCGGGCGTGAGTTCGGGATTCCCGACGAGGTGATCGAGCAGGCGTTCTGGAAGTCCGACCACTCCCGCAAGATCCTGTCGGGCTACTTCGGCGACATGCGCAAACTGGCGTACGACCTGGAACTGATGAACCCCACGGCCAAGTGGTTGTGGCGCAAGCTCGGCGTCGACGGACCGGTGTCGCGGTATCGCAGCGAACCCGAACGCAGCGCGCGGCACGCCGCCTGAGGTTTCAGGTACCGGCGATCAGTTGCGTGATGATCTCGGTCAGCTGCTGATCGGGATCCAGCGTCAGGCCGTGGCGGCGCGCGACGCCGTCGACCACGTGCCAGGCGTAGGAGGCGACCTCCTCGATCAGTTGGTCCCTGGTCAGCGCCGGCTCGGGGTCGTTGGCCCAGCGGGTGACGGTGGCCTCGGTCATCGACACGATGGCGAAGGTCATCGTGTCGACCGAGGTGTCGTCGGTGACGCCGACCACCCCGGCCAGTCCGGTGACCAAGGCCCTGGTCGACGCCGCGATGGTGGCGATCAGGGCACTCATCCCGTCGACATCGGGATCGCTCTCCGACGGTCCGGTGCGCAGGAACTCGCGCAACCGGGGATGGTCCTGGATCCAGCTCACGACACCGTCGATCGTGCGAACCAGGATGCTGTGAATGGAACCCTCGGCGATGTCGAGTGAGTCCTCGATCTGGGCGACGAACCGGTCGGCGATCTCGCTTCTGATCCGGCGATCGAGCTCGTCGCGGCCGGCGAACTGCCGGTAGACCACCGATTTCGCCAGCCCCGCGTGCTCGGCGATCTGCACGATCGGCACCTCGACCCCGGCCGGTGCCTGCTCGATCAACTCGACCGCGGCCAGCACGATCCGCTCCCGGCGGCTGTCGTTGTGCGGCTGCCATCGGGCTTGCCTGCCGCTCACGGCACTGTCGGGACGTGACGCTGCGCTCGACACCCGCCCGAGTGTAGAGCACACATCGCTGGGTCAAACCGCTACCGCGGCACGGAGACAGGATCGGTGCAACTGGCGAGCCCGTCGACCAGCGAGCACGGGGCGACGGGGCGCGTGGGTCGGTAGTCGGGGCCGACGCCGCCCGCCTCGGTGATCGCGCGGTAGGCCGCCACCGCGTCGGTCGGGGTGCGGGTCAGGGTCGGGTCGGTCAACACGTCGACGGTGTAGAGGCCGAAACGTGGTGTGTAGGAACCCCATTCGTAGTTGTCGGTCAGGCTCCAGTAGTTGTAACCCATCAGCGGGATCCCGTCGGCGACCGCGCGCTGCAACCAGTAGACGGTGTCGCGCAACGAATCCGCGCGGGTGTAGCCGTCGGCGCGCGGGCGGCCGTTCTCGGTGGGGATGCCGTTTTCGACGATGTAGAGCGGACGGCCGGGGAACTTCCGCGCGTAATGGTCCAGGGCGTAGTAGATGCCTTCTGGCTGAAGGGGAATCGTCCACAGTCGGTCCGGATCGGGGACCTGCAGTTGGGTGGGGGACAGGCCGTAGTAGTAGTCGATGCCGATGTAGTCCAGGCGCGCGGAGATCCGGTCCAGCATCGGTCCGCTGATCGCGTCGTCGACGGCGGGGATGTAGGCGACGTTGCTGGTGACCTGGGCGCCGGGCTGTACGGAGTGGATGTAGTCGTAGATGTTGTTGTGCGCTTGGGCGATTCGGTCGCCCATGGTGAGCACGTCGGTGATGCCGATCCCGCCGTGCCGCAGATCGTTGAGCAGATAGAACGTCGGCTCGTTGAACGTCACCCACAGCGGGTCGGTGCCGGCGAACCGGTCGACGACGCGACGCGCGTTGGTCAGCCAGTTCGCGACGATGCCCGGGTCGCCCCAGCCGCCGCGGTCCGCCGCCCAGCCCGGATACACCCAGTGATCCAGAGTTAGCATCGGCCGCATCCCGGCCTCGGTGATCGCGCTGACCACATCGTCGTAGAACTCGAGCGCCGCTTCGTCCCAGACGTCGGGTTGCGGTTGGACCCGCGCCCACTCGATGCCGATGCGGTACACGCGCACACCGAGTTTCGCGGCCAAGGCGATGTCGGAGCGGTAGCGAGTGCGGAAGTCGACCGAGTTCAGATACGGGTCCGCGGTACTGCCGGATTCGACATAGCGGCGCCAATTGCTGTCCGGCGCATCACCTTCGGCCTGGAAGCCGGAAGCTGCTACACCCCAGAGGAATTCGGGCCCCATCGGTGCCAGTTGGGCCGGCGCGGGTGGTCTCGCGAGAGCGGGGGAGGTGCTGGTCGTGAGCAGCACCATGGCGAGGGTGGCGAGGAGTCTGCGACCGGTGGGGGAGGGCATGGCACTCCTGGCGACTAGAGGAAGGGGAGTGGACCCAGTGTGCGACATCGAGATGGTCAGGCGGGGGAAATAGCGCGGAGCGGCGGGGTTGGGAGGCTGTCGAAATTGAAAAATACATCGGCTTACCTAGATATGCGCATCTAAACATGTGTCCGCCGATCGGCCACATTCACGCGCAACAGTCTTCGACATGTTCTCACCAAACCGAGAACTCACCAGCACAGACAGGGAAGGGCCTTGCCCGCGCCGATCGAGTGAGTTGTCTCTCAGCACCCCGTCGTGGGTGGGCGAATCAGGTTCGCTCGAGCCAAGATTCGGGGATGGTTTGGAATCCCTCGCAGCGCCTCGCCCGAGTCATTGCCGCGCAGCCGTGGGCCATGCACGGCGCCGGATTCGTCCTGCCTGCCGAGCGCCTGCTGCGCCGGATCACCGGTGGCCGCCGAGGTGTTCTCGACCTGGCCGGCCTGCCATCGATCGAGATCACCGTGGTCGGCCGCAAGTCGGGCCTGCCGCGCACCACCTCGCTGCTGTGCGTGCCCGACGGCGACGGTTTCTACCTGGTCGGCTCGAACTGGGGCAAGCCCGAACATCCCGCATGGTCGGCGAACCTGCGCGCGGCGGGCACCGCGTCGGCGTGTTTCAACGGCAGCTCCGCGTTCCCGGTCAGCGTCGCGCAGGTGCACGATCCGGAACGGAAGCGCGTGTGGGATCAGGTGGTCGAGTTCTGGCCCGGCTACGAGATGGAATACAAGCTGGCCGCTGGTCGCGAGTTCCGGATCTTCCGCCTGGACCGCATCGCCTGATCAGAGTCCGAGTTTGGTGACCGCGTTGTCTTCGAGCGGGTTCGCGGTGCGGATGTAGCCGTGGACGGTGCGCGGGTTGGACCACCGGCCCTGGCGCATGATCTCGCGGTCGCTGGCGCCGCCGAGTGCGGCCTGGGTGGCGAAGCCGGCGCGCAGGGAATGTCCGGAGAACAGGTCGGGGTCCAAACCGGCGCGGGCGGCATACCTTTTGACGAGTTCGGCCACGGCCCGCCCGGACAGTGCCGTGTCGCCGATGCCGCCGTGTCGGTTGATCGTGGGGAACAGCGGTCGGTTTTCGTCGACGCTCAGTGGGGTACCGGTGAATCCGTGGCAGCGGTGGATCGTGATGTCGGAGGTGAGGTTGTTGTCTAACCAGGCGCGGACGTCACCGTGCGCGTGAACCTCCAGTAGGCGAACCCAATCCGCGTACGCGCAGATCGGGCACGTGCGCGGGTGCTTTCCGCGGGGTAGGGCGATGCGCTGTTCGGCGACGCCGGTCGGGTCGGTCTTGGTCGTGGGAAGGTGCACCACGAGCAGCGGTTCGCCGGTGGTGTGGTCGGTGCGCGCGTGCACGTCGCTGATCCGAAGCCCGGCGAGTTCGCTGCGACGCAGAGCGCCCGCGAACCCGACCAACAGTGCCAAAGTGTCCCTGCGCCGCGCGGGTTCGGTGGGCCAGCCGGGCGCGGGGAGTTCGGCGAGCAGTTGGTCGAGGGTGTGCAGCAGGACCGGTCGTTTGCGGGTCGGCGGGGTGCGGCGCGTGCGACGGATGCCGCGCAGAGTCAGCCGGACAACATCGGAGCGAGTGGGCGAGAGAAGTCCGTTGGCGGCATGCACAGCCGCGATGGCGGCGGACTTGCGATCCAGGGTCGCCGGGCTGAATGCCCAAGCGCCGGTGTCGCGTCGCGCGTCCGCGGAAGCGGCCAGGTACACGGCCACATCCAGGGGGTCCGCCGGAAGTGCTTGCCGCTGTTCGACCGCGCACCATCCGGCCCAGGCGATCCAGTCGGTGCGGTAGGCGCGCAAGGTGTTCGCCGACTGCGAGGCTTCCAGGTAGCGACGAAGCGCGCCTGCCTGGTTGTCGTCGAAACGTTCGCGGACCAGGCGCAATGCGGCGGTGTCGACAAGAACGCTGCGCACTCCCCGGCGCAGTTCGGTCCGCACCTGTTCAGGAAGCACGACCGATGCGTCGCTCACCCTCGCCACTCCTCGCGTGAATCAGTCTGTCGTCGATGACTGCTGGCTATTCAGCCTAGTCACCGGCGCGACGTCACGGCATTTCCTCGAGTTCGGCGAGCTGGGTGTGGATGTAGGCGGCCAGGCGATGACGGGCCGCGCCGGTGAGGAAACTGGTGTCGCCCAGGCGCGGGAAGTGGTCGTCGACCGCTTCGGGCTGCGCCTGCGTGGCTTCGGGCGATTCGCCGACTAGTTCCAGACGTGCCGGATGTTGCTGGGGGAGAGGAACACTCGGTTCGTCCGGTTGTGTGGTTGCTGCTCCGGTACGTCCCATGCTTGAACCCTAACGTTTTGGTTACGGCGGTTGCCAACATGACACGGCATGTAGTGATTACTACCACGTTTTGTTCCCTGCAGTTCATGACTCCAGGTAAAGGTGCCCTGCGGCCCCCGACTTTTCGTGTTACGACGCGCGGGCGGGCCGCACGGATTCAGCGACATACCCAGCCACCGGGCTCAGTTTCAACACCGCGGGCATCCGTCGAGTGAGCGCGGGCGGCCCGGTGAAGGTGACCCGGCCGGTGCGCTGCGCGTGGGTCAGCGGCATCCGCCCCAGCCACACTTCGTACAGGCCGGCGACATCGGCGTCGATGATCACGTCGACCGGATAGCCGGGGTCGGTCTCGCACACCGACGGCACCGCGGCCTCGACCACGATCCAGAACCTGCGCACGTCATCGGTGAATCGCACCTGCAGCACCTGCCGTCGACCTGGCAGCATGGAGGTGTCGACCCGGCCGTGCATCCACCACACCAGCAGTGCCGCATCCAGTTCCTCGTCCTGCGGTGCGCCGAACGTCCACCGCGCGCCCCACTCGCCCAGCCTGAACAGGATCGGTTCGAGCTGCCTGCCCGCCTCGGTGAGCAGGTACTCGGTGCCGAGTTTCTCGATGAGCCCGGCCCGTTCGAACTGGCGCAGACGCTTGGCGAGCAAACTGCGCGACAGACCCGGCAGGCCGCGCGCGAGGTCGTTGAAACGGGTCGTGCCCACGAACAGGTCGCGCAGGATCAGCAGCGACCACCGTTCGCCGAGCACGTCCAGGGCACGCGAAATCGGGCAGTACTGGCCGTAGCCAGGGGTTGGGCTTGTCATGGTCACCTCGCCGACGGGGTCCAACTTCTGGACCGGGGGAGTCCACTTTCTGGACTATCTGGTTATCGCGGCGCTTCCTACCTTCGAAACATGACTTCCACAATTTCTGACACCACGTCCAGCACCGACCGGGTTGCGCTGGCCCGCGAGATCGGTGAAACCTTGCGCGCCGAGGTCCCCGCACGGGACCGCACCGGCGAAATCTCCGTGGCCGCGTTCGATCGATTGCGGTCCAGTGGGCTGTCGGCGGCGCTGGTGCCGGTCGAGTTCGGCGGTGGGGGTGCGTCCCATGCGGAGATGGGAGCGATCCTGCGTGAACTGGGCAGGCACGACCCGTCCACGGCGGTGGCGTTCGCGATGCATTCGCACCTGGTGGCCGCGCAGGTGTGGCGACACAACCACGGCATCGACGCCTCGGCGGTATTCGCGAAGGTGGCGGGCGGGGCGATTCTGGTGAGCACCGGGGCCTCGGACTGGGTCGAATCCAACGGGCACGCCGAACGCGTCGAGGGCGGGTATCGGGTGAGTGCGCGCAAGGTGCCTGCCAGCGGGTGCGAGGTCGGCGATGTACTGGTCACCAGCGTGCGTTTCGACGCCGAGGTACTGCACTTCGCGATCCCGCTGACCGCCGACGGCGTGAGCATCGACAAGACCTGGGACTCGTTCGGCCTGCGCGCCAGCGGATCGCACACGGTCGTGCTCGACAACGTGTTCGTCCCCGAAGCCGCGATCTCCCTGACCCGCCCCGCCGGTCCATGGCCGCCGGTGCTCAATGTGGTTCTCGGAGCGGCACTCCCACTGATCCTGGCCGCGTACCTCGGCGTGGCCGACGCCGCCGTAGACCTCACCGCCCACCTGATGCAGGGCCGCACCGAACCCCACACCATCCAATCCGCAGGCGAGATGCTCAACGCCCACACCACCGCCGAAGACCTCGTCACCGCCATGTTCACCGACGCCGCCAACCTCACCTTCCCCAACACCGACACCTACGCCGCCCACACCCTGAGCCGCAAAACCGTAGCCGCCGACGCCCTCATCACCACCCTGCGCCTGGCCATCGAAACCACCGGCGGCGCAGGCTATTCCCGCTCCTGCGACCTCGAACGCCTCTACCGAGACATCCACGGGGTCCAATTCCACCCACTGCCCCGCGCGAAGCAGACTCGGTTCAGCGGGCGAGTTCTATTGGGGCACAGTCCACTCGGGTGAGCAGGAGGGGGTCATGCTGCCTGATGACCCCCTCCTGCTCACCTGTAAAGGTGACCGGTGACGGTTGGGTCGTTGGCCAGGACGAAGTCGACGACTGCCCAAAACTCTCGCAGGCGAGGATGAACGAGCCCGTCCTCGCGCGAGAGCACCACACCGTGGACTTCATCGGCGGATCCGTCCAGACATGCCTGGACGAGACTTGCCGCCGGGGCCGGACTGTTCTGCACCGGCCCGACGCGGCAACCGAAAGTCACGTGGTCGTCGGCGGTTTCGGCGCCCCAGGTGCCGAGGATGACGTCGATCCAGGTGTCGTGATCCTGATCCGCGTGGTGATAGCTGTTGGCGAAGTACGCGGCGTAGGCGTCGCCGTCGCGGAAGATCATGTTCCAGGTCCGCTCGATCGGCTCGTTGCAGCACGAGCATTCGTAGCGCGCGATCTGCCGTTCGTCCGGGTCGGCTGTCAGTTCGTCGGTAGGCATGTCAGGCGGCCGCCGGGACCGGGCGGTTGTCCAGGTAGGAGATGGCTTGTTCGCGGCGGGTTTCGTCGGGGCTGGTCAGGCTCCAGAAGGCGCCGAACAGGCCACGACGTTGGTACCGGGCGCGGCGTTCGAGGTCGAAGAGCGGGTTGAGGAATTCGCGTCCCAGCACTGTTGCCAGGTGTGCGTCCGCGCGGTGGATTATGCGCCTGGACCAGACTGCCATGCTCCCGAGATAGGCAACCGTGAACAGCGTCAAGACGATGGTGAGGTTCGGAACGATCGACACCGACATTTCGAACAGCGCGAGCTCGACCGCGAAAACAGGCACGCTCAGCAGGAGGAACGCGACGGCGTACTTCCACATCGACACCCTGACCATATCCGCGCGCACGACGGCGGCCGCGAGCGCGGCTTCCTGCTCCGCCTCGGTCAAGTCGTCATATCCGGCACCGATCGCCACGACCGGCTGCCATACGAGCGCTCGAGTCCACACCCCATCCGGAAACCAGCACCGCGGCAAGCGGGCCACCTTCACCTGCGGTGTCCGTACCTCGAGTTTGCCGGCGAATTCCGCCGCTCGAGCCCTCAATAGATCTTGATTCACCGCCATATGATCCGCTATGCAGGCGAAATTCGCGTGCTGAGGGGTGCGTTCAGGTGGTCTAATCGCCGGGTGATGATGATCGCGCGACTGTGGTGGCCGTTGACCTAGCGGCTGACCGAGTTGTGCGCGGCCGCCCTGTGGGTGGCCAGATGTGTTGTGACGACGTCTGTTCCGGTCCCGGGGTGGTCCCCTGAATGGAAGGAATAGACATGACCGCTATCGGAACCGGTGGGATCGGCGAGATTCTCGTCAGCTCTCGGTCGCTCGCGGAGTATCGGGCGATGTTCGCGCTCACCGAGGAGGATCTAGGGCGCAGGATTTTGGACTGTCCGGGTGGGGCGGCGGGGTTCACTGCCGAGGTTTCGGGCCGGGGTGGTGATGTAACTGCTTGCGACATCGCCTATTTCGACCGTGGTATCGAGCGGGTGGCTGCTGCGGCGATGGCTGAGGCGGACCGGGGCAACCGGTATATCCGTGAGCGGGCGGACAAGTATCGCTGGACGTTCTTCGCGGACCCGGATGATCACCGGCGTGCCCGGCATCAATCCGTAGAGCAATTCGTGGCTCACAGTCGCAGTTGTCCGCAGCGCTATATCGCGGGCAGACTCCCGGCTCTGCCGTTCTCCGACAACAGCTTCGAGCTCGTACTGAGCTCGCATCTGCTGTTCAGCTACGCCGACGACCTGGACTACGACTTCCATCGCCAGGCGATCACCGAGCTCGTGCGCGTCGCAACCGCCGAGGTCCGGCTGTTCCCGTTGATGCCGGTCGGTTCGTCGGCGCGGTACCCGCAGCTCGAGGAGTTGCGCGCCGACCTGTCTCGATCGGGCACTCAGAGCCGAATTGTGCAGGTGGAATATGAGTTTCAGGTAGGTGGCAACGAGATGTTGGTTTGCGAGGTGGGCTCCGCATAGGGCCGGTCTTCGGTCGCACCGATGAGTTTCGGGTCGACCCGTCGTCCGTATCTGTGGGGGCTACCGACAGGCAGGAGTTCAGGCATGACCTCGGTGCGGGCGAATGGTGTAGATCTCGGGATCGAAAGCTTCGGGCACGAAGACGACCCCCTGGTCCTGCTGGTCGGCGGCCCGACGATGCTGTCCTGGCCCGATGCGCTGTGCGAGCGGCTCGCATCGGGCGGGCGGCGCGTGGTTCGGTACGACCTGCGTGACTGCGGCGAATCGACGACCCGTGATCCGCAGAATCCGGCCTACGACCTGCGCGATCTCGTCGCCGATGCGGCCGCGCTGGTCGAGGTGCTCGGTGCCGAAACCGCCCACCTCGGCGGAATCGGCGTCGGCGGAATGGTCGCTCAGGTCGCCGCGCTGGACCACCCGGACCTGTTCGCCGCACTGACCCTGGTCGGCACCAGAGCGGTGGCACCGGGCATGGTCGATCCGGACCTGCCTGACCACGACTCGACGGTCATGGGCGCGGTGTTCTCCCGTCCGCGCCCGGACTGGACGGATCGGGACGCTGTCGCGGAGTTCGCCGCCCAGGCAGCCGAACTGATGGGCAACGACCCGGACCAGGCCCGAACGACCGCCGCTCGAATCTGGGACCGCACACCGTCGGACGATCCCGCAGTCCACCAGGCGAATCAACTCGCCATGGTGTTCTCACGCATCGACTGTGCCCCGCGTTGGCGCGAGCGTCTGCGTGACCTCGACACACCCACGCTCGTAGTCCACGGCCGCGCCGACCCGTTCTTCCCCGTCGGCAACGGCGAGGCCCTTGCCAACGAAATCCCCAAGGCCCGTCTGCTGGTCCTAGACAACATGGGCACCGCTCTGCGTCACGCGGCGGCTGACCAAGTCGCCACCGCAATGCTCGCGCTCTGACAACGGCTCGCCTGGGCGAAAGATGACAGGAGATGTCAGGTTTCTGGTCGAGGATGGATTCGTCGGTTCACCAACCCACGGATAGATAGGGCACTCCTTGCGGGAAACTTCGGAAGACCTCGCTGAGCTTCAGGAACTGCTCGACTCCTCGCGCGGGGGTGCTTCGGCGCATCTGCGGTCGATCATCGATGACGAGAACACGTTGACTGCGGCGGAACTTGCGGGGGTGCTCACTGGGATGTGCACGTTGGCGCTGTCGACTGTGACGGCGAGGTGTGAGCCGCGGATCAGTGGGGTGGACGGGCATTTCCTGTGGGGGCGTTGGTATTTCGGGACGGCGCGCACGGCAGCGAAGGCGCGTCACATTGCTGCGCGGCCGGCGGTGAGTGTTGCGCACATGCGTGGTGAGAGTTTGGGGGTGTTCACGCACGGCACGGCCGAGATCCTCAATCCGCTGGGCGGCGAGCCTGCTGCGGACTGGTCGGAAGTGCTTGCGTACTTCAAGGAGTTCTACGGCGATGACGCGTTCGTTTGGGACAACGAGGTCGTGTACTACCGGCTGCGGCCGCACTGGATGACCGTGTACGCCCCCGATATCGCCAGGTTGGCGGCACCTTAGGACTGCTTCGGGGTGCGTTCGGAAATCAGGGGTTGCGCTATACGTATACATCTACTTATAGTGAGGGCACGCAATGTACGTATACCTCTACGTATAGACACCGCAACCTAGGAGTTCAAATGTCCACTTTCCAGACGCCCCAGCCGATCGCCGTCACCGTTGATGTGCCCTGCGGTGAGGTCACCGTGATCGCCTCCGACCGGCTCGACTCCGTCGTCGACGTTCGTCCGGCCGACGCAGCCAACAAGGCGGATGTGCGTGCGGCGCAAGAGGTTCAGGTCGATTTCGTCGACGGCGCGCTGAAGGTCGAAACACCGAAGTCGTGGAAGCCGTTCAGCGGGAAGCCGACGATCTCGGTGACCGTGGAGGTACCGACCGGCTCCGCGCTCGACGCGACCCTGGCCATGGGTCGACTGGTGAGCGTCGGCGAGTTCGGCCAGTGCGATCTCGAGGTCTCCGCCGGCGACATCGTGGTCGAGAATCCGGGCGCCTCCGTGTCCGCGAAAACCGCCAAGGGCAACATTCGCGTCGACGAGGCCACGCGCGGGGTCCTGCGCCTGGAGACGTCCATGGGTGACCTGGAGGTGGGTGTGCGCCGTGGCAGTGCGGCGCGGCTGGAAGCCGATGCCATGGGCGGCAACGTGCAGAATCTGACGGAACCGGTTGACCCGCAGGGCAACTCGGAGACCGTGCGGATTGTCGCGCGCACGCTGTACGGCAGTGTGATCGTCGGGCAGGGTGCCTCGGTGTAGTTCACATGCCGCTCGATACAGCACCGCCCCGACCGCGTCTCAGCGGTCGGGGCGGAAGCCGTGTCCCACAGAACGCTCAGGCGCGCGCAGGCAGCAGTTCGGCGATCAGGTCTTCGATGCGCTTCTTGATCTCGTCGCGAATCGGCCGCACCGATTCCACGCCCTTGCCCGCGGGATCCTCGAGCTTCCAGTCGCGGTAATCCACACCGGGGAAGTACGGGCAGGCGTCGCCGCAGCCCATGGTGATCACGACCGAGGAGGTTTCGACCGCGTCGGGGGTGAGGATTTTGGGGGACTGGGCGGTGATGTCGATGCCGAGTTCGGCCATCGCCTCGACCGCGGCGGGGTTGAGGGCGTTGCCGGGCGCGCTGCCTGCGGAACGGACCTCGATGTCGTCACCGGCGAGGTGGGTCAGGAACCCTTGGGCCATCTGGGAACGGCCTGCGTTGTGCACGCACACGAACAGCACGCTGGGCTTGGTTGTCATGGGAGGCAATGCCTTTCAGCTGGTGAGGTCGGCGAGCAGGTGCCGAACCCTGGTTTCGATGTCGTCGCGCACCAGGCGCATCCGTTCGATGCCGTCGATACCGCGTTCGGAAGGTTCGTCGGTGTCCCAGTTGATGATTCGCACACCAGGAACGGGTTCGACCTGCGCTTCGCTGCCGAGGGTGACCACCAGGTCGACGCTGCGCAGCAAGTCTGGGTCGATGGGTTTGGGTGACTCACCGGTGATGTCGACGCCGATTTCGCGCAGTGACTCCGCGGAGAGTTCGTTCACCGCGGCACCGGGGCGGGTGCCCGCGGAGTGCACCTGGACTCGGTCACCGGCCAGGTGGCGCATCAAACCCGCTGCCATCTGCGATTTTCCGCCGTTTTTCACACAGACGAACAGCACCGAGCTCATGCGGGATCTCCGACCGGGCGAGCGGGGTCGGCGAAGCGTTTGCGCAAAGCGAGCGACACGTAGACCAACCCGACCAGTACCGGGACCTCGATCAGCGGCCCGACCACACCGGCCAGCGCTTCACCCGAAGTGGCACCGTAGGTGGCGATCGCGACGGCGATGGCGAGTTCGAAGTTGTTGCCCGCGGCGGTGAAAGCCAGCGTGGTCGTCCGCGCGTAACCCAGGCCCATGACCGCGCCCAGCGCGTACCCGCCACCCCACATCACCGCGAAGTACACCAGCAGCGGCAGGGCGATGCGGGCGACGTCGAGCGGGTGGGAGGTGATCTGCTTGCCCTGCAGCGCGAACAGCACCACGATCGTGAACAGCAACCCGTACAGCGCCCACGGGCCGATCTTGGGCAGGAACTTCGACTCGTACCAGTCGCGGCCCTTGGCCCGTTCGCCCAGGCGACGCGACAGGTAACCGGCGACCAGCGGGATGCCCAGGAAGATCAGCACCGACTTGGCGATCTGCCACGGCGAGGTGTCGATGGTGGTCTGTTCCAAGCCCAGCCAACCCGGCAGCACCGACAGGTAGAACCAGCCGAGCACGGCGAACATGAACACCTGGAACACCGAGTTCAACGCCACCAGCACCGCGGCGGCCTCGCGATCACCGCAGGCCAGGTCGTTCCAGATGATGACCATGGCGATACAGCGCGCCAAACCCACGATGATCAAACCGGTGCGGTATTCGGGCAGGTCGGGCAGGAAGACCCAGGCCAGCGCGAACATCAGCGCCGGGCCCAGGATCCAGTTCAATGCCAGCGAGCCGATCAGCAGCTTGCGGTCTCCGGTGACCGAGTCGAGGCGGTCGTAGCGGACCTTGGCCAGTACCGGGTACATCATGATCAGCAGGCCGATCGCGATCGGCAGCGAAACACCGTCGATCTCGATCGCGCCGAGTACGTCGTCGAGGCCGGGGACAATGCGCCCCAACAGGATTCCGGCCAGCATGGCTGCGCCTATCCACAGCGGCAGGAATCGGTCGAGCGTGGAAAGTTTGCCGACAACGGGTGGTTGGTCGGCGGTGGTGGTGCTCATGCGTGGGAACTCTCGGTGATCAGCGCGCTCGAGACGCGGGCGAATGATTCGGGCACGACGCGGTAGTACACCCACGACGCGCGGCGCTCACTGGTGAGCAGTCCGGCTTCGCGCAGCACTTTGAGGTGGTGCGAGATGGTCGGTTGGCTGACGTCGACACCGTCGGAGATGTCGCACACGCACGCCTCCCCGCCCGCGCGGCTGGCGACCAGCGACAGCAGTCGAAGGCGCACCGGGTCCGACAGTGCTTTGAACACCGCGGCCAGTTCGACCGCCTCGGCGGGGGTCAGCGGATCGCGGACGACCGGCTCCGCGGCACAGGCGGCGACCGGTGTCAGATTCAGCTCCGACTTAGACATTCCTCGATATTGACGTATATCGAATCAATGCGCAAGCAAACGTCTGGTGAACGGTGTCAGGAGTTCGCGCTGCGGCGTTCGAGCAGAACGGTGTCGCGCCACACGCCGTCCAGCTGGGCGATGCGCTCGCGCAGTCCCACGGTTCGGAATCCGGCCGAGTGATGCAGGGCGATGCTGGCGCGGTTCTCGGGGAAGATCGCGCTTTGCAGCGTCCACAGGCCCGCGTCGTCGGCGGCCATGACCTGGGTGCGCAGCAGCGACTTGCCGACGCCGCGTCCGCGCATTCCGTCGCCGACGTAGACCGAGTTCTCCACGACACCGGCGTAGCAGTCGCGTGCGGAAGTCGGGCTCAGGTTGGCCCAGCCGACGACCGCGCCGTCGATTTCGGCGACCCAGCGATGGTCGGGCAACCATTGCGCTTCGAGGGTTTCGCGGCTGGGGACTTCGGTGGTGAAGGTGGCAAGTCCCGTGGCGATGCCTTCGCCGTAGATCCGCAGGACCGCGTCCCAGTCGTCGTCGCGCATCGCCCGAACTGCCACGTCAGCGGGCAGATCGGTCGGGCAGCAGGGTCGTGGCGCGAGCACACCCATCACTGCGTCGGCGGCGTGGGGCAGTCCCGTGCAGCAGGTCGGGTTGACCGCGACCACGGTGGAGGTTCCGCTCTTGTGAGTGGTGACGAAACCGACTTCGGCCAGTTTGCGCACGTGGTGCGAGACCGTGGGCTGGGTGATGGACAGGGCGGCGGTCAGTTCGCGCACGGTGATTCCGGTCGGGCGGGTGGCTACCAGGTGCAGCAGCTGGATGCGTGTCGGGTCGGCGAGGCAGGCGAACCATTCGGAGTAGGTGGTGGCGTCGTCGACGGCCAGTGCGTCGACGCGGGGAGTTGCTGGGTCGCGTACGACGGGCATGTCCAGGGACGTCATGTGGCCGATTGTATCGACGTTGATCAATGGTTGCATTCATCGACGACTGTCGATACAGTCACCTTTGTTGGATCGATGGGTGTCGATGAATGGAGATCGAGATGACCGAACTGCCTGTTGTCGTTGTCGGAGCCGGCCCGGTGGGGCTGGCCGCTGCCGCTGAACTGCGCGAACGCGGCGTGGAGGTGCTGGTGTTCGAACGTGGGGCTCGCGCCGGCGCGGCTGTCGCCGAGTGGAATCACGTGCGGTTGTTCTCTCGATGGGCTGAGTTGGTTGCGCCCGCGGCGCGGCGAGTGCTCGACGGGACCGGGTGGGTCGCGCCTGTCGACGAGGAGTACCCGACTGGTCAGCAGTGGGCTCGCGACTACTTGGCTCCATTGGCTGATGCGCTGGGCTGCGTGCGCTACGACACCGAGGTGGTCGGACTCGCTCGCCGAGGTCGTGACCGGGTTGTCGATGCCGGGCGGGACAGTGAACCGTTGTCTGTGCATCTGCGTCAGTCAGATGGGACCGAGGAACGTATTCTCGCCCGCGCTGTCATCGATGCTTCCGGAACCTGGGGTGGTCCGAATCCGCTTGGTGGCGAAGGACTTCCGGCCCTGGGTGAGCGTGGATCCGATGCCGTGACCTACCGCGTTCCCGACATCGACTCCGCCGAACAGGCCGACCGCTTCGGCGGCGCGCACACGGTGATCGCAGGCGGCGGCCACTCGGCACTGGGCGCGATCGTGGCGCTGGCACAGTTGTCGGAGCAGCGGCCCGGCACCCGGCTGACCTGGATCCTGCGGCGCGGCTCCGCCGAATCGACCTTCGGTGGTGGCGATGCCGACGAACTGCCCGCCCGTGGCGCCCTCGGCCTGCGCGCGAAGAAGGCTGTGGATGCCGGTCTGCTGGACGTGGTGACCGGATTCCGCACTGCGGCAATCGAACCCGACGCTGCGGGCCGCGTGACGCTGGTAGCCGACGACGGTCGCCGCATCGACGACGTCGACAACGTCGTCGCGCTCACCGGCTTCCGCCCCGAGCTGGACTGGCTGTCGGAAGTGCGCCTGGAACTGGACCCCGTCCTGCAGGCCCCCGTCCGACTGGCACCGCTGATCGACCCGAACGTGCACTCCTGTGGCACCGTCTACCCCCACGGCGTCGCCGAACTGACCCACCCCGAACCCGGCGTCTACCTGGTCGGCATGAAGAGCTACGGCCGCGCCCCCACCTTCCTGGCGATGACCGGCTACGAACAGGTCCGCTCGATCGCCGCCTCGATCGTGGGCGACCACGAATCCGCCGCGCGCGTCGAGCTCACCCTGCCCGAGACCGGAGTCTGCGGCGGCGCAGGCGTTTTCGACGAACCGTCCGGCGAGAGCTCGGGTGGTTGCTGCAGTCCCGCACCCGAAGTTCTGACGTTGTCGGCGCCCTCGCTCGTGCGCTGAGACGTGTCGACAGCCACCATTGTCGCGCAGGCCGGGTCCATCGGGCCCGGCCTGCGTCGGCGAGTACTGATCACCCTGTGTCTGACCGAGATCACCAGCTGGGGAATCCTCTACTACGCGTTTCCCGTTCTGGCGGCATCGATTTCGGCGGACACCGGGTGGTCACTACCGATGATCACCGCGGCGTTCTCGCTGAGCCAGCTGGCTGCCGCGCTCACGGGAATCCCGGTCGGCGCGATCATCGATCGCATCGGACCACGCACCGTGATGACCGCGGGGTCGGCCCTGGCAGTGCCCGCGCTGATCGCCGTCGCGCTGGCGCCGAACCCGGTCGTGTTCTTCGCCGGCTGGCTGGCCGCGGGCGTCGCGATGGGAGCGGTGCTGTACCCGCCCGCGTTCGCGGCGCTGACCCGCTGGTTCGGCACCGACCACGTCAAAGCGCTGATGATCCTCACCCTGTCCGGCGGGTTCGCCAGCACCGTGTTCGCCCCACTCACCGCCGCACTGGTCCAGCAGACCCACTGGCGCGCAACATATCTCACGCTCGCCGCGGTGCTGGCAATCGTGACGATCCCGGCCCACCTGTTCGGCTTGACCGGCCCATGGCCCGACCCGCCGACCGCCGCCACCCCTGCCGACGACGATCACGCGGCAGTGTCGCGAAGCCCCGCCTTCACCATGCTCGTGCTCGCCTCGAGTCTGGGCGCGTTCGCGGCCTTCGCCGGGGTCTTCAACCTGGTCCCCCTGCTGATCGAACGCGGCTTCTCCCCGTCCCTGGCCGCCCTCACCCTCGGACTAGGCGGCGCCGGACAGGTCCTCGGCCGCATCGGCTACCTACCCCTGATCACCCGCACCACCGCCCGCGGCCGCATGGTCGGAACCTTCGCGATAACCGCCGTCGCCACAGCCCTGTTCGGCTGGGCCACAACAGCATTCGCTCTCATCGCCCTCTCGATCGGCGCCGGCGTGGTCCGCGGCATCATGACCCTGGTCAAAGCCACCGCCGTCACCGACCGCTGGGGCGCCACCCACTACGGCCGCCTCAACGGGCTGCTCTCCGCACCCATGGTGATCGTCATGGCACTCGCCCCATGGGGCGGCACCATGCTGATGACCTGGACCGGCAGCTACGCCCGCACCTACTTCGTCCTCGCCGCGATCGCGGGCATGGCAGCACTCGCCGCTACCGCGACCATTCCTCGTTCTCGGAGCGAAGTTCGCGGGCCATGAGCACATCGTCGACGTAGTGGTCGTCGATCAGGAACTGGCCGACGAGCCGACCTTCGACGCGGTACCCGTGCGCGAGATAGATCGCCTGAGCACGGGTGTTGCTGCCCAGAACTCTGAGGGTGATGCGTCGAGCGTCGCGTTCGATGGCCAGTTCCAGGGCTGCGTCGAGCAGTAGGTGACCGATCCCGCGCCCTTGATGCTGTGGTGCGACGGCGAACCCGTTGATCTCCTGAACATGTCCACCAGACGCCGGCATCGGCGACGGCCGCAGTTTCACGTAACCGAGAATGCGCTCGGCTTCGTGCGCGACCAGAACATTGCCCGGCGATGTCTGGTCGTTGAAGAAAGGTGTCGCCAGCGGCCACAGCGGGACCGGCGCCACTTGCGGCGACCAGGTGGCGTGGTCGATGACCGCCAGTTCTCGTTCGTCGCCCGTGGTTGCGACGCGGATTCCAGGCCTGCCCATACTCAGGTCCACACGTACCGCTGCGGGTCCATGCGTTGCCAAGCGCGGCGCATTTTGGCGTAGGCGGCGCGACGGTAGTGGGGCCACGTGAAGCCCCCGGCGCGGAGGGCGCGGTGGTGACCTGCCCATACCAGGAGCATGACGACGAGGAACAGGGCGCGGTGGGCGAGCATCGTGAGGTGGAAGCGGGTGCGGGAGCGGTTGTGCAGCAGCACGGCGAGGCGCTCGCATTGCAGCCGCACATGGGGCACCTCGTCGGCGAGGATCTGTGCGCAGACCGCGCGTAATACCGGGGAGCCGGTCGCGCGGCGGATCGCGTTGTAGTAGATCATCGCCAGCGTTTCGACCATGACGACGGGCGTGGTCCAGACCTCGATGTCGGTGATGCTGTATCGCAGCCGACGAAACAGTGTGTCACCCCAATCAGCTTCTCGGCGTGGGATTCCCGCGTCATCGAGAATCCGACCCAACAGCGCGCCGTGCCGTTGCTCCTCCCGGATGAACAGGTCGATGACATCGCGATAGGCGGGGTCGTCGATGGTGGCGGCGTACCGGGCGGCAGACGCGGCAAGGTGGCGTCCGTCCGACGTTTCCCCGAGCTGCCAGGCCTGCAGCGAACGGCGAATCGGTGCCATCTCGGCAGGACTTGCCCCCATGCCGTCCGATTGCCACGGAATGGGCCGCGGGCGAAGCGCATTCTGCTGGAAGTAGGCCAGCCATTCCTGCGTGGTGCGGACGCGACGCTCATGTACTTGCACGCCCGTCGCCGGACTGTTTCGTTCCCCCATGGTTCCCCCTGTGTTGACCTCCACCTGTACCCGAAATATGACAGTGCCGCCAGGTGAATTTTGCCGATCACTTCGGAAGCTGGATGTCCGACTGGCGGCGAGAGCGGAGGGCGGCAACAGTTCGACGTCCGTCCCTGAATTACTATGCGGGACAAGCGTACTGACAGATGATCGAACTACCTTGTCGCAGTGGGGGCACTTCGGCTCGATGAGCCTTTGTCGGGGCGTCGGACGACGACGAGACCGATGGTTTTCGTCGGCCACTCTACGATCGAGGATGAGGGCGGGACCGATGACAACTTCGACGCCGAGCCGTTCGGTTCAGGCCTCCGGCAGGGGCGCGGCGGTAGGCGCGGCGACCCTAGCGATACTCAATGGCATCTTCTGGGCCCTCCTCGCGCAGAGTGCCGCAGAGGGTGCAGACATCTACGCGGCACGGGAAGTGGGGATGCAGGCCAGCGATCTGGCCCGCAAGTTGCGGCAGTTGACTTACATCTGCGGTGTCGAATCCATCATCTGGTTTGCGAGTTCGATGCTGCTGTTGTGCCGCAGATCGCTGGGCCGGACGCTCGTCATTGCCAGCTCCGCCTTCGCCATCCTTCACCTCGTCGGCACAGCGATCGGCGACAGTCACCTGATTCCGCTCGCCCTAGCCATTCTGCCGCTGATCACCTTGATCCTCGCCTCCGCGAGATCAACCGGACGTTGGGTCGCGGCCTAGATCGAGGAAACTTCGATGATCCGGCAGGCTGGTGGGCAATCGAGTTGTAGCCGTTGTGTATTCGATCACGTGGGTCGCGAAATGGCGTAATCCCTACCCCGGCACAGATCTCACAGGCATAGCGTCTCGTTATGACCGGCTCTTCGTCACCGAATCCGCACTACACGCTGCCCAACGAATGGGACTTCGCTGACGAACGCCTTGCGTTGCTCGGCGCGGCCTACGACCCGGACAGCATCGCGCTCGCTCAGCGACTGGGTGTGGGGGCGGGGTGGCGGTGTCTGGAAGCGGGGGCCGGCGGCGGGTCGTTCGCGCGGTGGCTGTGCAGTGTGGCATTGCCGGGTGGTCGAGTGGTTGCTGTGGACGCTGACCCGCGTCACCTGGCGGACCTCCCTGGCCGTGGCGGCGAAGTCGCCCAGATCGATCTTGTCACTGACGAAATACCCTCGGGCGACTTCGACTTCGATTTCGTGCACACGCGATTCGTGCTGCTGCATATTGCCCAACGGGACGTTGTCTTGGAGCGCCTGGTCCGGGCGTTGGCGCCAGGGGGTGTTCTCCTGCTCGAAGAAGGTGACGGGCTCGGTGTCCTGCGGGAGATGCCGGGCGCGTTCGGGGAGGTCTGGCGAGCTTTCGCGCGTGCGACCGAGGCGGCGGGTGCGAACCAAGCTTGGGCCCGGAACCTACCTGCGCAGCTGGAGGCGCTCGGGCTGGTCGACGTCCATGCCGAGGCGCAGATCCCGGTGTTTCGGGGCGCTTCGGCGATGGCGCGCATGTGGGAGCTGACGTGGGCTCAAGTCCACGGAAGCTTGATGGAGCAGGGGGTTTCACGCGAGGTCATTGCCACCGCGCGGGCCGAGTTGAGGAATGGGCAGGGATGGTTTTATGCCCCGCCGACCGTTCGGGTATGGGCTCGGGCCCAGTCGTAATAATCGCGCGACCACAGCGGTGGTGCTTAGGATCGTCGGTATGGCGACTCGGCTTGTTCAGGTGAATTTCAAGGCTCGTGATGATGCGGCGCTCGGGCGGTTTTGGGCGGAGGCGCTCGGGTGGGGGGTGTCCAGTGAGGGGCCAGGGGTGACCAACGTTGAGCCGGTAGGGTTTTCGTGGCCGGATCCTGCTGCTGTGTGCATCGATGTCGTCGCCGTGGCTGATCCTGAGACCGTGAAGTACCGGGTGCACCTCGATCTCGCGACGACTTCGGCGGAGCATCACGCGGAGTGGGTTGCGCGTCTGCGGGAGCTCGGGGCGACGTTCGCGGATATCGGGCAGGGGGACGTGCCGTGGACGGTGATGGCCGATCCGGAGGGCAATGTGTTCTGCGTGTTGGAGCCGCGCGAGATCTACCGGGACACGGGGCCGATTGCTGCCGTAGTGGTCGACTGTGCGAATCCTCGTGCGATGGCACAGTTTTGGAGCCAGGCCACGGACTGGGTCGTGTGTGACGCGACCGACGATCTTGTGAAATTGCGTTCCGCTCAGGGGATCGGGCCCTATCTGGAGTTCGTGCGCAGGTCGGGGGAGCCGACCGTGTGGACTCGGGTGCATCTGGATGTTCTGCCGTATGCCGGGGACGATCAGGCGGCGGAGGTGGCCAGGATCGAGGCCTTGGGTGCGACGGTGGCCGATGTCGGTCAGGGTGATGTGTCGTGGAAAGTCATGGCCGACCCGGAAGGCAACCAGTTCTGCGTCCTCGGTGGGGGTGCCTGATCGGTTACCGCTTGTCAGACCGCACAGGCATGCCCTATCTTCTCCGCGCCGAATAATCGTTTCGCCGAAACGAATAGTCGTGCACATGGAGGATAGATGTTCACACCGCCCACCCTGCGCGGCACAGATTTCGCGCGGCTGACCACCGTGCTGGTCACCGTTGGTGCCCTGATGGTCGCCGCGGCGACCGCGACCGCGGATCCCCGGCTGGGGCCGTTGCCCGCACCGAACCCAGCCCTGGGTCCGGTGGGAACCGCGAGCCAACACGGTGACTCCGCGGCTTCGGACGCGACACCCCTAGCTGGTCCGGGTGGGCGCCACGGCAACAACACCGTCACCGCGACCTTCAAACCTCTCGGCGGCAACTGCACCAACCTGCTGATCGGCGCAGACGGCATGCCGCAAGCCATGTGCAGCAAGACCGGCACCCTCGCGCCCGTAGTACATCTGCTCGACCCCGCAACCGGCGACAGCTTGGCGTCGCTCGAATTGCCAAGGGGTGGCATGTTTTCCGGTGTTTATGGCTACCTCGACAATGCCGATCGTGTCGTCGCGATCGATGGGGAACGCAACCTCGTGCGCGTGGCTCATGATCGACGCGACGGTGCGTGGCGGTTGTTCATCGCCGAATCGACCCCGATCGGCCCCGCTGTCGACGCGCACTGTGGCGCGCCGGGCTGCGACACCGTCGTCGCGCCGATGGCCGACTACTCGGGCAAGGTGTGGTTCGCCACGCAGCGCGGCACCGTCGGCCTGGTCGACACCGGTTCGGGCCGAGCGCACAGCGTCGCCCTCGGTTCGGGCGAGGTCGTGACCAACAGCATCTCCACCTCGCCAGACGGTCTCGCCGTGGCCACCACGCACGCGCTGTACCTGGTGCGCGCGGGCGCCGACGGCACGCCGACTATCGCCTGGCGCAAGGACTATGACCGCGGGCCGGGTCGCAAACCAGGACAGCTCAGTTGGGGCACCGGATCAACACCGACCTTCTTCGGTCCCGGAACTGGCAGCGAGTACGTCGCCATCGTCGACAACGCCGCCCCGAAAGAGAACCTGCTCGTGTTCCACGCGGGCACCGGCGAACAGGTCTGCTCGATCCCGGTGGTCGACGGCACTGAGAACTCACCGATCGGCGTCGGCGACACCGTTTTCGTCGCCTCCACCTACGGCTACCCCTATCCGCCGCAAGCGACTCCGGGACCGAGCGTGCCACCGCAGGCCGATTTCGTGGGAGGAATCGTCCGCGTCGACGTCAAGCGCAACGGCACCTGCCAGCAGCGCTGGACAGCCGACGTCCGCTCCGCGGCGGTGCCCAAAATTTCGCTCGAAGACGGTCACCTCTATACCGTCAGCCGAGTGCCCGGCCAGGGCGGTGCCCCGGATCGATTCGATTACACCGTGATCAACGGCCAGAACGGGAAGGTCGAATCGACCCAAACCCTGGGCGCTGGACCACAATTCAACACCCTGCAGCTTCCGGGC
Source organism: Nocardia sp. NPDC058666 (assembly GCF_042714895.1). Taxonomy (NCBI): domain Bacteria; kingdom Bacillati; phylum Actinomycetota; class Actinomycetes; order Mycobacteriales; family Nocardiaceae; genus Nocardia; species Nocardia sp. NPDC058666. Next base: position 428,624 of record NZ_JBHXRY010000003.1, read on the forward strand.
AATATCGGCCCGAACGGGGTTCTGTATCAAGGCACTGTCGCGGGGTACCTGCGCATCGCCGCAACCGGTCGATAGTGGAGGCCTTCAGCCGATGATGATTCGTACGATTCTGCCCGTGATCGCGGTCGCCGCCGCGCTGACTCTCACCACACCGAGCGCCACCGCCGCACCGGGCGACAATTCGCCGGGACAGCTTGTCGCCGTGGAGAATCTATCTCCGGTCGCATCTCTGCCGCAGACCGGGCGCTCCGCGAAACTGACCTATTGGACACGCGGACCGCACGATTCGCCGATGATCAGCTCCGGCGCGGTCTACGTCCCCGTCGGCAACGCCCCGCCGGAAGGTTGGCCCGTGATCGCATGGGCACACGGCACCGTCGGCGTCGCCGATCACTGCGCGCCCACCACCGCAGGCCGCTCCGAACGCGATATCGCCTACCTCGAACACTGGCTCGCACGCGGCTACGCCATCGTCGCGACCGACTACGTCGGCTTGGGTACGCCGGGCGTGCATCCGTACCTCGACGGAAAGTCGGCCGCGCACAGTGTGATCGACGCCGTGCGCGCCGCCCGCGCACAGGACGCGACGTTGAGTGCGCGCTGGGTGGTGATGGGGCAATCGCAGGGCGCACACGCCGCGCTGTTCACCTCGGCCATGGCCACCCGCGAGGCGCCGGAGCTGGACTTTCGCGGAGCCGTCGCGACCGGACCGCCCTCGCAGATGGAGAAGCTACTGCCCACCGCGGGGCCCTGGTTTCCGCCCCTGCCCTTGCGCGGCACCGCGGCCTATTTCGCGTACATTCTCGATGGACTCCGCGCGGCCAGACCCGAACTCGGCATCGACTCCTACCTGACCCCGTTGGGGCGACAAGTGCTCGACGGCATCGAAACCCTGTGCGTCCTAGAATCTTTCGACACCTACGCCGGGTTGTCGGTCGGTCAACTGCTGTCCCGCCCACTGGCCGACGCCGACCTGCTGGCCGCAGCAGGACAGACTCTCGCGGTCCCGACCGTCGGACACGACCGACCGATCTTCGTCGCCCAGGGCACCGCCGACCGCGACGTGCCCCCGCCGATGACCTACGCGCTGATCGGAGAACTCACCGTCGGCGGCGCCGACGTTCGCTTCCACCCCTACGGCACCGACCACAGCGGCACCATGGCCGCGTCCCTGCCCGACAGCACCCCGTTCGTCGCTGGGCTGTTCGCATCCTGAGCGTGGAAAAGGATTGGACGGGATTCGGATCCGGTTGCTACCGTGCTCGAGACCGTGAAAGCACGCAAGGAGGTGACACCCATGAACGCAGTAACCATGTGGGTGCTCCCGCTCGTGTTCACGGTTCGGCGATCGATGTAGGTGTCGCCGGGAGCGCCTGAATCAGGCAATCCGAAAGGCAACACCATGCACTTCATCTCCCAGACATCGTCGAACGGTGTCATCGAACGTCACTTCCAGCTGGACGACATCACCGGCGTGCTCTGGTCCCCCGAATCCGGACCGTCGGGCGCACCCCTGCTGCTGTCGGGGCACTCCGGTGGGATGCACAAGAAGGCGCCCGGACTGGTCGCCAGTGCACTGCACAACGTGACCGACCACGGGTTCACCGTCGCCGCCATCGACGCGCCAGGACACGGCGACCGGCCACGAAGTCCGGAGGATCAACACTGGGTCGAGGCGATTCATCGCGCTCGGGCCGCGCGCGAACCGATCGCCCCGCTCGTGGTCGAGTTCAACATGTCGGTGGCGCAACGGGCGGTGCCGGAATGGCAGGCCACAGTGGACGCCCTGCAGGCCTTGCCCGAGATCGGCACCGCAACGCCGATCGGCTACGGCGGTGTCTCGTTGGGAGTGGTGACCGGGCTGCTGCTGTCGCACGTCGAATCCCGCATTGCCGCACTGAGTTTCGGCGGGGTGTTCGTGGACGACACCCTCATCGAAGCGGCACGAAAGATCTCGGTCCCGGTCGAATGCTGGATTCCCTGGGACGAGAAGGAGTTCGACAACGCGGCAGGGGTCGCGTTCTTCGACGCACTCGGTTCGAAGGACAAGACGTTGCGCGCGTCGTCGGGCAGGCGTTACCCGGTGCCCGAATACGAGCGGGACAGTTCGGCTCGTTTCTTCGCCCACCACCTCGGCGCGACGTCGGACTGAAATCTGCGCGCCCGGACCGTATCGGCGGTCCGGGCGGGCGGCTGTCAGCGACGCAAGTCGAAACGGTCCAGGTTCATCACTTTGTCCCACGCGGCGATGAAGTCGGCGAGGAACTTCGGGGTGGCGTCGGCCGCGGCGTAGACCTCGGAGGTGGCGCGCAGTTGCGCGTCCCAGCCGAACGCCAGGTCGACGCGGCTCGCGGTCCATCGCTGCTCACCGGTGCGACGATCGACCCCGATGAAGGTGCCGTCGTCGGCGGGGGCGGGCCGCCAGTCGGTGCTCATGTCGAGCAGGTTGCGGAAGAAGTCGGTGGTCAGCGCGCCCGGCGTCTTGGTCAACACACCTAGCGGTGACTGCTTGTAGTTCACGTTCAACGCGCGCAGCCCGCCCACCAGCACCGTCATCTCCGGGGCGCTCAACGTCAGCTGGTACGCCTTGTCCAGCAGCAGGTACTCCGGCTGCATCGGTGCGCCCTTCTCGACGAAGTTGCGGAACCCGTCACCGAAGCCCAGCAACGCGTCGAAGGACTCGATCTCGGTCATTTCCTGGACGGCGTCGCCGCGCCCCGGCGTGAACGGCACCGTGACCTGGTGACCGGCAGCCTTGGCCGCGGCCTCGATCCCGGCGGCACCACCCAACACGACCAGGTCGGCGAACGACACCGCGACGTTCCCGGTCTGGGCCTGGTTGAAAGTGTTCTGCACCTGCTCGATCGCCGCGATCACCCGGGGCAGCTCGTCGGGCTCGTTGCGTTCCCAATTGCGTTGCGGCGCAAGTCGAATCCGGCCGCCGTTCGCGCCGCCGCGCATATCGCTGTCGCGGTAACACGAAGCCGCCGACCAAGCGGTGTAGATCAACTGCTGCGGTGTCAGGCCGGACGCGAGCAGCGCGGTTTTGAGGGTTGCGATCTCGGCGGGCCCGATCAGGCCATGGGTGACCGGCTCGATCGGATCCTGGAACAGCTGCGGTTGCTGCGGCACCATCGACCCGCGGTACCGGGTCAGCGGGCCCAGGTCGCGGTGGATGAGTTTGAACCACGCCTTGCGGAATTCCTCGGCCAGCTCGTGCGGGTTCTGCAGCCAGCGGCGGGTGATCTGCTCGTACATGGGGTCGACCTTGAGCGCGATGTCGGAGGTCAACATGTTGGGCTGGTGGTGACGGTGCTCGTCGAAGGGCAGCGGCACCGAGTCGGCGCCGGCGTTGTCCTTGGGACGCCACTGCCACAACCCGCCCGTGCCCACATACGCTTCCCAGTCGTAGCCGTACAGGTTCTCCAGGAACGTGTTGTCCCAGGTCGTCGGGGTCTGCGTCCACGTGACCTCGAGACCGCTGGACGTAGTATCGGCACCCACGCCGGTACCGAACGAGTTCTTCCACCCCAGATCCTGCTGCTCCAACGGAGCCCCGGCGGGCGGCGGCCCGACCTTGTCCTGCGGGCCGGCACCGTGGGTCTTGCCGAAAGTGTGCCCACCCACGATCAACGCCGCGGTCTCGATATCGTTCATCGCCATGCGCTTGAAGGTCTGCCGCACATCCACCGCGGACAACACCGGGTCAGGCACCCCGTTGGGACCTTCGGGATTGACATAGATCAACCCCATCTGCGTCACGGCAAGGGGCAGATCCAACTCCGAGGTGGGGGAGCGGCGCTGCTCGCTGGGCGCCATCCACACCCGCTCGGGACCCCACCAGGTGTCGTCGCCCTGCCACCAATCCTCGCGCCCACCACCGAAACCCATCGTCTGGAAACCCATCGACTCCAACGCGCAATTGCCCGCGAACTCCATCAGATCCGCCCACGACAGTTTCTGCCCGTACTTCTGCTTCACCGGCCACAACAACCGCCGCGCCTTGTCGAGATTGGCGTTGTCGGGCCAGCTGTTGAGCGGGGTGAACCGCTGCATCGCGTGCCCGGCACCACCACGACCGTCCTCGGTGCGGTAGGTGCCCGCGGCGTGCCAGGCCATGCGGATGAAGAAAGGGGCGTAATTGCCGAAGTCGGCGGGCCACCAGTCCTTGGAATCGGTGAACAGGGCGTTCAGGTCCGCCTGCACCGCCTTCAGATCCAAGGTGTCGAACTCTTTGCCGTAGTCGAAACCCTCGCCCATCGGGTCAATAGACGGCGGATTCTGTTGCAGCAGTTTGAGATTGAGCTGACCAGGCCACCAATCGGGCACTCCGCCGACCGCTTCGGGCCGAGTGAACTCCGGCTTGTGAACCGGGCACCCGTCGCTGGTGGTGTTGCTGAAGTCGGTATTGCTGTGACTGTGTTCGGAGTCTGCCATCAGCTGTCCTTTCAGGGAACCGCACGGGGATCGCTGACAGCGATGACGCGGACACCGTCAGACGAGCCGAAGAGGGCAACGCGGTGGAGCTGTGTCCTGGCTGAACGGTTCCACCGTACTCAGGGTGTGCTGATAGGGGCATTCACCTGCGGTGATCGGTGGGGGAGTGTCGTGAGGTCGTGACTTCGGTGATGCGGCAGCATGGGGGTCCCGACAACGCCGAGGCACCCGGAAGGCGCTGGGTGCCTCGGCGCCGAGTGAACTACTTCCAGGACGGCAGGCAGCCGGCCGCGCGCAGGCGGGAGGCGAAGCTGGTGTCGACGCTGCTGCTGGATCCGGTGGCGGAGCCGGTGGTGGTTCCGGTAAACGCGGCGATGAGTTCGCCGCCCAGCCCGGCGCCGATGGAGCAGCCGAGCAGATTGAGGTCGATGCTGATGATCTCGTTGGGCTCTGCGGGGTTGTCGGCGGCAGCGGCCGGTCCGGCGACGCAGGCGATGGTGGCGGCGAAGGCGGCCGCGACGGCACCGGCTTTGACAGAACGCATGTTTCTCCTGGCGGTTGGTTCGGCGAATTTCAGGTAGGTGCGGCCGAACGGGTCACGGTGGTGCAACTCCCCTGAACCACATACCCACGACGAGAACCGTCGCAAACTTGCTCGACGCTTTCGGATCAGTTCAGGTAAGGCGTGAGGTGGGGAACAGCGTCGGCGACGTGCTCTGCCGCGATGGGCTGGGCAATGGCGGTGAACTGCCAATCCTGTTGGGCGCGAAGGAGTTTGCCGAACACGAAGCCGGTGTGGGCGCGGGCCACGGCCAGGTCTATGCGTGCGAGTTCGGTGCCGGTGACACTGTCGATGACGCGGGTGAAGGCGTTCTCGATCTGCTCGAATCGCTGTCCGGTGTAGCAGGTGATCAGCAGCACGACGGTGGTGATGTCTGGGGCCAGTCGGGTCAGGTCGAGCACCATGATCTCGTCGTCCCCGTCGCCGACGCCGTCCAGACTGTCACCCAGGAGGCGGATGGCACCGTCTCGCGAGGTCAGTTGTTCGTGAAAGGCGACGTCGACGAAGCGAGTTCCGCTGAACGACAGTGCGGCCACGTTGAGATCGATGTCTTTCGGGCGTCGCCGAAACATGCTCGCGCGCACGGGATCCCAGCCCAGGCCCACGGTGATGTGGGTCAATGCGGTGTGGGGGACTGCTCCGGGCATATGCTGCTCCTGGTCGAGTTCGCTTGGGCCAGTTGCCATCCGGATCCCCGGTAGACCTCCCCGCAAACATGCCGCACGGACCCGAAGTCCGCAACCGGGTCGGGTTGTGTGCCACTCGCCTCGAATGTCTTGTCTGTCGGGGTGAGACCATCGGGGCATGACAGACGCGACACCACAACCGTGGGCCCGGGACCCTTTACCGGTGCTGCCGCCTACTCAGTCGAAGTACGCCCTTCCTGATGGTGGCCTCGATCCATACGACGTGAACGACTCACGAACGCAATTCGTTCTCGACGCCCGCGGGTTCGGGCTCGGGTGGGTTCCCTCGGGGCCGGAGGAGAAGTTCGGGCCGGTCGGCCAAGACCCTACGGAATTTCGCGAAGTCCCACCGCGACCTTCGTCAACCGTGCCGATGTGGCGTTGGAGGGCCAAAAGTGGGCCGTCGGAACCGGATCCAGTCAGAGCCCTCGCGTCGGTGTCAGGGGTTGTCGAGGTGGAGGGGGAACACGGTGTACACCCCGCGCTGTCGCCGCCACAACGCCGATATGGGCGGCGCTCGCCAGGGCGTGCACTGCGCCGATCGACGTGAGTTGGGTTGCAGGCACTCCTGTTTCGGCGTTCAACCAGAGCATGCCGGTGTCGAGACCGATCGCGACCCAGCTGCCGCAGGCAGCAAAGCACAGCGGTGCCCACCACACTTCGCCGTGAACGCCGGTCACGTCGTTGTCGATGCGGAGATGCCATACCGGGTCGCCGGTCGCTGTGTCGACGACCACGACGAGACCGCGGTAGCCATTTGGTCGTTTTTCTCCTTGATCCGGTCGGATCCAGGCGGCGAATCGGTGACCGTCCGGGCTGAACGCTACAGACCCAACCAGGTTGGAATGGTCAGTCAGTGGCAGGTCTCTGCGTTCGTAGCGGTAGGAGAGGGCGCCCTGTGCCGAGACGTCGATCAAACTCAGCCACGCTGTCCCCTGCATGCAGTTGCCGACGGCAAGACGACGCCCGTCGGGTGAGAACTGCGGTGTGATACTCCAATCACCGAACATGAGTTCCTCGTCATCGTCGGCATCGTGGCGCAGACCGTGTTCGGTGTCGACGACCGCCAACTCCTCCTCGCCGGTGAGAGCGAGCAACCGTCCGTCCGGCGACCATGCCACCTGTCCCTGTACTCGTTGAGGAAGCAATTCAGCGGGCAGCACCTCGACGATGTCGAGGTCACCCCAGTCACGCAACAGCACCGAGCCTTTAGAGAGAAAGGCCGTTCGCATGCCGTTCGTCGACCCGTAGGGCCCACGGATCTTCTGGCGTCCAGGGACTTCGATGATCCGGAGCGGCTCGAGATCCGGTGTCAATTGCCAGTGCACCAGGTAGGCACCGGAGTACATACTGCTCAACGCTTCCGGGAGCGAGGGATGGATCACCAATTCCTCGTGCGCACCAACCACGACCTCATGGAGTTCGAGCCCTAGCGTCCGGTTCGTGGCATGCAGAATGGCGATCATTCTGGCGCGCAACGACTCTGGCGCATCGGGATCCAGAATGTCGATTGCGGTGTCGCCGAATTCGTCACGCCGTCCCGGGTCTGCACCATGCGCTAGCAGGAGTTCGGTGACCTCGGCCCACAACAGATCCGCGGCTCGTGCGCAGGCACGGTGTAGCGGCGTGTGTGGTTGCGGTGTCTGCACTGGGGCACCTGCGTCGATCAACAGACGCGCTATCTCGGGGCTGTCCGTCAGGTCCAAAGCGGTGACTCGATTGTTGTCCGCGGGCCGAGTTGCCGTCAGTGCTGGATCAGCCCCCGCGGTCAGGAAAGCAGCGACGACATCGCACCGGTTCTTCTCCACAGCGACGTGCAGCGGTGTCGATTCGAACAGGTATCGCGCTGCCAGTCCCTGCTGTCCGGCTGCCTCGGCGAGCAGTTCGGCGATCGGGCCGCCGGTGGCGAAATGAAGGGCGTTGTCCCCGTTCACTCGCGTCGCCAAGGGATCCGCACCACGGTCCAGCAGAAGTTGTGCTGCGGCAATCGAATCCGCCTGCCATGTTGCCTCGATCAACGGGGTGGTATCCATCCACCCTGTAGCGTTCACCAGACCCGGCCACTGATCCAGCAACTGCGTCAGCTGGACCACATCCCCGGCTCCGGCCGCCGCGATCACCGTCGACGTCCGATCCTCGCCTCAGCCCTCCAACCAACGCCGCACCGCAGTGATGCTATTCATTTCCTCCCACTGTGCACCACTGATCGGCATGTCAGCACGTTGGCTAGCGATCATGAGGCCGCGAAACTGGGCGGATTCGCGACTATTACGCGGACGAGGACATCGCCGGGCCGAGTGCTGGTGTGGTCGAAAGGTGGCTATCGGCGGACGACAGGTCCGATGAACAGGGGCTGGTCCAGCATCTCGGCCGTGAACACCACTCCGGTGATCTTCGCCGCGAGGGCGAAGGCTCTGGGCACGCCGGTGCGGAAGCTGATTTCCCAGGCATCCGCGTCGCTCTCATCTTCATCGGGGTCGAAGATGGAGTCATCGTCGGTCATGTCCAACCACATGCCCAGCTCACGCATGTGGTTGTTGAGCCTGTCGGGGTCGCAACCCCAACGGATATGCGGGTACCACAGTCGGTGGCCGGTCACGATCGATCCATCGATCGCGTACTCGAGGCTGTGCTCGGCGTAGTCGTGTCGGGTGATTGCCAGAACTTCACAGTCTCGCGATAGTTCCGCCAGCGTCTTGTGGTCGGTCATCCACCACCCGAACGGCTCGACGGCCACGCTCCACTCACCGGCGCTGAACACGGCCACGTGACCGCCGCCGTCACCGCCGTCGGACGTGCCGACGAACTCGGCCATCCTGTCGTTGAGCTGCTCGAAGTCCGACTCCTGGCCGGAGTCGTCGCTGTTGCTGAGGCGGCGCACCACCTCCGACGGGGCCAGGTGTCGGAAGAAGGCCACGCTGAAGATCACACCCAGCGGGCCGGCTTGGCTCTCGGATGCGTTGAGCCACTGATAGGGGGCGAGGGGATCGGTTGTCGCCATACAGATCATGGTGGCAGACCCCGACACCAGGCGGGTGAAACGTCGGCTCCGCAACCGGGTGCGTCTGCTCCTACCGGCGAGGGCGCAGGGCCACGACGAATGGCCACATTGACGCCACGACGCCGACAGTGGCGATCGTCCCCCACAGCATGATGAACGGCCCGTATTCCGCTACGCGGGACCAGTATCCGCAGGGACCGACATCTTGCGGGATGGTCGCGCATTCGGGGTGGCCGATGGCGGCGAAGGCCAGGGTCGCGAGGATTGGGATCGTGACGGCAATTGCGAGAACAAACGCCAGTTTTCGGGCTGGGCGGGGGAGAGCGGCCATGCGATCAGACCCTATGCTCAGCACCACCGAACACAGGAGGATTTCATGGCTAAGGGCTACTGGGTCAGTGTCTACCCCGTCATTTCCGACCCGGAGCAGCTGACTGCCTACAACAAACTGGCCGGTCCGGCTGTGCAGGCGGCGGGCGGGCGCCTGCTGTCCCGTGGCGGTCGCGTTGTCGCGCACGAGGCGGGGATCACGCAACGCGTCGTGCTGATCGAGTTCGACAGCTTCGAACAGGCCGTTGCGGCGTACGACAGCGAGGCATACCAGCAGGCGCTGGCGGCCCTGCCTGACGGCTTCGAGCGTGATTTCCGCATCGTCGACGGGCTCGACTGACCCGATGGTGGGCTTGAAATCCATTCGCCCCCGGGCAGATTCGGTGCTGACGGCGCCGCGATGACATGATCGCGGGCCCGACGAGTTCGGATGACCTCGTCGGGCGACCGCATTCTGTCCGGGTCAGGCGAGTGGTCGTCCCGTTGTGGTCGTGATGTGCTCGGGCAGTTGTTCGTGGTGATCACCGGTATTGGGGGTGCCGGTGGGTTCGAACAAGAGGATGGATGCACCCTCGGTGGACGACGGTTTGTGCTCCGTGCCGCGGGGAACGACGAACACCGACCCTGTCGGTAGTGTGACGGTGCGCTCACTATCGTTGTCGCGCAAGGCAATTCGTAGCTCTCCGTCGAGGACGAGGAAGAATTCGTCAGTGTCGTCGTGCCGGTGCCAGGCAAATTCACCGGCCACTTTGGCGATGCGGACGTCATAGTCGTTGACCTTGGCCGCAATTCGCGGAGACCACAGGTCGTCGAAGGCCGCCAGCGCGGTATGCAGGTCGACTGGGTTGTTGTTCACCTGATCCATCCTCGTAGAGGCGCCGCGACCGGGGAAGTGCTATTAATTGCCCATGTCGCGTGGATCCTCGCATCGAGTGGTGGTGATCGTCGACGAGGGCTCCAACCCGTTCGAGCTGGGCATCGCGACCGAGTTGTTCGGACTGCGTCGCCCGGAGCTGGGTAGGTCATGGCACGAGGGGTGCCGGTAAGGATCCTGTCACCAGCCGCAAATCGGGGTGAAAGCCGAGCATGGGCGCGGTAGGGATCGTGTCTTCTGCTGCAATTGTCCTGTGCTGGTGGTGATCTCGGTGTAGGTTGCGCGGCTGTGGTGCGTGAGGTGGACCAAGGCGAGTTGATCGATGCGTGGACGATCGTTGGAGACGAGCCGACGCTGATCGGCGGCAAGCGGGTGTCCTACACGGCTGGGGTTCGCGATCCTGCTCCGCTTCTACAGCGAGCGGGGCCGGTTCCCGCGAGGGCGGGCCGAGATTCCGGATGAGGCGATCGAGTACGTGGCTCGACAAGTCGGTGTCGAGCGGACGGAGATCGCGTTCTACGACTGGTCCGGTCGCACCATCGAGTATCACCGCGCCCAGATCCGTCAGGCGCTCGGGTTCCGCGAGCGCACCGAACGCCGACGCGTTGACGTGGTGGTTGGTCGATGAGGTGACTCAGATCGACTGTGTTGGTGAGCGGGTGCGCGAATATCTGCTGGGCGAGCTGCGGCGACGAAAGCTGGAGCCTCCGACCTATGAGGTGCACACCATCGTGGTCGACCATCTGCGCGACCTTCTCGGAGTGACGGTCGACGCGGCTCACACCTCGGCCCGCGCCGCCCCTTGATCAGCCCGCTTCCGTCAAGGCTGCGTGCGCGGCGTCGAGGATCTCTCCGGAGAGCGGGGAACCCACGGTGGCCCGGGACAGTAGCAGCGCGCCGAGCAGGGTGCAGAGGCGGACGATGCCGTCCTGGTCATCGGTGGCGAGGAAGCCGGCGAAGTCGGCCACCCCCTCTGCGTAGGCGCGACGGGCCTCGCGCCCCCCGCCCTCGCGCGCGATGTCGGTGGCGAGGGCGGCGAGCGGGCAGCCGCCCGCCGGGTCGTCGCGGTGCTCGACGGAGAGGTAGGTGTCGATGAGCGCCTGCTGGGCGGCTTCGCGCTGCCCGTCGTGCCGCTCGAGCACAGCCGAATTGCGCCGTCCGTTCTCATCGAAGACGTGGGCGGTGACCTCGTCGACGAGCGCTTCCTTGGAGGCGAACTGCTTGTAGAAGGCGCCGTGGGTGAGTCCGGCCGCCTTCATGAGATCGGCGACGCTGACGTGGGTGCCCTGCTCCCGGAACAGCCGGGAGGCGGTTTCCACCACCCGTCTGCGATTTTCCTGCGCCTGCGCCTGTGATACGCGGCCCATGGCCACCTCCTGCACGAATCAGTTTGGATGTCGATTGGCATCTATCTTAGTCACGTGTTTAGATTGTGGTTGTAATCTAATTGACGCGGGTGCTCCGACGGCGCCTGCAAAGGAGGAGCGAGCATGGAACTCGAGAACGCGGTCGCGGTGGTCACCGGTGCCAACCGGGGCCTTGGGCGGCACCTGGCCGCCCAGCTCGTGGAGCGTGGCGCCAAGGTCTACGCGGCGGCTCGCCGTCCCGAAACGGTCGACCTGCCGGGCGTCCACCCGCTGCGCCTCGACGTGACGGACCACGAGTCGATACGGGAGGCCGTCCGCATCGCGTCGGACGCGACGCTGCTGATCAACAACGCGGGCATCTCCACCGGCGCGACGCTGGTCGGCGGCGATCTGGGCGAGGTGCGTCGCGAGATGGAGACCAACTTCTTCGGCCCGCTCGCCGCCACACGCGCCTTCGCTCCCGTCATCGAGGGCAACGGCGGCGGCGCCGTACTCAACGTCCTGTCCGCCCTGTCCTGGTTCCACCCGGCAGGCCTGGGCTCCTACGCGGCTTCCAAGGCCGCCGCCTGGGCGCTGACCGACGCGAGTCGCGAGGAACTGGCACCCCGCGGGATCACCGTCTCGGCGCTGCACGTCGGCTACATGGACACCGACATGGCCGCCGCCGTGCCCGCCGATCAGAAGGTCGCCGCCGCCGACGTCGCGGCCCAGGCCCTGGACGGCATCGCGACGGGCCAGCCCGAGATCCTCGCCGACGAGACCAGCAGGTTCGTCAAGCTGAGTCTGTCCGCGGCGTCCCAGCCGAACGCGGGCTGACGCTCACCCCCGCCACCACGGCACGACGGCCGTGCCGACGCGGAGCGCGCGGACCAGAAGACACCACAAACCGTCTCGTCACGAGACAACCCCTCACGGACAGAACACGCCCTCCCGCTTGGGCTGGAGACCACACGAACGGAGATAACGATGAAGGCCTTCATGGTCGAGAAGTACGGTGACGCGTCCAACATGCGTGCCGCCGAGATACCCGACCCCCAGGTGGGCGCCGACGACGTCCTGGTCAGGATCGACGCGGCGAGTGTGAACCCGCTGGACATGAAGATCCGCGACGGTGACCTCGAGCAGATCCTGCCGTACCGTCTCCCGCTCGTCCTGGGCAACGACCTCGCCGGGACCGTCGTCCGCGTCGGATCGTCCGTTACCCGCTTCGCGGTGGGCGACGAGGTCTGGGCGCGGCCCGACAAGGACCGCATCGGCACCTTCGCCGAACTCCTCGCCGTCCACCAGGACGACCTGGCGGCCAAGCCCGCCACGCTCACCATGATCGAGGCCGCCTCCCTCCCCCTGGTCGCGCTGACCGCCTGGCAGGCCTTGGTCGAGCGGGCGAATCTCCAGCCGGGCCAGAAGGTCCTCATCCACGCGGGCGCCGGCGGCCTGGGATCCATCACCATCCAACTGGCCAAGGCACTGGGCGCGCACGTGGCCGCCACCGCGAGCACTGCCAAGATCGACCTCGTCAAGGACCTCGGCGCGGACGAGGTCATCGACTACCGCACCCAGGATTTCTCCGAACTCCTCACCGGCTACGACCTCGTCCTGGACTCCCTCGGTGGCGAGAACCTCGCCAAGTCTCTGCGCATCCTCAAGCCCGGCGGCCTGGCCATCTCCGTCGCGGGCCCGCCCGACCCGGCCACCGCCCGCGAACTCGGCTCGAACCTGATGCTCCGCCTGGGCATCGCCGCGCTCAGCGCCAAGATCCGGCTCCAGGCCAAGCGTCTCGGTGTCACGTACTCCTTCCTGTTCATGAAGGCCAGTGGCGACCAGCTGCGCGAACTCACCCCCCTCATCGACGCCGGGAAGATTCGCCCCGTCGTCGACCGGGTCTTCCCCTTCGACGAGACCCTTCAGGCCATGGAGTACGTCGAGAAGGGCCGCGCGAAGGCCGGCAAGGTCGTCGTCTCCATGACGTGAACCCACGGGTAACGGTCCTGCCGGACGCCGAGAACGCCGCCCGCCACAACGAGAAGATCCCATCGAGGCGATGGCCCGCGACACGGTGCTGTCATCCGGGCTCGAATCGGGTTGACTCCGACCGCATACCGACGCAGATTCGGACCCGTTGGTACACCTTTCGGGTGCGAGTAGGCCGAGGTTCTGAACGAAGGTTCAGTCCGGAACCGGGCGTCGGTGGACGAGTTCCCATGCGTTGATCGCGACGTCCCACTGATCACCGGACAGGGCGGTCAGCGACATGGGAAACAGCCCGTCTTCTTCCTTTTCGATATGCGGCCGCAGCGCAGCCAGCGAGGCCAGTACCAGCTCCTGGCCGGCCGCAGTGTGCAGGTCCGCCTCGGCCACTATCGCGGCCATCTCCCGATGCTCGAGCTCCAAGGCGTCGACGTAGTCGGTGCACTCCGGCTCCGCTCGCATGACGGTGAACAGCCCTTGCTCCTCGCCTGCCCAGTGCTCGCGCAGTTCCTGCCGCAGTCGCAGCAGGTCGCGTTGCGCACCAGGGATCTCGCCACGTTCGAGTGCGCGCCGGATATCGCCGGCGAGGTTGACGATCGACTCGTGCTCGGCGATGAACTCCTTGATCAACGGAATATCGCGGCACCCGCAGTAGTGGCACATGGGGGTCAGTCCCTCACCGGGGCAGCGGGCTGTAGAACACCAGCGCGTTGCCTTTGTTGTCGTAGACCACGGCCCGGCGCTCGTGCGCGTCGTCGTAGGGGCCCCTGATAATGGCGCCGCCGCCGGACTCGACAGCCTTCGCGGCGGCGTCGACATCCGCGGTTTTGATGCCGACGACGATCTGGCCGGGCACCGGATGGTCGACCGCGGTGGCCAGCGCGAGGGTGACCGGGCCGCCGTCGAGAGCGGCGAAGTGCGCGCCGTCGCGGAACTTCAGCGGCATTCCGAGGGTCTCGCTGTAGAACTCGATCGACTCGTCCAGGTCGTCGGTCGACAAGATGATCATGCGTACGTCGTACTCAGACACGGTGTACTCCTGTCACTGAACCGGATTCGCGCACCACGTTCGGGCGCACTCCATGATCGCTGCCCCGATAGTCGAGTTCCGCGACCGACACGATGTTGGCGACAGCGATGTGCCCTTACTGTCGGTTGTCATCTGATCTGTCATCCTCGGAATGCTCTGAGCTGGGAATTGACAGTTCGTTCGCTGGCATGGGAATACTGCGGGCGAGGCGGGTCTTGGCCGCGTGATTGAGCCGAAACCTATCGGTTGGCCAATTGCTCTCAATAGTGTTGTTGGCCTGGGTAGTTCGTTTGCTTCGTCGCGTTGATTCTGGACCGTCGCACGTCGCGGATCAGGGGGTTCACAGCGCAGCTACGAACGGTCCGTGGATATTGCCGATCAGCGGGAGGCCGCCGTGTGTGCGGGATGCGCTGCGGTCCACGCTGGTGTCCAGACCTCGGTGTCGGGTGCGCACGCTCGCGTGGAGTCGAGGTAGTCGCGGAGTGTGGTGAGTGCGGGATGCTGATTGTCGTCGCGCCAGATTATCGACATCGGGTAGACCGGTGTCGGGTTATGCAGCGGTATGCGCCGCAGATCGTAGCTGTCCGGCCACAGATATCGTGTGCCTTCGCCGACCAGGGTCGCCAGGTCGGCTGAGTCGGCGATCTCCTCCAGCAGGGCCTCTTTCGCGAAGACAGGGCCGAGTGCGTCGATGGTGAACTCGAAGGTGGTGGTGAGTTCGGCGTAGTAGTCGGCCACCTCGCCGCGCGACGGCAGGCCGGGCATCCAGATTCTGTGTCCGGCCAGTTGTGAGGGCGTGACGGCGACGGCGTTTGCGAGCGGGTGGCGGGGGCCGACGAGCAGTTGGTGCGGCTCGTCGAGAACTCGGGCAGTGCTGATCATCTTGGGCAGATGCTGGTGCAGGGGGACGGCGTGGAAGGTTGCGTCGATCGTTCCGGCTTCGATTGCGGCGATCGCCGCGGTGACGTCGGCGTCGAGGGTGATGAGGTCCAGCTCTATGTCGGGATGCATGCGGTGGAAGTCCTGGAGAAGCCCCGCCGGTGCGATCCGCCGGGCGACGATATCGACACGCAGCGCGCGCCGACCAGGGCGCACGGAGGCGTCGGCGCGTTCGGCGACACGAAGCAGTTCACGGGCGTGCGGCAGGAACGCCTGGCCGTCGATGGTGAGCTGAGCGCCGCGGGCCGTACGGGCGAACAAGCGGACATCCAGATATTTCTCCAGAGCCGCAATGCGCTTGGAGACCGCTTGCTGAGTGATCGACAGCACGGCGGCGGCCTCTTGGAACTGGCCTGTGTCCGCGGCGGCGACAAAGGTGCGCACGGCGTTGAGATCCACACGGCAACCCTACGGGCACAACATTCGGTTGTGGCTCGCCACCAGCTCCGTTGTTTGATTACGCCTCATCGACCTTGCTTTGATCACTGCGATCAACAGCGAGTTGTTCGAAGCGGAAGGCATGGAGCTTGTGCACGGAAGGTCGTTGGGTCGTCAGTTCGGCTGGCTGTGGGCGTCATATGCGGTCAGTGCCTACGGCTCCGGACTGGGATTCGGCGCGTTACCGCTGATCGCCGTGCTGGTGTTGGACGCCAGCCCCGTTCAGGTGTCCACACTGTCAGCGGTGGGACCGGCGGTGGGCGCGCTGGTCGCGTTGCCGCTGGGGCCCTGGTTGGAGTTTCGCCGCAAGCGACCGGTGATGATCACGATGGACCTGGCGCGGTTCGCGGTCATGATGACGATCCCGGTCGCCTACGCCTTCGGTCGGCTCAGTTTCGTTCAGTTGCTGGTCGTCTCGGTCGTGGTCGCTGCAGCCAAGATCGCCTTCGGCGCGGCGAGCGGCGCGTACCTGAAAGCCCTTGTCCGGCAGGACGACCTACTTGTGGCCAACGCGCGATTTGAATCGACGAACTGGAGTTCCATTGCCGTCGGTCCACCACTGGGCGGCGCGGCGATCGGCCTTTTCGGTCCGGTCATCACCGTGATGGTCGACGCGCTCAGCTACCTACTCTCCGCGCTAGGGCTCACGATGATCTGTGGCCGCGGAGAACACCCGGATCGTACCGCCAAACGCCAGGTGCGGGCAGGGGAGTTGCTCGATGGATGGCGGCATATCCTGTCCCACAGCGGCTTACGATCGCTTTACCTCAATCAGCTGCTCGTCAGCGGACTGATCATGGCGACCGAGCCACTGCTGGCGGTGTTGCTGCTGCGCCAGCTCGGATTCTCACCCTGGCAGTACGGTCTCGCCTTCGCCGCCCCCTGCCTCGGCGGGCTCATCGGCTCACGCCTTGCCAGCCGTGTCGTAACACGGTATGGCCGATACCGAATTCTTCGTATCGTCGGCACGCTGCGCGCGGTCTGGCTGATCGGCCTCGCCTTCGTCCAGCCCGGTGTCGTCGGCCTCGCGACGGTGATCGTTGTCGAGCTCGCGATCATCGTCAGCATGAGCATTTACACCCCGGTGCTCGCCACCTATCGACTCGAACACACCCCCAACGAGCGCATCGCGCGCACCCTGATGGCGTGGTCGATCAGCAACAGCGCCGCCATCGCCGTCCTCAGCGCACTCGGCGGACTACTCGCCGCCGCAACCAGTCCCCGCACCGCCATCGCGGTTGCAGGACTACTGATCCTGGCCAGCCCGCTGTTGCTACCGCGCCGCCAGGATCCTCCGCTCACATCCGACTTCGCGGTCTCAACAGCGCGTGTCCTACCACCGGCAGCGGTCGGTCCGCAGCAGTCCAAGTAATCACCACAAGTTGGCACCGCGGCGATGCCTCGACGACGAAGCCGACGTCCTCGAGCCACGCAAACATCTGGCTGTTTCGACCGTCCGCGAGCCATTGGATTGCCAACTACGTGAGAAATTGCCAACTCAGTTGGAAACCGACACCAGTGGTACGTCCGTACAGGCGAGCACAGTTTTCGCGGGGTTTCGTAGCCATTACGTTGCGTTGGATGTTACCAAACGTAAACGTAAATATATCAAGGTCATTCAGGACGGGCTGAGATCCTGACCGCCGATAATGTTCACTTATCGGGGGTCAGGATGGTGGGCTAGAGATTTGACTCTTCAAGGGGCGACACGGGTTTCGTTTCGTCTGATACGTAACGGAATGACGAAACCAACGCTACGATTCAGCGGTGTCGAGCGTATGCAACTACCCAGGGTGTGCCCGTCCTATTACTCGTGGGGGTGGGCCGGGGCGGCCGTCGGAATACTGTGATCATCCGGACCACACTCGGTGGCGGGCTTGGCGGGAAAGGCAACGGGAACAACAGGAGTCCGAGAGTGCGACGGCTGCTGTCACTGTGACGGCTCAGGGACCGGTGACCGTGGCTCGGTTGCGGGCCGATGAGTTGCTCGGGCAGTTTCGGGGGTTGGCTGAGCAGTTGGGGACTACGTTGACCGCGGCCGTGGCTGAGTTGCAGACGATCGGGGATCCGTCGGTGGCTGAGGCGCAGGTCCAGGCTGTGCAGGCGGATGCTGCTCGGCGGATTGCCGAGGCGGAGATGGCTGCGGTGGCGGCGGAGCAGTCGCGGCGGGAGACCGAACAGGCTCGGGCGCTGGCGGAATCGGTGGCCGAGGAGGCGGTGGCTGCCGCGGAGAAGGCCGAGAAGGCGGTGGAGGAGGCGCTCGCGGCCCGGGATGAGGTGGTGGCCTCGGTGGATGGGCTCACTCGGCAGGCGGCCGAGGATGTGTTCGCGGCGCGCAGTGAGGCCGAGGAACTGGTGCGGGCGGCGCAGCGGCAAGCAGCCGATGAGACCGAGAAGGCGAAACAGGAGGCCGACGACGCTGTTGCTCGCGCGCAGCAGCGGGCGGACGCGGAGATCGCGCATCAGCGGCGAGAGGCCGAAGCGCGGATCGCCGCCGCCAATGCCGAACGTGACTTGGCGGTTCAGCGGGCCGCTGATGCCGATCGCGCGACCGAACGTGCCGAACTTGCCACCGCCGAACGTGTCGAGGCGGCGGCCGAAGCGCGCGAGGAATGGCGGCGGGCGCGCACCGAACTCGATACTGTGCGTGGCGAGCTCGACCGCACCCGCGCTGAACTCGCGGAACTGCGCCGAACCACTACTGCCGAAACGCAGTTGCGTCGGGACGAAGCAGCGGCCGCGCTCGAACAGGTTCGTGCTGAAGCCGCGGAACGGTGGGCCGTGCTCGACGACGCCCGCCAGCAGACTCTGGCCCGTGCAGAACGGGCCGAAGCGCAACTGGACGAGCTTCTCGCTGCCGCGCGCACCCCGGTGTCGCAGACATGAGCGGGGTTGAGGGGGCGGGAAGCGACGGCCTGGACTACCGTACGCACATGACCGAGCAGCCCGGCCCTCTCGAATCCACGCGTGAGTTCGCCGCCATCGACATCGACGACATGCTCAATGCCGACGAGACCGACACCTACACCGGCCCGTCGTCGCGGATCCGGTTTATCGCGATCCTGGTGGTCGCGGCGCTGGTACTGGGCGCCGCCGCCACCACGCTCGCGCTGCTGCTGGCCTGACCGCTCACGCAGGCCTAGCCAGCGGAGTGTCAGGCTCGCCGGAATTGCGCAGCGCCACGATCTGTTCGGGCACCCAGTAGATCCGGCCGAACTCGAACGCCTGGTAGACCCCGTCGTCGTGGGTGGTTTCGTCGGAGGTGGGCCAGCCGAGCTCGCCGTTCTCGTGCCCCGCTGCCGCCCACCGGTCACCGATCGCGCCGTGCACCCAGTACGCGGGTTGGTTCGCGCGCCGATACACGGTGCCGCCCTGGAAGGCCTGGGCCAGACCGGGGCCGGTGCCTCGCGGGTCGGGCAAGGCCGCATGTTCGGCGACGGGGTATCCCAAAGGGCCTGTCTCCCAGCCTAACTCGGCGTATTTGGACATCACCGCAGTCGGGATGGCGTGGGCGTCGGTGGTCGGATGCCAATACACATAACCGTTCTCGAATTCGGCGAAGCGACCCACTCCGTCGGGAGTGGCGAGTTCGCCGTCGGTGCGCCGCGCACCCAACCACGTCGATGCCGCCGCCCGCACATCGATCGCGGTCTGCGCCCCACCGCCACCACCGGCGAAGGACGCGACGTGCGCGGCGAACACATCCCACGGAAAGTTCGGGCCCACATCGGTATGCGAACCGATCCCCAGCGCCCGAGTCACATACTGGTGATCGGAAATACCGTCGGCGACGTGGTAATCCGGGGCGATCACCCGGGTCGAATGCCCGTGCCGGTGCGCGCTGCGCACCGCGATATACGCCGCGATCCGCAGATCACCGTCGATGGCCAGCCACTGCTGCCGCGACCACGCGACCCGACTACCCGCGAAACACAGATTCACCGTGAACGGGTTCGCCGACAGCACCGACCACGCCGCCAGCTCCTCGGGCACCACCCGCACGACCACCGCGTCACGCAGCGTGTAGTGATAGGACACTCCGTTGTCGGGGTTGTTCAGGTAGGCGGCAAGGGATTCGGCGGTGCCGTTGCCTTCCTGGGTGTGCAGCAGGAAGTTGGTGACCCTGGCGCCGTCGCGCGGGGAATGCGAGGGTCCGAAGCGGTCGATTTCGGTGAACTGCGGGGCCACGGTCACCGGACGGTCCAGGGCCCACTGCCCGAAATCGGCCGCGAGGATGTCGTTGACGTCCACGCGGGTGCCGTCGATCAACGGACCGGGATTGCTCGGGGTGTCGATCACCCGCTGGTAGAGCACCGCGCGCGGTTCCCGTTCGGTGCCCGACCATGCCCGCGTCTGCCACGCCCAACTGAAATCCCCGCGCGCGCCGATCACCCCGTCTTCGATCGCCCACGCACACACTCGGGCGTGCCCGTAGATCCCGGTCCATTCCCTGCCCAGTATCGAGTTCACGCCGCGGAAGAACTCCACGGCCGCGCCGTTCCACTGCGACAGGGTGATGTCCTCGTCGACCGCGAAGAAGATCGGCGCGTGCCGCGGTGCGCCCACGGCGAGATGCGTGGCCAAGGCCTGCTCGGCCATCCGGCGGCCGCCGTCGAAACCGGTGGTCCAGTCCGACGGGGTCGGGTCGCCGGGTTTGCCGTACTGCCAGATGGACACGATGTCCAGGCCCGCGGCGGTCAGCGCGCGAGCGTAGTCGGCGGTGATCGGCTTGGCACCGAAGTTCGCGCCGGGCCTGCTGGGTGAGATGTAGGCCAGCACCGCCGAATGACCGGCCGCGGCGATCGCGCGCGGATCGATGAGCCGCGCCGCGAAATCGACAGCTGTAGACATGATGGACCCCCTGTTGACTTGCGTATCCGATGGAATTCCCGAGCTGGTGGAACGGTCACACTGTTTACGCTGGTACCCGAGGATCGGCACCTGGGTGATCGAGAAACTCACTGTGCACCATTCTAAATGGAACATTCACTGTCGCACTGTGGTTCACCGACGAACAGGGTAGTACCCGAACCGCGGCCCGTTAGTCTTTCGCTATGGTGCCGCAGCTGATGTGGGGAATCCCGACGCACGGGTTCTTCGTCGCGCTCGGCGTGACCGTGGCCGCAGTGGTGTTCTTCGGCGAATGCCGGCGACGTGACGCGCTGCGGGAAGAGTCCCTGGTGGCGGTCACCGGGGCGTTGGTCGGCGGGGCGATCGGGATGCGGTTGACGAGCCTGGCCGAAACGCTGGATCCGTACGAGAGTTGGATGTTCGGGGCGCGCAGTGTGCTGGGCGGGCTGCTCGGAGCGTATGCGGGTGTGTTGATCGCGAAGAAGATCATCGGCTATCGGGAACGCACCGGTGATCTGTTCGCGCCCGCGGTGGCGTTGGGGATGGCGGTGGGGCGCATCGGGTGCCTGCTCACCGAGGCGCCGGGGCGGCCGACGGACCTGCCGTGGGGGATTCACGCGCCCGCGACGGTGCCACAGTGTGCCGGGTGCGTGGCCGGTGTGGCGATGCACCCCAGTTTCGTGTACGAAATAGTGTTTCAGCTGGCCGCTTTCGGTGCGCTGTGGTGGTTGCGAGACCGGATCAGCACACCGGGGGAGCTGTTCACGCTGTATGTCGGGGCGTATGCGATCTTCCGGTTCCTGGTGGAATTCATGCGGGCCAACGACACGGTGTGGCTGGATCTGACGCGCCCGCAATGGTTTCTGCTGCCGGGGTTGGTGTTGGTCGCGGTGCGGTGGACTATCGGTTATCGGCGCGGGAATTACGACGGGGTACTTCGACGAAAGGTCGTGGCATGAATTTTCCTCCCGGACCACCACCGAACATGCCACCACCGCCTCCGCATCAGGGCGGCAAGCCGCCGGGGCAGGGTGGTCAGGTCGCGGCGATGGCGTTGGCAGGCGCGATGGCGTTCATCGTGGTCAACGCGATAGCGGGATTCTTCGTGCTCATGGTGGCCAGTTCTATCAACGACAACACCGTGAGCAAGGCGCTGTTCGGGCTCATGGCGGTGGCCAGCGCGGCGTCAGCGTTCGTCGGTGGCTGGTTGTTGATCCGGCGGAAGAAGGCGGCGCCCAAAGGGTTCGGGCTGGGATTGATGATCGGCTGGTCACTGGTCACCGTGTTCACCGCAGGGTTGTGCACCGCCCTCAACCCGGAGCTGTACACGGGCGTCCTCGGGATAGGGATCGGGTTATGAGCGGAATGCCGTTGCGGGGCGACCGGATCCTGCGGTATGTCACCGCGTTCTGCCCGCGCTGCCACGACGAACACCCCGACACACCTCTACCCGAAGTCGCGCGGCTGTCAGGGTGGTTGGCCGAACGTGACGGGAAGGTGTTCCTCGAACGAGGCTGCGCGCGGCACGGCATGATCCGCACCCTCTACGACGAGGACCCCGAAATCCTCGCCTACCTCGAAGAATGGACCGCGCCCACCAAAGCCCACCTGCCCGACGTCGCGGGCAATTTCGATCCGGTGCCCTCGGCCTACCTGCGTGGACTGCCCGAGATGCAGACCCAGCACACCTGCATCCTCCTCGAAGACATCATCGACAGCTGTAACCTGCGCTGCCCCACCTGTTTCGCCGATTCCTCGCCCGAGCTGCGGGGTGTGGTGTCGGTGGACGACGTGCTCGCCAACGTCGATCAGCGACTGGCCCGCGAGAACGGGCGCCTGGACGTGCTGATGCTCAGCGGTGGTGAACCGACCCTGCATCCGCAGTTGGCGAGGTTGCTCGCGGAACTGACCGCGCGACCCATCACCCGAATCCTGCTCAACACCAACGGCTTACGCATCGCCATCGATGACGACCTGGTGGCGCTGTTGCGTGAACACCGCGACCGGGTCGAGGTGTATCTGCAGTATGACGGGGAGACCGCGCAGGCCTCCCGCCATCACCGCGGCGGCGACCTTCGGGTGCGCAAACAGCAAGCACTGCACAGGCTTTCCTCGAACGCCATCTTCACCACCTTGGTGATGACGGTGGCGCTGGGCGTGAACGACGACGAGATCGGTGCCGTACTGCGCACCGCCACGGACACACCGTTTGTGGGCGGTGTGTCCATCCAACCGCAATTCGGTTCCGGCCGTTCGGGAGTCATCGATCCGATGAACCGGCTCACCCACACCGGCGTGCTGCGCAGACTCGGCCCGCAAACCGACGGCCTGGTGACCTGGCGTGACCTGACCGCCCTGCCGTGCTCGCACCCGCACTGCTGCTCGGTGGGCTACCTGCTGCGCGACGACGCGGGGGACTGGCGGTCGCTGGTCTCGCTGATCGGCCACGACAGGTTGAAGCAACAACTGGGCCTGGTGTCGAACCGGATCGCGGACTCGTCGCTGCCGGCCGAACTGCGGTTGGCGGTGCGGGAATCGCTGCTGGGGTTGCTGTCGGAGCAGTCGTCGCTGTCGCACCCGGAGATCGGGAAGGTGTGGCAGAACATTTGCGAGAACTGCGATGTGGGGATGTCGACCCTGTTGACGTTGGCGTCCTCGGCGCTGCCGGGACGGCGTAAACGGTTGCGGACACTGTTGGGCGAACGGGTCGTGCGGGTGACGGTGAAACCGTTCATGGACATGTCGACCATGATCGAGGAACGGCTCACCCAGTGTTGCGTGCACGTGGGCACCCGCGCCGACGCCGATCAGTGCGCGCCGTTCTGCGCGGTGCAGGCGTGGCCGGCGTTGTCCGCGCAACGGTTGTCCGCGGCGGCGCCGTCGGGGCGGGCGTTGTTGCCTGTGGAGGTGCGGTGAGTCAGGGCGGGGTCTACTACGAGGAAGCGGTGCGCGGACAGCAACCGCATGACCCGTTGACGTTGTGTGTGGTGGCCACTGTCGCGTTGCTGACGTGGTTGATCGGGCCGTGGGCGGTGGTCGGGTTCGGCGCGCTGGCGTTCGTGGGATATTGGCGGGCGTGGCGCGCTGGGTTGCGGCGCAGTCGGTGCTGGTTGCGCGACACGCGGTTGGTGCTGGTGTATGTCGCGGCGATCGCCGGGGTGGGGGTTGTCGCCGCGCTGTGGTGACGGCGTGTCGTCAATGCTGGTGTGGCAGAACGGTGGCGGGCTGATCCGCGGCACGGTTGACTGATACTCATGGCCTCCACTCGATCCAGCAGGCAGCCGCGATCACAGGTGCCCGCGCCCGCGACCCCGCCGGGTGAACTCGTCGTTGTCACGGTGCCGACGGGGCCCGAGATCACCCCGATCGCGTTGCGGGAGAACAGATCCGTGCGCGGTCACGTCGACGAAATGTTGCCCGCGTCAGCACATTTGGTGCCGATCTTCGGTCCGGACAATCGCCTCGCGGCTCGACTGGCCGACACCTCGCAGGCGCCTGTCACGGGCGAGTATCTCAGTTACTACTTCGTGCGCGGCGAACTGGGTGACCTCGGTGAACTCGCGCACCGGTTGCGCGAGGACGACACCGTCGCGGCCGCCTATGTGAAGCCCGCCGCCGAACCGCCATTGGCACCCATGGCGGTGAATACTGTTGCCACACAGGCCCCGTCGGTGACTCCCGACTACCGAGTCCGACAGGCCTACCTGGACGCGGCCCCGACCGGCATCGACGCGGTGTGGGCGCACGGCCGACCCGGCGGGCTGGGTACCGGCGTGCGGGTGATCGACGTGGAAGGCGCGTGGCGGTTCACCCATGAGGACCTGCGACACAACCAGGGCGGCATGATCGGCGGCACCGCGTCCGACGACGTGGGCTGGCGCAACCACGGCACCGCCGTCGCGGGGGAGATCAGCGGCGACCTGAACCCCTTCGGCATCACCGGCATCGCACCCGAAGCCCACATCCGCGCCATCTCGGTCTTCGGCATCGGCTCGGCCGCGGCGATCCGCTCCGCCGCGGACGCCCTGAACCCCGGCGACATCGTGCTGATCGAATTGCACCGTCCCGGACCACGATTGAACTACCAGGGCACCCCCGACCAACGCGGCTACATCGCCGTGGAATGGTGGCCCGACGACTTCGCCGCCATCCGCTACGCCGTCAGCCGCGGCATCATCGTCGTGGAAGCCGCGGGCAACGGCGCCGAAAACCTCGACGACCCTCTCTACAACACCCGCCCCGCCGACTTCCCCGCCACCTGGCGCAACCCGTTCCGCACGGTCGACTCCGGCGCCATCGTGGTCGGCGCGGGCGCCCCACCTCCCGGCCTGCACGGCCGCGACCACGGCCCCGCCCGCTCCCGCCTCGACTTCTCCAACCACGGCACCCGCCTGGACGCGCAGGGCTGGGGCCGCGAAGTCACCACCACCGGCTACGGCGACCTGCAGGGCGGCCCCGACGAAGACCTCTGGTACACCGACCAATTCAGCGGCACCTCCAGCGCCTCCCCGATCGTCGTGGGCGCCATCGCCGCCTACCAGGGCATGCGCACCACCCACCGCGCCACCCCGGACCAGATCCGAACCCTGCTGCGCACCACCGGCTCTCCCCAAACCCCCGCACCCGGCCGCCCCACCACCCAGCGCATCGGCACCTTGCCCGACCTACGCGCGATGACCGCGAAAGGCTGACGGCGAACGACTTCGAAAACCAGATGTGCTGCCCTGCGGTGGCGTGGGAAGGTACGGGGATGGCATCGACGAGAAGTTTTTCCGTTCGGTCGGCTACCGCAGGGGATTCGGCGGCGATCACGGAGTTGAAAGAGGCCGGGTTCGGGTTTCGGTTCGGGGGTGATGAGAAGGAGTTTCAGGGGAAGGTTTTTCCGGTGGAGCGGGCGTTGGTTGCGGTGGATGACGGGCGGGTGGTGGGGCACACGGTGGATCTGACGATGACGGTGACCGTGCCGGGGGAGCGGGCGGTGCGCGCGTGTGGGGTGGCGGGAGTTGCGGTGGCGCCGACGCATCGGCGGCGGGGGATTTTGCGGGAGCTGTATCGGGCTCAGCACGAGCGGACCGAAGCGCAGGGGTTGCCGTTGACGATCTTCACCGCCAGTGAGGCCACGATCTACGGGCGGTTCGGGTATGAGGTGACCGTGGTCGATACTTCGGTGTCCATCGATACTCGGCGGGTCGAATTCCGTTCCACCACACCGGATCCCGGTGGTGTCACGTTGGAGACCCTGTCCGATGCCGCGCCGCGCATTCGCGAGATCTACCAGCGGTGGCAGCTGGTCACACCGGCGGCGCAGGAACGTCCGGAGGCGAAGTGGGACATGTTCTTCGCCGATATCGAACGTCATCGGCAGGGCACGACCTCGCTGTTCGTGCTGCTGCACGCCGACGGGTACGCGCTGTATCGACGATCCTCGCGGGAGGGTCGCGGGGTCGCGTCGGTGTGGGAATTCCGGGCCGTGACGTCCGACGCGCACGCCGCGCTGTGGCGGGTGCTGCTCGGCCTGGACCTGGTCGACGTCGTCGAAGCCCCGATGGTCGAAGACGATCCGCTGCCGTACATGCTCACCGACCCGCGCGCGGTCCAGCTGACCAATCGCGGTGACGCCCTGTGGGCGCGGATCATGGACATCCCCGCCGCGCTGACCGCCCGCACGTACCGGGCCGACCTCGACACGGTGATCGCGGTGCACGATCCGTTCCGCGACGCGGGCGGCACCTTCGCCCTGCGCATCCGCGACGGCATCGCCGACTGCGAACCCACCACCCGAGAGCCCGCGCTGGCCTGCGATATCAACGTCCTGGGCGGGATCTACTTCGGCGGCCTGCGCGCGAACACCTTCGCCGCCGCCAACCGTCTGCGCGTGGACGACCCCGCGGTGCTACCCGCGTTCGACTACGCGTTCACCGCCGACCGGTCACCGGAGCTGGGCTGGTTCTTCTGAAACGGGCGCATACATGTCGTTGTGGCACTGCCGACGGGTAGCGTAGGTAGCTGTGGATTCGCACGAGGTCGATTCTTCGGTTCGGGTGCGTGGCGCCCGGGTCCACAATCTGCGTGACGTCGACGCGGACATGCCCCGAAACGCCCTGGTCGCCTTCACCGGCGTCTCGGGTTCGGGCAAGTCGTCGCTGGCGTTCGGCACGCTGTACGCGGAGTCGCAACGCCGCTATCTGGAGTCGGTGGCACCGTATGCCCGACGGTTGCTGCACCAGGTGGAAGCCCCCGATGTCGACACCGTGACCGGATTGCCGCCGACCGTAGCCCTGGCGCAACGCAGGTCGTCGCCGTCGTCGCGGTCGACTGTGGGCACGGTCACCGCCATTTCGAACACGCTGCGGCTGCTCATGTCGCGCGAAGGTGACTATCCCGAAGGTCCGGCCAGAACAGGCCCCGGCCACTATCCCGAGGGCACCAACCGGCTGTATTCCGACGCGTTCTCACCCAACACCGTCGAAGGCGCGTGCCCGCGCTGCCACGGCCAGGGCGTGGTCCACGAAGCCACCGAGGCGTCGATGGTGCCCGACCCGTCGCTGAGCATCCGCGAGGGTGCGATCGCCTCGTGGCCGGGCGCGTGGCAGGGCAAGAATCTGCGCGATGTGCTGGGCGCGCTGGGCTACGACATCGACATCCCGTGGCGCGAACTGTCGCCCGCGGCGCGCGAATGGATCCTGTTCACCGAGGACAAACCGGTGGTCACCGTCGACCCGATCCGCGAACCGCACCGCATCCATCGCACCTACCAGGGCACCTACACCGGTGCCAAACAGTTGCTGCTGCGCTCGCACGCCGAATCCAAGAGCGAGGCCACCAAGGCCCGCGCCGCGGAATACCTGCACACCGAGGTCTGCCCGCTGTGCGACGGCCGCCGCCTCAAACCCGAAGCGCTCGCGGTGACGTTCGCCGGTCACAACATCACCGAACTGGCCGAAATGCCACTGAGCGACCTGGTCGAAGTGCTGCGGCCCTACACCCCCGGCACCGAAGCGTTGGGCGTGCTCACCCAGGACCTGACCTCGCGCATCGACGTGCTGATCGAACTCGGGCTCGGTTATCTCAGCGTCGACCGCGAGAGCCCGACCCTGTCGGGCGGTGAACTGCAACGATTACGGCTGGCCGGACAGCTGCGGTCGGGACTGTTCGGTGTGGTCTACATCCTCGACGAACCGTCCGCGGGTCTGCACCCCGCAGACACCGCCGCACTGACCAAAGTGCTGGGCCGACTGAAAGATTCGGGCAACAGCGTGTTCCTGGTCGAACACGATCTGGACGTGGTCCGCGAAGCCGACTGGCTCATCGACATCGGTCCCGGCGCCGGCGTGCACGGCGGCAAGGTGCTGTATTCCGGCGAAGTCGAGGGGTTGCGTGACGTCGCGGATTCGGTGACCAGGCCCTACCTGTTCGACGAGATCGTGCGCCCCCCGCGCGCCGCCCGCACCCCCAAAGGCGAACTCGAGTTGCGCGGGGTGACCAGCCACAACCTCGTCGACCTCGACGCCGACATCCCGCTCGGCGTGTTCACCGCGATCACCGGCGTGTCCGGGTCCGGCAAATCGACACTGCTGCACGCGGTATCCACCGCCGCCGAAGCCGACCCGAACATCGTGCGGGTGGTCGACGTCGACCAGGCGCCCATCGGACGCACCCCCCGCTCGAACCTGGCCACCTACACCGGCCTGTTCGACACTGTGCGCAAACTGTTCGCCGCCACCGACGCCGCCAAAGCCCGCGGCTACGGGGTGGGCCGGTTCTCGTTCAACGTCGCCGAAGGACGCTGCCCCACCTGTCAGGGCGAGGGGTACATCACCGTGGAACTGCTGTTTCTGCCCAGCACCTACAGCCCGTGCCCGTCGTGTCACGGCGCGCGCTACAACCCCGAAACCCTGGAAATCACCTACCGCGACACCACCATCGCCGAAGTGTTGGACATGACCGTGGACAAGGCCACCGAATTCCTCGCCGACGTGCCCGTGGTCGCGCGCGCCCTGCAGACCCTGCGCGACGTCGGCCTCGGCTACCTGCGCCTGGGCCAACCGGCCACCGAACTGTCCGGCGGCGAAGCACAACGGGTGAAGCTGGCCACCGAACTGCAGCGAGCACGACGCAACAACACGGTTTACCTACTCGACGAACCAACCACCGGACTACATCCCGCCGATACCGATATCCTGATGACACAACTGAATTCGCTCGTGGACAGCGGCGCCAGCGTGGTCGTGGTCGAACACGACATGACCGTAGTCGCGGGTGCCGACCATGTGATCGACATGGGGCCCGGTGGTGGCGGGCAGGGAGGTCAGATCGTGGCGCAGGGGACACCGGAACAGGTAGCGGCCGACAAAGCCAGCCGGACCGCACCGTATTTGATGGAGCGGCTGGCATGAACCCCGGTGCGGATCGGGTCCGCACCGCGATGCTGGTCGCGGGCGGGTGCTCGTTCGCCCTGGGGGTGGCGTTGCTGCTGTGGCCGGGGCGCAACGAGTCGACGTTGGCCATGCTGTTCGGGATCTCGTTGGTGCTGAGCACCGCGGTGCAGGCGTATCTGGCGCTGATGGCGCGGTTGGCGTTCCTGCTTCGAGTGTTGGTGCTGGTCAGTGCCGCGCTCACCGGGCTGTTGGCGGCGTTGGTGTTCGGGGGCGGCAATATCGAACTGCTCGCGCTGTGGATCGGCATCGGGTGGGCGGTCCGCGGGATCGTGCAGGCGCTGGTGGCTGCGTGGGACACCAGCGTGGTCGACGGGTGGATGCACGAACTGTGCGGGCTGGCCACCCTCGCGATCGGGCTCATCGTCATCGGGGTCACGTTCCAGACGGTCACCGGACTCGCCACCATGGCCGGTGCGGGGCTGGTGCTGATCGGTGTCATGGAACTGCTCACCGGCGGGCTGGGGCGCGCGGCGGTGCGGGCGGCGCACGGGTCGGCCGCGACCGAAGAGCCGGTGCCCACGGGCCGGATCGCGACCGAGCTGTAGCGGATCACACACTGCCAGTTCGCCATTGGAGGTTTACGCGAACTGTCGGACAACGCGACATGGCGGGCAGTGAAGGCGGCGCTGAACTCTGCGCGCACCCCGCGTCGCGGCTGGGGTAACTGTGCTGGGCGCCGGTAGCGTGGCCCGCGGCGATGCGCACGGAACCGGCGCCGCCGCGTCCTCGAACCCGATGGTGAGCCCAGGAGAACAGTGGTGTCGCGCGTAATCCCCGGCGTAGCAGCCGATGCCGTCCAGCGCGAAACGCTGGCCATGCGGCGCATGACCGAGAGTTTGGTCGAAGATCTGTCCGAGGACGTGCCCGTGGATCAGGTGAAGTCCGCGGTCGGTGCCGCGCACGACCGTTTCACCGGTAAGCCGATTCGGGAGTTCGTGCCGATTCTGGTCGAGCGGATCGTGCGCAGGGAACTGGCCGATCCCGACCCGACGGTGCGGGTTCCCGCGCCCGCTACCACGGTGCGTCCTGCGGTGGTTGTCGCTGAAAGCGTTGTGGGGGAGTCGAATACGCGCGGGGGGCGGGTGAGCAGGCGTGCGGTGGTGCCGTTGTCGATCGGCGCTGTCGCGGTGGTGGCGGCGGTGGTCGCCGGTGTCGCGTTGCAGCCCGCCGACGCGCCGGCTGCTCCGGTTGCCGCGCCGGTGACGGTGGTGCGTGGGGTGATCGGGTCGGAGAAGATGTCGTTCTTCGCCGACGGGCGGGTGGTGAAAGTGTTGGCCGACAACGGTATTCGCGTGCAGGTCGAACCGGCGGGTTCACGGCAGATCGCCACCACCGTGGACCTCGGTGGCTTCGATTTCGCGTTCCCGTCCAGTATTCCGGCCGCGGAACGCATTCAGCGTCAACGCAACATCACCACCAAGTACACCCCGTTCTCCTCGCCGATCGCCATCGCTACCTACCGGCCCATCGCGGACCTGCTGACCGCCGCCGGGGTGATCAAGCCAGGCCCGGTCGCCACGTTCGACATGGACAAGTATCTGGAGCTGGCCGCGGCCGGCGTGCAGTGGGACGACCTGCCCGACAACACCACCTACCCCGTGGCCAAGAACATCCTCGTGTCGACCACCGACCCGCGCAGCTCCAACTCCGCGGCGATGTACCTGTCGATCGCCGGCTACGTCGCCAACGACCACACCATCGTGCGCGGCGCCACCGCCGAACAGCACGTGCTGCCCACGCTGTCGAAACTGTTCCTGGCCCAGGGTTACACCGACAACAGCAGCGAAGGCCCGTTCAACCAGTACCTCACCAACGGCATGGGCCCGACCCCGCTGGTCTGCATCTACGAAGCCCAGTACGTCGAAGCGGCGGGCAACGGCCGGATCACACCGGACATGGTGCTGACCTACCCGACCCCCACGGTCCTGTCCAGCCACACCCTGGTCCCACTGACCGACACCGGCGACCGGGTCGGCAAGCTGCTCACCGACAACGCCGATCTGCGTCGCCTGGCCGCCGAACACGGCTTCCGCACCGGCGACACCGCAGCGTTCACCTCGGTAGCCGCCGAACGTTCGGTGCCGGTGGCCGCGGACCTGATCGACGTGGTCGATGTGCCCGCCTACGACACGCTCGAGCACCTGCTCGACGGGGTTGCCAACTCCTACAACTGAAGTCGCGCGGCGTCGACGTGTCCGCGGGTCAGCGTGCGAGCCGCAGCCAGGACTGTCCGCAGTCCGGCTTCGGCGTAGGTGGGCGAGTCGGCGCTGCAGAAGCCATGCCCGAACGGCACGACCTCGACGCTGACCCGATCGATCGCTGCCAGTGACGGCGCGAGTTCGTGCGGGTCGAAGCTGGGCTCGTGTTCGGCGAAGACCAGGTGTGCGCGGCCTGCTGGGCGGATGTCGAGGTGGTCGCGAATGCGCGAGCCGTAGACCGGGAGCACGGCGTCGAACTGTTCGCTCGCCGACGCTATCCACGCGGCGGTGGCGCCGACGCTGACACCGACGCAGTACACGGCGTCGTAGTGCTTCGCGAGTCGGGCGGCGGTGTAGTCCAGGACGCGGGCCGCCAGGGCGGCGGGTCCGAGTGTGGTCATGAACCGTTCGTAGGCGATGGTCTGGTCCGCGCGGTCGAACGGATCGGTGTCCAGCAGGTGCGGTACGTAAATCGTGGCTTCGGTTGCCTCGCACAGGCGTTGGGCGAGGTCGACCATGCTGTCGGTCAGCCCGAAGACCTCGTGCACCAGCACCACCGCTGCGGTGTCGGCTTCCGACCGAATCACGGTGTCGTTCCACGCCCGCGCGCTGTCGCTCGCCATGGAGGAAATCGTAGCGGCCGGGGGTTGACACAGGTTCAGTGCACGACTGTACGCTCAGTGGTGTCAGGTATTCGAGCTGGCATGTACCGCGAATGGAGCTTCAGCAGATGGGCAAATACGAGCCCGGTCGGGAACTGATCAACGAGCTGTCGGTCGCGGCGCGGCGGACAGGCAGCGCGCTCGCGGGCATCCTGGGTGACGCCGGGCGCAAGAGCGCGCGGGAAGTGGTGGACCTGGCGCACGAGGGCAGTGAGCTGGTCATCGGGACATTGCGGGCTCGCGCGGACGAACTTCGTCGCCGTCAGTAGTGCCCTAGCCTAGGTGTGCCTGCTGCTCGATATCGCGCCGCATCAACGAAACCGGAGCACCGCCAACCGAACCGGCGAAGTACGAACCCGCCCATAAGCGCCGCCCCCGCCAATAGTGGTCGACCAGTTCAGGGAAGTCTTGGCGAATCCGTCGCGACGACACCCCTTTGAGGCTGTTCACCAGTCGCGATAACGCGACCTTGGGCGGGAAGTTCACCAGCAAGTGCACGTGATCGGACCCACCATTGAACTCGACCAGCTCGCATTCGAAGTCCGCGCACACCGCGCCCATGATCTCCTCCATCCGTTCCAGGTGGGTCGAATCGAACACGTCATGCCGATATTTGGTGACAAAAACCAAGTGAGCGTGGAGCATGAAAACACAGTGTCTGCCTGGTCTTATATCGCTCGATTGGGTCATAAGCCATTGATAGAGTGAGGTTGTGGAGCTTCGATACAACTTTCGCGTCTATCCGACGCCGGGCCAACAGGTAGCGTTGGCCCGCGCGTTTGGGTGTGCACGGGTGGTGTACAACGACGGGCTCCGTCTCCGCCAGGATGCGTTCGAGGCTGGGCTGCGGATCAGCGACGGCGAACTGTCCAAGCGACTCACGGCATCGAAGGCCACGCCGGAACGGGTGTGGCTGTCAGAAGTGTCGTCGGTGGTGTTGCAGCAGGCACTGGCTGATCTGAATACGGCCTTCCGCAACTTCTTTGCCTCGGCCACGGGTAAGCGCAAGGGTGCCAGGGTTGGCCGACCGAGATTTCGGTCGCGCAAGGACAATCGGCAGGCGATCCGGTTCACGAAGAACTCACGGTTCGCGGTCACGACCGGCGGTAAGTTGCGGTTGCCGAAGATCGGCGAACTCGCGGTTCGTTGGTCGCGGGTACTGCCGTGCGATCCTTCGAGCGTGTCGATCATCAAGGATGCGGCGGGCAGATACGTCGCGTCGTTTGTGGTTCGGGTCGACGATCAACCGTTGCCGCCTGTGGAGTCCGAGGTCGGTATTGACTTGGGGTTGACCACGTTCGCTGTGATGTCGAGCGGGAAGACGATCGAGAACCCAAGGTTTCTGCGGCGTGCTGAACGGAAGCTTCGCAAGGTGCAGCAGGGGCTGTCACGTAAGGAGAAGGGCTCGAAGAATCGACTGAA
Organism: Nocardia sp. NPDC058666; assembly: GCF_042714895.1. Lineage (NCBI taxonomy): Bacteria > Bacillati > Actinomycetota > Actinomycetes > Mycobacteriales > Nocardiaceae > Nocardia > Nocardia sp. NPDC058666. The sequence continues at coordinate 461,827 of NZ_JBHXRY010000003.1, forward strand.
GGCCCGAATGAAGGTCGCTAGAGCGCACGCCCGAGTAGCTGATACACGCAAGGATTGGGCGCATAAGCATTCGACGCAGATCATCCGCGAAAACCAAGCGGTCTACGTCGAAGGCTTGAGCGTGAAGGGTCTCGCGCGTACTCGACTGGCGAAATCGGTCCACGATGCAGGTTGGGGCATGTTCACCCGCATGTTGGAGGAGAAGGCCAGTCGGTATGGCCGGACGGTGGTCAAGGTGGATCGCTGGTTCCCCTCGACCCGAATGTGTTCGGTCTGTGGGGTATTGGGCGAGAAGAAGCCGTTGCATGTGCGAATCTGGAAGTGTGGGTGCGGTGCGGTTCACGACCGTGATCTCAACGCGGCCATGAACATACTCGCGGCGGGACGCGCCGAGAGTCGAAACGCTTGCGGAGGGGTTGTCAGTCTCACCGCATAGCGGAGAGCGAGCCCCTGTGAAACAGGAACCCGCCGAGAGCGTCCGTCGTGGCGCTGGTAGGAACCCTGGTCTTCGGGCTGGGGAGGACGTCAACTGTAGCCGACATCCGGGAGAGAGGGCCTCATGACCGCCAGTTCCGCCGTCACCACCGGCACCCTCGAGGTGCCCGACGCCCGCCTGTACTACGAGGTCCGCGGGTCGGGGCCGCTGCTCGTGCTGGTCGGCGCCCCGATGAGCGCCGCCTCGTTCGCCGGGGCCGCCGAGCAGCTCGCCGCCACCAACACCGTGCTCACCACCGACCCGCGCGGCCACTTCGCCAGCCCCCTGAACGAACCGAACCAGGATTCCACGGTGCTCGCCCGCGCGGACGACCTCGCCCGGCTCATCACCCACCTGGATACGGGCCCCGCGGTGGTGTTCGGATCCAGTGGCGGCGCCGTCACCGGGTTGGCCCTGGCGCAAACCCACCCCGACCTGGTCACCACCGTGGTCGCCCACGAACCGCCACTGCGCGAACTGCTGCCCGATGCCGACGCCCACCGCGCGCTGACCGAGGACATCATCGCCACCTACGACACCGGTGACGTGATCGGTGCCTGGCGAAAGTTCTTCGCCCAAGCCTCGATTCCCATCCCCGAACCGATGTTGACCCAGATCTTCGGCGGCGACCGCGACCCCCAGCAGGTGGCCAGCGAACGCTTCTGGTTCGCCCACGAACTGCGCCACACCACCGGCTGGGTCCCGGACCCGCCGCTGCTGCGCGCGATCCCCACCCGCGTGATCGTGGGCATCGGCGCCGACTCGACCGGCCAGTTCTGCGACCACACCTCCCGCGAACTGGCTTCGGCACTGGGCGTGGAGCCGGTGCAGTTTCCCGGCGACCACACCGGATTCGCCCAGGACCCTGTCGCTTTCGCGGCTCGTCTGCAAGAGGTTCTCGACCTGCCGTGAGCGGGGTTGTTCGCTGCTGAGCGCGTCCGGCTCGACTGAGTTGGGCAGCTAACTATGGACAAGGAGCTGGTTCTTGGGTTACGGTTGAGTTAGTCAGGCAACTAACTCAGGAGTGAACGTGATTGTAGTGACCGGAGCAACCGGCAATGTTGGACGCGGCCTCGTGCAGGCCCTCGCCGCGGCGGGTGAGCAGGTGGTGGCGGTGTCGCGCGGCGCCACGGAGTTCGCGCTGCCCGATGGCGTGCGCCACCAACGGGCCGATCTCACCGCGGCCGACACACTCGCTGACGCGTTCGTCGGCGCGACCGCGTTGTTTCTGCACGACGGGGTTCCGGTAGTAATCGCGCGAAAAACAACGACAATGGCTGGACCTGCGGGTTTGCTGGCCAATCGGCTGTGTCCTGACTCACATTCCGTTGCATCGGTTCGGTGGCATGACACGCGGTCGCGGGTCGAGCACCAAGTCGGCTGGGGTGCGGATATCGAGGACCGCCAGCCATCCGGTCGACCCACCGGATGAATTCCAGTGCGCTGCGAGACACGTTCGCTCAGCGACTTCCGTCTAGGTCGGGTTACGAACGACCTCCCAGTCTGGTCCGATAGTGTCGCCAAAGGACCCTTTGACGACAGAGCTTGGAAGTGGTTTCAGAGCGGGCCGGACCCTGCGGAAACGCCCGATCGATCCAATGCAATCCGTTCCCGATTGGCGACAGGGTTTGACGACAGGCAGTACGGTGAATGGAAGCCAAATCGGTCGGCGAAAGGCGACAGTGCGATGGCCGAACTTGTCTACACGCGGGTGTCCACCGACGAGCAGAGCACCGACCGTCAGACCTATCTGCTCCGCGAGGCCGGCCTATCCGATGGCGCCGATGGCGTGAGGCTTTTCGCCGATCCGGCAACCTCGTCGAAGGTCTCCGCGCTCGAACGTGACGGATTCCGGCGGCTGGCCGGATTCGCGCGGCTCGGAGACCGGCTGACGGTTTCCGAGCTGTATGGGAGTCGGGGAGCAGATCCGCCCAATCCGGCGCTAAGCACGGAAACATCCAGCGGCGTTGACCTACAGGTGATTTCATGTCGTCGTGACCAATGAGGGCGACTACGGCCGGTTCGGGGCGCTGTCTCGTGTTGAGCTGGAACGGTTCTTCTACCTCGATGACGAAGACCGCAAGCTGATCGCGGGTCGACGCCGCGACTACAACCGATTGGGTTTCGCCCTTCAGGTCGTGACGGTCCGCCAGCTGGGCATGTTCCTGGCCGATCCGCTCGACGTGCCCGCTGAGCTGGTCGACTATCTCGCCGAGCAGTTGGGTATCGAGGACGCCTCGTGCGTGAAGCAGTACACCGAGCGGGACAAGACCAAACTCGAACACGCCTGGGAGATCCAGCACGAGTACGGCCTGACCTCCTACTCCGAGGTCGAGGCGGAGTTGGCGGCCTGGGTCGCTGATCAGGCGTGGGTGAGCGGTGACGGACCGAAAGCGACGTTCGACGGCGCGCTCGACTGGTTACGCAAACGTCAGGCGCTGCTTCCCGGTCCCCGGACTTTGGAACGGTTGGTCACCGAGGGGCGCCAAGCCGCTGATCAACGGCTGTGGGCGCAACTGACCGATCAAGTATGCGCCGGTGCTGCTTCGGCGCTACTGGCATTGCTGGAACCGCCCGAGGGCAAACGCCGTGTCAGCGAGCTGGAACGGCTTCGCAAGGGCGTGTTCCGCAACAGCTCCAAGGGGATGGTGCAGGCACTGGACCGGTTGGCCGACCTCATCGCGCTGGGCGGGCAGTCCCTGGATGTGTCGATGGTTCCGCAGCGTCGGGTTATCGGGCTGGCCACCTACGGATTGTCGAGCAAGGCGCCTGCTCTGCGGCGTCTCGAACCCCGGATCCATCGGCTGGCGGTGATGGTCGCCACGGTGAAAACGCTGTCCGGCAGAGCAACTGACGATGTGCTCGAGTTGTTCGATTTGTTGATGGTCACCGACCTGATGTCGAAGGCTGAACGGGCCTCGCGTGAGGAGAAGCTGCACCGATACCCGCGGGTCTCGCGTAATGCGGGCAAGCTCGCTGCGGCGGTGAAGGTGCTGTTGGAGATGACCGAGGTGCAACCGGACCTCAGCTTGGACATGATGTGGGATCTGATCGAGAACACCGCGACCAAGAGCGAGCTCCGTGCCGCTGTCGCGGTGATCGATGAGCTCGTTCCGGTCGATGACGCCGAGCTCAACGAGCAACGCCTCGAAGAGCTGGCCGGTCGCCTGGCCACGGTCCGGGTATTCCTGCCACAGCTGATGCGCACCGTGGCGTTCGGGGCTGCTGCGGACGGTGCGGCTGTGCTGGCAGCGATGACGACACTCGGTGAGCTGATGACGAAGAAGTCGAAACTGCCCGCGAGCTGGCTCGATGCCCGCCAGGTCGATCATGACCTCGTCGGCGGCGGGTGGAAGAGGCTGGTCTACCGCGAGGGTCGGCCACCGGAAACGGTCGACCGGGCTGCCTACAGCCTGTGCCTGCTGGAACAGTTCCATCGCCATCTCAAGCACCGCAACATCTTTGCCCCGCACTCCACGCGCTGGCGCGACCCGCGCGCCCAACTGCTCGTCGGTCCAACGTGGGAACGATCGCGCGAGGCCGGGATGAACGCGCTGAACCTGCCCGGCGATCCCGCGGCGTTGCTCGCCGAACATGCCGCCGCAGTGGACACCGCCTACCGTGAAGTCGCCGCCAGGTTGGACAGCGATGGTCCGGCGACCGTCGATGAGAACGGCCGTCTTCACCTTGCCGCGTTGAAGGCCGAACCGGACGCGCCGTCGCTGGTGGATCTGCGCCGGCGGGTCGAGGCCATGGTGCCCGAGGTCGACCTGCCCGAGCTGGTCCTGGAAGTCATGTCCTGGGTGCCCGGTTTCGCCGAGTCGTTCACCCACGCTTCCGGCAATGGTGCCCGTGTCGCTGATCTGGGCTTGTCGGTCGCGGCGGTGCTGTGCGCGAACGCGATGAACGTCGGTTTCAAGCCGGTGACCAGCCCCGGTGTGGACGCGCTGACGCGGGACCGTCTGCACCATGTCGAACAGAACTACGTTCGGTTGGAGACATTGACCGCCGCCAACTCCGAGCTGGTCAAAGGCCCAGGCCGAGATCGAGTTGGCGCAGCTGTGGGGCGGCGGGCGGCTCGCCTCGGTCGATGGCATCCGGTTCGTGGTCCCGGTCCGCACCATCCACGCCAGACCGAACCCGAAATACTTCGGCCGCAAACGGGGCATCACCTGGTTGAACATGCTCAACGACCAGTCTGCCGGCCTGTCTGCCAAGGTGGTGTCCGGCACGCCACGCGACTCGCTGAACTTCATCGACGTCGTGCAACTCCAGCAGGGCGGCACGCGGCCAGACGACATCATCACCGACACCGGTTCCTACTCCGACATCGTGTTCGGTTTGGTGCATTTGATCGGCAAGAGGTACCGGCCGCAGTTGGCGAACCTGCCCGATCAGCGGCTGTGGCGGTTCGACCCCGGCGCCGACTACGGGCCGCTCAATCAGGCCGCGCGGGGCCGCATCGACAGCGACAAGATCGCCGCTCACTGGGAAGACATGTGCCGGGTCGCGGTGTCGATCAACGAGTGTGAGGTCTCCGCTCACGACGTGACCCGCATGATCTCCCGAGACGGGAACCCCACCCCGTTAGGGCAAGCCATCGCCCACTATGGGCGAATCTTCAAAACCCTGCACATCCTGCGCCTGGCCGACGACGAACCATACCGGCGGGAAGGCAAAGTTCAGGCCAATCTCGTAGAGGGCCGCCACGACTTGGGACGGCGGATCTACCACGGAAAGAAAGGGGAGATGACTCGCACCTATTACGAGGGCATGGAAGATCAGCTCTCCGCGCTCGGGTTGGTGCTCAACTGCACGGTGCTGTGGAATACGTTCTACACCAACCGTGCCCTGGAACAGCTACGCGCCCAAGGCTATCCGGTACTCGATGCCGACGCGCAACGGCTCTCGGCCTTCATCCGAAGCCACATCGGCATCGACGGCCACTACGCCTTCCACCTGCCCGATCTCGGCGGCACACACCGCAGGCTCCGTGATCCCGACGCCGCCCGTGACGACAAATGACGCGGGCGCGTTTGCCTGTCTCGTGAACGGCCGAACCCGGCTCCACGCTGGTGGCGTGAGGCCGGGTTCGTCATTCGTCGCCGATGTCAGCGTGGTGCTGCGATCGGCCAATCCGACGGGAGGTCCAGCGCTGCGCCGATGATCTGAATCGCGCTGATCAAGGCCTGAACTTCATCGAGCCCGGGTGCAGAGCCGCCCCGGCGACCTTCGATACCGAACGGGCAGACGAAGTTCCGGGGTCGTTCCGGATCCGGGCCGGGTCGGCCGATGACGACGCGCAGCGGTCCGTCGCCGGTGCGGACGGTGCGCGAAGCCACCGGGTCAGCGATATCGTCGATGTTCACCGGCTAACCTCCGACCCCGATGCCGCCACTGGAAATCCCAGATCGCTTTGCCCGAATACCGTGAAGTTCGCGCCAGCGGCGTTGGCACTCTTCAATTCGGCCCCGACCTCGATCAATGCCGAATACAGCGCCGCGAGCGCATCCGCGCCGGATGCCGAGGACGTGCGCACACCCTCGATGCGGAACCCACACCTGAAGCCGTCATCGGACGGCTTCGGCGCACCGAATTCGATCAGCACGGGTCGGTCACCGTCGGCAACAGTCCGGGATGCGATCACTTCACCGATCTCTTCACTCACCAGCATCTCCCTCGAAACGTCGTCGGGGCTCAGATGTTGCCCAAGCACTGTTGGTACACGATCCAGGCGTTCTCCCGGCAGAACTGCTTGAGCTGTTCGTCCGGAATGCCGTAGCAGTACGGAATCTGTCAATCCTGATGAGACAGGTCAGGCTGCCTGTTCTGTGTCGGTGTTCTCCTTCGGAGGTGGGTTGATCCAGGCCGTTTCGGGCAGC